>NZ_JBHXMN010000009.1:0-277070 GCF_042720495.1 Nocardia sp. NPDC058480 | reverse complement strand
CTGAGCCGAAGGCTCTAGTCTCGAGCGCTAACCGGCGGCCCCTTGGGGCCGCGGACACGCGCGCGCCAGCGCGCCAATAAACACAGCGTCAAACCGTCTGGGACTACCGAACCCCGTGGCTTTGCCACACAACCGTCCTGGGACTACCAACCCCGAGATCCACCACCAACCTCCCGCAACACCCGCACAGCCCCCCGAACATGCCCTAGCAATGGCGTAGCAGAAATAGGAGCCCCCGCCTCCCACCCCTCATAAGCAGCCAAGTTAGCCGCCAAAGCATGCACCCGAGCCCCCGCAGCAGCAGCCCACCCCGCCTCCCGCCCCGCAGCAAGCAACGCCCCGATAACTCCCGACAACACATCCCCCGACCCCGCGGTAGCAGCCCAATCCCCACCCGCGTCATTCACAAACGTCACGCCCCCCGGCGAAGCGACAACCGTCGCCCGCCCCTTCAACAACACAGTCACCCCCCACTCATCAGCCAGCTGACGCACCGCCCCCACCCGATCAGCCCCCGCCACCGCACCCGTCAACCGCGCGAACTCCCCTGCATGCGGCGTAAGCACCGTCGGAGCCGAGCGCCCGCGAACCAGCCCCGGCTCGGCGGAAAGAATCGTCAACCCATCCGCATCGACAAGCACCGGCAGATCAGTAGCAAGCACCTCGGCCAACCGATCCCGCGCACCCGAATCGGTACCCCCGCCCGGCCCGAACACCCAAGCCTGCACCCGACCCGTCTCCGAAATCGAAGTACTGGCAACAACTTCCGGAAACTTCGCCAATACCTCGGTATCCGTCCCCACATACCGAACCAGCCCCGCAGTGGCCGCCACCGCCGCCCCCGTACACAACACCCCCGCCCCCGGATACTTCGAACTCCCCGCACAAACCCCCGTCACCCCCTGACTGTATTTGTCATCAGCGGGCCCCGGCACCGGCCAACCAGCCCCCACCGCCCCCGGATCGAGCTGCACCAACCCAGCCTCCGGAAGCCGTAACCCGATCGGCACCAACACAATTCGCCCACAGTGCGGCACACCCAACGCGTGCACCGGTTTGAAGGCACCGAACGCAACCGTCACATCCGCCGTCACCGCGGCCCCGTCCACCGCCCCTGTATCAGGATCGACCCCACTCGGCAGATCAGCCGAGATGATCGGAACCTCCACGGCAGCAACAATTTCCGCAGCATCGGGCCGCAACGGACCACGCCCGGAAATCCCCACGATCCCATCGATCACCAGATCAACAGCATCGAGCCGATCAACCACCCTTCCCCCAGCCGCCCGCAAAGCAGCAAGCCCTTTCCCATGCGCCCGTTCAGGATTCAACAGAACGGCCGAAACTCGAACCCCCCGCCGCCGCAGCAAGGCCCCCGCCCACAACGCATCCCCGCCGTTATCCCCCGACCCCACAAGCAACCCCACCGCTCGCCCGACCACTCCACCGGTCCGCGAACGCAATTCGTCGACAACCACCCCCGCCAGCCCGAAAGCCGCCCTCCGCATCGGCATTCCCGCAGGCACCCGCGTGAACAGCTCGGCTTCCGCGGCCCGAACCTCGTCGACGGTGTAGTAGCCACGCCGATCCGACATAGTCGCCTCCCAGCTGCCCGAACGGGCCGCCGACCGGCCCAGGATCGCTCGCAGACTACGCTCCACACCCATGTCGATGGTTCGTCACCGCGCCGCATCCGCCCGGTTTGTCGCCGGATTCGTCGTGGCCGCCGCCCTGTTGTCCGCCGGCTGTTCCGGCGACTCGGGAAACGCCGCCACCACCACAACCCGCAAACCCCGCCCGGTCGGCACCACGACCGCCCAACAGCACGCACCGACCAACCTCACGGTCGAAGTGGGCGATATGAAATACGCCCCCGCCGACGCCACCATCAAGGTCGGCGAGACGGTCACCTGGAAGTTCTCCGACAAGGTCCCGCACAACGTGCAGGGCATCGGCGACAAGGCGATGGGTCTCAACAGCCCCATCATCGACAAGGGCGAATGGTCCTACACCTTCACCCAGCCCGGCACCTACCGCTACATGTGCACTCTGCACCCGGACATGCGCGGCAGCATCACGGTCGAGTGAACCTGCCGGCCTCGCGACGAGGCCGGCATCAGGCCTTATTCGACGGTGACCGACTTGGCCAGGTTGCGTGGCTTGTCCACGTCGTAGCCCAGCGTCTGCGCCACCTCGGCCGCGAAGATCTGCAGCGGCACCGTGGAAAGCAGCGGCTGGTACAGCGTGGGCGCGGCCGGGATCTCGATCAGGTCGTCGGCGAACGGGCGCACCGTGTCGTCGCCCTCTTCGGCGATCACGATCGTGCGGGCGCCGCGCGCCTGGATCTCGCGAATGTTGCTGAGCAGCTTGGAATGCAGCACCGCGCGCCCCTTCGGCGACGGCATCACCACGATCACCGGCAGACCTTCTTCGATCAGCGCGATCGGGCCGTGCTTGAGCTCGCCCGCGGCGAACCCCTCGGCGTGCATGTAGGCCAGTTCCTTGAGCTTGAGCGCACCTTCCAGTGCCACCGGGTAGCCCACGTGGCGACCGAGGAACAGCACCGTCGGCACATGCGCCAGCTCGCGCGCGATGGCCCGCACCTGCGGCGCGGTCTCGAGCACCCGGGCGATCAGCTTCGGCATCGACTCGAGCTCGGCGAACTCGCGAGCCACCTCGTCGGGGTACTTGGTCCCGCGCGCCTGGGCCAGCGCCAGACCCACCAGATAATTGGCGGCCACCTGCGCCAGGAACGCCTTGGTCGACGCGACACCGATCTCGGGCCCGGTCCGCGTGTAGATCACCGCGTCGGATTCACGCGGGATCTGCGCGCCGTTCGTGTTGCAGATCGCCAGCACCCGCGCCTTCTGCTCCTTGGCGTGGCGCACCGCTTCGAGGGTGTCCGCGGTTTCACCGGACTGCGAAATCGCCACCACCAGCGTCGACCGGTCGAGAACCGGGTCGCGGTAACGGAATTCGCTGGCGAGCTCCACCTCTACGGGCACCCGGGTCCAGTGCTCGATCGCGTATTTGGCGAGCAACCCCGAGTGATACGAACTGCCACACGCGACGACGAACACCTTGTCGAACTCGCGCAGCTCCTGATCGGCGAGGCGCTGTTCGTCGAGGACGATCCGGCCGCCCTTCTCGTCGACGACGAAGTGCCCGAGCAGGGTGTCGGCGACGGCGGTTGGCTGCTCCTCGATCTCCTTGAGCATGAAGTAGTCGTGGCCGCCCTTCTCGGCGGCGGCGAGGTCCCAGTCGATGGTGAACGGCCGGCTGACCACGCCGTCGGTGTTGCCCGCGAAGTCGGTGACGCTGTAGCCGTCTTTGGTGATCACCACAGCCTGGTCCTGACCGAGCTCGACCGCCTCGCGGGTGTGCTCGATGAACGCGGTGACATCGGAGGCGATGAACATCTCGCCCTCGCCGACACCGACGACCAGCGGCGTCGACCGACGGGCCGCGACGATCGTGCCGGGATGATCGGCATGGGTGAACACCAGCGTGAACGCGCCCTCGAGGCGCCGCAGCACGGCCAGCGCGCTCGCGGTGAAGTCACCGGCGGTGGGTCCTGCGGCGTAGGCGCGCGAAACCAGGTGCACCGCGACCTCGGTATCGGTGTCGCTGAGCAGCTCAACGCCCGCGTCCTCTAGCTCGCGGCGCAGCGGCGCGAAGTTCTCGATGATGCCGTTGTGGACGACGGCGAGCTTGCCGGAGACGTCACCGTGCGGGTGCGCGTTGCGGTCGGTCGGCGCGCCGTGGGTGGCCCAGCGGGTGTGCCCCATCCCGGTCGACCCGGCGAACCGCTCGGTCCCCGCCTCGTCCAGTTCGGCTTCCAGATTGGCCAGCCGCCCGGCCTTACGTTCGACCGCGATAGCGCCGTTCCCGTCGAGGATCGCGACCCCCGCCGAGTCGTATCCGCGATACTCCATGCGTCGCAGCGCGTCGACGACAACGCCGAGCGCATCCCGGTATCCGACGTACCCCACGATTCCGCACATGGTCCACCACCCTACTGATCGGATACTCTTCTCGCCGTGTCGGTGTCTGCAAAATCGCTCCTGAGCACCCTGTCCGTGCGCGGCCCTCACCGGGTGCTGCGTGGGAATTTAGGGATCGCAGGTCAGCCGGGTGTGGTGTACACGCCCGAGTCCGGACTGAACCTGCCCGCTGTCGCGTTCGCGCACGGCTGGCTGACCAGCGCCGAGAACTACAAGAGCCTGCTCGAGCACATCGCGTCGTGGGGTTTCGTGGTCGCCGCCCCCGACACCGAACGCGGCCCGATCCCGTCACATCTCGACCTCGGCACCGACTTGCTCACCACGCTCGACATCGTCAGCAAAGTCCGTCTCGGTGACGGCACCATCAGCGTCCACCCCGATCGCCTGGCCCTGGCCGGCCACGGCATGGGAGCCGGCGCCGCCGTGATCGCCGCAGCTCAACGCCGGGTAGCCGCCGTAGTGGCGCTCTTCCCCGCCCCCACCTCCCCCGCCGCCGAGAACATCGCCCCCGACATCGACACCCCCGCCCTGATCCTGACCGGCGACGACCTCGACTCGGTCAGCTCCAACGCCCGCACCCTCGCCACCGCCTGGTCCGGCCCATCGATCCTGCGCACCATCAACGGCGCCTCCCACAACGGCATCATCGAGGGCCGCCGCCTCTTCGCCGCCCTCGGCGCAGGCCGCTACGAACACAAAACCGACAAGACCACCAAAGCCCTGGTCACCGGCTACCTCCTCGCCACACTCCTCGCCGACAAGAAGTACGCGATCTTCGCCGACCCGGAAGCCGAGATCCCCCACACCAACGTGGTCGACCCGCACGCCGAGGTCGAGGTCGAGGCGCCGAAGTTGTCGATCGGCACGGTCGCCAAACTCATCCGGGGTTAGATCCTCCGGCGTCGCCCTACCAGTTGGTGATGTTCGGCACCGCCACGTAGATCAGGATCAGGGTCAGCCGTGGCGGTGCCGTGCTGCGGACTCAGACCAACCAGCTGTTACGGCGGTAGTAGTCCCCTTCGGGATCGTCGTCATCCAGTGGAGCGGCGCGGTCATTGGCCCGCCTGGCGGCGATCGACCGTGCGATGGCCTCGCGTTGTTCTCTGGCCTCGGCTTCCTGACGCTCGCGTTCCGCCGCCTCGAGCCGCTCCCGCTCTTCGGCTTCGGCAGCCTCGCGCTCCCTGACAGCTTGAATCTCGGCGAGGATCTCGTGACCGTTGTTGTGAACGGCGAGGCTGTTGCGCATCTCGTCGTACTCGTAGTCCAGAACCTGCACCCGGCGAAGGAACTCGTAAGCGCCTTCCTCGATCCGCGATCGACTCATGACGAAACCCCATAAACTCGTTGATTCACAGCGGTCCTGCCTCGGCCAAGACCGCACCGGTGTCACCCGGATCGGGTTGCTGGCTCACCGGATACTGTTCCGCCCAATGTTCGCCATCGGGCTCATTGTCCGCACTCGGCGTCGAGCCTGCCCCCGGCATGTTCTCGGCGGCATAGCCTTTGGCGTTCAGAGAACCGGTCGGATTGGGCGTCGCACCCGAAGACGTCCCCTCGTCAGCATTTTCGAGACCGGTCGGCCCCTGGTCGGTACCGGTCTCCGGTGTCCCCGAACCGATTTCGCCGCTGGACTGATCATCGCTGATCACCGGTATGCCGTTGGCATCAAGCGCCATGCCGTACTCGTGTGAGTTTCCGGCGGAGTCGGTGGTGCTCACTGTCAGTTGGCCGTTCTCATCTGTCCCGACGCTGACCTGCGTCCCGTTCAGATCGAACGTCGCGCCACCGGACATCAACCCGTTCAGCTGGCTCGAAATCGACGCGAAGCCTTCTTGGATCGAGGTGTTGAGCGAAGTGAGGCCGGTACTGATCGTCTCCGCCGTAGTTGTGAAGAGCGATTCGAGTTGGCTGACCGATGACACGAGCGAGGTGAGGCCTGTCATCACCTCGCTGACCGTATCGGTGATTTCGCTTATCGTGTCGGTGATGTCGTCGTCATCGTCATCGTCATCGTCGTCATCGTCGTCGTCCTTGGTGGTCGACGGGTCCTCGGTGGTTGCCGGCTGGGTCGACGGGTCCTCTGTTGTCGATGGTGTGCCGCCAGTCGACGTGTCTTGTGTCTGGGGCTGCTGTGTCGTCACGGGTGTTTGTGGCTTGCTGGAATCCTGCGGCATGGGATACGCGGCGGTATCGAGTCCGTTCAGGGCCTCGACAAGCACGCCGTATACCCGACGAATCTCAGTGTCGACTTCTTTACAAAGCTGAATGAATTTGTCGTAAGTTGCGTGGACGTGAGGGATGAAGATATCGATCAACCACTGCTTAGCCTTCTTGCTTGCATCAGAAGTAGTATCAAGGTCGTACGTAACCTCTTGGATGTAAGCATCGATCGCAGTGCGGCTCATCCCACTGCTGTTCTGCTGCGGTATGTCAGGCGTGTTGGGAGACCAAAAGCTCTGGACCGTAACTGCTTTGTGCCGCACAGCAGTGCGCAGCGCAGTCGAAACATAGCTGAGCTCCAGCGATATCGTCGCGGCTTCGATGCGATCTTGTTCCGCACGGACAATCTGCGCATTCAGCATATTGGATGCGGAGTCACCCGCCTGCCCCTGCCATATCGAAGGCAACGCAGCGAGTTGCCGCCGCTGTTCGTCGATCTCACCAGGCAATTTGGCCATTACCTTGGACAAAGCCGCAGACATCCGGTCGATTGCCGCGATATCCATGCCACGTTCAGTGTCGTATTTCGCGTAGATCGAGTCGAAATTCCCATTTGCCGCAGCCAGCAGCTCTGGCCTTGCCGAAGCTTTCGTGACCTCTGACGCTTTTCCATAGCGAGGTAGGTATTCGACGAAATACTGCAAACCTTCCGCTCCAAGGTTGAGCATCTCGTCTGCGCTGCCACCGGTAGGAATACTCGGCCAGCTCGGAGAGTCAGCCATGAACGCCCCCATATACCACGGTCGAATGTATCGCCACGATCGCGCGCATCAAAGGTTCACCCCAGCAGCAGTTATCTTCTTGACGTTGGCATCGTCGACCGTCGCATAAGTATCCGCACTGGTACCGAACTGAGCGCCCGTCTTGTCGACCGCGGTCTGCCAGTTCTTCAACCAGGTCTCGACCTTGCCGATCACGCCCCCGACCTTGGCCCCCTCGGCACCGTAGTCGCGACCGGCTTGCGCGGCGGTGAAGGACCAGCCTTTGACATCGGCAGAGCACGTCCCGATGTCAGCCGCCGACGCCTTCAAGTTCGACCCCGCCTTACGTAGAGCCGTCGGATCGACCGTAACTGAATCGCCCACTTCCCCCTCCTTCTGGTCACGCGCCGGCAGGCGCACTACTCCCTTAGACGCGCCACGACCCGGATCGGTTCCACGATCACACGACAAGTGCCGCTGTGCTCGGATTCGATCACAGCGGCACCCTCGTGCGCTACTTCTCCAGGTTCCCCTGATCGGTTCGCCGCCACTCCGACGTGCCGTCAGGATGGCGGTGGTACTCCCAGGCGGCGTAGTCGCCGTCTTCCTCGACGACGGTGACGTGGTCGGCCAGACCGTCGTGGTCGTAGTCGGACCAGATGCTGGTCGAGTCGGTGTCGCCGGTGGAGAGGGAGTCGACGACGCCGTCGTGGTCGAGGTCGAGGGATGGGTTGTTCAGTTCGACGGGGCCGAGGCCGCCCAGGGATGAGTGGGCGTCGATGTCGGGTAGGCCGAGGCCGGGGAACTCACCCGAGGTGACCATGACTGCTCCTCCAACGGAAAGCTCGCGGATGACGACGTGGCGGGGTTGCCCACCATCTTGTCATCCGCGAGCGGGTGCCGCGGGGTTCGGGGCTACTTGTTGGGGATGAGGATCCACATCGCCAGGTAGATCAGGAACTGGGGGCCGGGCAGCAGGCAGGAGACGACGAAGACCAGGCGAACGATGTTGGGGTTCCAGCCGTAGCGTTCGGCGAGGCCACCGCAGACGCCTGCGATCCACTTGTTGCTGGTCGAACGGGTGAGGCGGCGGGCGGGGGCGGTCATGATGTTGCCTTCCTGTGGAGCGGTGATGTCTCCACTGTGCCCGCGGAGCACCCCCACCCGCATCGGTCCACAGACCCATCCGCACCCTGATTTCGACAGGCCCCGACCTCAGGGTCTGACCCCGAGACGGGCACAATTGTCGAGGTGAGCACGACATTGCACGCCAGCGGCCTGTCCGCGGGGCACGCCGAACGGACCCTGTTCGCCGACCTCGATTTCACTCTCGCCCCCGGCGATGTGATCGGGCTGGTCGGGGTGAACGGTGCGGGCAAGTCGACGCTGCTGCGGATGCTGGCCGAGCGCGAGCCGGGCGAGGGCACCATCGCGCTGAGCCCGCCCGACGCGACCGTCGGCTATCTGACACAGGAACCGGAGCGCATCGAGGGCGAGACGGTGCTCGAGTTCCTTTCGCGCCGCACCGGAGTCGCGCACGCCCAGCAGGTGATGGATGCGGCGGCGGAACGCCTCGGCGATGGTGGGGACGACGATTACTCGCCCGCGCTGGAACATTGGCTGGCCTTGGGCGGCGCGGATCTCGATCAGCGCGCCGAAGAGGTAGCCGCGGATCTGGGGCTGACCGACGGCTTGGCCAGCGGGCTCGACACCCCGATGACGGGCCTGTCCGGCGGTCAGGCGGCACGTGCAGGGTTGGCCTCGGTGTTGTTGTCGCGCTTCGACATTCTGCTGCTAGACGAGCCGACCAACGACCTCGACCTCGACGGCCTCGACCGGCTGGAACGGTTCGTCACCGGCGTGCGGGTACCGCTCATGGTGATCAGCCATGATCGAGAGTTCTTGGCGCGCACCGTCAACAGCGTCCTCGAACTCGATCTGGCTCAGCAGCAGACAGGCTTCTACGACGGCGGCTACGACGCCTACCTCGCCGAACGCGAGATCGCCCGCAAGCACGCCCGCGAGGCCTACGACGAATTCGCCGACACCAAAGCGGGTTTGGAGTCGCGCGCGCAGATGCAGCGCAACTGGCTCGAGCACGGCGTGCGCAATGCCCGCCGCAAGGGCAAGAACGACTCCGACAAGATGGGCCGCAAGACCCGCGCGGAATCCACCGAGAAACAGGCCGCCAAGGCCCGCCAGACCCAGCGCCGCATCGAACGCCTCGACGTGGTCGACGAGCCGCGCAAGGAATGGGAACTGCGGATGGAGATCGCGACCGCGCCCCGCAGCGGCGCGGTGGTCGCGACAGCCAACAACGCCACCCTCGCCCGCGGCGAGTTCACCCTCGGCCCGATCACCACCCAGATCGACTGGGCCGACCGGATCGTGCTCACCGGCGCCAACGGCTCGGGCAAGTCGACCCTGCTCGGCTTGCTGCTCGGCAAGATCGCACCCGATTCCGGTTCCGCCGCACTGGGTTCCGGTGTCGAGATCGGCGAGGTCGATCAGGCCCGCGGGCTGTTCCGCGGTGCCGGCGCGCTGGCCGACACCTTCGCCGCGGCGATGCCCGACTGGCCCGACGCCGACGTCCGCACGCTGCTGGCCAAGTTCGGCCTGCGCGGACCGCACGTGACCCGCGCCTGCGACACCCTGTCCCCCGGCGAGCGCACCCGCGCGGCGCTGGCCCTGCTGCAGGCACGCGGGGTGAACCTGCTCGTCCTCGACGAGCCGACCAACCACCTCGACCTGCCCGCCATCGAACAGCTCGAGCAGGCGGTCGAATCCTTCACCGGCACTTTGATTCTGGTGACGCACGATCGCCGGATGCTGGATTCTGTTCGGGCGACCCGTCGTTGGCACATGTCCAGTGGGCTACTCACCGAGGAATAAGGCATGGACTACGTATTAGGCATCGACACCCGGATCACCCTGCTCATCACCGGATTCATCTTCCTGAGCGCCCTGTTGCTCGGGGTCTGGAAATACCACGGCATCCGGGTCGACGGGGCGGCACACATCTATGTCGACATCGCCCACCGCGCCGCGCTGATGTACTCCTTCGCGGGGATCCTGCTCGCGGTGTTCACCGAGCTCAGCGCCTGGCCGACGATCGTCAACCTGACCGCCGACCTGGTCGTGCTCGCGTTCTTCATCGGCGCGATCGCCAGTTACGTCCTGCACGGGCTGCGCCGTGACACCACCAACCAGTTCGACGGGCAGATCCCCGCCGGACTACGGCTGTCGATGTACGGGCTGATCGCGGGCGAGATCGGTGGCTTCGGAGTGCTGTTCAGCGGTTTCGTCGCCGGACAGTTCTAAAGCGACTGCACCACACCAGGTTCGGCAGCACCGAACAGTGCGATATCGGAGCCGAGCTTGGCCCCGATCAGTCCGGCACCGAGGGTGACACCGAGCACGGCGACCACCGCGATGAACGAACGCGAGCGCGGCACCCGTGACGCCGCGAACGGGCGTGTGCGTGGCGCCTCGGCGACCGGCTCGTAAGCGGACTGGCCGTAGCCTTCGTCGCGGATCGGCACGGTGTGCGAATACCCTTGCGGCACTTCGCGGCAGCCCGGTCGTCCACAGGCCCCACCACAGCGGTGCGGCTGGTCGGCTTCGCCGTACTCGTACGGGTACTGATCTTGATAGTTACGGGCAGGCAGCGGCGGAACCATGATCGGCCCCCTTCGAATCGTGCTGCGCGCCAAAGTAACCGCCTGCGCCGAGCAGCACACACGCACCACGGGCACACAGGTCCTTACGGCGTATCTCGATACTAGTTGTACCCGACCCGACCCGCCAGGCGACTAGACCGCGGCGACCCGCTTGGCCAGATCATCGGCCAGCTGACGCGCCTGCCCCGGATCGGTGGCCTCCACCATCACCCGCACCAACTGCTCGGTCCCACTGGGCCGCAACAGAACCCGCCCGGTCTCCCCCAGGATCCGCTCCGCCTCCGCAACGGCCTCCAGCACCTCGGGGGCAACAGCGACCGCGCTCTTGTCGGACACCGCGACATTGATCAGCACCTGCGGCACCGTGGTCATCACCGAGGCGAGCGAGGCCAGCGAGGCCTTGGTCTGCGCCATCCGAGCCATCAACCGCAGGCCGGTGAGCACTCCGTCACCGGTGGTGCCGAACCGCGGGAACACCACATGCCCGGACTGTTCCCCACCCAGACTGAACCCACCGCGCCGCAGTTCCTCGAGCACGTACCGGTCGCCGACAGCGGCGGTGATCACGGTGATCTCGGCGGCGCGCATCGCGATGTGCAGGCCGAGGTTGCTCATCACGGTCGCGACCAGTGTGTTGTCGACCAGCTCGCCCGCGTCGCGCATCGCCAGCGCGAGCACGGCCATGATCGCGTCACCGTCGACGACCTCGCCCGCGGCGTCCACCGCGAGGCAACGATCGGCGTCACCGTCGAGCGCGATGCCGAGGTCGGCACCGTGTTCGAGGACCGCGCGCCGCACATTGTCCAGATGCGTCGAGCCGCAACCATCATTGATGTTGAGCCCGTTGGGTTCGGCGTTGATCGCGATCACCGTCGCGCCTGCCTCCCGGTACACCTGCGGCGCCACCTCCGCGGCCGCACCGTGCGCGCAGTCGACAACGACGGTCAGCGCGGACAGGTCCTGCCCGGTGGATTCGAGCAGATGCTCGACATAGCGTTCGTGGGTGCCCTCGACGGTGTAGTCGCCACGTACCCGGCCGATGCCCGCGCCGGTCGGGCGCACGGTGACGCCTTCGGCGATCAGGGCTTCGATCCGCGCCTCGATGGTGTCGTCGAGCTTGTGCCCGCCCGCCGCGAAGATCTTGATGCCGTTGTCGGGCATGGGGTTGTGCGAGGCGGAGATCATCACGCCGAAGCACGCGTCGTACAGGCCGGTGAGATAGGCGACGGCCGGGGTGGGCAGCACGCCGACGGAGAGGACATCGACACCGACGGAGGTCAGGCCCGCGGTTACCGCGGCCTCGAGCATCTCGCCGCTGGCGCGGGGATCGCGACCGAGCACCGCGACCGGGCGCCGCTTGCCGCGCGAGAGCACCTGCGCTGCCGCGGCGGCGACGCGCATCGCCAGTTCCGGGCTCAGCGACTCGTTGGCGAGTCCACGAACACCGTCTGTGCCGAACAGCCGTCCCATAAAAACCTCTATACCGGTAGTAGGTCCCCCGCATACAGCACGAGAGCAGGCGACCAGCCGTGCTGGAAGCCTGCTCTCGCATATGTGCTCCGCCGACCCGGCTCATCCCCACTCGCGCGGGGAGCATACCTAGCGTATGCGAAAGCCGAAAGTCGACAGTGCGTAAATCAGCGCTTCGAGTACTGAGGCGCCTTACGGGCCTTCTTCAGGCCGTACTTCTTACGCTCGGTGGCACGCGGGTCACGCGTCAGGAAGCCGGCACGCTTGAGGGCGGGACGGTCGTCCGGGGTGACCACGATCAGCGCGCGGGCGATAGCCAGACGCAGGGCGCCTGCCTGACCCGACGGGCCGCCACCGACCAGGCGAGCGAAGATGTCGAAGTTCTCGACACGCTCGACCAGAACCAGCGGGGACTTCACGAGCTGCTGGTGCACCTTGTTCGGGAAGTAATCCTCGATGGTGCGGCCGTTGAGCTCGAAGTTGCCCGAACCGGGCACCATGCGAACGCGAACAACGGCTTCCTTGCGGCGGCCGACGGTCTGCACCGGGCGGTCGAGGCCGAGCGGCTCGAAGGCCAGCTCTTCTTCGACGTACTCGGCGTCGTCGTAGGCTTCGCCATCTTCGACGATCTCGACGACGACCTCATCGGTCGCGTCGAACTCTTCGGCTGCGAACTCTTCAGGAGCGGTCACTGGGCCACCTGCTTGATCTCGAACGGAACCGGCTGCTGCGCGGCGTGGGGGTGGTTCGGGCCTGCGTAGACCTTCAGCTTGCCCGCGATCGCGTTACCCAGCTTGTTCTTCGGGATCATGCCCTTGACGGCCTTCTCCACGAGACGATCGGGACGGGTCGCCAACACCTCGCCGACAGTGCGCGACTTGAGGCCGCCCGGGTGTCCGCTGTGGTGGTGGATGAGCTTGTCCTGCTTCTTGTTGCCGGAGATGGCAACCTTTTCCGCGTTGATGATGATGACGAAGTCGCCACCATCGACGTGGGGTGCGTAGGTCGGCTTGCCCTTGCCGCGCAGCAGGCCAGCGGCCTGCACGGCGAGACGGCCGAGGACTACGTCAGTGGCGTCGATGACGTACCACTTGCGGGTGACGTCACCCGCCTTGGGGCTGTACGTAGGCACAGTCGTTCCCTGTCTGTCGTCGGTGTTGCCGGCCCTGATGTGTGGATCGAGGCTGTCCTGGCGGCCGGTGGAGACCCAGGACATCGAGGTGACGCCGATCCGCGAACGGTTCGACGTTCCACACGCCAACCGGCAACGATACCAGCGACGCATCACCGACCCACAATCGGGCGATGCCGACCGCCGGCCTCGACCCCCATCGGCGAAGCAACGCCACCGGCGACGCTAGATCACTACCGGCGGACCCGGGTCGGTCGCACGCGCGGGACCGGGAATCAGGTAGCGCAAAGTGTCGATGCCGGGGGTGACGCAGGTGCCGTCGTCGACGACCAAGCCGCGCGCGGTGGCGATGCCATCGCGCGGGACCGTGTTCGTGTACGGGGTGAACGCGCAGCTCACCGTTTCGGCGGCCGAGGCAACGGCGGGATCCGGCTGGAACGCCACCAGCGCCAGCGCGCCGACCACGGCCGGTGCGCCGAAGAAGCCCTTCTTCACCTTGCCGAGCAGTTTGCCGCGGCGGTCGTCATCGTCGTCATCATCGAGCGCGTGCCGCGGCGCACCACCGGTCGGACCCGCGGGCCTCGGCGGCTGCGCACCGGGCGGACCGGCGACGAACCCAGCGGGGCCCGGCGGCTGCGCGGCGGGCGGTGCCGTGGGTTGCGCACCCCAGCCGACCTGCGCGGCGACCGCCTGGCCGGGATGGTTCGGCTCCGGGTAGTCGTCGTCGTCTTCGTCGGGGTCGGGCTCGGTGACGAGCAGATGCGCGGCACCGAGTACGAGCGCGTGCATCGGATGGTCGGCCACGTGCAGACGCTGGCCGAGGTGGTTCTGGAAGGCGAAGCGCAGGGCGTCGTTGAAGCAGACATTGCCCGCCAGCAGCACCGTCGAGGTGTCGGCGCCGATCGAGCGGGCCGCGGCCATCGCCTCGATCACCACGTTGTCGGCCGTGCGGGCATCGCGCAGCGCCTCGGCACCGACCGCGACCTCCGTCGATTCGGTCGGCTGTTCGTCGTCGCCGTGCACCGCGACCACCAGCAGCGAGCGGCCGTCGGAGTAGATCCCGGTGGCGCCGACGCCGTCGCGATGCCGCTCGCTGGGCGGGGACACCAGGCCGAGCGCGCGCACATAGCCCGAGAGCGCGACGCTTTCCGGGAGTGGTTCGACGATCACGTCGAGCTGCTCGACGAGCGCCGCGTACACGTCGACCTTGTCCTCGGGCCAGCTGTCCGGATACGGCAACGCGACCACCTGCGGCTTGCCCTGCAGATGCTTGCCGATCGCGGCCAGGGGGTTGTAGAGCCGGGCCCGGAAGACGAGCTCGGCGGGCCAGGTGGCGCCGGCGATCACGATCTGCGGATGGCCGAGGATGTCGCGCACATCGGCGATCGCCATCCCCAGATCCGGTCGCTGCCGGTCGACACCGGCGGTGTGCAGCCTGCCCGCGGCATCGGCGAGCAGGTAGGCGGGCGGGGTGTAGGTGCCCTCGACCTGTACCGGGCGGACCGGGCTCGCACCGCCACCCGCGGCCACGGACACCACGTCCCACCCCAGATGTAGGGCCCCAACTCGAACGGTCACAGGATCAAGTGTGCCCGGTCGGCGACAGACACGCGCATCTTGCCCACCGAAATGGGTTTGACCTGGCCGATCATGCCTGTGCCTTCTTCAGCCGTAGGCGGCTCCAGGTGAACAGCGCGATGATCGAGGTGATCACGATGAGCATCACGATGTCGAGAATCCAGATCCCGATCGAGTGGGTCCATAGTGAGTCATCCTGGGTGCCGAGGACCAGCTCCTTCAAGTTCACCGTCGACGCACCCGCCGCGTAACCCCAGCGCGAGGGGAACAGGTACGACACCTGCTCGAGGCCGACCCGGTCGGTGACCGGGATCAGGCCGCCTGCCATCACCAGCTGCACCATGATCATCACCACGAGCATCGGCATGACCTGCTCGTTGGACTTGGCCAGGCTCGACATCAGCAGGCCGAACACCACACAGCACACGGCCGTCATCGCGATGTCGAAATACAGCTCGACGCTGCCGCTCGGGATCAGCGAACCCTGGCCCGGCGCCTTCTTGCCGATGAACGTGATGCCGATCAGCACCGCCGACTGCAGGAACGCGGTCACGCTGAACACGACGATCTTGGCCATCAGGTACGCCGATGGCAGCAGGCCGACGGCGCGCTCCCGCAGGAAGATCGACCGTTCGCCGACCAGGTCACGCACCGTGAGCGTGGCACCCATGAAGCACGCGCCGAGGATGAGCACCACCAGCAGCTGCTGTGCCTCACCGCCGCTGGCCCGCCCGAACGAACCATCGGGCATCTGCATCAAAGGCGCCTCGGTGAACCCGTCACTACCCGGCACCACCAGCGACAACGCGCCGAGGATGAACGGCAGCACCACCAGGAACGCCAGGTATCCGCGGTCGGCGAAGATCAGCCGCAGCTGTCTGCGCATCAGCGTCGAGAACTGACGCATCCCGTTCGACTGCGGCGGCGCACCCACATTGCCGCGGTTCGGTTGCGCGGGCGGTGGTGGCGGCACATGCGCCTGCCTGGATCGATACTTCGCGAAGGCCTGGTCGGGGTTGGCCGCGACCTCGGCGAAGATCTCCGCCCAGTCGCTGGTCCCCATCGCCGCACCGACCCCACCCGGATGTCCGGCGAACGCCGTCTTACCACCGGGCGCCAGCAGCACTACCTGGTCACACATATCGAGGCAGGCGACCGAGTGCGTCACCACGATCACCACGCGGCCGGCGTCGGCCAGCTCGCGCAGCATCTGCATGACCTGTCGATCCAGCGCCGGGTCGAGGCCCGAGGTCGGCTCGTCGAGGATCAGCAGCGACGGACCGGTGAGCAGCTCCATCGCCACCGACGCGCGCTTACGCTGACCACCGGAGAGCCGGTCGACCCTGGTGTCGGCATGCTGGGTGAGCGAAAGTTCTTGCAGCACACCGTCGATCACCTGCTGCCGGTCGGCCTTGGTGGTATCCGGCGGCAACCGCAGCTCGGCGGCGAAGCCGAGTGCCTGGCGAACGGTGAGCTGACGGTGCAGCACGTCGTCCTGCGGCACCATGCCGATGCGCGAACGCAGCGCCTCGTACTCGGCGTGCAGGTTGCGGCCCTCGAAGGTCACCACACCGCCGGAGGGCTGGGTATTGCCCGCGATCAGCTTCGACAGCGTCGACTTGCCCGCGCCCGACGGTCCGATCAGCGCGGTCAGCGTCCCACGACCCGCCGTCATGTTCACATCGACGAGCAGTTGCTTGTTGTTCTCGACCGTGAACCCGACCCCGTGCACCGACAGACCCTGCTCAGCGACCGGCTTCTGCCGATGCGCCAGCGCGCCCTGGGTGACGACGAAGTCGATATTGCCGATGGTGACGATGTCGCGCTCGCGCAGCACCGAGCGCTGCTGGCGGTGACCGTTGACGAAGGTGCCGTTGGCCGACCCGAGGTCCTCGATCACCAGGCCCTCTGGCGAGGAAAGCAGCTTCGCGTGCGCGCGCGAGGCCAGCGGATCGTTCACCACGATCTGGTTGTCGGAGGTGCGGCCGATGCTCAGGCCACCGGGCGGAATGCGGTCACCCCGCGCGACCGGTTCGGTCGAGGCGGCCTTGCGGACCGGCGGCAGCATCGACGAATCGGCGCGGCGGGTCATGTTGATGTTGTCCTGCGGCTGCGCGGGCAGCTGCGAGGTCGGCACGTATTGCGGTTGCGGTGGTTGCGGGCGCGAAGGCGGCTGAAAACCGGGTCGCTGCTGCTGCGGACGTGACTGTGGCTGGTGGGGCTGCTGCGGCTGCGAAGGCGGCGCGACCATGGTCGCCGCGTGGCGCGCCCCAGGCGCCGCGGGGACCAGGTGTAGCAGCGGGCCGGTAATGGCGTCACCCAGGCGTACCTGGGTGGGCCGGTCGATCGATACGGGCTGGTTCAGCCTGCGCGCGTCGACGAAGACGCCGTTCGTACTGCCGTTGTCGGCGAGTACCCAGGCGCCGTTGCTGAATCGTAGAGTGGCGTGCACACGCGAGACCAGCGGGCTGTCCACGAACAGGGTGACCTCGGGCGCGCGGCCCATGGTGATCTGCTGACTCGCTTCGAAGACTCGTTCGGTTCCATCATGGCGCACGGTGATGGTCTGCGCCCCCGGTGAAGACATGGAGCGGATACTATGCCATCGCCCGGACATCGGCGGTGCCCCCGAGACGGCTTGGAGCCCGATCCGGCGATCGACCTGCACGTGTATCCGGCCGACCAGGGGGACTGATGCCGAAAGCCCAAGTGTTCATTGCGATTTCTGTCGTGCTATGCGCGCTGATGGGTGTCGGCTGCACACGGGCGGTCGACGGGCACGGAGTCTCCGTCTACGACGACCCGTTCCAGGTGGCGGGATTGCCAACCACCGGTGGGCCGAACGGCCCGCGAACCGGCATCGCCGATTCGACCCTCACCGCGGAAAATGGTGACGACGGCGACGTGGACCAGTTGGCGCTCAACGCGATCGACGACATCCAGGCCTACTGGCAGGCCGGCTTCGGCACCGAGTTTCCCGGTGAGACGTTCGACCCGGTCGAGAAGCTGATCTCCTGGAACGCGCGCGCTGCCCGCAGCCAGGCGATCGAATTCTGCTCCGAAACCACCTATCACCTGGTCAATGCCGCCTACTGCCGCAGCGACAACTCCATCGGCTGGGACCGCGAGATGCTGCTGCCCACCATGAGCGAGACCTTCGGCCCGATGTCGGTGGTGATGGTGCTCGCCCACGAATACGGCCACGCCATCCAGACCATGGCCAAGATGGTCACCAAGAAGACGCCGGTCCTGGTGAAGGAACAGCAGGCCGACTGCTTCGCGGGCGCGTTCATGCGACACGTCGCCGAAGACAAGTCGAAGCACTTCACGATCAACACCTCCGACGGCCTGAATTCCGTACTGGCCGCGACTGTTTCGATTCGCGACTCCGATCCCGACGACCCGGAGAGCGTGCACGGCTCGGCCTTCGAACGGGTCACCGCCGTGCAGATCGGGTTCACCGACGGACCGCGCGGCTGCAAGGGCATCGACGAGGACGAGATCGACTCGCGCCGCGGCAACCTCCCGCAGAGTTTCTCCGGCGACAGCGGTCGCGGCGAATACCCCGTCTCCAAGGAAAACCTGGTCGAGCTGAGCAAGGCGCTGCAGGCGATCCTGCCGGTGGAAGAGGCACCGACCTACGACTACGCGGGCTCGCGCATCGACTGCGAGGACGGCACGATCACCGACCCGGTCACCTACTGCCCCGCCAAGAACACCATCGCCACCGACGTCGCGGGCCTTGCCGACCGCGGCGCCACCGACACCGACGACGACGGCCCGCTGCCGGTGAAGGTCAGCGGCGACTACAACGGCTACGTCGTGTTCATCTCCCGCTATACCCTGGCTGTGCAGCGCAGCCACGGCCAGCAGCTGACCGGCGCGAAGACCGGTCTGCGCGCGGCCTGCCTGTCCGGGGTCGTCACCGGGAGACTCGCCCTGCCCGGCCGTCCGGTGAGCCAGGGCGACATCCAGCTGTCCGCGGGCGACCTCGACGAAGCGGTCTCGGGCCTGCTCACCGACGGACTGGCCGCCAGCGACACCGAAGGCAAAACGGTGCCAAGCGGATTCTCCCGCGTCGACGCCTTCCGCGCGGGCGTCCTCAACGGCGAAACCACCTGCCTGTCCAGGTATAGCTGAGTTATTGGAGCGCTGGCGCGCTCGAGCGCGGCCCCCTGGGGCCGCGAGTTAGCCACCGTTGCTGGCGGCTGCGCCGCGGACGCAACGGCGGCTAACTCGCGGCCGGGCCGCTACGCCGCTTCGCGGCGGACCCTCCTCGAGGTCGGGTCGTACGGGGTTGGGAATGCGGTAGGTGTCAGCCGAAGGGGGGTGGGGCGGCCGGTTCGTAGCGCAGCACCCGGTTGCCGATCATGACTTCTGTGCCGGGGACGAGCACCATCGGCTGATTCGGCGTGAGGCGGATCCAGTCGCGGTAGCCGGGGTGCCTGCTGCGAGTTCCGTTGGTGGAACCGCGATCGATGAGCTGCACATCCCAATTCACCAGGTGCACTTCGGCATGCGCGCGTGACATGCCACCGGAGGTGTCGTCGATGCGCAGCGGGATGAGTCCGCGCAGGGCCGCGTCGGAGTTCTCCGGGTCACGCCCGATCACCGCGTCGGCGGCCATCAGGTAGGTCATGCCGTCGTCGAGCACGAGCATGCCCAGCGGTGGGCGAACCACCTCGGCGAGCGCTTGGGTCTGGTCGACCGGCATGCCGCACACCGTGCAGAACGCCGAGCGGGGATCGCTGGGATGCGCACGCGCGCACTTGAATCCCATCACCCGCACCGCCAGCACCGTCGACTTGGCCGTGGCTTCCAGCCTGCGCTGCAGGTCGGGATCGGGATCGGGCGCGGGATTGGTTCCGGAGTGCCGGGTTTCGGCGGTGTGCGGGTCGACGACAGGTGTGTCGACGGTGCCGTACGCGGTGCCGGTGACAGCGTCCAGCATCGACGTAGCCGGTTGCATTCCGGTCGCCGGCTGCTCGACAGGTCGTGAATCCGGTTGCGGCGCACGTGGTTCCCGGTCGATGCGCGCGGTAGGCGGTGGTGGCCTCCGGGTCTGACCCGCCGGTTCCGCGGTCCGCACCCGGCTGCGCACATCGTTGGACCACATCACGGCCCCGCCCGCCTGCGCGATTCCCTCGACGAGCCAACCGATTCCGCGTTCCGGCGGCAGATCCGGGATGCGCCCCTTGGCATCGTCGACGAACAGCGCGACCGCCTTCGCCGGCTCCGAGGCCACCCGGTCGACGGTGAACGCCGCGTCGCTACCGCGGTAGTACTCCGGGCCCCGATCGTCGGTGAGGACAGCAGTCACCGAACCGTGCAGGAAGATCGCCACGCCACCGTTGTCCGCGGCCGAGAGCACCCCGAAATCGATCGGCACACCCGGCGAGATCTGCTCGGCGTACTTCATGAGCCATCGGGTTGCCTCACGCGCCACCACCGAACCCGGCCCCGACGGCGCTTGCTCGTGCGCGTCACGCACCAACTCCGCCAGCGATTCCAGCGCGATCGCCGCGGTATCACCGGGCGTGATCTTGCCCTGCCCCCGATGGGCGACCACGATCACCGCGCCCGCGACCCGCGCGACAGCGTGACTTCCGAGCACCACTTCGACCTGCCGATCCCTCACAGGTATCGGCCTCTACCGGAACTGCGCAGCAGGGGGGTCGCCATGTCATCCAGAGTATGGCAAGCACCCCACATCGGTCCCCCTGGGCGGGTTCGGTCCGGTAACTTCATACCTAGTGGGCGCAGCCGCGAAGCGTTCCTCACCCCTCTTGCGCATAGCCGCAGCGATGGCGAAGGGACGCATATCGCGGGAGGACATCAAGGGGCTTGTGATGATCGATTCGACCAAAATTCGCATCGCGCTCGCCTTGGGTGGCGCCCTGATCACCCTCACCGGCTGTGCGGTCAGCGGCACACCGGTCGCCGGTGAGCCCGATGTGCGTGGTCTGGAGACCGGCACCTTCGCCACCGACCGGCACACCTACCCCGACACCGCGGGCAACAAGGGCGCGCTCGTCGAGGGTGCGCGGATGTCGGCTGCGGTAGTGCCCGCGGTGGGGATCGATCCTTCGCTGTCACACGGACGAGGCGGTGTTGTCGTTCCCGATGTCGAACGCGCGCTGGATTTCGTCGCCAATGTCTCCAAACCTGTTCTGGAGAACCGCGAATTCATCACCGGCTACGTCGCGCTCGGCGCCGATAAAGCCGATCCCGACGGCGAAACCCGCCCCGGCCCCGACGCCACGGCCCTGACCACCGCCCTGTTCCGGTTCCCCACCGCGGCCGCCGCGACGCTCGCCGCGCGCGAACTCGAGGACGTCGACCTGGCCGTCTCCCCCGAAAACCGCAAACTCGCCTCCGCCGAATACCCCGACGCCTAACTCCTTCACCTCCTACCCCCTCACAACACCTCGTCAACAAGGCAGCCGACCTCACCGCGCGCCAAAATCTGGTCCACGCAACAGGAGTCGAAGCCCACGCGGTCGTCGACGGCGGCGCCGTCACCCTGGTAGGCGACCAGTTCGTCGGCCAATCCCGCATGCGGGGGCTCATCGATTCGGCTGGCCATTACGACCCAATCACCGCCCCAGCCGTCGTTCCCACCGCGACCTGCCTGAGACAACGACAACGACAACAAACGACTACGTCTACCGCTGCTACGTCGCCTACAAGCGCTACCTGGCGATGGTCACAGCGCCGACGGTGACCCGAGGTCCGCCAGAAGAGAAGAAGATCACCGCCCAGTACGCCGTTCACGAAACGAGTAATTCTGTCTCGTGATCCATGCTCTTGCGAACATGGCCTTGGCCGCTTCGCGGCCTTCCCGTGGCAGTCTCACTGCCCGGCGCGGAGCCAGGTCTGACATGAGTTCCAGCGGGCTGCTCCCGAAGCAACTCTCCGGGGGTTCCGCCAGCGAGGGCGGCGAGGTTCTGCGCGGCGTTGTGGTCCCGGTCGAGCACCAGGCCACACGCCGTGCAGGCGTACATCCGTTCGGAGAGAGCCAGCTTGGCTTTCGCTGTGCCACACCCGGAACAGGTCTTGCTGGAAGCGAACCATCGGTCCGCGACGACAACACCGACACCCGCAGCGTCCGCCTTGTAGGTCAGTTGGCGCCGGAACTCGGCCCACCCGGCGTCCGTAATGTGCCGTGCGAGACGACGGTTACGCACCATGCCAGCGACGTGCAAGTCCTCGATTCCGATGACATCGAAGTCGCGCACCAGTCGCGTGGTGATCTTGTGCAGGCTGTCCCGACGTTGGTTCCCGACACGGGCGTGCAGCCGGGTGACCCACGCCTGTGCCTTGCCCCATCGATTCGACGGTGTTTGCCCTGTGCGCCTGTCCGGCCCCTGCCGGCGGGCTGTGACTCGCTGCGCCCGCCGCAGCGCCTGCTGCGCCTTGTCGAGGTGGCGAGGGTTGGCGATCTTCTCGCCGGTCGACAAGGTTGCGAGCGCCGAGATGCCGAGGTCGACACCAACCACCCGTTGCCCGCCACGCGGGGCAGCATCGGTGTCGGGCAGCTCGACCGAAAACGAGATGTGCCAGCGCCCCCGCTGGTGCGAGAGCGTCGCCGACATGATCCGGGCGGTACCGGTCTCGATCCTTCGGGAGAGCTTGCGGGTCGACTCGTGCGTGCGGATCTCACCGATCCGCGGCAGCTTCACATGTCGACGGTCGCGGCCGATCCCGAACGCTCCGGTGGTGAACCGGCACGACTGGCGGGCGTGTTTCGACTTGAACCGCGGCATCCGAGCGCGACCGTCGCGGCGGTTGCCGAGCGCG
Organism: Nocardia sp. NPDC058480; assembly: GCF_042720495.1. NCBI lineage: Bacteria > Bacillati > Actinomycetota > Actinomycetes > Mycobacteriales > Nocardiaceae > Nocardia > Nocardia sp. NPDC058480. The sequence goes on along the minus strand of NZ_JBHXMN010000009.1, from coordinate 254,485 downwards.
GTCGACAAGTTCGCGCAGCCGGAGGCGTAGGCCTCCTTGCTGTTCTCCGCCCACCACGGCGCAACCTCGCCCTTCGCCTGGTTCCAGGCTTTGCGCAGGCTGTACGCGGAGGTGTTGATCCACGGCGTGCGGTCCGCGTCGGCGATCCCGTAGGACTCCTCGGCCTTGCGCTGGTTCCAGTTCGCTTTCACCTGCGCAAGCGCCCAGTTGTAGGTGTACCGCTGTGCCCCGCAGTGCGAACGAAACTGATGTTGCTGCTCGGCCGTGGGGTCCAGCGCGAACAGATACGCCCGGATCACTCAGTATCCCGGTGGGCTTCGGTCGCGGCGATCGCCGCCTCGGCTCGGCGTCGGGCGGACCTGCGGCCATATAGCCTGGCACACATGGACGTGAGCACGTCAACCATGTCCTGTACCAGGTCGTCGGGCAGTTCGGCCTCGTCGAGGACGACGAGAGTGCGCCCGGACGCAGCCAGGGCTTGCTCGACGTACTCGACCCCGAATCGTGCGAGCCGTTCGCGGTGCTCGACCACGATTGTTTCGACGGTCGGGTCGGCCAGCAGCTTCGCCAGCTTGGGGCGGTGCCCGTTCAGTCCCGAACCGATTTCTGAGACAACACGATCCAGGACGAGCCCTCGCTGCGAACACTCGACCGCCACCCGGCCGACCTGTCGTTCGAGGTCTTCGGTCTGGTCACTGCTCGGCACGCGGCAGTACGCGACCGTCAGCCCGGTCGAGGCTTGCGGCGGCTCGACCAGGATCGTCCCGGTCGGCAGTTGACGGGCAGGAACCGGCAACGTGCCAGCGTGGAACCATTTCAACGCTGTCCGATAGGAGATGCCTTGCACCTCCGCCCATGCCCGCAATTTCATGTCGTCATTTTTACATAGAAGAACATAGAACGACACATATTGACCTACAGCATCGAACCCTGCTGGCCAGCTTGTGAGTTCGCTCAGCCCCACTCCTCGAAAGCGGTGAAGTAGGATTCCGCCGACAATCGTTTCGGGGAGGAATGATCGCGTTGCGAGCCACGAAAGTCGTCGGAGTCCTGGCGACCGCACTGTTGACCACTGTCGTCACCGCCTGCGGTGGTCCCGACGAGATCGTCGCCACCGACGCTCCCGTGGACCTCGCCACCCTCGACGTCGGCAACTATCCGACCCAGCCCCGCCAGATCGGCACGGTCGCGAACATCGACCAGGGCCGCTTCATCGAGGCCGAACGCCTCGGCGACTTCGTGCCGACGCCCGCCGATATCGACCCCCGGTTCGTGCACACCAATCCGTCGATCGCGTCGGTCTTCCTCGATGCCGAAGCCTCGCTCGGCAAGATCATGGCCGTCGACCGCTTCGCCGAGATCGCCCCCGATTTCATCGGCGGATTCGTGAGCTCAGCGGAGACCGAGCCCAACAATATGGGACTCGACATGGTGAACGCGGTCATGATCTTCCCCGACGCGCAGAAAGCCACCAACGCCGCCATCGAGCTGGAGAAGCTCGACTTCGGCTACGCCCCGAACAATCAGCGCATCGAGATACCCGGTTATCCCGCGGCGATCGCGCATTGGCAGCCCGACCAGCAGTCGATCGGATCCTGGTTCGCCACCGGCCATTTGGTGATCTACACCTGGTTCTACGACTACCTGAAGATCTGGCTGGAGAAGGTCGACAAACAGGCCATGCTCGATCTCACCCGCAAGAGCCTCGACACGATCGTCCCCTCGGTCGCGAAGTTCACTCCCACCACCGGCGACCTGATGACCTTGCAGCGCGATCGCGACGGCATGCTCGGCCGCACCGCACCCCGCCCCCGTGAGGATTCCTGGATCAACCCGCCGGGTGTCTACGCGGGCCGCACCGCCCGCCATTTCGTCTCCAACCCGGTGAGCGCCGCGAAAATGATCGACGACTACGGCATCGACCTCTACGCCAACGACGGCGCCGAGGTGTACCGCGCCCGCGACATCGCAAGCGCCCAGGGTGTCCGTGACGAGCTCGGCGGCGTCACCCGCAAATTCACCGCCTCCGCGCCACCGAAGAACCTGCCCAGCGCCCAGTGCAAGGAATACATCGGCAGGCAGCAACGGATCGCGATCCGCTTCTATTGCACGGTGTCCTACGACCGCTACGCCGCCTACGTCTGGTCGAATCAACTCCTCGACGCTCAGCAGCGAATCTCCGCCCAGTACGCATTGTTGGTGAACGCCCGATGAGAATCAGATACGCCTTGCTCGCCGCCACCCTGACCACCGTCCTGACTGCGTGCGGCTCAACGCTGGCAGGGCAGGCGCTGCCCGGCGAGTTGGATGTCCGCACCCTCGACGTCGGCTCGTACCCCACCGAGCCACTCAATGCCCACGACGACGATCCCGTTCCCCCTTTCTACGAGATGTACGAGGTCGCGGCGATGCGGATCGCCGACTACGTGATCAACTCCGGCGAGATCGACGCCCAGATGATCTACGGCAAACGCGCGACCACCCTCTCCGCCGGCCTGATGCCGTCAGCCCTCGGCGACGAGCCAACGATGTCGGACATCGCGAAGAAGCACAAAATGCTGTACGGCTTCGAATCCAGCGGTGCCGCGAAGGATTCACTCGTCACAACTTCTGGCGACTGGCCGACGAAGAAGGCAGATAACAGGCTTACCGCCACCACCATGGTCATGCAGTTCCCGGACGTGGACCGCGCGGCCGCCGCGGCGAAAGAGTTCTATGACGCCGACTTCGGCAGGCAGGAAGGCCGCAACCAACCAGTCGCGCTCCCCGCACACCCCGCGGCACTGTCACATTGGCGTCCTGACTCACCGTTCCTGCGCACAGTCCTCCCCCACGGCCCCTATGTGATCGCCTTTCTGCTGTCGGTGCCCACCCCCGACCAACAGGAGCTCGCCGCCCTCGCCTCGAACGCCTACACCGAGCAGATCGAGGCACTCGCCAAAACCACTCCGTTGACCGACGAACAGGTCATGGCCCTGCCCTGGGACCCCGACCACCTGCTGATGCGCACCCTCAACCCGGACCAACTGGCCGGCCCCGACGGCTCGGGCTACTACGTGGTCACCGGCAAACACGGCATCCTGCACTATTCCGGCGACCAACTCCCGACCGATCGCCACTACGTCGACGAACAGCTCACCAAGATGAGCGCCCAACAGGTAGCCCTCGTCTGGCGCTCGATCGCCATCCGTACCCCCGACGAGCAGACCGCCCGCCGCGCGGTCACCGAGAAGATGTTCCCGTGGAAGGCGGAAGGCGAAGCCGCCAGCCCACCCAACCTCCCCGATTCCGCCTGCGTGGAGAACAAACGCCCAAGCGCCTACAAACGCTTCAGCTGCATCCTCGCCTACAACGAATACGTCGGAATAGTAAGCGGCAACCAGCTTTTGGATGCCCATCAACGTGCGGCCGCGCAATATGCGCTATTCGCCAACAGCCGATAATCCCACACCGGCCGACCCTGACGGAGTCCTATATGCTCCAGCCGGGAAAGCGGCAGTGTGCGGCATTGAGTCAGGAGATCGTAAAAGATGGTGATGAGCCACGGCACCATCGTCGGCGGGTACCGCGTGCAGCGGGTGCTCGGCGCCGGCGGCATGGGCACGGTTTACCTGGCCAAGCACCCCAGCCTGCCACGGATGGACGCGCTGAAGGTGCTCAGCGCCGAACTCAGCCGCGACCCCGAGTTCCGTGCCCGCTTCGAACGCGAGGCCAACCTCGCCGCGGGCCTGGACCACAACAACATCGTCTCGGTCTACAACCGCGGTGAGGAACACGGCCAGCTGTGGATCGCCATGCAGTACGTCGACGGCACCGACGCCGCCGCCGAACTCGCCCGCGACCCGCACGCCATGACCCCGCTGCGCGCCATGCGCATCACCACCGAGGTCGGCAAGGGTCTGGACTACGCGCACCGCCGCGGCCTGCTGCACCGCGACGTGAAGCCCGCCAACTTCCTGCTGTCGAACAGCGACGAAGACGAAGAGCGCGTCTTCCTCACCGACTTCGGTGTCGCGAAGTCCACCGACGACGCCACCGAACTCACCCAAACCGGCAGCTTCCTGGCCACCATCGCCTACGCCCCACCGGAACAGCTCAGCGGCGCCGCCCTCGACCACCGCGCCGACATCTACAGCCTCGCCTGCGCCTTCTACAAACTCCTGACCGGCCAAAACCCTTACCCCGCAGCACAACCCGCCATGGTCATGATGGGCCACCTCCACGAGCCCCCACCCCAGGCCACCCGAATCCGCCCCGGCCTCCCCCACGCCATCGACCACATCTTCGCCCGCGCGATGGCCAAAAACCCGGCCGAGCGTTTCGCCACCTGCCGCGAATTCACCGACGCGGCCGCGAACGCGCTCACCCCCGGTTTCAACCCGACCGGACATCACACGTCGCCGACGTATCCGATCCAGGTGATGCCGCCCCGCGAGCACACCGATCCGCGGGCGGCAGCGTCGTTGCCTGGTCTGACAGCTTCCACACCGAACGCCCGCAGCACGACCAAGCGCGCGGCAGTGATCGGCGCAGCGCTCGTACTCGTCGTCGGAATCGGCACCGGCGTTGGCATTTGGGCCGCCGGCGGATCCGATCCAACGACCGGCACCACGACCAGTACATCGGCTTCGGCGCTGCCGCCGATCGAGCAGGAACGCAAGGACAATCCCCAATTTCTGGGCAAGACTGTCACGCTCCTCAACGTCACGCAGCAACCCCACAAATTCGGAATCTATTTGACCGGCAGCCCGCAGACGCAGTTCCTGGAGAAACTCGGTTTCGTTTACAACTTCAAGTACACGAATACCGAAGGGGTTCCGTCACCCAAAGAGGTATCGGACAGCTCGAGCGCACTCGAAGCACCGGACGATAGCTACGTCATCGTGCTGCGTAGCGACGAGAAAGCCGGCGGTGGCGGGCTCCTCGGTCTCCCGTACGGAATAACCAGTTCGCGCGCAATTGTCATCCCTATCGACGATCCTAGTACGGTATCTGCCATGCAGAATTGGTCGCCCGAATCCGAGGAACTGATGATCAGCAAGCTGGTTCCCGTGCTTAAAACAAAGATCAGATAGAATTTCAATAACCACAATGGGGGATGCTTTGCGTTCTGAACTGAAATCATCAACCGCGCCGAGAAAGCGAGCATATAGAGCTGCAGTAGGTGCTACAGTTTCTGTCGTATGCCTGCTGGCGACAGGTTGCGGGGGCAGCGAAGCGATCCCGGTGGCCGCCCCAGAGGTGCAGGTCGACCTGAGTCGGCTCGACGTGGGAAACTACCCGAGCAAACCAGTTCCTTTGGGAATGGCCAAAACCGACGACGAGGCAGCCTTGGTCGAAGCGCGACGCATCGCCGAGGTTATGCCCCTACCAATAGACATCGATCCAGCGCTGAATTTTACGAACAGATTCAATCAGAGTCGCACCTTCACAGATGTATCGCAGTATCCATTGTCGCGTGATCTACTCATGAGCCGCGAAGATTTCAACACTTTCGCACCTGGATTCATTTCCGGCTATTACACCGAGGGAAGAACGAATTTCAACACAAATCTCTCGTGGTCGTTGAATAACTACACGCTTCTGTTCACGGACGCCGAGGCAGCAAAGAAGGCCGTGGGCGCCTTGGGCGCCAAGCACCAGGAAATTCTCGGGGTGAACTATGAAGGCACTCGACTCGCACGATTTCCGGAATCTCATGCCGTATGGACGCCGCGAGCTGATGCAATCTACGTATGGCATTCAGTAGATAAATTCTTGGTACTGACTATCATCAGAGACACCCTCAGTGATCAGATCGGATCCGACGACCTGCCCGGGATGCAAGCCAGAGCCGAGAAGGTCATCGCGGCTATTCAACCGCGTTTGTCGAAGTTCACGCCGACTCCACGCGACAAATGGGGGACACTGGACCGTGATGTCGACGGAATGCTCGCGATAACAGTCCCTGCCACTAACGACTCCGTGACCAATAGCGCCACGATACCTACTGCATATCAGAAGTACGGCGCATTGCAGGTATCGCTCAACATCACCGAAGACCAGAAATTGTTCGACGAAACAGGCGTTGACGTGGCCGCTTTCAATGGCGGGGAGCTATACCGAACCAAGAATGCAGATTCCGCGCAACTTTTCGAGAAGCGACGGGGTGAACGCGGCCGGATGTTCATTGTTGCACCGAGCCCCCCCGGGCTGCCGTCGGCCAAGTGTCACGAAAATCGTGAGAAATTCCGCGGCACCAATCCCCGATACTACTGCACAATTAGTTTCGGTCGATATGCAGCCGAGATTTCCGCAAATCAACTTACCGATGCACATCAGCGCATTTCGGCCCAGTACTCACTATTGGCGAACTCCAAATAGAAGCCAGGCGGAAGCTAGGACAGGCTATGCATAAACACATTGCTAAAGCGGCAGCCGTGGCTATTATTTCGTCACTTTTTGCGTCAGGCTGCGGATCTCACGTCGGCGGAACAGCGGTTGCTGGCGAAATCGATGTCCGAACCCTGGATGTTGGCAAATACCAGACACTCCCGGTTAGCGCCTACTACGAGTACAGGCACGGCTACAAGAACGGCCAGGAACTCGCAGCTATGCGACTCGCCGACCATCTCGTGCTCGGCACGGAAGTTGATCCGAGTTTGAAATACGGATCTTGGGGTTCATTTACATCCGAAAGCTTATTGAGCGAGTTCAGCGACACGGTGAAACCTACGCTCAAGCAGCACCGGTTGCTATACGGATTCAGCACCGGTAGCACCGATAAGGAGCACTTCGATCTGTTCACACTGTCGCCCGGCGATGATGTCCTCGCAGATTATCAGCGCTCGCTCAACCCGACATATTTTGGGATGCGTGTCATGCAGTTTCCCGACGAGGACGCTGCACGGCGTGCGGCCGAATCGGTCGAGCTCCTCGACTTCCAGGTAGCCCCTGACCAGAACCAGAAGCTGACTATCGACAAGTACCCAACAGCACATGCACACTGGCGGCCCGGGGTCCCCAGCATGGCCGCGATTATCGCGCGAGGCAGCTACGTAGTCAGTCTGCAGGTTGGCCTGCCGTCTCCCGATCTGTCACAAATGAAGGATCTCGCCAGTCGAGTCCTGGATGCCCAGTTGCCGCGGCTCGACAAATTGCCGCCGCTCACGCCGATGGAAATACTGATGCTCGAAAACGATCCAGCCCACGTGCTGGAACGCGCATTGAACCGCGAACAGTTGGGCGGGCCGGAAGACACTCGGTCAGCATCCTATGGCCTCCAAGGCTTCCTCCAGGTCCAACGTGCGGAACAGGAACATCAGGCCCTCTACCAAGAGACCGGCGTAGAGCACATCGGGATCGGTTGGGACGCAACCGTTTTCAAGGCACGCGACGCCTCAGCTGCGGAGAAGTTCCAGGCTGGGATGTTCGAGGGCCCACGCTTCGGTCCAGCGAACTCGCCTTCGGCGGTGCCCGCTACCACCTGCATCGAGAACAAGGTCACCTCCAGTGACATCAAGCGGTTCTCCTGCTCGGTGCGTTACCGGCAGTACGTCGGGGTTGTCAGCAGCCACCAGATCAACGACGCGCACCAGCGCTCGGCTGCGCAGTACGCCGTCTTCGCCAATGCCCAGTAGCTGACGTTGCATACCTGCTCCTGTCCAACAATGACGGCGGGAGCGGGGTGTGCAGACGGCGTCGCGATCGGTATGGTGATACGCGAAGTGCCGCTGGCCTTGTGACTCGGGCTGTGGCAGGGGAAGGAGGGGGACAGATTCGCGGACATGTAGGCCTCGTGTCGCCGAGCGACGGCGGGGCCTGTATCCGCAGGTACAGCAGGGCGGACATCAACGTCATCCCGGGGGCCGAAAAAATCTCGGAAGATGTGGGAACCGATTCGCCCTGGCTCGCGTCCAATCATATGAACGGGTCGACCGGAGCAGTTGCTCTCGACTCCCAGCAACCGGAAGGAACACACCATGGCGGGTCAGCTCAGTGCCAGTGCAACCGAAATTGACAATTTCGTGAAGACCTCCGAGTCGAAGCACCAGGATCTGCTTACCGCGATCACGGCGCTGAAGGCGCTGGAGGACCAGACCACCGCAACGTGGAGTGGTGGCGCCCGCGCGGCGTTCGACTCCTTCATGGAGCGTTACTACTTCCAGGCCGACAAGCTCAACGACAAGCTCCTCGAGACCTGTGAGAGCCTGCGAAATGCTGGCAAGACGTACGACGAGCAGGACCAGGACTTCGCCTCGCAGGTGAAGGCTCAGGTCAGCTCGCTCGACCTGCCCGCACTCTGATCCGATCCCACCACACTTAGTAAGGAGCTATCGATGGCAGGCAACGACGTCACGCGGATTTCCGCTAACTTCGGCGAGGTCGAGGCCGGTGCTCAGCGCATCGTCTCCGATGCCCGCGGCATCATGACCCAGCTGGAAGACTTCCACAAGCAGGTCACCGACTTCGTCACGAACAACTGGGCTGGTGACGCGAACGATGCGTTCACCCAGCTGCAGGCGCAGTGGAACACCCACGTGCAGCAGCTCAACACCACCCTTGAAGGCGCGGGCACGCTCGTCCAGAGCGGCAACTCGGACCTCAAGGGCACCGACACCGCCCTCGCGGGTCTGTTCTGAGCCAAGCACCATGCAAGTCAGGCCCCGGCTCAGCCGGGGCCTGACTTGTTTCAACAGCAGCCGCGACTTCGAGTTGGCCCTCTTCAGACAGACAGTGTTGCTCACCGTCGCGTGATTCTGCGTTCTTAGAATCCTGCGCGCTCGACGTACTTCAAGGCGGATTCCTTGTCCTTGAATCCCGACAACAACGTGTACAGCTTCGTCGTCGTGTTGAAGGTCTCCACCGTGGCTCCACCACCGGGGATCGTGTCCTCGATGCGGAACTTCTTCTCGCCCTTGTCGATCAGCCACTCCGGGTGCTGACTGCTCCACTGACGGAGCAGTTTGTCCGGGTTGGTGTCGATCCAGGCGATCGGGTAGCGGTCGATGTCGACGGCGGTCCTCAGGAGCCCTACTGTCAGGCTGTTCTTGGCCGGCACCGTGAACACCACTCGCACTGCGTACGGGTCGTTGCCGATCGGGGCCTTCTCGGTGATGTTGTTGACGGCGACGACTTCACGCAGGGGTGCGGGCAATGCTTCGAGGACGGTCTTGGCGTCGGCCGAAACAGGTTGCGGGGCTGCCTTGCTCGTCGTTGGCGCAGGCTTGGAGGTGCTCTTTGCTGAGGTGGGGGCCGAGGGTGCTTCCTGGACTGCGGATGGGGGCGCTGCGACTGTTCCCGCTTCGTCGTCGCCTCCGCTCGAGACAGCGACAACCCCAACTACCAGTGCGCCGACCACCACAACAGCGCCACCGACCAACACGAGCGGCGATTTCCACCACGGGTTCTGCTGCGGCGGCTGGGGCGACCACCCCTGCTGCGGCTGCTGACCCCAACCTTGTTGCGGGTGGAGCTGACCACCCTGCTGCGCACCGTACTGCGGCTGCATGCCCTGCTGCGGCTGCATCGGCGGATACGGCTGCTGTCCGGCGTACTGCTGCGGCGCACCCTGCCCCGACGCCCAACCCGGACCTTGCTGCCGCGGTGGATAAGTCATGGTTTCCCCTCCCAATTTCACAGGCCGCACCCGACGAACACGCGACCCGCAGCGAGCGTACTTGCGCACGCCTCCGAACCCGAATCGAGCGGTCTCCCAGCGATCAATGAACCTGTGGGCACGGAAGGCCCTGGGAAAATCATTGCAAGAAATTTGACATGTCCGCGCAACATGCAAAGAAATCGCCGAAAACTTTACATATCAGCGCGGTCGGAGTCCCAACCGAGGGCGAGCCCGACGGGGCGAGGACCACGTTCGTCCAGCCGACGGCCAGTGTCTCCCCCGCTGTCCACCAGCCATAGGTCCGCCCCGGCGGGCCCGTCCCTACGCAGGAGGGTTCGCATGACAAACCAGCGGCCCGGAGTTGCGGAAAATATTGACCGAAATTGCGGAATCCAGAGTCCGAAATCGCGGAATCTACGTGACATAACCCCAGCATGGAAGGAATATTGACTGGTCTGGCTCCGAGGCGCATTACGGATGTCGTCTCTGATCGACGAGTATCAGCATGTGCCAGATCCTCACCGCGTCAACTCTCGAAGAGACCATCGCTCAACCCGGTTCTGGAGTATGAAACCCTCGACCTGAGCCTTCGGGTTTTGGCGATTTGGGCGGTGAGGACTCCCAAAGTGTCACCGCAGCCGGTTACCGAATTATTCACAACAGTTTCCGGCCCGGCCCGCCCGGAGGGTCTGCGGAGCATCCTCCAGTGTGTCTTCGAGCGCGGCGTTCCGAGCCTCGACCTCAGCAATGTGCTGGCCCCAGGTTTGGGTGCGGGTTCTGGAGGTCGATACATGGCTCTGGCCTGCAAGTTCGCGTGTGACGGCTAGAATCGAGGCATGACTGCAGCGCACGACTACGAAGACCTGCACGGGTTGGTAGATCGGCTCACGCCGAGCCAGGCTCGTGCGCTCCGCGCTGTCGCATTGCAGTTAGTGGTTGCAGACGGACCTCAACCGAATGCAGCCGCCGAGCCTGCTGGCGGTCGTCGACGCCGCCTGTCGTTCGCCGGTCTCATGCACGCCGAGCCCGATCTCGCTGAGAGGTCAGAGGACTACCTTCGGGAAGAGCGCGGCGAGCAGACAAAGTGATTGTCTGTGATACGGGCCCCCTGGTAGCGGTACTCAACGCCAACGACGCTGCGCACGACCGTTGTTTGGCGTTTCTCGAGCATCATCCCGGGCCTGTGCTCATCCCTGGGCCTGTGCTCGGCGAGGTCTGCTACTTCCTCGAGACACGAGTAGGCCCCAGCGCTGAGGCACGTTTCTTGGAGTCGGTCGCAGCCGGGGAAATTGAGCTGGTCGGCCTCACCGATGTAGACCTGGCTCGGATGGCAGAGCTCGTCCGGCAGTACGCGGACTTCCCTTTGGGCGCAGTTGACGCGTCGGTCATCGCAGTCGCTGAACGACTTGGGGTGACCGAGATTGCCACCCTGGACCGCAGACATTTTCATGCCGTACGCACTCGGCATCGTGATCCGGTGCGACTTCTACCAGACTGACGCTGGTCGCCAACCTTACGGCCCGACGTGGACCGCTCCGACTACCTGCTCGCAGGCGGACATCACACCATCCCAGCCGTTTTCGGCGTACTGACACCCGATGCTGACCTGGACTCCGCGTTCGACAAGCACCTGCCAGCGGACGGTGGATCCGTCGGCGGGGCGTTCTTCGTAGGAGAGGCCGGGGCGGCCGGCGAAGACTACGTCTTGGCGGACGGGGGTGACTGTGCCTGCGGGTTTCTTGGCGATCTGGGCGGTGAGGTCGGCGGCGACCTCGTCGTAGCCGGCACCGGGGGTGACCGGTTTCTGCGTGATGGTGATGCGGTGGCGGGCGGCGTTGTCGGGGACGAGGTCGGCGCGGGCATCGGTGGCGGTGGTGCGATGCCAGCCCACAGGGACTTCTACGACGACTCGGCCGACGGTTTCGGTGGAAGGTTTCGGCTTCGCCTTCGACGACGTGGGCAGTGGCGCGGAACTGATGTTCGTCGGCGTGGTGGTGGTAGGCACGACGGCGGCGGTCGCCTCCTGGTCACCGGAGCCGAACAGGAAGAAGCCGCCGATGGCGGCCGCGGCGACGACAGCGACCAAGGCCGCGGCGCCGAGGTAGAGGGGACGACGATCGACCGGGTTGGTGGCCGCGGCGCGCTCGCGCAGGGGTTGCATCCACTCGGCCGCGGGCGGGATGGTCGGCGTGTAGGCCGGGGTCTTCTGGGTGGGCCGGGCGAGGTCGGTGCCCGTCAGCGGGCTCACGGGTACCCCTGCGCCGCATACGCTTTCGATGGCAGCGGTCACCGAGGCCAGTACCGCGGGATCGGTGGTGCCGAACACCTGCACGACGTCGGCGGGGCGATCGGCGAGCAGGCGGCCGAGAAGTGCCGTGAGGTGGCCGAAGCCGTCCTCGTCGGCGAGTTCGGCGGCCGCGAGGTTGGGTTCGACCTCGACCGCCTCGACATGGGTGCCGTTCGTGTCGTAGATGACCGACGACGCCGAGGTCGACAGCATGCCGAACTCGATGATCGCGGTGCGGCGACTGCGGCTGGCGGTGACGTCGACCGCCGAAGCGCGCAGGGCGCAGGTCTCGAACACGACCTCGTGGGTGAATTGCCCTGCGGCAGTACCGAACAGGTCCAGCTCCGGCTGGCCCCACGAGGTGGGGTGCACGACGACTATCCGCTCACACAGCGGCGTCACCCGCAGGGTGTCCATGATCGCCCCGAGCACCGCGGTCAGCGCCTGGCCCACCGTCGGCATCCGAGGCGGCAACGCGATCACACCACCGGCCAGGTACTGCACCGCTGACACCGCCTGGGTGGGCGGGGTCAGCGGCTCACCGACGACGAGATCGGAACCGTTGCTGCCCAACACAACCGACGGCGCGACATCCCAGTGGGTGGTGGCGCCACGCGCCCACACTTTGGCTTCGCTGACAACGAGCTCGACGACGGTCATTCCGGTTGCGGCATCCAGGCGGTCTGGACCAGGCCTTCGGTATTACGCGTGACGAACGTGCCACGACCGGCAGGCTTGGGGCCGGGGCGCGTGGTGCCGACCATGACGCCTTCGTCCTTGTTGCAGCTCATCACCAGTGCGGCCGAACCGAGGTCCTTCATCCGCGCCAGTGTCGCCTCGTACATGGCGCGGCTGGCGCCACCGGAGCGGCGGGCGATGATCAGGTGGAAGCCGAGATCGCGGGCATGCGGCAGGTGCTCGACGAGCGCGGCGACCGGGTTGCCCGACGAGGTGGCGACCAGGTCGTAGTCGTCGACGAGCACATACAGCTCGGGGCCGGTCCACCACGAACGCTCACGCAGCTGCTGTGGCGTCACCTCGGGACCGGGGGTCCGCTTGGCCACATATGCCGCGAGATCGGCCATGTTCTGCGTGAATTGTGGTGCGGTGGAACCGTATCCGGCCTGGTAGCCCTCGGGGATGATGCCCAGCATCGAGCGGCGGTAGTCACCGACGATGAAGCGCGCCTCGTTCGGGGTGTTCGACGCCGCGATGCCCTCGATGATCGAGCGCAGCAGCGTGGTCTTACCGGACTCGGAGTCACCGATGATGATGAAGTGCGGGCTCTCCGCGAAATCGATGTAGACCGGGGCGAGCTCGGCCTCGTTGATACCGATCGGGATGCGCATGCACTTGGTCGAAGGATCGACGCGTGATGGCCAGTTCCCGGCCAGGTACAGCAGCTGTTCGCGGGGCAGGTTGTCGGGCAGCATGCGGACCTGCGGTGCGGGACGTCCCGGTGTCATCCGGGCGATCGTCTCCACGGCGCTCGCCACCGCCTGACCGAGGTTCGACGGATCGGCGGAACCGTCGATCCGCGGCAACGCGGTGAGCATGTGCAGGCACTCGGCGGTCATACCGCGACCCGGCCGACCCTGCGGAACCAGCGACGCGAACTTACGGCCGAGGTCGGAATCCATCGGGTCACCGAGGCGGAGCTCGATGCGGGTGCCGATCTGGTCCTTGAGCGCGGGGCGGGCTTCCGCCCAGCGCGCGAGCGCGATCACCACGTGCACGCCATACGAAAGACCCTGCACCGCAAGGTTCATGATGACCTGCTCGAGCGCGTCGAAGTCCTGGCGGATCGAGCCGTAGCCGTCGATCACCAGGAACACATCGCCGAACGGATCCTCGTGCGCGCCGGCCGCGGCCGGGCTGGAGGCCGGGTCCATCGAACGCAGCCGACGGAACTCGACCATCGACTCGATGCCGAGCTGACGGAACTTCGCCTCACGAGTACGGACGATCGTGGTCATCTCGGCGACGGTGCGCCGGACCTGATCCTCGTCGAGGCGGCTGGCCACCGAACCGACATGCGGCAGGCCGAGCAGGCTGGCCATCGTGCCACCACCGAAGTCGAGGCAGTAGAACTGCACCTGCTCAGCGGTGTGGGTGAGCGCCATCGCCATGATCATCGAACGCAGAGCGGTCGACTTGCCCGACTGCGGACCACCGACGATCGCGACGTTGCCTCGCGAACCCGACAGGTCGACGACGAACGGGTCGCGACGCTGGTCGTAGGGGCGGTCGACGATGCCCATCGGGGCGCGCAGGGTCGCGATCGCGGAGAACTCGCCGGTGAGGATCGAGCGCGGCACGAGCTGATCCATGGTCGGCGCCTCCTCGAGCGGCGGCAGCCAGATCTCGTGGGCGGGACGGCCGTGGCCCGCGATGCGCGAGACCAGCATGTTCAGGTTCGACATCTGTTCGTTCTCATCGCCGACCGGCTCCGGCACGAACTCGGCTTCCACCGGCACCGGAACCCGGTCGGCCGCACGGAATCCGACGTGGGTCGCGTTGAACGGGCGGGCGTTGATATCGATCTCGCCGCCGACGATGCCGGCACTGGTGACCTCGCGGGCCGAACCACCACCGACATACGTACCCGACACATACGAGGCCTGGAAGCGCTGGATCTCGCCCGAGTCGGACTTCAGGTAACCGCCACCGGGGGTGCTCGGCAGGTTGTAGGCGTCGGGGACACCGAGGACCTGACGGGACTCGTTGGCGGAGAAGGTCTTCAGGCCGATCCGGTAGGACAGGTGCGACTCCAGGCCCTTGAGCTTGCCTTCCTCCAGACGCTGCGAAGCGAGCAGGAGGTGGACCTGCAGCGAGCGGCCGAGGCGGCCGATCATCACGAACAGTTCCGCGAAGTCGGGGTGCTGGGTGAGCAGTTCGGAGAACTCGTCGAGCACGACGAACAGCGCGGGCAGCGGGTCCAGGTCGGCACCTGCCGCACGGGCCTTCTCGTATTCGGAGACGTTGGCGAAGTTGCCCGCCTGCCGCAGGACTTCCTGGCGGCGGTTCATCTCGCCCGCCAGTGCGTCCTTCATGCGGTCGACGAGGTCGGCTTCGTCCTCGAGGTTGGTGATGACCGCGGCGACGTGGGGGACGCCGTCGAGGCCGAGGAACGTCGCGCCACCCTTGAAGTCGACCAGGACCAGGTTGAGCTGGTCGGGCGAGTGGGTGGCGAGCAGGCTGAGCACCAGGGTGCGCAGGAATTCCGACTTACCCGAACCGGTCGCGCCGATGCACAGGCCGTGCGGGCCCATGCCGTTCTCGGCGGCTTCCTTGATGTCGAGTTCCACCGGGGCACCGTCGGCGCCGATGCCGAACGGCACGCGCAGACGCTCGCGGCCGTAGCGGGGACGCCAGGCGCTGGCCGGGTTGAAGTTACCGATATCACCCAGGCTCATCAGCTGCGACCAGGTGGAGATCGTCTCGGTCTCGTCGGTCTCGACGTCGCTGCTGCGCTGGGTGGCCGCGCGGTAGGGCGCGAGCCTGCGGGCGAGCTGCTGGGCCTGCTCGGCGCTGACCCGGTCGATGGTGGCGAAGCGTTCCTGGTTGCCGGTGGCGCCGCGACCGAGGCACTCGCCGTCTTCGACGACCATCTTGATGCCGCGCGAAACAGCAAGGCGCGGTGCGTAATTGCACAGGTCGATGATGGTGACACCCTCGTACCCGGACTCGCGCAGCTGGTCGTCCTCGGCCTCGAGCAGACCGCCGTCGACGACGATCACCACGTGCACCATGTTCGGGTTGTTCGGCTGGTTACGCGAGTAACGCACCCGGTTGCCGAGCAGCGGATGCAGGCCGCTCATGGCCTCGCGGATGGAGCCGTAGAACATGCGCTGGGTGCCGATGCCGTCCTGCACCTCGGGGTGCTGGGTGTGGGGCAGCCACTTGGTCCACTCCCACTCGCGGGCGGTGTCCGGGCCACAGACCACCGCGACGAGCACCTGGTCGGGCGCCTGGAACATGCACAGCTGCAACAACATCGCGCGCGTCATGTCGCGCGCCTGGGCGCGGTCGCCGTCCAGGGCGACGGTGCCGAAGCCCTTCACCGCGATAGCGGTCGGCAGGTCGGGAACCGTGGAATGCGCGCGCACGAAACGGCGCAGCGACACCGCGGCGATGGGCTCGAGTTCTTCGACAGGGCCGGTTTCCGGAGCCACCAGCCTGGTCGCCAGACGCTGACCACCGAGGCCGATGCGCGCGTGGCAGAAGTCTTTGTCGCCGGAGCGGCGCTCCCACATCCGGCTGGTGCCGGCGAGCATCCAGATCAGGCCGGGCTCGGGGTGGCTCCACTCGACGGCGGCGCGCTGCTGCTTGGCGGTCTCGTCGACATCTTTACGGACCTGATCGAGGTAGCGCAGGTAGTCCTTGCGGTCCTCGTTGGCCTCGGCGGCCTTGGCGCCCTTGCCACCACCCTGTCCGAACATGGTGACCATCGACATGATCATCATCATCGGGAACATCATCGACATCGGGTTCGACATCATGTTCTTGCCGCCGGTGGTGAACATCAGCGCCATCATGCCGACCATGCCGACCACCATCACGACGGGCATCAGCTTCATCAAAAGGCTGCCCGGGGTGATCCGCGGGATCTCCGGCGGCGGCTGCAAGGTGACCTCGCCACCTGGGGTGCGCGGCATCTCGCGCCGGGCACGGCGCTGGAACCTGACGGTGCTCATGGTCGAAGACTCCCCCTGCTTGACTACTCGCTCATCTGTCGTCGCGACGGGCTCAGTGTAGAGGTCGCGGCTGACATGTCGTATGGTTCGTCAGGCATTCTGCTGTCCGAACGGTGGGTTCCGCAAACTGTCGACCGTTTGAGCGGTCGAGCGGAAACACGAGGTTAAGACGGAACTGGGGGAGTTTTGACGCACGCGCGACTCGATCATGTGGAAGAGGACTCCGCACGCGGCATCGTACGCGCGCCGGACCTTGCCCGAGTAACCATTCTGGCCAAGCACACGCAGGTAGACATGGCTATTCCGGTCGATGTACCGGTTGCCCTTGTCATTCCCAGCGTGGTCGACATGGTCGCGCAGCACAGCCGCTCGAATGAGTTCGACAACGACGGCGAACGCTACGAGCCGGCCGAATGGGTGCTCGCGCGCATCGGCCACCCCCCGTTCTCGAACTCGCTGAGCCTCGGCGAACAGGGTGTGCGCGACGGCGAGCTGCTCATGCTGGAGAGCGCCTCGCACGCGGCGCCGACGCCACTGTTCGACGACATCATGTACAACGTCGCGGTCGCCGACGCCGAGCACTACCGCAGCTGGACGCCGAAGACGGCCCGCATTACCGGTTCGGTGCTCGCCGCGCTCACCATGCTGGTCGGTTGCTTCGGACTGCTGGCCGCGCCGGATGCGTTGCCGTTCTGGGTTTCCGGGTCGCTGGCGTTGTTCGTCTCGATCCTCTGCGTGGTGGCTGGCACGGTGCTGAGCCGCATGTATCGCGACGCCTCGGCCGCGCTGGTGCTCGCGGGCTGTGCGCTGCCGACCGCGTTCACCGGCGGCATGCTGCTGGTCCCCGATCATTACGGCGCGGCGCATCTGCTGCTCGGATTCGCGCTGCTCGGCGCCATCGCGGTGCTCGCTTGGCGGGTCACCGGCATCGGCCTCGCGCTGTTCATCGGAGCGGCGACCGTCGCGGTGTTCGGCGTGCCCGCCGCGCTGGTGGGGCTGCTCACCGATCAGTCGGCCAAGGGGATCGGCGCGGTCGTCGCCGCGCTCGGTTTGGCCGCGCTGTCACTCTCGCCACGCGTTTCGATGCTGCTGGCCAAACTGCCGTTGCCGCCGGTCCCCTCCCCCGGCACCCCGATCGATCCGACCGAGGACGACCCCGACGACCACCGCGCCCTGCCGACCCTCGATGCACTGCGCGCGCGGTCGGAGCGGGCCCGCAACTACCTCGCCGGCCTGGTCAGCGCGACCACCCTGGTCACCGTCGCCGGCGCGCTGCTGTCGACCAACGCCGGTGCCGAGGATCCGTACTGGCCCGGTATCTCGCTGGCCCTGGTGTGCGCGGTGGTGCTGATGTTCCGCAGCCGCACCTACGCGGGCGCCGAGCAGGCCATTGTGCTGATCGCGGGTGGCTCGGCGATTGTGCTGATCATGCTGATCGGCGTCGCGCTCGAAATGCGCCAGCCCCTGGTCGTTTTCGGTGCCGCGCTGGTGATCCTGATCTCGGCGCTGGTGATGGGCCTGATCGTGCCGAACCAGTCCGCGACACCGCCGATGCGCCGGGCCGTCGAGCTGCTCGAGTACGCGTTCGTCGCCGCGGTGCTGCCGCTGGTGTTCTGGGTCGCCGATCTCTACTCGCTGGTTCGCGGGCTGTGAGGCTCGGCTTTCGACTGACGGCCGTTGCTCTTGTCGTCGGGCTTAACGCCGGATTCGGTGTGAGCGGAACGGCTTTCGCTGATCGGCCGCCCGCTATCGACCCCGGAATGTTGCCCGCGGGAGATCCCGCCGCGCCGCCGGACAAGACCGAGCGCGGCAGTGGTACCAACGGACTGTGCTTCCGAACCCAGGCGAGCACGGCGACGGCAGTGATCCCGCCCAGCCAACGTTCGCTCGACCTGGAACGGGCGTGGCAATTCTCCCGTGGCGCAGGGCAACTCGTCGCGGTGATCGACACCGGTGTGCAACCGCATCCCCGGCTGCCCGACCTGTGGGCAGGCGGCGACTACGTGGCCGCCGGTGGCGACGGCACCGAAGACTGTGATGTACACGGCACTGTTGTCGCCGGAATCATCGGCGCGACCAAGGTCGAAGGCCAGGGCTTCTCCGGTGTCGCGCCGGAGGCCCGCATCCTCAGCATTCGCCAGACCAGCTCGCTCTACCAGTCCGAGGGCGCCGGGCGGAACAAGGGACCCGACGACTTCCCCGAGGGCTACGGCAAGGTCTCCTCGCTCGCGAGCGCGATCAGGCGGGCCGCCGACTTCGGCGCTAGTGTGATCAATATCTCTCTCGTCGCCTGCAACAGCAGTTCCCCGGCCAACGAGACGGCGTTCGGCGCACTCGGTGCGGCTGTGCGATATGCGGCGCTGGAGAAGGACGTGGTGATCGTCAGCTCGGCGGGTAACTCCGACAATGCCTGCAAGTCAGGCAATCCCGGGCCCGACCCACTCAAGCCCGCACAGGATCTGTGGAGCACGATCCGCACCTACGTGAACCCAGCCTGGTACGACGAGTACGTGCTCTCGGTGGGCTCGATCGGCGCCAACGGCGCACCGTCATCGTTCACCGTGCCGGGTCCGTGGGTCGGCATCGCCGCACCGGGAGAAGGCATTACGTCCCTCGATGCCAGGACCACCGGCATCTCCGACGGCAAGTACGACAACCAGGGCAAGTACATGGCTTACAGCGGAACGAGTTTCGCTTCGCCGTATGTCGCCGGTGTCGCAGCGCTGGTGCGCGACAGGTTCCCGGATCTGACCGCGAAGCAGGTCATCGAGCGGCTGCAGGCCACTGCCCACGCACCGGCCGAGGGCTGGAATCCGTACATCGGTTACGGCGCCGTCGATCCCGTCGCCGCGCTGACGAATGAAGTGCCCAAAGAGCTTCCGCCGAAGCAGGCCAGCCCGGCCCGCAGCCAGCAGCTCGCGGTGCCCGCACCCGAGCCGCCCGCGGACAACACCGCGCGCAATGTGGCCCTGATCGGTTCCGGTGCCATCGGCCTCATCCTGGTACTCGGTGTGCTGGCGTCGTTCCCGATCCGGCGCAAGTTCGGGATGTCGGCCGACGATCTCTGACCTGCTCGACCACAGAGCAAGGTACGGTCGGCGGGCCCGACCCCGTCGATCCAGGTAGCCGCATGAATTCGTCAACGACCGAACGCCCACTCACGCGCCGACAGCGGTGGGAGCGCGCGACCAATCTGCCGTTGATGGTGCTCGCGGTGGTGTTCGTCATCATGTACGCGTGGCGGGTGCTCGACACCGATGTGTCGCCCCGCCTCGACACCGGTCTTCTCCTGGCGGATATCGCGATCTGGGCGGTGTTCTTCGTCGATTTCGCGGTGAGGTTGTGGCTGTCGGGCGAGCGCCTGCGCTTCATCCGCAAGCACCCGCTCGACCTGCTGGTCGTGCTCGTGCCGCCGTTTCGGCCGCTGCGCCTGCTCCGGGCTTCCCTGCTGTTGCTCGATGCCCTCAACCGCGCGACGCACCCGCGCACCCGCCTGGTGACCTTCGTCGCCACCAGTTCCGTGCTGATCCTGCTGCTGTCGAGTCTGGCCTTCTTCGACGCCGAGTACGGCGCTCCCGACTCCAAGATCGAGACCTTCGGTGACGCACTGTGGTGGTCGGCGGTCTCGGTGACAACGGTGGGCTACGGCGACGTCTACCCGGTGACCACCGAGGGCCGCCTGGTCTCGCTGGTCCTGATGACCTTGGGCATCGGCCTGATCTCGTTCGCCATCGGCACCATGACCAGCTGGGTTGTCGAACAACTCAAGACCGTCGACGACGCCGCCGACCGCGCGGAGAGCATGCTCCGCGAACTGGTCGAGGAGGTCAAAGCCTTGCGGACCGAGGTCGCCGAGCTCCGTTCCGGCAGCACGACGACCCCGCCCGACTAATTCACCGCGGCGACAGGCTTCTTGGCGGGTGAGGGATCCGGTGCGACACCGTCGTGCGCGACCATCGCCTCTTCCCGGCCCATCGTCGGCCCACCCGCGAGCAGCCCGATGATCGGCCATGGCGCCGGTTCGGCGGTGACTTCCTCGAGGCCGAGCGCCTTGACCGCGTCGGCGTTCTTGATGCCGAAGCGGACGCCGGTGTCGGCGATGTAGAACAGGCTGTCCTTGCGGCGGCTGTTCGGTTCGATCCCGGTGGACTGCACGTAGGCGCCCGAAGCGGGCGGGATGAAGACCGTGTCCGCGTTGGGGCCCGCACCGTCGGCCTGCGCGAGATCGACCATCTTCGCGCTGTCCGGGATCGGCAGGTCGATACCGGTGAGCAAGGTCAGTTCGGCGCGAGCGGTGGCGTCGGCGTTGTCGGTGGCGCCCGCGATCGGCTTCCACGACATGCAGCTGACGGGCTGGTCCTTGGCGGTGATCAGCGTCGGCCGGTCACGCGGGTAGTCCTGCACCTTCAGCGGATGCTGCACCGTCGGCGCGAAGGTTCGGTCGGTGGACTGAATAGTGGTGCCCGCCATGACCGTTGGATAGAAATTGCGGATGATCTGGGCGGTCACTGCCGAAATCGGTTGCAGCCCGTCCTGGAGCACCACAAAGTTCTGGTTGGACTCGTTGAAGATCTGGACCACGTCACCGATCTTGTGGCCGCTCACGTTGTAAGACGGTGTGGCGCCGGGGTTGTCGATGACCGGCGTGATCAGCGGCAGCACTTCGGGAATCGCGTTGAGCAGACCCTCGCCGATCGGACGCGGAGTCAGGCCGGTGATGCCGAGGGCGTGCGTAACGGCCGGATCGTCCATCTTCACGCGGGCGCGCTTGCCGTCGTAGACCAGGTAGACCGAATCCTTGCCCTTCACGAGCAACGCCTTGCCTTCGTCCACCTTCGACGCCTTATCACCCAGACTCGGGTCACCGGCCAGCACCGACGTCGTCAGATCGGCGCTGCCGTCGGACTTGAGCCGATCGCACACCGTCCACGCCCGGCCCTTGCCATTTTTGTCGTAGAGGATCGACGACGGAGCGCCGGGAATGCCGATCAGCTGACCGCGCGGCTTCTTGCCGAGCTCGGATTCCTTGACGATCGACGCCTTGGACGCCTCACCGGCCGCCAACCGGGCCGAGGCCAGGTTCAGCGCGGGGTGCACGACATTGTCGACGACCACGTAGACGCCGCCGGATTCCTTGGCGATCAGGATCTTGCTGTCGCCGATCTTGTCCTGCGGCTTGATCAGCGCGAGTACGCCGCAACCGGCGAGGACCACGATGCCGAGCACCAGTCCGACCACGTAGGCACGGGTCTGCGCGCGCATCGGGTCGTGCAACATCCGCACATCCCGGCGCACCAGGGCGTGCTCCATTCGCCGCACCAGGAAGCGGTATCCGCTGACCTGCCAGCGCGTTGTGGGTTTTGAAGGCATTGGTTCCTCCCCCGAACAGTGCTCTCGTCCGGGCAACACAGTACAGTTCCCGGCAGCAGTTGTTCGCATTCGGCCATCGGTCGATCGACAATCGGGTACCTGGGGGAGGAACGAATGGCTGAGTTCACCGGGGCGGGACCGCGCCCGCTGTTCGGTCGGATTTCGCTGCCGCACCTACTCATTGCGCAGGTCCTCGGCCTGATCGCGGGGGTTGTTGCGCTGATCTGCGGGCTCGACCCACTGCCGGCGCTCGGCATCGCCATCGCGGTGGCAGCCGTGCCGCTGATCCCGTTCGGCAAGCGCACGATCCTCGACTGGATCTCGACCATGCGCCGCTATTCCGGCAAGCGCGAATACACGCTCGGCGACACCGTCGACTTCCGTGACACCGACGGCCGTTCGCTCGGTCTGTACTGGGACGGCAGTCGCGTGGTCACCGTCGTCGAGGTGCTGCCGCCGCGTGGCGGGCTGACCAGAATCGCCCGCACGGCCGTGCACGCCTCGCACCTGTTGCCGCTGCCCGAACTGGCCGCGTGCCTCAACCAGCACGACATCCTGCTCAGCGGGATCGACATCATCAGCCACGGTCACCGCAGCCGGTCCGGCACGCCCGCGGGCGCGATCTACGAATCGCTGCTGGGCCCGCTGCCCGCGACCGCGCACCGCACGGTGTGGCTCGCGATCAGTTTCGACGCGGTGAACTGCCCGGATGCGACGGCCCGTCGCGGTGGTGGCACCGACGGCGCGTCCCGCTCGGTGACCATCGCCACCCAGCGGATCATGCGCACGCTCGAAGACGCCGATTGCAACGCGCGCATCCTCACCGCGCCGGAGATCCGCAAGGCCGTACAGCAGATCACCGCAGGTCTCGATCCGCGCACGCTGAGTCAACGGTGGAAGTACGCCGAGATCGGCAACGCGGTGAATATCGGCAGTGCGGTGGATCCCAAGCAGTTGGGTTCGGATCTGCTCGCGCAGCTGTGGGTGGCGCCGTCCCGGGGTACCACGGTCGCCGTGCGGCTGCGTCCCGGTAGCGATGCCGAATCCGTCAGCGTCGGTGCCGCATGGCGACTGACCGCGCGCGAACTTCCCGAGAAGACCAAGGCCAAGGGCATGGTGTCGATGAGCGGTCGGCATCGCGACGCGCTGCTGGCGCACCTGCCGATCGCGGTTCCCGGTGTCGACGACACGATCCCGACCATCGAGTACCCGATCGATGTCATCGGCGCGCTGCATCTTCCGTCGTCGGGCTGCGGGCAGCTGCTCGGCTCCGATGACGAGGGCAACGGTGTGGCCACCAGGATCGTCGGTGTCGGTATCTCCACCGTGTATGTGGCCGGTGAGCTGTATCTGGCCCAGCAGTTGGTGTTCCGCGCGCTTGCCGTCGGCGAGCGGGTACTGGTGCGCACCGATCGGGCGCAGGCCTGGGAGCAGTTGGTGACCACCGTCGGCAATCCGGAGCGGCTCACCATCGCGGTCGAAACACACCAGTCCGACGCGGGTTTCACCGCGACGGTCGTCGACGGTGTGCTCGCACCTGCCCCGCACGCCGGTGTCACCACGATCTACCTCACCGGTGATCCGAACGGCTGGCCCGCTTCTCGCCCCGACCTGGAGATCTTCCAGCCGGGCGCGATCGGCAACCGCGTCGTTCTGCGCACGGGAACGACCAGGGTGAACCTCACGCTGGTGTCGATCCCCCGCGAGTCGACCTATATCGGCCAGCCGCGCGGTCAGCGCACGATGGCCTCGGCCTGATCAATCCACCCGGCGGAGATCCTGCTCAGCGGATCAGCCCGGATAGGGCTCCACGGTGCGGGCGGCGCGCAAAGTTGTACCCCACCAGGCCAATTGGTTCAGCATGCGGTCGCACGCGTCGATCGCGGCGTCGTCGGTGGTCATGCCGGTCTTGTCGAAGCGGCGTTTGGCCTGGGCGAAGCTCACCGATTCGCGCACCGACACCATGTGCAGTTCCGCGACCACCTGACGCAACTGCTCGACCGCGCGCAACCCACCCGACAGGCCGCCGTAGGACACGAACCCGATCGGCTTGGCCCGCCACTCGTGCTTGGCGCTGTCGAGCGCGGTCTTCAGCGAAGCCGGGTACCCGTGGTTGTACTCGGAGGTGACGGCGACGAACGCGTCCGCCACGGCCAACCTGGCCCGGAACGCCGCGACCTCCGGCGTCTCGGTGAGGTCGACGGGCAGCGCCAGATCGCGCAGATCGAGCACCCCCACCTCGAATTCCGGCCGCTCGCCCAGCGCGGTGACCAGCCAACCGGCCACCACGGGCGCGAATCGCTCGGGTCGGGTACTGGCGACGATGATCTCCAACCGCAGCGGTGCGTTCATGCCGCCGAGCTTATCGACACGCCAATGCCCCGGTCCCGGAGCCGCTCGTCGACTCGTGCACGATAGGGGCGGTCGGTTTCGTTCATGGGGCGCAGGGGGTCGCGTGATTGTCGGACGTTGGCAGTTGGTGGAGACATTGGGGACACCGCAGACTTGGTCGATGTTGACCGCGGGCACCACGCCGCGCGAGTGGGCGTCGTATCAGCGGGCGATTCCGGCGCGGCTGCAGCCGTTGATCGCGGCCGCGCACGATACCGGCGCACCGGTGGATGAGGTGCTGCCGAAGTCGCGTAATCCGTGGTCGGAGTTGCGGTTTCGCGCTGTGCCGGTGCTGTGGCCCGGATCCCCCGCGCATGCGGTGAAGGTGTGGGTTGGGCCGGAGGTGCCGGCGGACGAACTACGCGTCGCCCCGTTCCAGGTCGACGCGCACGCCCGCGTCATGCGCACCCATCCCGCCGGGCTCGGACCCCATTTCGGTTCCGCACCAGTCGACTACAGCGGTGCCGAGCCGTTCCAGCGTGTCGAGCGGTTCGATCGCGCCCTGGAATTCGTTGCCGCGCTGTACCGTTCGGAACCCCGGAGCCGATGGTCGGGAGTCGCCACCGTGCATTCGGGGATCGGCCCGCGCTCGCTGTTGGTGGCCGCGCGCAACGGCAGCGGCGATCAGCAGCGGTTCGCGTGGCGTGGGGTCGCCGTCGATGTCACCGACAGTATTGCCCCACAACACAAGTCGTTCGAGGCCACGACGCTCGAGTTGCTGCGCGAATCGCGGCCCGGCCTGTATCTGGTCATCCTCGACACCGCGCAGGTCCGCGCGGTGCGGTGGGTCACCGAGCCGATGCCGGGGCTCACGTGGCGCGGGGTCGACGAGCGGACCGTCCCGCACCCCGACGATCGCCCCAGGATCGCCGCGCTGCGCGCCGAGGTACTGGCCGGTGCCACGCACGCCGGGCTGAGCGGGTTGCGGCTGGCGGCCGAGGCGGGCGGCTGGCTCACCGTCGACGTCGAGGTGTCACCGCTGCCCAGCGCCGGCGCGGCCCCTGCCTTCATGCTCGCTCAGTTGCAGGTCACCGCGCCGCCGGGATGATCAGGGCAGTTCGAAGGGCAGCGATACCCCGGCATGCACCTGGCAGCGCTCGCAGGTGTCGGTGCCGTCGACCGCGCTGATCGCGCGCCGCATGAGCTCCTTGAACGGTCCGAGGTTCTTCTTGAACTCGGCGAACACGTCGACCGCGTGCACGCCGGCACCCTCTTCGAGACCGGCGTCCAAGTCGGTGACGAGAGCGACTGCGGCGTAGCACATTTCGAGTTCACGGGCGAGGACGGCTTCGGGATGTCCGGTCATATTGACCAGGTCCCAGCCCTGCGCGGCGAACCAGCGGCTCTCGGCGCGGGTGGAGAAGCGCGGGCCCTGCACCACGACCATCGTGCCGGAATCCTCGACTCGGAGCCCACCCGCCGACTTCACCGCCGCGGCGCGCAGATCGTCGCAGTAGGGATCGGCGAAGGAGACATGGACGCCGCCACCGTCGAAGTAGGTCTGCGGACGACCCGAGGTCCGGTCGACGAGCTGATCCGGCACCGCCACGGTGCCCGGACCCCAATCGGCGCGCAAGCTGCCGACTGCGCACGGCGCGAACACCCGGCGTACCCCGAGTGCCCGCAGCGCCCACATATTCGCCTGGTAGGGCAGGGTGTGCGGGGCGAACTCGTGCTGCTTGCCGTGCCGCGGCAGGAAGGCGACGGCGCGGCCTTCGACCTCCCCGATCGCGACCGGCGCACTCGGCGCGCCATACGGTGTGTCGACCTCGACGTGCACCGCGTCGTGGTCGAAGAAGTCATAGAAACCGCTGCCGCCGATGACGGCGAGTGCGGGCCGGGGAAGCGAACTCATAGCGCCGATTCTTCCGTCCTGGCCGACCGCGCGCAGCACCGGGGACCTGCCATCTGACAATTCCACCGCGGAACTGTACCCTAGGGGGGTATTAGTTCGCCACGCGAGCTACCAGGCAGGCGAGGAGACCTACGGTGACAACACCCACCCCCGACACCGCGACCGGCGACGAGCACGCGGGCCACGCAGGCCACGGCTACATCACCGCCAAGGACGACTACCTCAAGCGATTGCGCCGCATCGAGGGCCAATCGCGCGGGCTCCAGCGGATGGTCGAAGAGGAGAAATACTGCATCGACATCCTCACCCAGGTCTCCGCCATGACCAAGGCGCTGCAGGCCGTCGCGATGGGGCTGCTCGAGGACCACATCTCGCACTGCGTGGTCGATGCCGCGGTGGCCGGTGGACCCGAGGCCGAGGCCAAGATCAAAGAGGCCACCGACGCGATCGCACGGTTGGTCAGGTCCTGAAGCCGGGTAGCACCGAACGCGGGGCGAATCGCTAGCCCGCACGCAGGCAATCCTGTCCGTCGGTCCACGGATTGGCCGCCTCGTCGATGACGAAGTCGGCGAACAGCAGCCCCGACTTGCCCGGCGGCAACGGCCGCACCAGATCACGGCCGTCCGGGCCGAGGATCCTGGCCACCCCACCGCCGCCGCTGAGCAGCAGATGTTGCGGCGAACGCGCGTCGACGACCGACCAGCCCGTCATCGGAACGAGCGCCGTCGGCGCGATCACCACGACCCCACTGTCGCGCGCGTACTGTTCGGCGACCTTGCTGTTCACCGCGAGCACGATGTCGTCGCTGACCTCGTGATACACGGTGAATCCAGAGAACGCGGCAACGTGGACCTGCTCCCGCCACAGGTCCACGCGCCGGTCCGGGCACAGATGATCGGCTCCCCCCAGGACGCCGACCCGGCCCAGTTCAGTGTGGTAAACCTCCGACGGCGCCACACCGTCGGCGAAGACTTCACGTTCCAGTGGCGTCGGCCATTGCTTGCGCGCCACCTGCACCTGCCCCTCCGGGCTCACCATCGCCTGCGACATATAGATTTCGTCGCCGGCCCGCTCGGCGAACCCGAGCACCACCCGCACCTGGGCCCACTGTGCCGCGTCCGCGATGGCAGCCATCTCGGCGCCATCTCTGGTCATCGAGTTGGCGAGATACCGCGACTGGAACTCCGACCCCCAGTCCACCGAGTTCAGCCACAGCCACCAGGGATACCCCGGCAGAAAGACCTCGGGAAACGCGATGAGCTGCGCCCCACCGGCGCCCGCGTCCTCGATGAACCCGATCGTCTGCGCGACACCGGCAGGCAGATGCAGCCACGCAGGTTCGGCCTGCACTGCTGCCGCCCTGATCCGAATCGACATCGTGGATCGCCCCTCGCACCGCACTGTTCCAACGAAATCCAGTGTGATGCAAGAACGATCGTGCTTACAGCCCTACCGCGCCAAGCCGCTGACAATCGGTGCCACGTTGATCACCCGAAGCGCGACTGCCGATATGCACCGGGCGTCATTCCGGTTTCCCGCTGGAACACGCGATAGAAGTGCCGTTCGGAGGCGAATCCCGAGGCGAAAGCGACCGCCGCGGGCTGGTGGCTTCTGCTGCGGGCCAGCAGCTTCTGCGCATGCGCGACTCGCAGTCTGCGCAGGGTAGTGCTGAGGCTGTCGCCGGTGCCGTCGAAGATCCGAAACAGTGTGCGGCGCGAGATGTGGCAGGCTGCCGCAACCTCGTCGACGGTCAATTCCGGTTCGGTGCAATGCTTTCGGAGGTAGACCATGACGTGTTCGCGACTGAGCGCGTCGGCGGGGGCCTCGGTAGGTTCGCTCCCCGAAGCGAGCAGCACCGCCGAGCCGAGGAGGTCGAGCGCGCTTCTGGCCAGGATGTCGGCCTGCGCGGGCGATTGCGCGCGGACCCGGGCGAGCTCACGAAAGTAGGTGGCCACCACACCCGCCGGGCTGTCCGGAGCAATCACGGTGGCGGTCGGTATGCGCACCTCGCCGAGCCCCGGCTGCAGGCGGAGCAGCCGTGTCGGCACTCGCACGCACACCTGCTCGTAGGACACGCTGTCGTGCCAGAGCGAGGGTCGCGCGGTGTCGAGGAACGTCATCTGGCCCGGCTTCAGCAGCACCGAGCGGCCGTCCTGCGTGAGCCTGGCCTGACCGGCGACCTGAATGCTGACCAGCAGGTATTCCTCATCCGCACATGCCACATGGGTCTTGGTGCGCCGGAATTCCTGATTCCCACCCGCGAGCGCGGTCAGCGAGAAGTCGGCGACACCGGGCAGCGCACTGCTGGTGAGCCTGCCGAACGTGGGTGCGTCCAAGGTGGGGTCGAGTGCGAGCGGGAAATAGGTCTGCGTCATCAACGCTTCCCATTGCTCGAACTCCACGCTCCGGGGCGTCGTCGCCGAGAACTCGAGCGTCGTCGGTTCGTTCGCCATCGGCAGCCAACCTCCGCCAGCTCAGACATAGCCGCCTCTACGACATCGGCCAACAATAGCCCCTTCGGCACACCCTCTCAATGGGAACATTTGATGCACGCCACCAGCGAAGATACTTCTGCGAAAGCCCCTTCAGTAACCTGCGATTCGCAGCGATCACGGCGAATATGCCGCTGCGAAACAACCATCGACAATGCGGTACGCCGCGGCCATCGCCTTATGCCCCGGCCAGTCCGGCGCGCACCGGCTCGCGCCGCACGACCCGACCGCTCGACACCCGCATAGGCTGCAAGCGCTCGCCGCGCGGCGCAGCCGCGGTGGCCTTGCGAAGGGCGCGACCGAGATCGAGATCGGCGTAGAGCAGCCCCTCCTCGCCTTCCGCGAGTGGCGTGGCGAGTTCGAGCCCTCCGGGTCCGAAGATCCGCGAGACCCCGCCACCGCCACGGAGCAGGCGCCGCTCGGGCGTGCGCGCGTCGACAACCTCCCAGCCCGCCACCGGCACGACCGCGACGGGCGCGATGACATGGGTTGACCCGTCCATCGCGTAGCGGACACTGGCGGCGGTATTGAGATCGGGCCCCCACTCCTTGCCCTCGCCGTAGTACACGGTGAAGCCCGACCACGCCGACACGTGGATCTGCTCGCGCTGATCGTGCATCTGTCCGCGCAGGTCCGCGCGGAGATGATCGGCGCCGCCGAGCACACCGATCCGGCCGTGCACGGTGTCGCGGACCAGCGGTCCCCCGCCTGGGGAAACGCTGAAGACAGTGCGCTCGAGCCCGGTCGGTTCAGCCTTGCGAGCGACGGCGATGGTGCCGTCGGCATCGATCAAGGCCTGAGACATGAAGACCTCACGGCCGGCCCGCTCGGCGAAGCCGATCGAGACGTGCAGGCCCTTACGGCGGGCCGCGTAGGCGATGGCACGCAGTTCCGGGCCGTCGGCGGTCAGCGCGTTGGCCAGGTATCTGGCCAGGAATTCCTCACCCCAGTCGACCGAATTGAGCCACATCCACCACGGAAATCCGGGCAGGAAGGTCTCCGGAAAAGCGATCAGTTGCGCGCCGCCCCGTTCGGCCGACTCGATATATTCGATTGTCTGTTCGACTCCTGCGGACAGATTCAACCACTTCGGCTCGGCTTGCACCGCTGCCACGCGTACCCGACTCATCGTGCCCCCTTGTCGCTCAACCAGTGAAGATTGTTCAATTCACTCTCTCGCAGAATGGCGCCACACAAACTGTCATCCTGTGCCAGGCAACTGACCGTCTGTGCCAATCCGCCGTTTACGGCCGGAAATCGGTTTCGGCGCACGCCATTGGGTTCGATGCAAACCTCGACATGAGTCTTGCTAAGAGCTTGCCGAAGCGCCGACCATTATTCAAGGGTGCTCGACACCAGCGGACAGTCGAATACCCCTCGCGGCCCGTCGAACCCGTCGACGGAAAGGGCGTGGCGATGGCCAGACGGTCTTGTGAGGAAAAGGCGCGATCAGATAAGCGCACTCGTCGCGATCATGCGGAATTCGCCGGGCGTCATCCCGGTCTCCAGCCGGAAGGCACGGAAGAAGTGGCGTTCGGACGCAAAGCCTGACGCGAGCGCGACGGTCGCTGTCGCCCGGCTGGGATAGCGGGCGAGCAGCGTGCGCGCGCATTCCACCCGCATACGCCGCAGCACGGCGCTGAGCCCGTCCTCCACGTCACCGAACAGCCGGTACAGCGTTCGTCGCGACACCAGACAGGCTCGGGCGATGTCGTCGATCGTCAGGCTCGGATCGGCGCATCTGGTTCGCATGAAAGCGAGCACCTGCTCGCGGGACAACGCCTGCGCGGGCTCACCCGACGGAATGTCCCCCGAGGCCAGCCGGACCGCGGAGGCGAGCAGTTTGACACCGCTGTCGGCCAGCACGGTCGCGTGGCCAGGGGCGCTCTGCTGGACGCGGGCCAGATCGCGGAAGAAGCCGGCGACCACCCCGCCCGCGCTGTCGGCGGTAACCGTCACCGCGGTCGGCAACGGGGAATTGCCGGAGCCCAGTTGCTGGCGCAGGACCTCGAGCGGTGTCTGCACCACGACCTGCGACCACGGTCCGCCGAGATCCCAGTGATACGGGCGAGAGGTGTCATAGAAGACCATGTCGCCGGGCCGCACCAACGCCACCCGATCGTCCTGGTGCAGCAGGCCGGAACCTTCGGTCAGGATGGAGACCAGGAGGAATTCGCCCTCGGTCTTCGCGATTCCGCGAGGGGTGCGGCGGATGCGCTGGGCGCCCGCGCTGACCGTCGACAGATCGAAGCCAGGCTGGCTGGTGCGTTCGATCCGGCCGTGGAAGCCGCCCTCACCTCTCGGGTCGACCATCAGCGGGACATAGCTCTCCGAGAGCAGCGACTCCCATTCGGCAAACGATTCGCTTCCCCCGGCGCGGGTCTCCGCAACCGCCATGCCAACCACCTCGCTCCCTATCCGAACCGAACAGCAAACAGTTGGCGTCGCACAATCGGCGAGCTCGCCCTGAACAGAGCCTGCCAGATCGACCGACTCGTTTCCATCGAAAGTTTCCGAACGGGATGGTTGGACGTCACCCTAAAGGCGTCTATCACTGGCAATTCCAGCGGGTATCCAGTGCGAGTCTTTCAAGGTAAATACTCCATGTGAGGCATGTCACTATACCGGGCGTGGCGCCAGTGTCAGCCGATGTGAGTGCCGGAACGGGCAACTATTCGGTATTCGCCCGGCGTCATGCCCGTCTCCGCCTGGAACGCTCGATAGAACTGTCGCTCGGTGGCGAATCCCGACGCGGTTGCCACTGCCGCCACCGACCGGAAATCGGCGGCCGCGAGTAACACCCGAGCCCGTTCGAGCCGCAAGCCGCGCAGCACAGCCCCGAGTCCGCCCTCGAACTCCGCGACCACCCGATAGAGCGTGCGCCGCGACACCCCACAGGCGTCCGCGATCCGCTCGATCGTCAAACCTGGGTCGGTGAAGTTGGCCCGCAAGAAGTCCAGCACGTGCTGTTCGTTCACCGCCGCGGTCTGCGCCCGGCCGGGTCGCCCGCCCGCCGCGATGGTGGCCGCCGCACCGAGGAGATCGATGCCGCTGCCCGCGAGCACTGCCGCCGCCGCCGGGTCCGTGCTGTGCAACTGTGCGACCCGCTGGAAGAATCTGGCCAGCATGAGCCCGACGCCACCCTCCCCGAGAACCATCCCGGCAGGCAGTACGTCGGCACGAACCCCCAGATAGTCGACGACCTGCTGCCGGGGCACCCGGACGGTGAGATCCTCGATCAGGCCGTCCGAGCGCCACCGGATCGGCTGCGCAGTGTCGTAGAAGATCATCGCGCCCGGCGTCAGCTCGACGCGGTGTCCCGCGTGCTCCACCTGGGCGCGCCCGGCGAGGACGACGCTACCGATGACATGGAAATCGTCGGCCCTGGCGATGTGCCGTCGCGTCCGGCGCAATTCGTGCCCCTCGGCGAGCACTGTGCCCACCGCGACATCACCGAAATCGGCCGACCTGATCCGCCCCTCGAACGCGCGCGGCACGGTTGGCGCGATCGACACCTCGGTGAGCGCGCCGGCAACCAGCTGTTCCCAGTACCCGAACGCGTCCGGCTCGGCGATCTGCGCAGTCGAGCAGATCTCGGGAAAACCCTCGAACGCCGTCATCGCCCGATCGCTATTCCACCGCGACAGGGCGCAGGCTCGCCCGGAGGCGCCTACCGTCGACGAATACGATTTCGCCCGGCCGCAATTCGGCCATTCGGCTGCCCTGCGTGATCCGCCCGCTGCCCGACAGACAGATACCGACGTACAGCACTTCGACACTCGCCATTACCGTTTCCCATTCATCGAATGACGCGGCCGAGGAGGTATCCATCGTCTGAGAGAAACCTAGCATCGCCACCATTCACCACACCGATAAGGTGAGCGCCACCACCGAAGACCAACACAGTTGCAAAGAAGCCGCCTTCTTTCTATCGGCCGGAATTGTAGTGAATAACAATCGAATCGCCACTCGGCCGATGCGATGTCACTGCGAGAACGGATACGGCAATCAATCGCCGCAGCAGCCGCCTTCGGGTGCCGGCACAGTTCTGGTTTCGCGGGTTTGGATGTTGCGGGCGGCGAGGTCGGCGTCGGCGGGGTAGTCGACGGCGATCAGGCTCAGCCCGTGGGCGGGGGCGACGGTGACCGAGCTGGATCGTTCGGTCTCGGCGAGCAGGGCCTTCGTCCATTCAGGCGTTCGGCGGCCTTCGCCGACCGCGAGGACCGCGCCGACGAGGCTGCGAACCATCGACCAGCAGAAGGCGTCGGCGCTGACGTAGGCGGTGAGCAGGTCGCCGTCGCGTTCCCAGTCGAAGCGCTGGAGTTCACGGATGGTGGTCGCGCCCTCGCGGCGGCGGCAGAAAGCGGCGAAGTTGTGCAGGCCCAACAGGTTTCGGGATGCGGCGCGCATGGCCTCGAGGTCTACGCCGGGCTTGCACGGCACCACCCCGCGCGCCTGCAACGGCTGCGCGCCGTAGGGGGCAGCGGTGAGCCGGTAGGCGTAGTGGCGGCGCATCGCGGAGAAGCGCGCGTCGAATTCGGGAGGGGCGGTGCGGATTTCGGTGATCCGCACGTCCTTGGGCAGGAACTTGGCCATGCGGTACATCAACTTGTCGGCGTCGAATTCGGCCACCGTGTCGAAGTGCGCGACCTGACCTTCGGCGTGCACGCCCGCGTCGGTACGTCCGGCGACCGTCAGCGCAAGTGGCTCACGCAACACCTTCGACAGCGACTCCTCGAGCACACCTTGCACCGTGCGCAACCCCGGCTGACGTGCCCAGCCGGTGAAATCGGTGCCGTCGTAACTGATCCCGAGCCGCACCCGAGTCGACGTCTCATCCATGGCATTCTCCTGAATTCGCGCACAGAAAGAACCGAGCCCGCCACCCACGAAGGGTGACGGGCTCGGCAGAACTCCTGAGAATCAGGCGTCCTTCTTGTCCTCGGTGGCCTCGTCGGCGGCCGGGGCATCAGCCACGGTCTCGTCGGCGACGGTCTCCTCGACGACCTCAGCGGCCGGAGCCTCTTCGGTCTTCTGCGAAGCGGCGACACGACGAGCCCGATCGGCCTCGTTGGTCACGGTCTTCTCGCGGACGAGCTCGATGATGGCCATCGGCGCGTTGTCACCCTTGCGCGGCAGCGCCTTGGTGATACGCGTGTAGCCACCCTCGCGACCCTCGAACGAGGGACCGATCTCCGCGAACAGCACGTGGACGATGTCCTTGCTGCGGATGTCCTTCATGACCTCACGACGGTCGGCGAGAGTGCCGCCCTTCGCCTTGGTGATGATCTTCTCGGCATAGGGACGAACCGCCTTGGCCTTGGCCTCGGTGGTCGTGATCCGACCGTGCTCGAAAAGCGCCGTGGCCAGGTTGGCGAAGATCGCCTTCTGGTGCGACGCCGAGCCGCCGAACCGGCGGCCCTTCTTGGGCTTGGGCATTGTGGGTTTCTCCTGGGCGTATTAAAGCTGTTCGGTTTCGGCGTAGTCCTGCTCGCCGCCGTCGGTATCACTGAACGTGCCGCTGTCGCTCCACGTTCCGGTGCTCGCGTCGTAACCCACCACGGAGGACGGGTCGAACGACGCCGGGCTGTCCTTGAGCGAGAGGCCCAGCGTGTGCAGCTTGACCTTCACCTCGTCGATGGACTTCTGGCCGAAGTTGCGGATGTCGAGCAGGTCCGACTCGGTACGGGCGACAAGCTCGCCCACCGTGTGCACACCCTCGCGCTTGAGGCAGTTGTAGGACCGGACGGTGAGGTCCAGGTCCTCGATCGGCAGGCCGAACGAGGCGATGTGATCTGCCTCGGCCGGGCTGGGGCCGATCTCGATGCCCTCGGCTTCGACGTTGAGCTCACGGGCCAGGCCGAAGAGCTCGACCAGGGTCTTACCCGCCGAAGCGAGCGCGTCCCGGGCCGTGATGGAGTTCTTGGTCTCCACGTCGAGGATGAGACGGTCGAAGTCGGTGCGCTGCTCGACACGGGTGGCCTCGACCTTGTAGGTCACCTTGAGCACCGGGGAGTAGATCGAATCCACCGGGATCCGGCCGATTTCCGCGCCGGTCGCCTTGTTCTGCACGGCGGGCACGTAACCGCGACCCCGCTCGACGACGAGCTCGATCTCGAGCTTGCCCTTGTCGTTGAGGGTGGCGATGTGCATGTCCGGGTTGTGCACGATGACGCCGGCAGGCGGGACGATGTCACCAGCGGTGACGGTGCCCGGGCCCTGCTTGCGCACGTACATGGTGACCGGCTCGTCCTCTTCGGAGGACACGACCAGACCCTTGAGGTTCAGGATGATGTCGGTGACATCTTCCTTCACGCCGGGGACGGTGGTGAACTCGTGCAGGACGCCGTCGATGCGGATGC
Organism: Nocardia sp. NPDC058480; assembly: GCF_042720495.1. Lineage (NCBI taxonomy): Bacteria > Bacillati > Actinomycetota > Actinomycetes > Mycobacteriales > Nocardiaceae > Nocardia > Nocardia sp. NPDC058480. The sequence goes on along the minus strand of NZ_JBHXMN010000009.1, from coordinate 219,430 downwards.
TCGTGACCGCGGCCCCCGGGATGGAGGACAGCAGGGTACGACGCAGCGAGTTGCCGAGGGTGTAACCGAAGCCCGGCTCGAGGGGTTCGATGGTGAACTTCGAGCGGTTCTCCGCCACAACCTCTTCGGTCAGTGTCGGACGCTGGGAAATCAGCATGAGGATCTACTTCCTGTTCAGGGCATCCGCTATTTGATGCCTCGTCAGTGATTGCGGGGGCCGCCGCGTGACGGCCCCCACCGTTAAGCGATTACTTCGAGTAGTACTCGACGATGAGCTGTTCCTGCAGCGGCACATCGATCTGCGCGCGCTCGGGCAGCTGGTGCACCAGGATGCGCAGGCGGCCGGGGACGACCTGCAGCCAACCGGGAACCGGACGGTCGCCGACGGTCTCGCGAGCCACCTGGAACGGCAGCGTCGGGAGCGACTTCTCCTTGACATCGATGATGTCGTACTGGGAGACCTGGTAGCTGGGGACGTTCACCTTGACACCGTTGACGATGAAGTGACCGTGGCTGACCAGCTGACGGGCCTGACGACGGGTACGGGCCAGACCGGCGCGGTACACGACGTTGTCCAGACGAGCCTCGAGCAGACGGAGCAGGTTGTCGCCGGTCTTACCCTTGAGGCGGTTGGCCTCTTCGTAGTAACGACGGAACTGCTTCTCCATGACGCCGTACGAGAAGCGAGCCTTCTGCTTCTCCTGCAGCTGCATGAGGTACTCGGATTCCTTGATCCGCGCGCGGCCGTGCTGGCCGGGCGGGTAAGGACGACGCTCGAACGCCTGGTCGCCTCCGACGAGGTCGACGCGCAGACGACGCGACTTGCGGGTGATGGGGCCTGTATAACGTGCCATTTTAAGCTTTTTCCTTTCCCGCTGTTAGACGCGACGCCGCTTGGGCGGACGGCAGCCGTTGTGCGGCTGGGGAGTGACATCGGAGATCGAGCCGACCTCCAGGCCAGCGGCCTGCAGCGAACGGATCGCGGTCTCGCGGCCCGAACCCGGACCCTTCACGAACACGTCGACCTTCTTGACGCCGTTCTCCTGCGCCTTGCGGGCAGCGTTCTCGGCAGCGAGCTGCGCGGCGAACGGGGTGCTCTTACGCGAACCCTTGAAACCGACGTGACCCGACGACGCCCACGAGATGACATTGCCCTCGGGGTCGGTGATCGAGACGATCGTGTTGTTGAACGTGCTCTTGATGTGCGCGTGGCCGTGCGGGATGTTCTTCTTATCCCGGCGACGCGACTTCTGAGTCTTCTTCGGGCCAGCGGCCCGGCTCTTCGGAGGCATACGCTATCCCTACTTCTTCTTGCCGGCGACGGTCTTCTTCGGACCCTTGCGCGTACGCGCGTTGGTCTTGGTGCGCTGACCACGAACGGGCAGGCCACGACGGTGGCGGATGCCCTGGTAGCAGCCGATCTCGATCTTGCGGCGAATATCGGCCTGAACCTCGCGGCGCAGGTCACCTTCGACCTTGTAGTCGGTGCCCTCGATGTAATCGCGGAGCTTCGACAGGTCGTCGTCGCTGAGATCCTTGGAGCGCAGGTCCGGGCTGACGCCCGTCTCGGCCAGGATCTGAGTGGCGCGGGTGCGCCCGATTCCGAAAATGTAGGTCAGCGCGATCTCCATGCGCTTTTCGCGCGGGAGATCAACGCCCATCAGACGTGCCATGTGGCAGGTTCCTTAATGGTTGCGGAGGTCTGCTCCCCGTCCGTCCCCCCGTCTTCACCAAAGTGGGGGCACCGGCCTCCGTGCCGGTGGATGGCGCGCACAAGTACGTGCGTGCTGGAGCTGGGAGTGCTTCTTTCGGTCAGTCCGATCAAACGATCGGTGCCCGGTGGTGAGGCTGGATCAGCCCTGGCGCTGCTTGTGGCGCAGGTTGTCGCAAATCACCATGACCCGACCATGACGGCGGATCACCTTGCACTTCTCGCAGATCTTCTTGACGCTCGGATTAACCTTCACGTCAGTCCAATCTTTTGTTGGTCCACACAGGTGGTGTGAACACAGTTTTTCCCCAGCCAGAGGACTGGGGAAGTCTGGGGTGCGTCCCGGTGCCGGGACACTGTGCGACGCCGCGCGCCGGTAGGGCTCGCGACGCCGTCAGGCATCACTTGTAGCGGTAGACAATCCGGCCGCGTGAGAGGTCGTACGGCGACAGCTCGACGACCACGCGGTCTTCCGGAAGGATACGAATGTAGTGCTGCCGCATCTTTCCGCTGATGTGCGCGAGAACCTTGTGACCGTTCTCGAGCTCGATCCGGAACATCGCATTGGGCAGCGGCTCGACAACTCGACCCTCGACCTCGATGGCCCCGTCTTTCTTCGCCATATCCTCCGCGATCCCGGTTACGCTCAACCTGAGTTTGGATTACTCGTGCTGTTCACACACGAGGCGTCGACGACGAACGGTCGACATGCATGCGAACAGGCGGCGCATAGGTGCACCGCCGCTCAAGCTTACCGGGCCGGGCGGCCAGAGGCAAAAGTGCCCCGCACGGTACACCCCGATCGGGCCTTACACCGCGCTATCGGGCTGGCTTGTCCCCCCAGAGATCTGGGGGTTGACGGTGGGCGATCAGAGGTTCGGCCACAGAGATGAGGCGCCCACCACGGTGTCGGGGTTGTCGCGTAAACTCCACGGCGTCGGAGAAGTGGGTCGATCAGAATCGGGGGACCCTGGTGAGCGAGGCGTGCCGGTGAGCCGCAACAACGACAGCCTCCCCATGCTGCCGCCGTGGCTGTCGGAGAGCGACGTCACACAGGTCGGTTACGAGGCTCCGGTCGAGAACCTGCCCCAGGACGACGAGATCGATGAGGCACCCAAACGCCGCCGCTTCATGGGCCGTGGTGACGATGCTCCGCGTAAGGACAAGGGCAGGCGCCGCCGTAAGGACCGTGAGTCCGAGGAAGAGGCCCCCGCCCAGCAGTCCGCCCGGCCGGCCGAACCCCACGACCAGCGACGCCCTGCCGAGCCGACTCATCAGTCCGGTTCCGGCTGGTCCACCGCCCAGCAGCCCGCGAACCCACTGATTCCCGGCCCGTCCCATCAGCAGCCGCGCGGCGAAGAACAGCCGCGTCAGCAGCCCACCTACGACCAGCCGCCGCACCAGGCAGGCCGCGACTATCCGCAGTCGCCGAGCCGCGAGCAGCAGGCCGCACAGGCGCAGGGCTCTTACCAGCCCACCCAGGCGCAGGAGTCGTACCAGCAGCCCGCTCAGGGGTCGTACCAGCAGCCCGCGCAGGGGCAGGGGTCGTACCAGCAGCCCGCGCAGGGGCAGGCGCCATCCCCGCAGCCAACCCGCGAGCAGCCCCCACACCAGCAGGCAAGCCGCGAGCCGCAGGCGGGCCGCGATGGGTCGCAGTATCAGCAGCCACACCAGCAGGCTGTGCCCGAGCAGCCGAACACCGGCTGGCAGGCTGGGCCGAACCCGCTGACGCCGCCGACCAGCGCACCGCCGGCATCGACCGATCCTGCGCCGCGGCCGGACGCCCACGGTTCGTCGCCCATCCCGGGGCCTTCGGCTGCGGACCCGGCCCCGTGGGCCGGCGGCCAGGCATCGTCGACCAGCTCGGCTCCTTGGCCGACGGCGCAGCCACCAGCAGATCCCGCGTTGTCCTCCACCGGCGCGCCTCCTTCGCTCCCGCCTTCGCCGACCAGCGGGCATCCGCACGCGGGCCCGGCCACGCCCGCGCCGAACACCGAGGCGGCCGATCACGCCGCGAACGCACTCCCGACGCGTACCCCCGCAGCGCCGTCGACCGGCTTCACCCCGCTCGGCCCGAACCAGCAGCGCCCCGACCTCCCGCCGCCCCCTCCCCTGCCGGACCCGCCTGCGCGGCCGACCCAGGCCCCACCACGTCTGACCGTCCCGCCACAGCCGACCACCGCCGAGCAGCTGCCGGTCGCCGCGGACCGGGAAGTCGAGCAGGCAGGCCACGCGGCACCCCAACCGGTGCCGCCACGCGAGGAAGCCGGACAACCCAGCACCGACTCGCAGTCGACCTCCGCGCGAGCGGCCGAGCGGGAAACACGACCGGCGCCGTCGTTCCAGGAGGCCGAGCAGGCCACGCCGGCTCGCCAGGCTGGCAACGATGCGCCCGAATCAGCCACGGCGACAACATCATCGCCCGCCGCGGAGTCGCCGGCATCGCAGACGACCGGTGCGCCTCATGCGTCCGGCGGATGGGCGATGCCCGGCGAGGACGCACCAGCGAACACCGTCGCCGCCGAAAACGCCGCGCAGCCGACCGCGGCCGAACCGCAGGCAGCCTGGGACTCGTTCGCCGATCACACGCAGTCGCCGACAACGGCAGACCGTGTCGCGTCCGAGCCTCGGCCCCACGGACCGTCGACGACCTCCGCGACTCCCGATCCGCTAGCGGAAGCCGCGCAGGCAGGCTCCCGATCCCCGCAGGCTGCAAGCGATTCCGCAGCGCAGCGCCACGCGGCGCAGACGCCGCCGGACTACTCGACTCCCGAAACATCCTCGGAAGCCGGGCGTTCGGATGCCCGATCCCCGCACGCCGCAAGCGAATCCGCGCCGCAGCACGGATCGCCGTACAGCTCCGGTGAATCCGTGGCTCCGCAGCGGCCACCGGCTACCGAGCAGCGGTCGCCGTATGCGTCGGGCGAGAATGTGCCGCCTCCGGCTTATCCTGCGACGCAATACAATTCGGTTCCCGGTGATCCCACGCCGGTCGTACCGACGCATGCGCCGGATGGGCGGACCGAGGTCTTCCGGTCCGATGATCCTCGACTACAGACCCGTCCGCCTGGCGTCGATGCGAGCGGGCAGGGTGGCGCGAACGCGGCGGAACAGGCACGCGCCGCGCAAACCGGTTATCGCTCGGGTGAATTCGTGCAGGCGGCCGATACCGCGTCGCCGTATCCCCGCCCGGACGGCACCCCGGCCCAGCACCAGCAGCCCGACGGTCTGCCCACCTACGGTCCCGATGGCGTCGCCCAGCGATCCGACGGCGCAGCACCGCAGTATCGGCCCGATGCCGCTCCGGCGCAGCACCAGCACCCCGACGGCACTCCCGCGCCGCAGTATCGGCCCGACGGCTCCCCGGCTCCGCAGTACCAACAGCCGAATCAGGGGACGCAGCAACAGTTTCCCCCGAACGGCCCGGCCCAGCAGTTCCAGCCGGATGGCTCTCCTGCGCAGCAGTACAACCAGCCCAACGGACCCGGCCAGCAGTTCCAGCCCAACGGACCCGGCCAGCAGTACCAGCCCGACGGCACGCCCGCGCAGCAGTACAACCAGCCCAACGGACCTGGCCAGCAGTACCAGCCCGACGGCACGCCCGCGCAGTACCAGCAGCCCAATGCGGCCCCGCAGCAGTACCAGCAGCCCAGCCAGGGCCAGCAGCCCCACGGCCAACCTGGTTGGGGCGCACAGCCACAGGGCTACCAGCCCTCGCTCGACAACGTCCCGGTCAAGCGTGCCAAGAAGGCCCCGGGCAGTGGTTGGCGCAAGGCGGTGCATCACGCGTCCGGTGGCGCGATCAATCCCGGCATGTCCGCCGAGGAACTGCGCCTGCAGGAACTCGTTGCCCGTATCCGTCAACCCGTGCGCGGCGACTACCGGATCGCGGTCCTCTCGCTCAAGGGTGGCGTCGGCAAGACGACCACAACGACCGGTATCGGCTCGATCTTCGCCTCGATCCGCGGTGACCGAGTCATCGCCGTCGACGCCAACCCCGACTTCGGCACCCTGTCGCAGCGAGTAGCCATCCAAACCCGCTCGACAGTGCGCGACCTGCTGCTCGACCCGTCGATCCAGCGATACTCCGATGTTCGCAGGCACACCTCTCAGGGCTCGAGCCGCCTGGAAGTCCTTGCCAGCGAACGTGATCCCGCCGCATCGGAAGCGTTCAACGACGAGGAGTACCGGGCCGTAGCCCGGATCCTGCAGCGCTTCTACAACATCATCCTCACCGACTGCGGCACCGGTCTGATGCACTCGGCGATGAGCGGCGTCCTCGACCTGGCCCACTCCCTGGTGCTGATCTCCTCCGCCGCCATCGACGGTGCCCGCAGCGCCGCCGCGACCCTGGACTGGCTGTCGCTGCACGGCCACGACCACCTGGTCCGCAACGCGGTGGTCGTGATCAACCTGCCCCGCGAGGGCTCACCCAACGTCGGCATCCAGCAGCTGCGCGAGTACTTCCTCTCCCGCTGCCGCGCCGTCCACATCATCCCCTTCGACGAACACCTCTCCGAGGGCGCCGAAATCGACCTACACCGCCTCCACAAATCAACCAAGCGCGCCTACGTGGAACTGGCGGCCACGGTGGCCGACGAGTTCGGCGTCGACCACCGCCGCATCGGCTGAGCCCGCGCGCTGCGGCGGTGCGGCTGCCACGGCGGAGCTAGCTCACCACTCCGGCAACCTGCGCCGCCCGGCCAGCACGTCACGCACCAGATCGTCGTAGGCATCGGCCAGTTCGGCCAGATGGTGCCACGCGCAGTGCAGCATCTCGTCGTGTGCGGCCAGGGTCATCAGCGCATGGTGCGCTCGCACGGAAGCCTCGGCCATGCGGTCGATGACCGAGCCGACGGTCTCCGTGTGCAGTGTCGCGCCGAGGCGGTGCTGCGGTATTGCCCGCAGCACCCAGTCATCGATCGCCAGCACCAGTTCACTACGGCGACAGTCTATTTCGCGCAGGACCACCGGATCGGTGTCGACCCGTCCGCCGCGCCCGACAATGCGTTTCTCGTGCAGCACCGCCAGATCGCGCGCGAACCACAACAGCGGCCCACCGACCACCCGATGTCCGCGACACGCCCGGACGAGAATGTCGGAGAGGGGTAACAGACCGGTAGCAGCCGGGGGCCCGGCGGTATCGACACACCGCATGGTGTCGGGGAAAGCCATTACAACTGTTGAACTCTCCGAACCAGCCACGTTGCCTCGCCGTCATCGCCGCAGAGCACCGGATCAGGACGTTCATTACAATAAACCTCGCAAGCTCTCTGTCAAGCATTACTCGGCCGTAGGTAACCGATACGAGTACACTTCGTTACCTGCACGACCTACCGAGGAGCATGATGGCGGACGGTCCGACCTATCTCCGGATCGCGAACCTTCTCCGTGAGGAGATCCGTGCGGGCACTTGGAAACCGGGCGATCGACTGCCGAGTCACTCCGAGCTCGCCACCCAGATGCAGGTCTCGATCACCACCTCGCGCAACGCGATTCAGGTGCTCGTCGCTGAAAATCTTGTCTACACAGCGACTTCCCGCGGCACCATCGTGCGAAACCAGGAAGTACTGGAATCGGTGGTCACCGACCACATCCGTCGCGATCGGCCGAAGTCGGCGCACGACATCTTCTCCGAGATCGCGCGCGCGGCCAACCGCGAACCGTCCAAGCAATTCAGCACCAGGATGGAACCCGCGAGCGCCGAGGTCGCGCGCTGGCTCGGTGTCACCGCCGACTCCTGGGTGCTTGCCCGCACGGTCGTGCAGTACCTCGACCACGAACCGTGGTCGTGGGAGGTGAGCTTCTACCCCCGCGACCTCGCCGAAGCCGCCGGCATCGACTCCCCCCGCGATATCCCCGAGGGCACCACCCGGCGTCTGGCCGACCGCGGCTACGGCGAGACCGCCCACCGCGATACCGTGCTGGCCCGTGCCGCCACCGCCGAAGAAGCGGCGGTACTCGGCGTCGCCACCGGCACCGTCCTGCTCGACCACCTGCGCATCGGCGCCAACCACGAACGCGTCACCCGCGCCACCCGCCACCGGTCTCTGGCTGGCCGCAATCAGCTGGCCTACCAGCTCGGCGACACCACGGGCACCGACGTGATCGCCCGCACCCTCGGCATCGCACCCGGGTTGGCCGTCGCGGTGCCATGACGGTGCGCCTGCGCCCGGCCACCCTGGGCGATCTGCCGCTGATCTGCCGCCTGCGCGTCCAGCGCACGTCGTGGCTGACGGCACGCGGGTCGGATCAGTGGACGGTGGCCGGACGCGGCAGGCCGATCGAGATCTTCGCCGGGGCGGTGGGGCGGGCGCTGGACCGGGGCGAGACGTGGATCGCGGAGGTTGACGGTGAGTCCGCGGGGACGATCACGGTCAACCATCGTTCGGATCCGGGTCTGTGGTCGGCATGGGAGCTGGCCGAGTCGGTGATCGTGCATTTCATGATCGTCGATCTGCGGTTCGCGGGGCGACGAGTGGGCGATCACATGTTGGCCCATGCGGCGCAGCTCGCCGACTGTGAACACCGGCCGTGGGTCCGCTTGGATGCGTGGACGACCAACGCCGGACTCCACAACTATTACCGCCGTGCGGGTTTCGCCCTGGCGCGGATCGCGGGTCCGGTGGCCTCCGGTCCGTCGACGGCCCTGTTCGAACGACAAACGTGCACCTGGCCACCCCGGCTGCCGCCGAGATTCACCGCACAGCGGAGATTCTCGGCGGCTTCGATCCGGGACTGACTCACACCGGCGGCAGGTCGGCGATGTGGACCATCTCGACACCGCGACTGCGCGAGATCAAGGTGCCGCGACCGGGCGGCAGCTTGCTCGGGCGGACCTCGCCGATGAGCTTGCCCTCGTCGCGCGAACCGCTCATGATCAGCGTCTGCACCGACAGGTTCTTCATCGCGCCGAGGATCGGGTCGTAGAGCGCCCTGGACGCGCCGCCGATGCGTCGCGCGGCCACCACGTGCAGACCGATGTCCCTGGCCTGCGGCAGATACTCGATCAGTGGCGCGAACGGGTTGATCGAGCTGGTGGCGACCATGTCGTAGTCGTCGATGACGACATAGATCTCCGGACCCGACCACCAGCTGCGTTCGCGGAGCTGCTGCTGGGTGATGTCGGCGCCGGGGATCCGCTTGGACAGGTAGGTGGCGACCTCGGAGATCATCGGCCCGCAGGTCTGCGACGAGGTGGAGTAGCCTGCCAGCTGTTTGCCGTCGAGCACGCCGAGCATGGTGCGCCGGTAGTCGATGAGGATCACCCGCGCCTCGTCGGAGTTCGACTGCTCGGTGATGCCCATGACGATATTGCGCAGCAGCGTCGTCTTGCCGGATTCCACGTCCGCGAAGGCCATGAAGTGCGGCTCGATCCCGAAATCGAGGACGAGGGGCTGCAGTTCGGACTCGTCGAGACCGACCACGACCTTGGTGCCGTTGAGCACGGTGCCCTGCTCGCGGGCCGTAGCCAGCACCTGCTCGCGCGGGAACCGCAGCGGCAGCATGCGCACCTCGGGCGCGCGGCGACCCTGGTAGAGCTCGGCGAGGCCCTCTTTGGCGCGGGTGACGCCGTCGGCGATGGAGGCCGGGTCGGAGTCGGAATCCAAGCGCGGCAACGCGATCAGCAGATGCAGATGTTCGGCGTTGAGGCCACGGCCCGGCCTGCCGACCGGAACCTGGTGCGCGACCCGGCGACCCATCTCGGAGTCGGACGGGTCACCGAGGCGGAGCTCGATCTTCGTACCGATCTGGTCCTTCACCACCGGCCTGATCTCGGCCCAGCGCGACGCGCCGATCATCAGGTGGATGCCGAACGACAGACCCTGGGTGGCGATGGCGTTGATCTGCGCTTCGAGCATGTCGAATTCCTCGCGGATCGCCGACCACCCGTCGATCACCAGGAACACATCGCCGAACCGATCGGCGGCCAGCGGGTCGCCGGGGGCCGCGGTGGTGCCGTTGATCTGCCGCGCTTCGAACGCGGAGAACTTGCGCCTGCGGAACTCGATCATCGATTCGATGCCGAGCTCGGCGAAGCGTTCCTCGCGCTGTCGCATCAGCGTGGTCAGTTCGGCGACCGTGCGGCGCACCCGGTCGCCGTCGAGGCGACCGGCGACCGAACCGACATGCGGGATGCCGACCATGCCCGCCATGCTGCCGCCACCGAAATCGAGGCAGTAGAACTGCACCTGTTCGGGGGTGTGGGTGGCGGCCGCGGCCATGATGATGGTGCGCAGGGTGGTCGACTTGCCCGACTGCGGACCGCCGACCACGGCGGTATTGCCCAGCGCGCCCGCGAGATTGATCGTGAGCACATCGCGGCGCTGCTCGTAGGGCTTGTCGATGACGCCGATCGGCATCCAGAGCTGACCGTGCCGGTTGACGGGCGAGCGCCAGTCCGGATCCGGGAGCAGCATGTCGGCGGTCGGCGATTCCTCCAGTGGCGGCAACCACACCTCGTGTGCCGGCCTGCCGTGGCCGTTGAGCCGCTTCACGACGACATCGAGCAGCGAGTCCGGAACGCCCTCTTCGACAACGGGTCCGGTGGGCGGCGGCGGTGGCAGCTCCGGCCTGCCGCGCACGGCGGTGTCCTCGACCGGAGCCTGCTCCGGTTCGGTGACCTCCACCGGTGCCGCGGTGAAGACCAGCGGCCGCTGCCCCGCGACGGGCGCGCCGTCGTCATCGATGACGGTGCCCGCGGGTGCCACGTACGGCCCCGACACATAGCTGGCGTTGAACCGCAACGGTTCGGAGGCATCGCTTTTCAGGTAGCCGGCGCCGGGGACGCTGGGCAGGTGGTACGCGTCGGTGATACCGAGCACGGCACGGGATTCGTTGGCGGAGAAGGTCCGCAGACCGATGCGGTAGGACAGGTGCGATTCCAGACCGCGCAGCTTGTTCTCCTCCAGGCGCTGCGAGGCGAGCAACAGGTGGACGTGCAGCGACCGGCCGAGGCGGCCGATCATCACGAACAGTTCGGCGAAATCTGGCTTCTGCGAGAGCAATTCGGAGAACTCGTCGACCACGACGAACAACGCCGGTAGCGGATCGAGCGGAACGCCGGCGGCCCTGGCCTTCTCGTAGTCGGTGACATTGGCGTAGTTGCCCGACGAGCGCAGCAGTTCCTGGCGCCGGTTCATCTCGCCCGCCAGCGCGTCCTTCATGCGGTCGACGAGCGAGAGCTCCTCCTCCAGGTTGGTGATCACGGCCGCGACGTGCGGCAGCGAATCCAGACCGAGGAAGGTCGCGCCACCCTTGAAGTCGACGAGCACCAGGTTCAAGGCGTCCGGCGAATGCGTGGTGACCATGGAAAGCACCAGGGTGCGCAGGAATTCGGACTTGCCGGAACCGGTGGCACCGATGCACAGCCCGTGCGGGCCCATGCCGTTCTCGGCCGATTCCTTGATGTCGATGTCGACGGGGGTGCCGTCGGGAGTGACGCCGATCGGCACCCGCAGGCGTTCACGCGCGGTGCGCGGGCGCCACACGCGGGCCGGATCGATCTGTGCCGCATCGGGAATGCGCAGCAGCGCCATCAGCCCCGGATCGGTGGTGGTGCCCTCCCCCAGGCTGACGATCTGCGCGGCCGTCGCCAGCCGATACCGTGCCAGGTCGCGGGCGAAGGACTCCGCCTCGGCCAGGCTGACCTCGTCGGCGGTGGCGAATCGCTCCACCCCGGCCGCGCTGCGCGCCGACACCGCGCCGTCGCTGACCACCAGTTGCAGCCCGCGCCGAGCCGCCAGACCGTCGGCGGGGGCGGTGAGGTCGAGCACGGTGACCGAGTCGAGGCCGGATTCGCTGATGATGCGCTCGTTGCCGCTGATGTAACCGTCGTCGATCACCACCACCAGGTGCAGACGCCCCTGGGTCGGCTGCGGATTGCGCATGAAGCGACCGCGTTCGAGCAGTTCGACCTGCAGGGCCGATTCGAGCTCACCGAGAGAGGTGTACAGCATCCTGGCGGTGCCGAGGCCGTCGCGCTGGCTCGGATGCTGCAGGTGCGGAAGCCATTTGGTCCAGGCCCAGTGCGCGTCGGGGTCGGCGCACACGATCGCGACCGCGAGGTGGTCGGGCCCGTGGAAGGTGGCCAGCTCCATCACCATGCCGCGAACGAGCTCGCGGGACTGCTCGATGTCGCCGCCGATATTGATCGCCGGGAACGCGCGCGCCGAGACCGCGGTCGGCAGTTCGTGCACGACCGAATGGGTGCGAACGAAGCGGCGCAGTGCGACGGTAGAGACCGGTTCGAGGTCCTCCAGCGGACCGGTCTCGGGCCTGGCCAGCTTGGTGGCGAGGCGATGGCTGCCGATGCCGACGCGCACGTGCCCGAAGTCGGGATCGTTCGGGCGACGCTCCCACATCCGCCTGCTGCCGATCAGCGAGGCCAGGTCGGCCGGCTCGGGATGGCTCCAGCGCAACGTCTCCAGTTGCTTGATGCCGGTGCCGCGCACATCTTTTCGCACCTGGTCCAGGTAGCGGAAGTAGTCCTTGCGTTCCTCGTTGAGCTCGACGGCGCGCTTGGGGCCACCGCCGCGCATGCCCGCCATCATGCCGACCATCGACATCAGCATCATCATCGGGAACATCATCGACATCGGGTTCGACAGCAGGTTGCGGCCCATCGTCGCCATCATCGCGATCATGCCGACCACCGCCACGACCATGATCACCGGCATGATCTTCATCATCAGCGGTGCCGGAATCGCGCGGTCGATCTCCGGCGGCGGGGTGAGCGCGACTTCACCGCCGGGGGCGCGCGGTGGCGCGATCCGGGGACGTCGGACGAAACCTTCGGTAGCCATCGTTGCCTCTACTACTCGAATTCCGAATTCAGGTCAGCCCGCCGTGCGCGGAACGGAAAGCCTAGTGCGGCACCGACTCCGAGCACGGTGAGCAAGGTCAAGGAGCCGATGATCGCCACCTGTCGTGGGCGTGGATCCGGTTCGGCGGGTGCCGCTGGCGCCGCGATCGGGTGACCGCTGTCCGCGCCGGTGCTCACCGGATCGGTGGGCAGCGGTGCGGTGAGCGCGGCCAGCGGATCGATCAGGCCCGCGCCGATCGCGTCGTCGCGGCCACGGCCCGGCGCGTGTGCGGTGCGGGTGATCCGGTCGATCACCTGCTGGGCATTGAGCTCGGGGAACTCGGCGCGCACCAGCGCGGCCAGACCCGCCACATACGGTGCGGCGAAACTGGTTCCGTCGACCGGTTGCACGCCCTGCGCGGTCTGCACGCCGTCGACCAGTCCGCTCCCGCCCGGCTTGCTGTCGAGCGAGACGATATTGCGCCCGATCGCGGCCACCCCGATCCACGGCCCGCGCAACGACAGCGCCGACGGTGCGCCGTTGGCGTCCACCGAGGCCACCGACAGCACGTACGGGGTGAACCACGCCGGAGTCGGGACGGTCGCCACCGCACCCCACCCGGAACCCTCGTTCTGGGTCTGGCACGCGCCACCCTGCTCGACATTGCCCGCGGCGGCGACCACCACCACATTGCGTTCGTAGGCGTACTTCACCGCGGCGCCGAGCGCGCTGTCGGCGGTGTCCGAACCGGCGGTGGTGCAGGCGACTTCGGAGATGTTGATGACCGTGGCACCCATGTCGACCGCGCGCACCACGGCCGCGGCGAGGGTGAGCACGCTGCCGTAACCGTCGCTGCGCAGCTCGCCAACGGGCTTCTCCGCGCCCTTACGGTCCTTCGGTTCGTAGGCGAGGCTGAGCTGGCGGATCGAGAGGATCTCGGCCTCCGGCGCCACCCCGACGAAGGCATCGTCGGGCGACGGCCTGGCGGCGATGATGCCTGCCACCAGGGTGCCGTGCCCGTCACAGTCGACGGTGCCGTCGGTGTCGCTGACGTAATCACCGCCCGGCTGCAGATCGGGCAGGCGATGGTGGCGGTTCACGCCGGTGTCGATGACGGCGACCTTCTGCCCCGCACCGCGATTGAACTGCCACGCCGAGGGCAGATCGAGCACCTGCTGGGCCATCGGCGGCTCGCTCGGCGCGCTCCCGCGCAACACCGGCTCGGCGCACAGCTCTCGCTGCTCGGTGGGTTCCAACGGGGCCGGTCGGGTGCTGAGCACCACTGCCGCCTCGAGCGCACCCGAGTCCACCTTGGGTGGGGCGATCGCGACCGCGGGCACGGGCACCCCCGCCACGGCCGCGAGGATCGCCGCCGCGCAGGCCGATCGGATCACGGTGTGCCGCCGGGATATCCGGCTCATATGTTGCGAGCGGTCGCGTACACGTCCATTACCCACAGCGCCAGCGGGATCAGGGCGATGATCAGCAGGTACTCGAAGATCTCGACCATCCGCCTCGTCACCGGTGTCACCTCGACGTGCGGGCCGACCACCCCGAAACCGACCACCCCGAGCGCGATCACCAACAGCATCGCGATCGCACCGAATTCGAGCGATCCGTGCCCGAGACCCAATCCGAGGACCACGGTGATCAGCGTCAGCGCACCGCCTGCGATCAGGGTCGCGGCCTGTCCGAGATCGGCGTACGAGCGCCCGCGCAGGCACAGGATGATCGCCGTGACCACCGCCAGCGCGACCCCGCCCGAATGGATCGGGCCGAACGGGTTCGCCGCACCGAATGCCCCGAGGCCGGCGGTCACCGCGCAGGCGGCGACCAGGCCGGTCTGGATCTGGTTCGCCACCCGCGCCCGTTCACCGAGGCCGGCGGCCGAGGGCAGGGCGATCGCACCGATCGCACCGATCCCCTCGATGGTCGGACGCTGTTCGTGGTCGGCCGGGTCGATCGCACCGCCCGCGGTGGGCACCGGTGGAATGGGCAGGCGCGCGGTCACCGCCGCCAAGCGCGGCACCGAGGACAACAGTATGATCCCGATGACCAGCACCCCGGCGAACAGCTTCGGCAGCGCGGGCTCCCAGATCAGCGACACCGTCGCCGATCCGGCCGCGATCACGCTCATCGCGATCGCCCCGGCGAACAACCCGGCCCCGATCCCGGTGAGCCGAAAGCCCGCGATCGCGGCGACGAGCACCACCACGCTGCCGAGCAGCACATGCGCGGCACCGAGCGAGCCGGGCACCAGCAAGGCGCCGCCCCCGAACAACAGCAGCAGCGCGTCGAGCGACAACCAGTTCCCGGTGATCTGGTCGAGGTATTTGCGGGCCGCGATCGCCGCCGCGGCCGAACAGACGATCCCGGTTCCGAGCAGTACGAACGCGGGGGCGAGCGGGTCACCCGTCGCGCGCGAGACAACGAGCAGCGCGAGCGCGGCGACGATGGCGACGGTGGCGAGCACCAGGCCGGTCCAGCGCGCGGCGGAACCCGACCAACCGCGGAACTCACCTGCGGTGAGCCGGGATACGGCGTCGATCACATCGTCGAACAGCGCGGGCGATTCCTTGCGCGTCACCGGGCTCAGTACCAGCAACTCGCCGTCGTAGACCTCGGCCTCGGTGAGCGTGCGGCTCGGCGCGAGCGGATCCTGTCCGAGCCGGGCCAGCGTCCAGTGCTGGGCCCGCACCGGCGTCGAATCCTCGTCGCCGTCGGGCAGTCGCGGAGCACGCGAGCGGATCAGCGAGACCAGATCGCCGATGAAGCCGGCGATCGGCACGGTGGCGGGCAGTCCGATGTCGAGCTGCGTATCCCCCCCGATCACCGAAACACGGCATAGTTCGGGTTCATTGCCTAACAACGTCGACACCAGTGATGAACTCTCAGTCGTAGCTGACTACTTCCGTTGCAACCACCCGGCAGCGTTACCTAATCTAACGGACAGGGCAAGCCGGCGCGATCGAAGCTTCGTCGCCAGGGTTGAACGTAATGCACACACCAGACGAAGATTTCGGGGTTCGCACCATATGCCAGACATTCGCCAAGCCCAGCGTGCCTTCGACGCAGGTGTTCTGTCGCTCGGCCTGTCCATCGACGGCCAGGAGTCCGCGCGCGACAGCGAGTACGCCAAACTCGCCTTTCAACGCGCCACCGAATGGGATCCGTCGATGTGCGACGCGTGGCTCGGCCGCGCGGCCGCTGGCGAGGTAACCAACGAGGTGCTGTTCAATCTGCACCGGACCAGCCTGGACTCGCTCGGGCGTGAACAGCGCAGGCTCGGCCTCGCCCCGCGTGCGATGGCGGGCCGGTTCCTGCCCGGTCTCTACATCGACTACCCGCTCGCCGGGCTCACCGAGATCTGGTTGGCCTGGGCCGCGCGCCAGATCGAGGACAAGAACTACGAGCAGGCCGAGCAGCTGCTCGACGAGCTCGCCGCCCTGCGCAGGGCCCGATCCGAGGACCCGGACAAGGAGATCGACGACCGGATCAGCACCTACATTCGCGGTGTCCTGCACTACAACACGCAGCGCTGGTCGGACGTGATGACGGTGCTGGCGGGCTCCGCCGAGTGGAAGGATCCGTTCCTGGCGACCGGCGCCCACGTGATGGTGGGCACAGCCTGCGCTCAGCTCGGCCTGTTCGGCGAGGCGATCCGGCGGATGGAAGCCGCTGAGGCAGGACCGATTCCGTCGGCGCGGTTCACCGCCATGTACAACCGCGGGCTGTGCCTGCGCGAGGCGGGCAACGAGGGCGAGGCCCAGGCGCTGTTCGAGCAGGTCTACTCCCAGCTGCCCGATTTCACCGCCAATACGACAGCGATGCGCGACCGCACTTTCCGAATCCTGGTCACCAGCCGCGAATCCATCGACGCCAGAACGAACAAGTGGGATCCGGCCTCGGCGCCCACGATGGCGCAGATGGACGAGGCCGATGCCGAGGATCGCGCCAAGACCGTGCTCGCGGCGGCCCGCGCCGAACTCGACAAACAGGTCGGCCTCACCTCGGTGAAGACCCAGGTCGCCAAGCTGCAGTCCTCGGCGCAGCTGGCCAAGATCCGCGCCGAGAAGGGGCTGTCGAGCCAATCACGCGGCCAGCACCTGGCTTTCACCGGACCGCCGGGAACGGGCAAGACCACCATCGCCAGGGTGGTCGCCAAGATCTACTGCGGGGTCGGGCTGCTCAAGACCGACAAGGTGGTCGAAGCCAAGCGGGTCGACTTCGTCAGTCAGAACCTCGGTGGCACCGCGATCAAATCCGAGAAGCTGATCGACAGCGCGATGGACGGCGTGCTGTTCATCGACGAGGCCTACACCCTGATCCAGACCGGCCTGTCCGGCGGTGACGCGTTCGGTCGCGAAGCCGTCGACACCTTGCTGGCGAGGATGGAGAACGACCGCGATCGCCTCGTGGTCATCATCGCGGGCTACGACGGCGAGATCGATCGACTGCTCACCGCCAATGACGGTCTGGCATCACGCTTTTCCAAGCGGCTGCAGTTCCCGTCGTACACCCCCGAGGAGCTCGGGCAGATCGGCGAGATCATCGCGGGCAGCCGCGATTCCCAGCTCTCCGAGGCGGCGGTGGCCGCACTGATCGAATCGTGCACCTACCTGTACAACCTGGAGAGCACCGATCAGAGTGGGCAGCCGCGGCGCGGTGTCGACCTCGCGGGCAACGGGCGCTTCATCCGCAATGTCATCGAGGCGGCCGAGGAGGAACGCGAGTTCCGGCTGGCCAACGACATCGACGTCGATCTGTCCGAGATCGACGACGACGTGCTGATGCGGGTCGAGGAATCCGACATGCGGACAGCCCTGGAAGCCATCATCGCGACCCTGAACGTGGGTCGCTAGGCGAGCGCTATTTGACGGCGGGCAGCGAATCGAAGCTGGTGAGAGCGTCCTTGGCCGACAGCGTCGGTCCCGGGACCAGCTGACCGACGATCGCCCACGGTGCCAGCCGCGGCTTGTCGCCCAGACCAAGGACGGCGGCGGTCGCGGCATCCGGCACGCCGTAGCGAACCCCGTTGTCGGCCACATAGAACAGGGATTCGCGGCGCTGGCTTCCCGGCTCGGTACCGGTGACCTGGACCAACTCGCCCGAGCCCGGCGACAGGTACACCGCGTCCATGCGGTCGCCGGTGCCGTCGGCGCTCGACAGCACGACCGGTGCCGCCGACCGCGCCAATGGCAGCTCGGCACCGGTCAGCAGCGTGCGGGCGGCCCGCTCGGCCGGGCCGTCCACCGACTTGCCCTGCGCGACAGCGGCACCCGGCGTCTTCGACCAGCTCACACAGGCCACCGGCGCGTCCTCGGCGCTGACCAGGCGCGGCGTGCGTTCGGGGAAATCGTCGATCGGCAGGACGCGCAGCACCGGCATCCCGGCGAGTGCGTCCGGCGCGACGACGGCGATCTCGCGCATGCCGCGTGAGTCGGCGTTGCGCAGCAACTGCGCGGTGAACTCCGAGACCGGCTGGACGCCGTCCGCCAGCACCACGTACAGGACTTCCTGACGGTCGGTGCCGGGCACCGAGATGATCCCGCCCACCGGCACACTCGACAGCTTGCCCGGACCGGGCGAACCCGCCTGCGGAATCGCCGGCACCACCAGCGGTGGCACCTCGGTGGTGGCGCCGAGGAATCCGGTGCCCATCGGTCGCGGCCTCTGGCTCGACAGCCCCAGGGTCCGCGCGATCACCGAATCGTTGGGGTCGATCTCGGCCCTGGTGCCCTGGTAGACCAGGTAGGTCTTGTCGCCGCGCCGCACCAGCAGCGCGTCGTCGGCGCGCGCGGCCCCGATCCGATCGCTCAGTTCCGGCTTGCCGACCAGCACGGTGGTGAGGCCACCCGTCGCTCCCGACGCGCTGCCGCTCGACGAGAGCTTGGTGGTCTCGCACAGTGTCCAGTCCGAACTCGCACCCTGGCCGGAGCCTGGCAGTGCCAGTGGGGCACCCGGGATTCCGAGCATCGGCCCGCGCGGCAAGGCGCCGAGCTTGGCGTCCTTGACCGAGTTCGGGGACTCGGCGGCGCCCGCGATCAACCGGGCCGACGCCAGATTCAGCACCGGGTGCAGGGTTTTCGTGCCGTCCTTGGCTGCCACGACCACATACATCGCGCCGCTCTGCTTGCCCGTGACGATCAGCGAGTCACCGATCGCGCCCTGCGGCTTCAGGAAACCGAGAATGGCGGCACCGGCGACGACGATCAGGCCGAGTACCGCGCCCACCCACATCGACCGGCTCTGCGAACGCATCGGATCGTGCAACATCCGCACGTCACGGCGGATCAGCGCGTGGTCGAGTCTGCGCAGGAGAAACCGATAACCGTTGACCTGGGCCTTGGTTGTCAGCTGTGCCGGCACGCGTTCTCCATTGCTGCGATGATCACGTTCTCGCTCGACACGGTACCGTAATTCCGGAATTGCCTTTCACCATGATTCGACGTATGCCAGCCAGGGACAACGATTTTGAACAATGGGATGAACGCCGGGCAAACCGGTGGCGACAACGTTTACGACACCTTGCGTGATCCGGAATTCTGGCTCTTCCGCATCTTTCCGCTGCGGGCCTGCGTGCCCGTGGCGGTGCTCGCCGCGATCGTGGCCTGGATCGTCCTCGCGACGACCCGATCGGTGCCGGGCGCGATCGGCGCCGCGGTGGCGGTGCTGCTGATCGGGCTGGTCCCGATCCGGCGGCGCACCCCCGCGGTCCGGCTCGGCGGGTGGATCGGTCGCAGGCTGGCAGGCCACACCGACACCATCGACCGCGCGCCCGCCTTCGACGTGCCGCTGGCCGAAGGCGGTGGCTGTGGAATGCGCTGGGACGGCGATCTGCTGCTGACCATGCTGCGCATCGACCCGCCGCCGGACTCCCTGACGCTGCTGCGCAGCGGTTCGCTCAGCGCCGACCAACTGTTGCCGATCACCGAGATCGCGCGCTGTCTGGATCAATTCGATGTTCAGCTCGTGAGCATCGATGTGATCGCGACCGGTGCGCGGACCGCGGGGATCGGCGCGGCGGCGCAGCTCTACGACCGCATCCTCGGTCCGCTGCCCGCCATCGCGCACCGCACCTGCTGGCTGGTGCTGCGCCTTGAACCGGTCGCCAACGCCAACGCGGTCAGCAAGCGCGGTGGTGGCGCCGAGGGCGCGCTGCGCACGATGATCATCGCCACCCGCCGGGTCGCCAATCGCCTCGCCACCCACGGCATCGACGCGGCCGTACTCACCGCCACCGAGATGAACAGCGCGCTGCGCGAGCTCACCCATGGGTTCGATCCGCTGCGGCTCACCGAGTCGGCCCACGGGCTGGCCACCGAACAGCGGAATCGGCCCGAGCGCACCGCGTCGCTGCGTGCGCAGGTCACCGGGCAGCGCGAGCAGCCCGAGCACATCGAGCCGGAGACCGCGCCGCGTCATCTCACGCACTACCAGCTCACCGCGCCGATGATCGCCACCTTCGGCTTCGCCGAGATCTGGTCCACGCCGAGCCTGTCGACCACGGTGACCCTGCGCCTGCACCCGGGTGCGCGGCGCACCGACCGCCGCGACGATAAGGCCGACACGGTGGTGCTCAACGCCGTCGTCCGCTTCGACACCGCCGCACCGCTGGACCACAAGCCGCTGGCCGGACTGCGGGAACTGCCGGGCAGTCAGGGCCGGATCCTGCTGGACACCTTGCCGATCGGCGCCGCCGAGGACCTCGGCGGACGTGACGGTTACCGCGGCACCCTCGTCGCGCTCACCGACATCGCCGTGCCGACCACCGGCTGCGGGCAACTCATCGGCGCCGACGCGACCGGTCAGGGGATCGCCGTGCCGCTGATCGGTGAAGGCACCCGCCACGTCGACGTCATCGGCAATCTCGACCTCGCCCAGCAGGTGATCCTGCGGGCGACCGCGCTCGGCGCACACGCTGTCGTGCACACCGCCCGACCGCAGGCCTGGCAGTCGATGGTCGCCAATCTGGCTATGCCCCAGCTACTCTCGATCGCACCCCGCGCCGCGGGCGCCACGCCGCAACCGCAACTCGGACCGCCCCCGATGCCCGCGGCGCCGTACCCGGCCACCACCGTCCTGGTGTACGACGGCATCGCGCCGACCAGCCACCTCGGTGGCGCCACAGTGGTCGAAGTGCGCACCGCCGAACGCGACCCCGACGACTTCGCCCCGGATGTCACGCTGACCCAGGACCCCCACTCCCCCAACCGGATCACCGTGCGCACCAGCACCGGCACCGCGACCGTCACCATGGTCACGACCCCCGACGAGATGCACTACATCGGCGAATCACTGGCCGCCCGCTGACACGACGAAGGCCGACCGGTGAGACCGGTCGGCCTTCGCGACGAGCGGATCAGAAATCCGCGAAACCGTCGCCGACCTTGCCGTCGGCCTCGAGGGCGCGGTTGAGCGCCGATTCGACCGCTGCGGCCAGGTTGTCGAGCCTTTCGAGGGTGTCCCCCAGCTCGGCCTTCAGGTCACCGTCCGCCTTCTCGAAATTGATGTGCGCGTTCTCACCCTGCAGAGCGGCCTTGAAGTTGGTCGCGGCGGTCTCCAGTTCGGAGATCTGACCGCGCATCTTGCCACCGAACTCCTGCAGGTCGCTGAACAATTCGTTCATCGCCTTGGGATCGTAAAGAATGGTCATGCTCTAGTTCCTTGTCGTATCGATGCCGATGTCGATCGTGAAGAAATGATCAGGTGTGGAGAGTGGTGGCCGGCGCCGCGCCGCCGCCGCCGCCCGAACCGGCGCCGAAACCGGCCTGGTCCATGTTCACGATGGTGCTCTTGCCGGATTCGATGGCGTCGTTGAACCGGTCGAACTTGGCGTTCAGGTCAGCGGCCTCTTTGTTCCAGATCTCGGCGACCTCGACGAACTTGTCGTGCGAGTCACCCTTCCAGCCTCTGACGACGGCCTGAGCGGAGCCGTCGATCTCGTTCACCGAACGACGAAGTGTGCCGATCGCTTCCTGCAGCAACGTCACAACATTGTCTACGCCGCCGGCTTCTACGCCTACTGGTCCCTGAGGGGGCATTGTCGAACCTTTCCTTCTTGATGGGTGACACGGGAGTTGGCTATTCGGAACGCCACCCCCCACCGGGAAGCCCCTCGAGGAGCGCACCGATCGCCTGGGTGAGGCGGTGGTCGGTGCCCGGCGTGATGGTGGACCACATCTGGCCGTCGGGCGCCGTCATCGGCGCCACGACGATCCGGCCGCGCGCGGTGTCGTACACCGCGACCGCGCCAGGAGCCTGGGTGGTCAGCCCGTCGTGGTGGACGGAGGCTGTGATCTCGGTGTACCCGCGGCAGGAGCCGAAGGCCGCGCCGAGCACTGTCGCCTCGTGCGCGTCGATACCGAGCGCGTACATCGCGTCCACGTAGTCGGAGGTGGTATCGGCGGCGTCGAGGCGCCGCGACAGGTCGTCGGCCGCGACGCTGACCGTGGAGATCTCGGCCTGCGGGCAGGCAGGCAGCGCGGCGAGCAGCAACCGGGTGAGTTCGCGGTCGGATCCGTCGATTCCCGGCGCCACGACCTCGAACGAGGATCCGGTTCGCGAGGCGACGGCATGCTGGGAACCGCGGCGCGCCAGACAGATTCGACGTTTGCCGTCCTCGCCGTAACAGCGCGCGACCAGTTCCGCGTCGGGGGCGGCGAGGGTGAACATGGCCTCGGCCAGGCCCGGTTCGACATCGCCGTAGCTGTCGAAGACGCCACCCGCGGTGAGTTCGGCGACGGCACCGTCGCGCGCGGCCTGCCAGGCCTCGATCGTGTCCTGCTGCGGCCCGACGGCGAGCACCAGCGGCAAGGTCTGCACGCCGAGGCGTTCGGCGACCGCGAGCAGCGAATCGTTGGTCAGTGTTGTCATCCCGCACCGCCGGCCTGCGCGGATCCGGACTGCGGCGCCGAGCGCTCGGCGACACCGAGAACAGCGGGGGCAGCCTGGATTTCGCCCTCTGCCACCAGTTGGTCGGCTTCCTCGTAGGCCAGGCCCGCACGGGGGAAGCGCGCCGCATCCTGCCCGCCCGCGGCGGTCGCCATCGGGCCGGGCGCGATGGGTGTGGTGTGTCCGGCCGGGGTAGCCACCGGCGCCGGCTGCGCGGCCGGTGCGACAGCTGCCGCGGTCTGCGCGAACACCGGTGCACGATAGGCGGTTTGGACCGGTGCGGGCATGGCGGGCAGGCCGCCGAGTCCCAGCATGCCCATCCCCGGCAGCGCCGACGCCGTCGCCGCCGATGCGGCCTGTCCACCTGTTTGCTCCGCCGCCAGCGCGGTCTCGGGCACGATCGGCGGTGGCGGCACATGCAGCCACGGCGTGGCCAGCGGCTCGGTGGCCGCCTCGTAGCTGCGCATCACCCGGGAGGCAACGGCTTTGGCCACATCGGCTTCGGCGTCGTTGTGCGCGGCGACGGCTTTGATCGGCGCGCCGAGCACGGCGCCGATCGCTTCCAGTGCCTTCTGCATCTCGGCGATCGCGGCGATATCGGCGGTATTGGGCATCGCCAGCGCCGCCACTTCGTAGGCCAGCACCTGCGCGTGCATCCTGGCCGCGTTGGCGGTGGCGGCGGCGGCTGTCTCGACCAGCCAGTCGCGCAACGTGGAAACCCGTTGCCACACTTCATCACTGCGCCCGGACTGCCAGGCACCGCGAAGTGTCGCCAGCACCTGCTCGTAGTCGAGCACGGCCGCGCCGAAGGCCGCGGCCAGCCGCGTCCAGGCGGCGGCCGCGTCGACCATCGGCATCGGTCCGGAACCGGTGGTGAGTTCGGTGGCCAGCCGTTGCGGCTCGCGCGCCTCCCACACCACACCGGTGAATCCCGGCTGTGGTGGTTCGATCATCAGCCGCCGAAGCCGGTGGTGTTGTCGGATTCCATCCGATCGAACTCGGCGACCTGCGAGCGCAGCGTGGCGGCGAACTTGCTCATCTCGCGCGCACCAGACTGGGCTCCGGTCAGATAGTCGTCGGCGACACCATTGGCGGTGACCGCGGCGCGCGCGGACACCTCGTCGGCACCCGCGGGTGCGACATGCAGCGCGGGTGCGACCGCGGTCAGCTCGGTGGAGAGCCGATCGACGATGGCGTCGAGCGCCGACGCGGCCTTACCTGCTGCGGCGGAATCGAATTCGAAGGTGTTGGTCATGGCCACTCCTGTCGTCACAGTTCGAGTTCTTTGTCCGGTGGTGCTTCGGTGGTCACGGTCTCGGCACCGCCGACCACCGGCATCGAGACTCCGTCGATCGCGCCGACGACCTCGTCACCGTGCTGGCCGGTGACGAGCTGGGTGTGCACGGCGTCGTTGCCGCCCCCTTCGGCTGCCCGCGCCATCGGCATGCCCGCGCCCGCCGCGCCGCCGCCCATCGGCATGTAGCCGGGAGCCGACGAACTGGTCGCGGTCGTGGCGTTGCCGCCCACCGCGCCGGTGCCTGCCCCGAGGCCACCGACACCCATGGTGGAAAGGCCACTGCCGCGACCGCCCTGCCAGGGACTCAGCGGCGTGGCCGCGGCAGCCGCGCCGCCGATGCCACCGCCGATCATGCCGCCGCCACCGCCGCCGAACCCGCCGGCGGTCGCGGCCGATTCCTCGGCGGCTATCGCGTCGCCCGTGGTCCCGGAATCGGTTTTCGCCGTGTTCGCGGTGGACGCCGACAACGAGTTCACCTGCTCGGCCAGCGTTCCGAACGACGAGGCCGCGGTGGTGGCGGTACTGATCAACGGCGTGATCATGCTCATCAACTGGGACAACGATTCCGACGAGTCGACGCCGGTCGGCGCGTTGGTGATCTCGACCTTCTCGCCCGCCTGCGTCATCTGCGCGCTGT
Organism: Nocardia sp. NPDC058480; assembly: GCF_042720495.1. NCBI lineage: Bacteria > Bacillati > Actinomycetota > Actinomycetes > Mycobacteriales > Nocardiaceae > Nocardia > Nocardia sp. NPDC058480. The sequence continues at coordinate 195,086 of NZ_JBHXMN010000009.1, read as the reverse complement.
GCCCGAGCAGCTGCACTTTGGTTTCCGCGGTGATCGCGAGCGCCTCGGTCATCGCCTCGACCGTCGCCGCGACCAGCACACCCTGCCCGACCGGGGTCAGCGCGTAGAGCGGCGCCAGCGCCACGGTGGCCGAATAGCGCGCGATCACCGCGGCCAACTGGGTCGCACCGGTCGCCACACTGCCCGCCGCGCCGGTGAGTACCGCCTTCTCCTGCGTACTCTGCGTGGCCAGCTTCGCCCCATCGGCCTGTGCGGCGGTCGCTTTCGTCGTCGCCTCCGACGCCGCCGCGCTCTGCCACAGCGACATCACCGTCTGCAGCGCCGTCGAACCGAGCGAGGTCACCGTGCTCAGCACCGAGTTGATGTTCGACAGCATCTCGGTGGGATCGACGGAGGTGTCGGTACCGGAACTGGTGGCGCCGAGCTGCCCGGTGCCGAACGCCGACGCCAGCTGGGTGAGCGGCTGCATCAGTGCGGTCAGATCGATCGTCGGCAACGGCGGCATCTCCGGCAGCTGCACGAACTGCGGAAGTTGCGGAAGCTGTGGCAGACCCATCGAACTCAGCGCCTGGCTCACCGGCTGGTCGAGCATCGGCGCCAGCGCGCTGCCGCGCATCAGCTCGAGCACCGTCGGATCCGGCGCCGCGCCGCTCGCCGGAACTCCCCCTGGATAGGACATGGCTACTTGCCGACCGCCGCGATACCGAGGCCGGCCGCGGCGTCGGCACCCTCGTAGGTGGTCGCCGCCTGCGACGCGGTGAGAGCCGTGCCCGCGTGTACGCCTGCCAGCTGCGCCACCGAGGTCAGGTGGTTGGCTTGCGCGTACGCGAACGACATCAGGAACTCCTGGCCGATCAGGCCGAACACCGGCACCACCGCGCCGACTGTCGCCGCCTGATCGATGGCGCCCGCTTGGGCGACACCGGCCGCCATGGTGGCCGACGCACCGGCGTAGGCACGAACCGCATCGGGAACTACCGCGACCTGATTCATAGCAATCGTCCAATCTCGAAACAGCCCATGGTGTTTCGTTACTCTATCTACCAGTGGAAGACCAGCGCTACGCGTAGCGCCGGTAAAATTTCGTTTAACCGCAGGTGTTCGCTTCGTTGAACGCCGTGATGGCACCGGCCCGATCGGCGTAGGCGCGCGCGAGGGCCGCGCGCGCGGTGTCGACCAGTACCCGCTCGAAATCCGCCGGGGTGAGTTTGCTGATCGCCGCCGAGAACTCCAGCCCGACCAGTGCGCCGGTGCCGTCGACGGTTACCGTCACCGCGCCGTCGGGTGAGGTCTCCTGGGCCCGAATCCCCTGCGTCGTCTCGCTCAGATCCTGCAACCGGTACAGCTGACCCTGCACCCGCGCGATGAGCTCGTCCATGGTCTCGACCATCGGCGGCTACCTCCTTCTGCTTCGGCGGTGACTCATACCGACCGCAACCAACTGTCGGGCTCGGTGTCGTAGTCCTGCTCCTCGACGATCTCGGCCGCCGCGACCTCGGCCTCGGTCGGGAGCCCGGTGGCGGCGAGCAGACCCGGATCGAACCCGGCCTCCGCCAGCTGATTTCGCCGCGCCAGCCCGGCCCGCTTCGCCGACTTCCGGCACAACCGCAGTACCTCGGCCGCCAAGGCACTCGGGTCGCCGCGCAGCTGATCGGCATCGAGGGTGATCCCCACCGGCAGCCCCTGCTCCGTGGTACGCACCTCGATCCCGCCCGTCAGCGACGCGGCGGTGAACTCGGTCGGAAATTCCCCCATGTGCCCTCCTACGCCCGATCATCCTTGATGGCTCTGACAATTTCGGCGATCTGCGTGTTGATCAGCGAGACCAGCCGCCTGCGATCGGCAGGTACCACCCGCGCGGGCGAACCCGGCACGATCACATACCGCCCGTCGCCGACCACGTCGCGCCACACCAGATACAGCCGGCGGACACCGCGCGGGCCGAATCGCGACCAGCCCTGTTCGATCTCGATCGTCCCGGCGAGGTCGTCGGGTTCGCCCAGAAACCTCGCGCTTTCGGCCGCGCCATCGTCGCCGGTGTCGTGGACGAGGGAGCGACGCATCGAGAAGTCGACATCCGGGGCCGTGGTGTCGATCAGCTCGAACTCACGGAGTCCGCCCGCGGCGGCCTCGGGGAACAGCGACGCCACCACATCGCCGAGAGCCAGCGCGTCATGCCGGGTCACGGTGAAACCGGCGGAGTCGGACATGGTCGCACCGGGTTTCTGGCGCACCACGAACGCGTTGTCGCCCTTGCGGACGGCGAGCACGCGCAGTGACCGCGTCGGATTCTCCGGTTCGCGCCCGTCGATTCCCCGCGCGATCACCCGGATATCGGGACGGGTGAGCGCATCGGTGAGCACCTCGAGCTCCCCGTTCGACCGGCGCCGAAGTGCCTGCCAGGCCTCGTGTTTGACCCGCACGCTCTCGGCGTAGGTCTGCGCCGCGCCACGATAGCTGAGCGGCTCGGGCAGACGTCCCTCCTTGAGTTCGTCGTACATCGCGGCGAACTCCACCGGCGTGAACTCCACAACGGCCGTCATTGTTCGATGACCGGTCTCGCCACGATCGGCGCGTCGCCGAGCGCCTCGTCGAGATGATCGACCGAGTCGAGGTAGTCGGCGCGCTTGTGTTCTTTCTGCTGCCCGCCGCCCGCGCCCGCCCCGGCGCCGCCCATCGGCATACCGCCCATCGGCATGCCGGAACCGGCGCCCGCGAGGCCGGCCCGGCTCGCCATGGCATCGAGACCGGCCACGCCGACGCTGGCCCGGGGGAACAGACTCGACGAGTTCTGCAGGCTCGGTCCGGACAGCCCGGCACCCGCACCACCGCCACCCGAGCCACCGCCGCCACCACCGCTCTTGGCCGCCGCGGTCATCTTCTTCGCCTGGTCCTCCAGCGAGGAGCTCAGACCCGCCAAGCCGGGGACCGACGACAGCGCGCTCTGGTCCGCCCCTGACGCTGCCGAACTCGCCTGCTCCAAGGCAGACTGCGCGGCCGAACTCGCCTGCTCCATACCGGAAGTCAACGCCGAGGCAGCCTGCTCCAGCCCCGAGGACGACGCCGCCGCGGCCTCTTCGGCGGCCTTCGCCGCCTGCTCCGCCGCGGCCCTCGCGGCGGCCTTCGCCGCATCGCTGGCCGCTGCCTTGGCCGCGGTCTGTGCCGCCGTTTGCAACGCGGACATCCCGCTCTGGAATCCGGAGGAGAGGCCGGCGGCGCCCGAGCCACCACCTGATCCCGAACCGCCACCGGATCCCGAACCGCCGCCGGTACCCGTCCCGTCCCCCGCCGGGTTACTGCCCGTCGTCGGCGGGATCGGGTCGGGAAGCAGGGCGATCTTGTTCGCGGTGTGATCGACACCGGGCACATAGGTTGCTTCCAGCGCCGCGGCGTAGCGCGCCTCGTGGGCCAGCTTCTTGCGCGTCTCATAGGCCCGCACCGACTCCGGTGACAGATATTCGACGTCGGTAGAGGCCACGGCCTGCATCGAGAGTCTGGTCGCGTAGATCCACTCGGCGACGAACTGCAGGAGCTCGCCGAGCGAATTCATGCTGTCGACGAGTTGCTGATTTCCCGTGCCGTACGCCGAGATCGCCTTCCGCGCGCGGTCGGCGCCACCACCTTGACCCGGGCTGGTCCAGCTGTTCTCGCTGGCGATCATCTTGTTCGACAGGCCTTCGAACTTTTCGTTCAGTCTGCCCGCCAGGAACGTCCAGCTCGACCCGGCGTTCGCCACCTTGGTTTCCATGTTCGGGCTGGTCATGGACTCGACGATCTTCACGTACTCGTCGTAGTTGAACTGGGTCGGGTCCTCGGATCTGACGATCATCTCGTTGTCGTAGGTGATGCCCTTGGATGGCGTGAGCAAGCTGTCCGGCATTCCACCGTCGGTCTTCTTGAGGATCGAGATGTCTATGCAACGCACGAAGGGCTCGGGGCGGGTGCCGAGGCTCTCGGTCTTGCCCTTGTCCGAATCCATCCGTTGCCGCAGGGCAGCCAGATCCGCTTTGCCGCCCTCGTCGCCGCCCTTGTACGCCTTCCCGGAGGCGAGGAAGGTATCGCCCATGTCGTCGAGGATCTTGCTGTGGTTGTCGAGGATTCCTCGCAGGTCGCGCCCCTTGGCCGAGAACCGGCTCGCCAGCCCCGCCGCGGACGGGATCACCGCGGCGAACGAGGCGAGGTTATCGACCCGGTCCAGCTCAGCTTTCACCGAATTCACCCGGATCCGGACGTCGATCGCCTCGTTGACGAGGCCTTCGATGACCTTCGGTTGCAACTCCAGCGCACCGCTGAGCGACTCAGCACGCAGCCCACTCCACGGATTGGGTGTCTCAGCCATACGGGACTGTCCTCCTCGTCACCGCGCAGGCTGTCCCTGCGACGAGACCTGCCTGCGCGATCGATTCCTTCGGCGTAGCAACGATTCTAATGTCGCGGATGTGAATCCCGCATGTACAGCACGGATCTCACCGGTGGCAGCGCATCGACAATCGGGCTCAGCGGTGGCGCTCGGTCGCCGCACGGAAGGCCGGGTCGCGGCGATCGAAAGATGCTGGGAGATAACCGTTCTCCCGGATATAGTCGAGAAAATCCGCAGGCAGGGCCAGTGCGTGTTCGGCGTAGTACTCGATGAAATCGGTGCGCCAGATCCACACGCCGTCCGAGTGCAGCGAGGGCCCGCCGGGGATCCACCCCTGCCCTGCCAGCAGGTTCGGTACCGCCGACATCACATCGAAGACGCCGGGAGCCGTGCGGAGATAGCCGAGGACTCTGGCGTGCTCGGCGCCGCGATCCGGGATCAGCGCGTCCCGGATCGAGGGCAGCTCGTCGCGTTCGCCGTTGTACATCTCGCGATACATCCCGAGCGGCTTCAGCTCGGTGACCGCACCGGCCTCCAGTCGGTGTTCGACCAACCTGCCGTGTTCGTCCCAGCGCTTGCGCAGGCGCAGCGAGCCGGGACCGGCGTACAGGTCGAGCGTGGCGAGGGTTCCGTCGCGACGCCACTCCCGCCATTCACCGACCGGCATCCCCCGCTGCGTGGTGCCCGCCGACGCGGGGGAACCGTCCTCGTACCAAGCCTGACTCGGCCCGTCGTCGGCTCCGTCGACGAAATGCCATCGCGCGGCGATCGCGCCGCCCGGATGGAGTTCGACCGCCTCGCCCGTGTACGGCTCGCCCCGGTAGCGGGTCGGCTCGTCGCCGGAACTCAGCGCGAACTCCGGATCGTTGACATCGAGCACGGGACCGTCGGTCATCTGCTCGTCTCCTTTCCTGTCGCGCCCGCCATCATGAGTTCGAACAACGCGCTATCGATGTCGAAACCCGCTGCATCGCTGAACAATTCGACGAGTGCGGTGCGGGTGACCTCGCCCTCCTCCGCCGCGGTGACGAACCGGGCGACGGCCTCGAGCCGGTAGCCGGTCGCGCCGACGACATCGGCCACGACATCGATGACGGTCTGCGAGGTCCAGATGGCGGGGACGGCGGGGGCCAGTTCCGCCGATTCGGGCGACTCGGCGCGATGCCACGCACCGTCGTCCCACCAGTAGCAGAACGACAACAGACCGTCGGCCGCGCGGCCGTTGAGCACCGGCTCGGCGACCCAGGACGGCGCACCCGCGTAGAGGTCGGGCAGCGCGGCGTCGTCCTGGTAAGCCGCGCGCAATCGCGGCGCGTTCCACACTCCGCCCGAGAGCACCGCGCGCCCGCCGGGCAACGCGCACAGCGTCGCACCGCTGCGCCGCGCGCCTTCGAATTCGCCCACGCCCGGCGACATCCGTGGGCCCAGCGGCGATCCGACCGCAACGAAGGCCGCGGCCAGCGCGCCCCAGCGCCGGGCGATCAGTGGAAACGCCGGGAAGTCCTGGTCGGGCTCGGAGCGAAGCGCCTGCGTGCCCCGCACGCGGTCGCGACGTGCCTGATCGGCAGCGTGGCGCGGCGAGCGCACCTGCCGACCGCCGTGGCCGAGATAGGCGGCCAACCACACCGGCAGCGACGGACGCGGATAGATCTCGAGGTCGCTGCGATAGGAAGCGGCGTCGAAGAGCTGGCCATCGGGAAACGGGTCGGCGCCGTAGTCGTAGTCGACTTCCATCTTGCCGTCGGCGGTGAGCTCGAGCAGGTATCGCCACCATGGTTCGGGGTCGCGCTGAGCCGACAGCCTGCGGTGTTCACGCACCAGGGCGAGCAGGTCCTCCGCGGGGAACGCCCGGATCGCGCGGCCCCGCTCATCGGCGAACAGCACCGATGCCGATTCGGCGGTCACCGTCATCGCGAACGCCGCGGTGAGCCGGAACCACCCCGGCGGCCCCAGCTCGGCGAGCTCGAGGCCGATCCGGTAACTCAGTGCCGACATCTGCTCCGCTACCGGTGCTTCGATGGTCTGCTCAGCCATGCCGCTCCTGGAAACGCCGCTCGAAGGCGTCGATGTAGATCGAGGGCGCCACCGACGACGAAGACCGTTCCAGCACACCGTCATCGGCGACGTAGTAGATGGCCCGGCCGATCGCGATCTCGCCGGGTTCGACCGGCAGGTAGACCATCCAGCCCATCGACAATCGGTCCGCCCGCAGCAGCGCGGATGGGTAGTGGGTGGTGTCGATGTTCGCGGCGAGCAGGTGTTCGCGGACCCGGTCGAGCGCCTCCGCACGTGGCATCGGCGCCACGCCTTCGCTCGTCGTCACGCCGGCGAGGACGAGGTGGAACAGGGCGCCGTCGATATCGAAGAATCCTTCGTCGTCGAAGAGTTCGACCAGCGTGCCCCGGGTGACGAGACCGGCCTCGGCCGCGGTGACCAGGGTCGTGGCGGCGGTGCGCACCTGTTCGCTCGGGTCCTCGTCGATCAGGGCGGCGACCGCGTGTGCGGTGGCCGCCGCCGACCACACGTTCGGCAGTGCGATCGCGATGGTCTCGGCGGCAGGCGATTCGCCCTGATACCAGTGCCCGTCCTCCCACCAGTAGCAGAAGGACAGCAGGCCGGCTGCCGCGCGACGGTCGAGCATCGGGGTGGCCACCCAGGCGGGGGCGCCATCGTACAGCTGGGGCAGCGGCGCGTCCGCGTTGTAGGCGGCGTCCAGCGCGGGCGCGTTCCAGACACCGCCGGAGAGCACGGCTCGACCGTCGAGCTGGACGAGTGAGCTGCCGTGCCGCTCACTGGTGTCGAAGCGGGCGACCGAGGGCTGCCATCGTGGCCCCCAGGTGGTGCCGACCGCGACCGCGACACCGGCCAGTACGCCCCACCTCGCCACGAGCAGCGGCAGCGGTGGGAGCCCGTCCGCTCGGACCGGCGCCGAATCCGCCGCACGGTCGGCGCGCGCCTGGACCGCCGCGGTCGCCGCTGAGCGCAACTGCCGATCGTCGTGGTTCAGGTAGGCCGTCAGCCAGCAGGGCAGGCGGGTGCGGGGGAATGCCGTGAGGTCGGCCTGATAGGCCATCGGCGGGAACAGGTGGTCGACCGGGAACGGGTCGTCGCCGTAGTCGTAGTCGACCTCGATATGGCCCGAGGGGGTCAGGCCAAGGGTCAACCGCCACCACGGTCCGTCACCGAGTTGGGCCGAGCGCTCGCGGTGTGTCCTGATCAGCGCGAGTACCTCGGCGCAGGGGCGCAGTCTGGTCACCCGCTGCTCGTCGTCGGTGTAGACCGCAAGCACGATCTCGGCGGTCACCGTCAGCGCGAAGACCGCGTCGACCCGGCGCCAACCGGTCGGTCCCTGGCTCGCCAGCGCGCGGGCGGCGCGATGCATCAGGTCGCGGGTCTGCTCGCCGATATCGGCGGCGTGGCTGCCGTCGGTCACCGCGGATTTCGCTTCTCGAACTCGACATTGCGATCGTCGGCGGCTAGCCGGGCATTGGTCACCAGGTAGAGCACGACCGACACCGGCGACCGCACCAGGACCACGGTCCGTGCCGGGCCTGCCCAGCGAATCTGGGGCCACTGTCCCGGAATTCGCGCGGTGGGGTGGCCGAGTACCTCGGTGAGGACATCGGTGATCTCGTCGAACGTCGTGTGCAGGTCTTGCGCACCGGCCGCGTCTTCTTCGACGAACTCGGTCAGCCGGGTTTCGATGCGCACGGCCTTGCCGTCCTCGCCGTGCACCTTTCCACTGCCGGCCCCGAGGCCGGTGTCGAGGATGACCCAGTCCGGTCGGCTCACCACCGCGCGCCAGCCGAACTCGGCCAGCAGGTCCGGTACATCGTTGAGCTCCCACGACCAGTCCAGGTCGCGCAGGCGGGTCGCGAGACCGGCCAGCTCGGTGGTCGACGGCTCGTGCTGTTCGGTCACGCCTACACCCCGCCGTCGAGTCTGCGGGCCAGCGCGGCCTGACGTGCCCGCCTGTGCGAGCCGTCGAGTTGCGCGGCGAACTCGGCGCGGGCGGCGGTCACCAGGTCCTCCGGCACGTTCGGGTAGACCCGGGAGATCGCCCAGAGCGCGTTCTCGGTCTCGTTGTCCAGGCCGGTTTCGGTGCGCAGACCACCGCCACCGCACACCGAGGCGAGCATCTGCTCGAAATTGGCCCGCATCTCGTCCTCGGTCGGGTAGTCGGTGCGCATGCTCGCCTGCTCCTAGTCGTCTCGGTCGTCATCGGGGAGCGAAGATTTCGGCTCGATGGGCCGGGTTCGCCAGCACCTGCGCGATATGCGCGCCCAGATCCATCTCGCGCGGCAGCGATCGGTAGAACAACTCGCAGATCACGGTGCCCGCGTGGACCACCGCGAACCGCGTGTGCCTGCGATCGGCCGGGCCGTGCTCGATGCCGACCGGACCGTCGAGGTCGATCATACGATCGCTGACCCGCAGCGCGAGACTGGCGCCGTCCCGATAGAAAACCACCTGAACACCGCCCACATCACCGTAGACACCACCCACCCCACCGGCGTCCGGCGCGGCGGCCCGCAGCGCGCCGCTGGACGGGTCGAACTCCGCGCGCACACCGTAACCGACGAACGGGCGCACGAGAATCTCCCCACTCGAGGCCCCCGGTGCCTGCCCGTGCCCATTCCGGAACCGGCGTCCGCGCTGGTCGTGTCGCTCCTGCGCGGCGTACCCGCCCGGCGCGGAGGGTGGCATCGGCGAGAACGGCATGGGTGTGCCGGAGTCTGCCGGATATGCCTGCGGCACAACGGGATATGACCCGGTTCCGGGTGAAGTGACGGGGATGCCCATCGGTGGTGTCGGCAGGTCGGGAGTCGACACCGGTGGTTGCGGTAACCACGGCGGAGGCGGGATCGATGGTGGCGAAGGCTCCGTGGGTGACTGCCACGGGGGAACCGGATTCGACGGTGTCGGTTGTTCCGGGGTCGACGGCGGGGTCGGCAGCGCTGGCCAAGGTTCCGTTGGCGTCGGCCACGGCGGTGCCGGATTCGACGGAGCCGGCGATTCCGGGGCCGGCACAGGCATAGGCGACGTGGGCCAAGGGTCGGTAGGCGTCGGCCATGGCGGAACCGGATTCGACGGGTCAGGAGGCCCGGGCATCGACGGCGGCATCGGCCCGGGCTGCGTAGGAGTCGGCGGCGTCGGCCACGACGGCACCGGATTCGACGGGGCCGGCGATTCCGGGGTCGGCACAGGTGTCGGCGACGCGGGCCAAGGTTCGGTAGGCATCGGCCATGGCGGCACCGGGTTCGAGGGATCAGGAGGCCCGGGGATCTGCGGCGGGGTCGGCGCAGGCTGCGCGGGCCAAGGCTGCGTAGGCGTCGGCCACGGCGGCACCGGATTCGACGGGTCAGGAGGCCCGGGGATCTGCGGCGGGGTCGGCGCAGGCTGCGCGGGCCAAGGCTGCGTAGGCGCCGGCCACGGCGGCACCGGATTCGACGGGTCAGGAGGCCCGGGGATCTGCGGCGGGGTCGGCACAGGCGGCACAGGCGGCACAGGCGGCACGGGCGGCACAGGCCAAGGTTCCGTTGGCGTCGGCCACGGCGGAACGGGGTTCGGCGGAACCGTAGGCGGGGTTGGGATCGGCGTCGGCGGGGTCGGCCAAGGTTGCGGAGGTGTCGGCCACGGAGGGACCGGAGGTGGCGTTGGGGTGGGTGTCGGCCATGGAGGAGTCGGCGGCGTCGGGTTCGGCGGCGTCGGGTTCGGCGGCGTCGGGTTCGGCGGCGTCGGGTTCGGCGGCGTCGGGTTCGGCGGCGTCGGGTTCGGCGGAACAGGCGGCTCGGGCTGACGTGGCGGCTCGGGCTGACGTGGCGGCTCGGGCTGAGTCGGCGGCTCGGGCTGGGTCGGCGGCTCGGGCTCGCCTGGGTCGGTGGGGGTCAGGTCGAGGTCTGGCCAGCGGATCCGGTCGACGTGCATCAGGTCTGGGAATTCTGGGTCGAATTCCCTTGGGGGGTGCGGGATATGCGAGCGGAAGGTGGGGGCCGATGGCGGTGGGGTCCGCCGGGGGGCCGTGGTGGTGTTCGGCGATTCAGGGGTTCCGTCGTCGCCGGGCGAGTTGGGAGTTGGCCGGGCAGGGTCCGCCTCACCGGGCGAGGTCGCGGGCGGGGCAGATTTCGCCTCACCAGACGAGTTGGCAGTAGGCCGAGCAGGATTCGCTTCTCCGGGCGAGGTGGCAGGCCGAGCAGGATTCGCCTCACCAGGCGAAGTGACGGGCCGGGCAGGGTTCCCCTCATCAGACGAATTTGCAGTAGGCCGAGCAGGATTCGCTTCTCCGGGCGAAGTAGTGGGCCGGGCAGCGTCCGCCTCGCCAGGCGACGTCGTTGGCCGGGCCCGGTTCGCCTCGACAGACGAGTTGGCGGGCGGGGCAGGGTTCCCCTCATCAGACGAATTGGCGGTAGGCCGAGCAGGATTCGCTTCTCCGGGCGAAGCGGTGGGCCGGGCAGCGTCCGCCTCGCCAGGCGACGTCGTTGGCCGGGCCCGGTTCGCCTCGACAGTCGAATTGGCGGGCCGAGCAGGGTTCGTCTCGCCAGACACGTTGGTGGGCCGGGCAGGATTCGCTTCGCCGGGGGTAGGCAGCGGGTGGGTTGTCGTCGAGTCGGGGGCGGGTCGGTTGTTCGTGGCTGCGTTGTCGAATGCGGCGAGGGCTTCTTCCCTGGCCTGTTCGAGGTCGTTCAGCGCGCGGACGTAGTCGGCGTGCGCCTCGATGTCTCCGTCGACCCGGTCCAGATCGTCGATAACCCGATCGTGGTCGGCAGCCGACTCTTCATCGGCGCGGGTGAACGCCTCGTCCACCGCTGCGGTCTCGCGCTGGCGGGCAGCTTCGATCTGCGCCAACGGGTTCGGTGTGGGCTCTGGGCCGGAAGGCGGGGTGGTGGGACCGTTGTTCGGCGTTCCGGTCTCGGGGGCGGGGAGTGTGTGGGGTTCGGTGGCAGGTAGTTGTTCGGCGCGCACGGCCAGGTCCAGTTCGGCGAGCAGGCGGGCCAGGGTGTCGATCTGATCGGCGCGCAAGCGGATCTCGCCGCGCAGTGCGGCGAGCTCGGCGACCAGCTGGTCGGGGGTCAGGCCCTCGTGACGCTCGATCCGGCCGTCGCGGTACGCCTCGTACACCTTGGCGAAGGTGGCGTCGTCGGCGTCGGTGATGTCGACGCCGACGATCCTGGCCCAGTCTCGGTTCGCGCTCGGCCGGTGCGCCTGATCGGTGGTCGGCAGTGGACCGCTGTCGGGTCGGGCCGCCGCTTCGGCCACCGCGGTGGCGAAGTCGACCTCGCCGCGACCGCGCATCGCATCGGCGACGACATCGCGCACGCTGTACACGGCATCGGGATCGTGCATCGGCAATCTGCCGTCCACCACGCGCGGATCGGCGGACTCGTCGCCGCGCGGCACCTCGGAGTAGACGTCGACTTCCTGCAGCGCACTCGCGTATTCGGTGAGCGCGTCGCGCACAAGGTCGTGTTGCCCGTCGCGTTCGAGCATCCGCAGCAGCTTGCGCAGCTTCTTGGCCGAGAGCCCGCTCGCGCTAACCGCGTAGACCCGTTTGCCGTTCGGGCCATCGACGAATCCCGGTGGCAGCAACGCCATGATCCGGGGATCGATGTTCACCCGGGCGATGAACCGCTTCGGCACCAACCTGCGCGCCCGCTCCTCGGAGACGAGCCGCTGCGCGAGCTGGTTCCGCGCGGCGTCGACGGCAACCGGGTCGATCTCGCGCAGTTGCTTGGCGTAGGCGACCAGGTCGCCGACCTGTTGCACGCGAAGCGCTTTCGCCGTCGAGGTGTCGGTGAGTGCGGCCACCAGGGTTTCCGGGGTGAGCGCGGCCTGGGTGAGCCCGAGCCGCGTCGCGAGGTGACTGCGAGCGTCGCCGACCTCGTGGAAAGTCTGAATATCGTTGGCGGAGCGCGTGAAATCGCTCAGCGCCTCGATCTGAGTGGCCCGTACGGCATTGTCGAGCCGCAGATCCGGCACCAGCGCTTCGAGCTGGGACGGGTCGAGGCCGAGCGGGTTCAAGCCCAGATCGCGCACCACCCGCACCAGATCGGTCAGTACGGCGGTGGGCGAGCGCGGCGCGGTGGTGGACAAGGTGGGAGTGAGTTCGTCGGCATTGAGCACCGCCCGCCACGGACCGTCGCCGTCACGCAGCAATGTCACGGCCAGTTCGCGGCCGTCGACAACCTCGCGCCGATGCCGGACATCCGGGGTGTCGACGGCTTCGAGCCGAACATTGCCCGACCAATCCGTCTGTGCCACACGGTAATCGACAATCAGCTTACGCCGAGCGAGCTGGCCGGCGAGGTCGGAGTCGGCGGCCAGTAGCCCGGCCAGGACGTGGTCGCGCTGGGCGAGACCGTCGACGATGACCAACCGGTCGGGCCCGATCGCGTACGGCACCAGCGCCGCCTGATCGCCGTACCTGGTATCGACCGGCGTACCGCCCTCGTCACCGTCCGGGAAGAGCAACCGCTCGGCCGCCGCCGTGAACTCGGCGACCCGGGCCGACCTGGCGATGCTCTCGGCCCGCAGCCGTTCGAGCAGCGCGTCGGCATCGGCCCTGGTCGACACCTGATCGATGCCCACATCGCGACTTGCCGCCCAGGTGGCCAGCTCGTCGCGAAGCTGATCACGACGCAGCGCGTGCTCGAAGAACTTGCGCAGGCCCTCGTCGCGACCGAGCTCGTCGGCATCGCCCCACTCCGGCAGCGGCTCGGCGCCATTGCCGATCGGGGTGACATTGAGCAGCCCCGGATCGTGGCCGAAGGCCCGGAGGAATTCGTCGCGCAGCCGGCCGAGCGGGTTCTGGTCGATGAAGCTCACCTCACCGCCCATCGGCACGGGCCGAGGGGTGGGATCGGGATCGTCGTGTCGACCGCGCCGCGGCGGCGACGCTTCGTCGAAGTCGTCGTCATCATCGAGATAGCCGTCGTCATCACGGTATTCATCGATGGCGGCTGGTTCGCGCCGACCGGGCAGCCCCGCCGAATCCGGCCGGGTGCCATCGCCGAGATCGGCCCCGTAAGGCAGCGTCTGCTCTTCGATGAACCGCGCCACCGCGGCGGACAGCCCTTCGATCGAGCCGACCATCCGCATCGCGCGATACTGCTGCTCGTCGATGACTCGGCGCAGCGTTTCCGGCGACTCGTCCGGCAGCTCGATATCGAGCAGCCTGCGCGCGGCCTCGGTCAGCGTCTCCCCGTCCGGCGCGGGCGCGACAGGTTCGGGCAGTTGTGGTGCGGCAGGCGGCTCGTCCGCGAGCCGGTCCGCCGCCTCGGGCGAGATCAGGTCGTGCTCGAGCAAGGCGTCGATGATCCGATCACGCGCTGCGCCATCGGCATTGGCGAACGCAAGCAGCAGCCCCTCGCGCGCCTCGTCGGGTGTGGTGCGGCCGACTTCGAGGTCGCCGGTCACCTGGGCGCGCACATCGTCGGGGTCCACGTCGGTGTACCAGGGCTGGTACACCGACCCGTCCGGCAGCCGCATCGGCAGGTGTTCGCCCGCCGTATCGCGCATCCGGGCCGAGAGTTGGCCCAGCAGCGGGATCTTCTCCCGGTTGGCGATCCAGATCGGCAACTGCTGCGCGATCCGCAGGAAGGTCGGATCCGGCCCACCGGCCTCCGGCGGGGCCTGGATCACCGGTATGTCCGGGTTCGCCGGCGGGGTCACCGGCGCGGGCGCCGCCCCGCCCGACTCGACGAGATCGGCGAGGCCGCTGATGCCGTCGGCGATGGCGGCCTGCCCCTTGGAATCGCCGACCGGCGAGCCGGACGGATACTTGATCTGCTCCACATGCTGCGGCATGGAGTCGCGGATGAACTGCCATTCCCGGCGCAGCCGGGAGGTCGGTTCCGCGTCGGCCAACGGCGCGTTCTCCCCAACCACCAGCCACCGATCGTCGCCGTCCGGGCGGACATGCAACGGCACCTGCTCGCCGTCGACATCGATGACCACCTTCGGCGGGTGGCCGACGGCGGCAGGCTCGATCGGCTGGTGGGTCTCATCGCGCGCGGGCTCACGCGGGCTCTCGGGCTCCTCGCCCTCACGGGCGGGCTCACGCGTGCTGTCCGGCTCATCGCCCATGAGGTCCAGCGGCCGATCGACCTGCTCGCGAGGACGATTCGACGCGTCCGCCCGATCACCCGGATCGTCGGCGACCGGCAGGAGGTCTCCGGGATGGAGATCGGGGTCCGCGGCGTACCGCATCAGCAGTTCGTACAGCGCGCGGACGGGCGGGGGCACCTCGTCCACACCACGGAAGACCACGTGGGCGAACGCCTCGGCCAGCGCCTCGCCCGACCGGAGCATCTGATCCTGGTCGAGGCTGTAGCGGCTGAGCATGCCCAACCAGTCGCCGAAGTCGGCGTCGGGGTCGCGCTTGCTGAGCTCGAGCAGATAGGCCTCGGCGAGCATCCGGGCGTTCATCTGCCCCGCGGTGTCGAGGACGTGCCCGAACTCGTGCGCCACCACGTAGTAGACGGGCCGCGACAGCGCGGACGGGTAGAACAGGCCGGTGTCGACCGCGTCGCGAACCTGCTGGTGGAAGTCGTACGCGCTCGTCGCGTGGTCGTAATTGAGCGCGACTTCCTTGCTGTGGTAGCGGCCGGATTCGATGGGGCCACGCTCGGTTTCCCCGAGCACACCGAAGGGCATCGACCGAATCGCGACGCTGCGCAGATCGACGTCCGGGTGCTGTCTCGCCATATCGACCGCGCCCCTGGCGAATTCCTGCACCACCGACCAATTGAGGCCGGGCAGATCGAATCCGATCGCCGCCATGTCGGGATAGTCGAGGATGCGGGCGAGTTCGTCGCGCAGCCGCACGCCGACCTCGGCGGGACTCAGACCGGTCCATTCGTCGGCACCGGGCACCCCGAGCAACCGATTGTTGTCGGCTTCGAAGGAATCGATGTCCTCGCTGGGCGGGCGCAACGGCTCGATGCCATCGCCCATCCGGTCGACACCGGGCCGGTGTGAGGACTCCCCCGTCGCGGCCTGGTCGACGATCGGCAACGGGACATCGGCGAGGACGTTCACGCCGTCGCGCACCAGCAGCAGCTCGGTCACCGTCACCTCGCCGCGCGCGGAAGCGTGCACCAGGTGGTACTCGACCCGCAGTGTCTCGTCCCCGGTGGCCTCGCGCAGTTCGCGCACCGCATCGATCAAGGCTCGGCCCGCGTCGCTGTCGGGATCGAGACCGCGCGCCGCCATCTGGGCCGGGGTCTCGTTGAGGATCCTGGCCAGGTTCTGATCGATCGCCAGGGTGCGCCGCAGGTATTCCGGCGAACCCTGTTGCGCGTGTGCGGTTTTCGAGCCACCGAGGGCCGAGCCGACGCCCTTGGCCTCGACGACGATCAGTGTCGTCGGCGCACCGTCGACCGCCCGCGTCATCGACGCGATATCGACGGTGTTCGCGCCGTCGAAGGAACCGTCGAACGGGGACAACAGGATCGCGCCCGGCCTGGCCTGCGGGTCGAGGGCGAACGCCCGCCCCGCCAGCTCGCCGAGCTGCTTGGAGACCTCGACCATCTTCGGACCGAGGTCGTTGTATTTCGTCGCCGCGGCCTCCAACTCGGCGAGGGCGGTGAGCTCGGCCACCAGGTCGGCATCGGTGAGCGACGAATCGGCGGCGAGCCGAGCCTGCTGCCGCTGGATCTCGGGTCCAAGGCGGTCGGTCGTCAGATCGCTGAGCCGCTCGATCTCGAACCGGCCCATGAGCTGATCCATGGTGGCGCGGACCGCGTCCCGCTCGTCTTGTAGCGCCAAGCGGTCGGCGGACGCGTCGCGCAATTGCTGGGCGAGGTCGGGATCGCGCACCTCGTAGGTGTGCGACTCGCCCTTCTGCGCGAGGTAGTCGTAGTCCGCGGCGGTGAGGTGATCGTCGATGAACTGGTTGTTCGTGTTCCGGTAGCCGAAGTTGGCGTCGCGGTGGGTATTCGGCGCGTCGTCGCCGTGATGCAACGTGCCGTCGGGATCGCGGTAGCTGTCGGCGCGCGGATCGGGGCCCTCGCCCATCAGATCCAGCGGACGGCTGCGCGGTGGGGTATCCGGCTCCCCCGCACCGATTTCCGGCTTCGTCCCCTCGGGCCTCGGCGTCGGGTTCTCCGGTGCGGGCGCTTCGAACGGGACGTTCGCGCGGTCACCGGTGAGCGGGGTGCGGTGACCGTCCCAGTGCTCGCCCGGCATGCGCGAGACCCGGTCCTGGATTTCCTCCCAGGTGAGGTTGTAGTCATCGTCTTCGTAGCTGCGGCGCCGCTGCTCGGACCACTCCCACGCATCGCGCATCAACAGCAGGTCGCCCGGCTCCGGCTCGCCCCGGCTCAGTCGATCCCACGCCTCGGCCACATGGGCCAGCCGGTCTAGCGGACGCCAGCGCGGCTGACCGGAATCCGGGTCGGTCAGCAGGATCTCGTCCTGCATGAGCAGCCGCTTGATCTGGCGCACATTGTCCGGAGTGAGGTCCGGGACCCGGCTCGGCAGCTGGTGGGCGACCGTGTCGGCGATGACGTGCGGTGGCACACCCGCGTCCAGCCAGTCGTACACCTGCCGCAGTACTTCGCGGCGCGCGTCAGCCTCCGGATCCTTGCGGCTGAATCGGAGTTCGGGGTCGGCGAGCTGGGCCCTGACCTCGTCGATCAACGCCCGGCGTCGGGTATCGGCGTCGCCGGGCAGGCGGGCGGCCGCGTCGTCGAGGGCGTCCTCGAGGGCGCCGACCATCTCCCGAGCCTGCGTCCGCTGATCCGCCACACGCTGATCCCGCACGGCTTGCGCGATCGCATCGGCATCGCTGTCGGTGCGCAGGAACCGCTCGTATTGATCGTTCGCCCAGCTCTGTACCTCGGCCCAGGCGGCCCGGCGAGCATCGCGGCGATCGCGCATCTGCGCCGAATCGTTCGGGTTGGCGACCACGTCGGCACGGTCAGGCGCGTTGACGAACGGCTGCTCCGGCGAGCTGAATCGGCGGAGCAGCCGCTTCCGCTTGAAGCCGGGGCTGATCCGGTGCGGATTGTCCGAATCCGAGAACCACGACCAGCCCGAGAACTTCACCAGTTCCACCGTGAGCCGCAGCAGGTTGGACGCCGCTTCGGGCACCGGATTCGCGTGACTCTCCAGGCCGGGGTCCAGTGGCGGACCACCGGGCAACCTCGGCAGGAAGCCCTCGTTGATGCCGGGGCCGGGCGTACCACCGAAGAACCCGTCCGTGACGGCCGCCTGAGTCGGACTGACGCCGACACTGCTCACGCCTTCGGGCAGCGGCCTGCCTTCGAACTGCTCGGGGCGGTCGTCGGAGCCGCGCCGATTCTCCCACCGGGCGCCTTCCGGGTTGACGCTGTGCCAGGTCCCGTCGGACGAACGCCACTGCACGACATCCAGATGCGTGCGCTCGCCCCGGCCGTCCCGGTTCGTGAAATCGATGGTGGTGCGCCGCACCTGTGGTCCGTCGTCGGGCATGGCATCGACGCGCGCATTGCCCTCGCGGTCGGCGGTGATCCTGCGGAACTCCACCGTGGCGCGGTCGCTGGTGAGGGCCCTGACCACCGCGTCGCTGGTGCTCAGCGCGTGTTGCAGGGCGGCATCGTGGTCGGTGAGCCCGCCGTCACGCGGCATATAACCCAACTGATCGCGCGGGCCGTAGACGATGATGCGCGGCGGTTCGCCGTCCACGAGCCCGACGTCTCTGGTGTGCATCCGGCCACCTTTGCCCTCGATGTCGGTGCGGGCCGCACCGGCCACCAGCGCCATCTCATCCTGCAGGCGGCCGATCCGATTGTGTGCCTCGTTCACATCGCGGGCGGCGGTGGCGAGGGTGTTGATCTCGTCGGCGCGACGCCCGGGTTGGCTGTCACGCAGCTCGTCGATCGTGGCGGCGAGGTTCTCCGGGCTCAGCGCGGCCTCGTTGATCGCGCCGTCGGCGTCGACCAGGCCGAAGCGCTGCGCCAGGTCGTCGCGCATCGCGCGGTGCGGCTTGATCCGCAGCAATTCGGCGGCGCGGCGACGGGCCAGCCGATCCAGTTCGGCGGCGGCCTCAGCCCTCGGCGGCCGACCGTCGATGGCGCCGCTGGCCTCGAGTCCGGCGATCTGACGGTCGACGGCGGCGAGGTCTTCGCGCAGGTCGATGACTCGGCGAGCGGCATCGTCGAGCTTGGCGGCGGCCTCACGCCGATGCGCCTGGTCGGCCTGCGAGCGCCGCTCGTTGACCTGCCCGCCTGCTTCCTCGCCGATCGCCGCGACCCGGGTGGACTGCGACGCCGCCTCGTCCGCCAGCCTGCGCATCGTCTGCGCGAGGTCGGCCCGGGTACCGACGGCCCGTTCGGCATCGACGATCCCCATCAGTCGCGTGACCCGATCGTCGCGCTTGGCCCGCCAGAACTCGGTCTCCCGCGCCAACTGGTTCCGCTCGGCCATCAGCCGGTCGTACTCGGCCTTGGCCCACGCGTCGGCCGCGGCGATATCCGGTTGCGACGCAGGAGGATCCATCATCCACGCCGCACGCGGATCGGTCGGCGACGGATCGGTCGGCGATGCCGGGTCATCCATCATCCAGGCACGACGCGGATCCGTCGGCGACGCCGGATCGTCCATCATCCAGGCACGACGCGGATCTACTGGCGGCGAATCAGACTGCGACGCAGCATCATCGGCCATCCAGGCCAGACGGGGGTCAATGGGAGGCGAATCCGACTGCGACGCCGGATCATCCAACATCCACGCACGACGCGGGTCCACTGGCGGCGAATCAGACTGCGACGCAGCATCATCGGCCATCCAGGCCAGACGAGGGTCAACGGGAGGCGAATCCGACTGCGATGCCTGGTCGCCCAGCATCCACCCGCGACGTGGATCGATCGGCGGCGAGGCAGGATCATCGACCATCCACGCTCGCCGTGGGTCCACCGGCGGTGTGACAGGGTCATCCGATGTCCGCCCACGGCCCGGGTCCAACGGCGACGAATCCAATTGCGACGCCGGATCACCCAGCATCCACCCACGACGCGGATCCGTCGGCGACGAATCCGAGCGCGAAGCAGGGTCCATCATCCAGCTCACGCGTGGATCCGGGATGGGGCGGCCGGGGTTGTCCTCGCCCATCAGGTCGAGCCCCCGGCGATTCGGCGATTCGGGGTCCGGGCGAAGGTGCGGGTATTCCGGCGATGCCCCCTTCTCGGGCAGCGTGCGTAGTACTTCGGCATGGAACGCGGCGAAGTCACCGCCGTTGGCGAGGGTGGCCACCAGCGCCGCGTGGATCGCGTCCGAGCGCACGAACCCGAAACTGTTGCCCGAAGGATGTGCGCCGAAGCCGACACCCTCCAGTACCTGCCGCGTCATCGGCGGGGCATCCCAGAGGAAGACGTCCCCCGCTTGATCGCGATAGTTGCGCAACCACTCGGTCACCCGGTCCACGTCGCCGAGATCGCGCACGTAGACCACGACGGCGTCGGGCCGGGTGGCCAGCGGGCCCGCCACCTTCGCGGTTTTGACGCCAGGGTGGTCGTCATCGAGGATCAAGTCGCGCACGAGGTTTCGCATCAGCTCGGGCGCGGCATCCATGCGGGGGTTCACGTACACCCGGTACCCCGGCGAGAAGTCGGCACCCGGTCGGCTGAAGTGCAGGAAGTGGAAATCCTGCCCGACGGAATCGACGTCTTCGGGCAGGAGCATCCCGCGCCGATCCGGCGCCTGGATATACGCGTACCGAAGCTCGGGATTGTTCACCAGCAGGTCGGTGATGGCACGCAGGTAGCCGGCGGGGTCGGAGGTCACATTGGGCGCGTGCGCGAGCGCGTACTGGTTGTACACATCCATGGCGTTGCGCACCGAGTCCCGGCGGTCCCAGACTTCCCGGACGAAGGCGTCGAGGCTCTCGCGCGACAGGCTCGGCGGTTCGAGACCTGCCTGCTGATACAGCGCGTCGCGCAGCTCGAGCAGTTCCTCGAACGACAGATCGGGCCGGTCGGCGCGCAACTCGTCGAGCGAACGCGGCGGCCCGCCGGCATCCGGGCTCTCGCCCAGCGCGATCCCGTCGACAACAGGCCCGAACGGAGCGTCACGCGGGAGATCGGGATTGCGCCCGGCCTCGTATGCCTCATCGGGACTATAGAACCGCGGCTCCTGCGCGGGCTGACGCGGATCTGGTTGCCGCCCTGGCGATTCCGCCGAGTTACGCGGATCCGGCTGCGGCCCCGGCGATTCCGCCGAGTTACGCGGATCTGGTTGCCGCCCCGGCGACTCCACCAAGCCACGCGGATCCGACTGCCGCCCCGGCGACTCCACCACGCCACGCGGATCAGGCTGCCGCCCCGGCGACTCCGCCGAGTCATGCGGGCCGGGCTGCCGCGCGTGCGGCTGCCCCGGATTGCGCGAGTCAGGTTGCTGTGCAGGTGATTCCGGCAGGCTGTGCGGGGCGGGTGCGGGGTTGTCGGTACGTGGTGTGGGTCCAGCGCTGTTCGGGTCAGCGGATGACCATTGCAGGCGGGGGTCAGCGGCGCGCGGCGGCACGACGTTGCCCTGGGAATCCATCAGGAGGGCCGAGACCGAGCGCAGGTCCGGTGGGGTGGGGCGCGGATAAGGGTGGCGCGCACCGGTTTCGGGGTCGAGTATCTCGACGCGGTGCTGGCCGGTCGCCGGATCGAGGCCGACGACCATGGCGTAGGGCGCGCCGCCGACGACGAGCCCTTGGCCGGGGCTCACGAACTGGTCGACCACGAAGGCGCGCGGACCGGCGCCGCGGGCGATGTCGGCGGGATCGGTGTCGCGGGCCATCCGCATCAGCTCGTCGACGATCCCCTGGTGCCGTGGCCGACCGGCGCCCGGGTCGGCGTAGTCGTGCAGCGGGCCGCCGAGGGCAGCCTCCAGATCCGCGCGTGACCGGCCGTCCTCGCCCATCCGGTCCGTGCGCAGGTCGCCGAAGTCGCGGGGTGCTCGCGGCGGGTCCGCAGGCTGATGCGCGCCGTCGGCGACCGGTCCGGTGGTGTTGCCGGGCCGGAATTCCTTCCATTTGCCACCGACCAATTCGGCGGGCTCGTCGGGTTCTGGATAGACACCGACTTCCTTGGTCGGCGCGTGCACCTTCGCACCGAGCAGGTCGGCGAGTGCCTTCGCGAAGCTGCCGTCGGCACCGCTGTGGCAGGAGAGCAGCCGCACCGGCGTGCCGCGAACGTATTTCGGGTTGCTCAGGATCGCCTGGGCGATCAGCTCCACATCGACCCGACCCGCCTTGCCCGGAATCGGGTGCCCGTCCATGCTTCCGTGCAGGACAACGTCGTGCGCACCCTCATTGCGCACGTTGTCGCGCACATTGTGCGTCTTGGTGTCGTTGCCGATGGACGTGGCGGTCGGCGTGTGGACCACGCCCTGACCGTTGGGCAGCAAGTACGCGTAATCGGTTCTGCCGTCAGCGATTCCGTCGTCAGCCTCGCTGCTCCGGTCGGCACCGTCACCGCGACCGGCATCGTTGCCGCGACCCGC
The DNA here is from genome assembly GCF_042720495.1 of Nocardia sp. NPDC058480. NCBI lineage: Bacteria > Bacillati > Actinomycetota > Actinomycetes > Mycobacteriales > Nocardiaceae > Nocardia > Nocardia sp. NPDC058480. Next base: position 173,260 of record NZ_JBHXMN010000009.1, on the reverse strand, counting down.
ATCGTTGCCGCGGTCAGCACCATCACCGCGGCCCGCATCATCACCGCGGCCCGCATCATCACCGCGGCCCGCATCGTTACTGCGGTCGGCGCCGTCACCGCGACCGACGCCATCGGCAGGCGCACCCGGATCGCCGATCGGAACGCGGGCGCGTCGACGCGCGGGATTCGACGGCGCGTTCTCTCCGGGAACGAGCGGCACGATCGGCGCCACCGCCTCATCGATAGGCGCGGCCCGCCCCGTTTCCCCGTTGTCCGCACCATCGCGCGATTTCGTCGCCACGTCGTCCGCACCCTCGGCGCGCACGGCGGGCTGGTTGTCCGCACCATCGCGCGAGCTCGTCACCACGTCGTCCGCACCCCCGGCGCGCACGGCGGGCTGATCATCCGCACCATCGCGCGAGCTCGTCACCGCATTCTCGGCACGATCGGCGCGCACGGCGGGCTGATCATCCGCACCATCGCGCGAGCTCGTCGCCACGTCGTCCGCACCCTCGGCGCGCACGGCGGGCTGATCATCCGCACCATCGCGCGCGCTCGTCACCGCATTCTCGGCACGATCGGCACGCGCGGCAGGCTGATCATCCGCACCATCGCGCGCGCTCGTCACCGCATTCTCGGCACGATCGGCGCGCACGGCAGGCTGATTGTCCGCACCGGTCAGCCCCTCGTCGGCGAGCCCCGCGCGACTGTCGGGGTGGCCAGCCGCATCGTCGGCACCGGCTCGTGACGCCGACGATTCTCCGGTCACCGGCATCGAGTCGGGGGTGGGGCCGACGATCCCCGCACCCGAGAGGCCATCCGCCCCGGCACCTTGAATCAGATCCCCGGCCGAACCCCGACTCGGAGTGGAAGAGGTTGGCGCACTTCGTGGTTCGCCGCCAGTTGCAGCCTGGGAGGCGGGCGCTTGGTTACCCGGCGCAGCAGGATTCGGACTGCCCGCCGTCGGCGCCGAGCTGCCGACGGCCGGAGTCGCACTGCCCACCGCGGCCGGTGCCGGGTTGCCCACAGCAGCCGGGCTCCCCACCGCGGTGAGAGGAGCGGCGGCAGCTACCGGAGCGTGCGCCAACTCGCCGGGCGTTGCCGCGGTGACCGGCGCGACGGAGTCAGCGGCACCACGCGAACCGAGGTCTGCGCCCGACAGCCCGTTCTCCCCCAGCGGAACACCGGCCCGCTGCGCACCATTCGGATCCCCGGCCTGACCGACCGACGAATCAGGCTCCGCCCCATTGCGATTCGTCTCCGACGACGCGCCTTCGGCACGATCATCACTCCCCGCCCGATCGCCTTCGGCTCGAGCACCCTCAGCACGAGCACCGTCCGCACGAGCACCGTCCCCTTGAGCACCGTCCGCACGATCGCCCTCAGCCCGGGAATCCTCGCCGCCTCGCTGACTGCCGGCCAAGTCCTCACCCTGACCCGCCCTGGAAACAGCACGATCGTCCCCCGCCGAAGCGGCCGGCTTCGCTGCGCCGCCCTCGGATTCACCGATGGACGCCGCGGCAGCGGGACGCACCGAAGACCCGTCGTTGCTACTCGACCCGAGCCCGGACGGACCACTGGCCCTCGGCCCGTCCTCGCGAGTTCCCGCGGCGGTGTCATCACCATCGCCTTCCGCGAGCCCGGCACGGCTCCCCTCACCCACCCCGGCCTCGTCGTCGGCACGCGTCGGACCACCCTGCGCGGTGTCATCGTCGTCCGCGCGCGAACCCGCACCGAGCGCGCCGTCGTCACCCTCGCCGGCACCTCGCCCCTCGGGCGAGCCGATCCCGGCGATCTCATCGATCTGCGCCCGCAGACTCGGCCCGTCCATCGTGTCGAGGCCGAGCGTGGGGACGCCCTCGCGGGTGCGGTAGGCATGCGCGCCGGTCCCGCTCAGGCTGGACAGCAGCCCGTTGGACACCCCCGCCGTCAACATCAGCGGATCATGATTCTTGGGGTTGGCGGCGTGCGCGGCCCGATCCCAGGCCGCGTCCCATTCTTCCTGGTTCTTCGCGTCGTGCAGGTCGATGGCCAGCTGGGTGCCGATGGCGGCGTAGTTGCCCGCCTCGGCCCCGACGAAGCCTGCCGTCGGCCCCGTGATCGCGGCCTTGAGCCACCGGTTCATCTGCGGGCCGAGGATGCGGTCGCTCATGAGCTCGCCCGCGGGCCCGGCGAAAGCGCCGCCGATCGCCGAGCTCACCATGGTGACCAGCAGCTGGCGGTCGTTGATCTCGTCGCGGTGCCCCTGGCTCACCTGCCAGGCCTGGGTACCGAGTTCCTGCATCGTGCCGAGGGTCAGGTCGATGGCCACATGCTTGGCGAGGAACTTCAGGATGGTCTTGACGAAGGCGTTGCGGCCGAAGCGGATGAGGGCACGCGTGGCCGCCTGCCCGATGATCCGCACCGCCAGCCGCGTCGCCAAGATCGCGGCGGCGTTCAGCGCGGGCGAGGCAGGCGTCGGCGGCACCCAGCACAGGGCGATCTCGAGCGCCAGCAACGCCAGCGACGAGTAGAACATGATCTTCGTGTACTCGACCTCGGTGCCGGTGTTGAACACCGATTCGCCGACCGAGTCGAAGTACTCGGCCAGCTTCTCCAGCGACTGATCCTTTTCGGACCCGTCGCCGCTGCGCATCGAGTTGAAGTCCTTGATCATCTCCTCGACGCCCTTGCCGAACGGATAGGCCGTCAGCGAGGCCGCTTTCGCGTCGTCGATGTCGTCGAGGATCCCGCGCAGTTCCGCCGCGGCCGCCTTCCAGTCCTCGGCGAGACCGAACAGCTCGTCTTCGTTCCCCTCGGGCCACTCCATGCCGGCCGGATACTTGAGCCAGCCCAGCTCATCGGGAAGATAGATCATCCGTGGTTACGCGAGGTCACCAGCTCGAGTCGGTCGCCGAACCCGACCGATCCGGTGCTCCGAGTAGCTGGTCGCCTTCCGAAATCTCCTGCCGCTCAGCGGAATCAGGGGCCGCGAGGGAGGCCTCCACGGCCTCGGGAACGATGAGATCAGGCATGTCGGCGACGAAGTCGGTCAGTTTCGGCAGCCGCGAACGGCTTTCCTGCAGCGGTGCCATCATTTCCTGGGTCAGCCGGGCGACCTCGGCCGCTGCCTGCTGCGCGGCTTCGGTTGTCGCCCTGGCGATCTCGGGGTAGGTGAGATCGTCGATGTTGTCGCTGAACTTGGTCTCGATCACCTTGTAATCAGCGTTCACCGACACCGTCACCCGCTTGCGGACCGTCGCGCTGGCAATGATCTTGGCGCGGTCGCGCTGCACCTGCGCGATCGAGCGCATCTGCTCCTGCACACCTTCGATGATGTCGGCGAGCTGGGCCTTTGCCTGTTCATTCGTCATGATCGATCGACCCCCGGATCAGCGCAAGCCGTCGTAGTTGCCCTTTTCCATCTGCTCGAGCAATCGGGCAGACTCCAGCTGCCCGGCGGACATCGTGCCCATGTTGCCCGCGATGGTCGCGGCGCTGTCGGTGGTGTTCTTCTTCGACGCCTCGTAGCCGTTGTCGGCGTCGCCTTTGAAGAAGTTCTGGCCCAGTGTGTCGTTGCCCCAGCAGGTGCCGCGCCGCTCAGCTGCCGCGTCGAGCCGGCTGATGACGCCGTTGATCTGGTCGCGAACCGAACCGGTCTTGGCGGCCGCCCTGCGGAACAGCAAGGGTTCGTACTCGAACTTCTCCACCATCGCGTTCGTGTCCCTCCAGCGTCAACGCACCGTTCCACAATTCGTTTGCTGCGCAAAAGAATGACAGGGGTGAGCGAATCTTTCGTGACGCCAACGTGAATGGAGGGTTCCCACCGCGTGATCGCTACGCAATGGGCGGTGGCGCGATCAGCCGAAGTAGCGCAGGAGCGCGTCGTAGAACGTCTGGTCGTCCTCGACCGCCGGTGGGGTGTAATCGATGGACCGCACGTAGTCGACGAAGTCGGCCGGGATCTCCAGGGGTTGGGCGGCCAGGTACTCGACGGAGTCCTCGCGCCAGACCCACACACCGTCGGAGTTCAACGACGAACCGCCGGGGATCCACCGGTCCTGCTCGAACAGGTGCGACACCGCCTCCATCACATCGAATCCGGCCGGTGGATTGCGCAGGTAGGCGATGATCTCGGCGCGGTCGGGCAGGACCTGGTCGGTCGTGGACTCGGCGATCGAGGGCAGTTCGTCGTGCTTGCCGCGGAACATCTCCCGGTACATGCCAACGGGTTTGAGGATCACTGGGTCACATCCTGGATCAGGGTGCCCGCAGCGTCCCACTTGCGCCGCGCGCGCAGTCTGCCGGTTTCGTCGTAGACGTCGATCTGTTTGACGGTGCCGTCCGGGTACCACTCGCGCCACTCGCCGATCGCCCGGTTTCGCGAGGCTGTCCCGTCGGATTGGGGTGAACCGTCGGGGTAGAAGCCCTGGGACGGGCCGTCTTCCATGCCGTCGACATAGGTCATCAGGGTGAACAGCGAGCCGTCGTCGTACAGCTCGACCATCTCCCCGGTGAACAATTCGCCGCGGTAGTACATCAGACCGTCGGGGCCGGTCGCGTCGGCCTCCGGGTCATCCGTGTCGATCCGCCGGGTCATCGATACCTGCCTTCCGTTCGCTGCGTTCCTACGGTGTCACAACCGCGGCGACCGTCGCATCCGGCGTGGTGGCGCCGACGACGGTCAGCTGGAACAACGCGCCGTCCACGTCGAAATCGCCGTCGAACACCTCGGCCAACGAGGCGCGGGTGACCACGCCCGCCTCGGCGTCGGCGACCAGTCGCCGCGCGGCCGCGTGCTGGGATTCAGTGGGCTCGTCGGCCAGCAGACCGGCGATGATGCCCGCGACGATGTCGGCCGTCCACATACCGGGCACCGCCTCGGCAAGGTTGCCGGCGCCCGGGGAATCCGCGCGATACCAGTGCCCGTCAGCCCACCAGTAGCAGAACGAGAGCAGGCCGGAACTCGTGCGCGCGTTCAGCACCGGGTCCGCCACCCACGCCGGGGCGCCGCGATACAGATCGGGCGACTCGGCACCGTCTTGATAGACCGCCGCCAAGGCCGGGGCGTTCCACACCCCGCCCGAGAGCACCGCCCGGTCCCCCGGCAACGCCTGCAAGGTGGACCCGCTGCGGCGCGCGCCCTCGAAAACACAGGTCGACGGCGCCACCCGCGGACCCCACATCGACCCGACCGCGACGAACCCCGCCGCGATCACCGCCCATCTCCGGACCAGCACCGGGAAGTCCGGGAATTCGGTGTCGGTGCCGCATCGCAGCGGCACCCGTCCGGTCGCCTCGTCATCTCTGGCCTGCGCCGCCGCCAGTCGCGGCGGACGCGACTGTCTGCCGCCGTGCCCCACATAGGCGGCCAACCACAATGGCACCTGCGAACGCGGATACGCCGTGAGGTCGGCGCGATAGACCTCGGGTGCGAACAGTTGATCGTCGGGGAAGGGTTCGTCGCCGTAGTCGTAGTCGACTTCGAGCTGTCCCTCGTCGGTGAGGGTCATCAGGAAACGCCACCACGGGCCGTCGCCGAGCGAAGCCGACAGATGCCGGTGCTCGCGCACCGACGCCAGGACCGACTCGGTCGGGAAAACCCGCGCCACCCGATCGTTGTCATCGGTGAAGACCAGCGCCGTCGACTCGCCCGCCACGGTCATCGAGAACGTCGCCTGCACCCGGCGCCAGCCCGGTGGCCCGAGTTCGGCTGTCTCGCGGGCGATCCGGCGACTGAGCTCAGCGGCGGTGTCCAGTGGCGACAGGGTGAATCCGACGTCGGGCGCGGCTGTCGCTTCGGGCGCGGGGACCGTTTCGGGTGCTGTGGTCGTCTCGGCGTCAGGTGTCATCGCGTCAGTGCTCGGCGTGGTCATCGGTGCTCCTCCCAGATCGGCATCTCCCGCTCAGCCACCGAAGATCGTGGCCCGGCGAACCGGGTCGGCCATGACATCGCGGACCATCAGTCCCAGATCCATCTCCGGCGGCAACGACCAGTAGATCAATTCGCAGCGCACGACACCGGCGACGACGACCGCGAGCCTGGTCTGTCGTTGCTGCGACTGCGCCCACTCCACACTCACCGGCCCATCCAGCTCGATCCGCTGCCCACCGACCCGCAGACCCAGCCGGCCCGCGTCCCGGTAGAACACCACGAAGACATTACCGAGATCGGCGAAGAAGCCACCGAGCGCGAGCCCGCCACCGGCCGACGCGAACAACGAACCGGTCGTCGGATCGAACTGCGCCGGTCCCCCGTTGCCGAAGTAGGGCTGCACGAAAACTGGTGTATCAGTGGGACTTTCCGGATGGTACGGACGCTCGGGTGTTCGTCCGGCCCGGCGCCCGCCGCCTTGCTGAGGCGACATGGGCATCATGGGCGGCATCATCGGCGGCTGGGCTCCCGGCTGGTACTGACCGCCGGCCGATGCCTGCGGTACCGCGGACCCGGAATTCGCGGGGGTGTGCCACGGCGGATAAGCGGGCAGCGAGGAACCGCCCTGGCACGTCGCGCCATAGCCGTTTCCGGTCGGCGGTTGTGCGTAGCCGGGGCCGCCCCCTTGATAGTGCGGAGGTTGGCCGACCGGTGCCTGATAGCCCGAGCCATTCTGCGGGTAGGACGGAACCTGGCCGGTCGACGGATAACCCGAACCCTGCGGCAGCCCGGTCGATGGATAGCCCGAACCTTGCGGTCCGGTGCCTTGCGGGCCTTGTGGCAGCCCGTTCTGCGCATAGTCGGGCCCCTGCGGATAGCTGGGATTCGCCGACTGCGGCCGGCCGGACGGATACTGCGGGGCAGGTGGCTGCTGTGCGTACCCGGGAACCTGCGGCGAACCGTGCGGGTACTGCTGGCCGGCCGGCTGCGGATAACCGGTTTGCGACGGCTGTCCGCCCCCCTGACCGTATGGCGGTTGTCCGTAACCCGACTGCGCAGACGGGCCGCCGGAGCCGTGCGGCTGACTCGAATCATGCGGCGAACGTTGACTGTTCGGCTGAACTTTACCCGACTCGGCACCGCCCCCATCGTGATTCCGGATCGCCGACTCGGGCACCGGCCAGCGCACCGGGTCGCCGGGCAACGGAACCGACAGTTCGTACTCGTATTCGTGCGGCGGATGCGGAATGTGCGAGCGCATCGCGTGCGGGGGCACGCCACGTCGGTCGGTGGCGGTGCCGTCGTCGCGGATCGACTCGGAGTCCGGTGGCGGGTCGTCGCCGTCGGCCGGGTCGTGATTGTCGGTGCCATCGGGTTCGTCCGGCGTGAACCGCTGGTCGGGCAGGTCTTCGGCACGGGCGGCAGCCTCGGGCGTACCGAGGTGGCGCCCGTCGAGTTCGTCGAAACGCCGGGCGATCTCGCGCTGGGCGGCATCGAGGTCACCGGCGATGCGGGCCCGCTCGGCCATGTCGGTGCTCACCCGATCGAGGTGATCGAGCAGTTCCTGATGCACCGCTTCGGCTTCGGCCGCACGACGGTCGAACTCCGCGTCGATGCGCGCGAGTTCGCGGGCGAGCACGGTGTCGATCCGGCTGCGGACATCGGCTTCGGGCGCGGCACCGGCGATGTCGTTGATCGCGGCGATCGGCGCACTCAGCGCCTGCCGGACCTGCTCCATCCGCTCGATGGTGCGGCGCAGATCCGCGTCGGCCTCAGCGGTGAGCAGCCGGTGGTGCTCGTCGAGTGCGGCCAGCTCTTGATCGACGGCCGCCTGGTAACGCGACGCAGCCACCCGACTGTCGTCCGCGGGCAGGCCGCCGGATTCGGCCTGCGCACTGCCGGAGTCGGCTCGATCGCGGCCGTCGGCATCGGCGCGGCCGTCAGCATCGCCGCGACCATCAGCATCGCCGCGACCATCAGCATCGCCGCGACCATCAGCATCGCCGCGACCATCAGCATCGCCGCGACCATCGGAACCCATCCAGTCGACGCCGTCGCTCTGGTCGCTGGGCGGCAGAGCATCGCGCGGTGCGGTATCGCCGCGCGAGAGATCAGGGCCTGCCTGCTGGTCGGGCTGGTCGCCGGAGTCGCGCAAACGTTCGGTCAATCGGCCGAGCAGCCCACGGCGCTCCAGCGAGTCCAGGCTCGCGTTGCCGTCCTGCAGGATCCGGGTGACGGCGGCCTCGATGGTGTCGGCATCGCTGACCCAGCTGTCCGGCAGCACCCGGCCGATCACATCGGAGGGATGCCCCTGCGCGGTCGGCGGCGCCAAGCGCCAGTTGCCGTCACCGTCGCCGACCAGCCACAGCGTGAACGGGCGCCCGCCGAGTTCGACGGTGCGCGCTTCGTACTGTGGTGTCGGTCGCGGCGGGTGCCCGTCCCGCGGTGGCATCGTGAGCTGGCGGGTGTGCAGTTCGTGCGCGACAGCGGCCGGGTGGGCCGGCCCGTACCGATCGGGTTCGGCGGCGTGCATCTGGTGACCGATCGCCGTGAATTCGTCCGCGAGCATCGAGACCTGCACGCGGCGGCGCCCGTGCAGGAAGCTGTCGGCGAACACACTCTGATCCTGGAAACTGTTGGGGCCCAACTGCTTCAGCCAGTCGTCGAACCCCAGCCGGATCCGCCCCTCCCCGCGCAGGCTCAGGTAGCGCGCCAACGCGTGCGCCACGGCTTCGTTGCGATCGGGAGCACGGAACACCCCCTCGGCCAGCGACGCGGGAATATCGCGCAGCGAGGGCCGCCCACCCGGACCGACCACCGGCAACTCATAGCTTAGCCGATGCGATCGGTCCCAGAGCACATTCGAGTATTCCGGGTGATCGATGGCCAGATCGGTGAGCACCCGCAGATGCTCACCAGCGGGCGCGACGACCACCAGGCGGCGGTCGGAGTCCCCCGCATACGGCGAGGCGACCGCGACATAGTCGGTCAGGCGGTGCACCTCGGGATGCCGTTGCAGGTATCGGTCGAGCGCCTGGACGGCCAGCGCGTCATCCGCCGCGAGGTCGGCCGGCACCGCGTCGGCGAGCGCGACCGGACCGTCGGCGCGCAGCCGGTCGGCACTCGCGTCGACCGGCCGCGGACGACCCCACCGCGGCTCACCGTCGTGCAACCCACCGTGCACCAGATCCATCGCGACCTGCGCGGTATCGATGCCTGCCTTATCGAGGTAGCGACGCACCGCGGCACGACCGGCGTCCGCGGCGACCCGCTCGGGTGCCGGCGCGTCGGGCTTACGCTCCGCGGCCCGCTCGGCTTTACGCAGGGCTTTGTCGTGGGCGGCGGCGTAGGCACGTTCGGCGGGACCGACCGGGATGTACTCCCCTGCCACGCGCAACGCTCGGAAGGTCTCGATCTCGGTCGTGAACTGATCGGCGAGCCGGTCGCGGCGCTGCGGGGTATCGCGGGCGATCGCGGCCGGATCACCCGGCTGGTCACTGACCGGAATCCCGTGTGCCCGATCCCAATTCGCGCCGTGATGATCGGCGAGACCGCGACCGTCGACAGTCGCCGGCTCGGCGATCGACGCACGCACCGCACGCACACCCGCTCGATGGGCCGCGCCGTGCACAGCGGACGGCGTCGCGGTCATGTCCTTGCCGATCCGCGCGGCCAGCTCGGACGCGCGCTGATACTCCGCGGCGTAGGTGCGTGCGATGGCGTCGCCCTGTGGCACAACGGGATTGCCCTCGTCGCCGCGGGTGAACGCCCACGCCAGCCCGTGCGCTTCGGCCGCGCGATCGAGCATCGTCGCGACGTATTCGTCGCGCGACATCCGCAACCGTTCGACGCCGTTGTCGCCGAAAGTCCTTGTCAGGTCGACGATCATCGCCGCCATGACCAGTTCCCTCGCCTGGTCGCCCCGTTCACCGTTGCGATCGAGAACGGTCTCGTTGGTGACCGGGTCGTACCCGATCCTGGCGTCGGGCTCAACGCTGTAGCGGATCGCCACGGCATTGTCGGCGAGCACCTGCGCCGCCCAGCGTCCGACCGGGTCGCCGCCCAGTTCCTCGAAGGCGCCGCGCAGCTTGCGCTCGCCGATACCGTCGAGCTGCGGCGGCATCCGGTGCTCGACGAAGCCCGAGCGTGGTGCCGGTTCGGCGGGAGTGTGGGTGGCCGATGCGTCACCGACGTAGAGCACACCCGTCGCGTCACCGTGCACGGTCACCGGCACACCGAGATCAGCGCGAACCGCCGCGGTGACATCGCCGACCAGCTGTGCGCGCGCCGCGACGACTTCCGCGTGCCGGTGCGTGAGCGCGTCCAGGACGTGCACTTCTTCGGTGAGGTGCGGCATGAACACGTGGCGAATACGTTCCAGCAGGAGATCCGCGGTTTCGCGTCGACCGGGTCCGAGCTCGTCGTCGCGGATGTTCATCCGCTCCTGCAGCCTGGAAGCCACTCGCTGCCAATCGGTTTCGATCCGATGCAGTTCGCGGACCGTCGCCGCCTGCGCGCGCACCAAGCCGTCGACGGCGCGGGCGTGCGCCGGCGTCGACGGTACGTACTCGCGCAGTCCGGGCGGCGGGGTGTGCGCGAGTGCGTTGTCCCATTCCCGGCCTGCGATATCCCGGAAACTCCGACCGCCGTGCGGGAAGTCGGCCGCGTCGAACCGCTCGCCCGCCAGCAGACGGTCGGCGCCCGCGGACCGGGCGAGATCGAGGAGCCGGTCGCCGTCGATAGTCGGCTCGGCGGTGCGGGCCGCGGCGACTGCCTCATCGAACGCCGCGAGATAGGAGGCTTCCAGGTCCTGCCGGTAGTCGCTGTCGATCAGGTCGCGCAGCGGTGCCGCCGACACGTCGTAACCGGCGTTCGACATTTCGCGATGGAACTCCGCCTGCCTACCGAGCGCCATCGCCTCCGCCCGCAACCTGGCGTCGATGTGGGCGTCGCGGTCGAGGCCGGCGATCCGGGCCGGGGCCACCTCGAGGTCGCCGGCGAGCACCGCGTCGGCCAGCACGCCCGCCCGGATCACGCCTGCTCCCTGCGCGATCTGGCTGCGTCCCTCGGCGCCGATCACCACCGCCATCGTGCGGCCGTCGAAGTGGTCGGCACCGCCGGCTTCGAGGGTTTCGGGCGTGAAGCGGATCGCGGCGTCGGCGGCGGCCAGCGATCGCACCGCCCGCGTGCCTAGATCGCTGTGCGCGAGGACATCCCGGACTTCCGCGGCCGCGATGTCGGTGGGGCTCGTCCGCCACCTCGCCGGTTGACCCGCGTTGTCCTCGCCGTAGCGGGGTCGCGGTTCGGGGTCGCCGCCCATCCAGTCGATGTCGTCGCCGGGTGTGCGGCTGTGGTCGGCGGGCGGGGTCTTCGGCGGCTCGTCCGGGTTCGCGGGGGTTCCCGCGTCCGGCTCCGGGTCGTCGCCGTCGTCCTCGCGTGCCCGGTCGGGTGACTCCGCGCTCGGATGCTGCTGCGCGGCGTCGAATTCCCGCATCATCCGCAGATGTTCCGCCTGTGCGGTGAGCTCGTCGGCGACCTGTTGCAGGTGATCCAGCGCCGCCCGATGCGCGGCCTCGGCCCGCGCCTGAAGTTCCTCGAATCCGGCTGTCATCCGGTCGATTTCGCGAGCGCGCGCGGCATCGATGAGCGCCGTCGCGTCGGGCCGCCCATCGAGCCCGACCACCGGATCACGCAGCCCATCGAGCACTTCGGCCAGCCGGTCGAGCCGGCGCGCCGAATCCGCATCGGCATGCTCGGCGATCTGACGCTGCGACTCGGTGAACAACTCGAGCTGCCGGGTGGCCGCGTCGCCGAACCGAGCAGGCACGGGCCTGTTGTCGGCCGCTGGGTCAGCGCTGTTGTCCGGCGGCGTCGGACCGGGTTCGGCTCGACGCGGCGGCGTCGAATCAGGATCGACCGAACTGCTCGGCGTCCCAGCGACCGGGTCAGGCGTTGCCGCCGGACCACTCGGGAGCGCCGGTCCGGACGGAGTTGCCGGTCCGGACGGGAGCGCCGGTCCAGGCGGAGTTGCAGGTCCAGGCGGAGTTGCAGGTCCAGGCGGAGTTGCAGGTCCAGGCGGCGGCGCAGGTTCCGGCGTTGGCGCCGGTCCGGACGGCAGCGCAGGTCCCGACGTAGGCGCCGGTCCGGACGGCAGCGCAGGTCCCGACGTAGGCGCCTGCCCAGACGGCAGCGCAGGTCCAGGTGTCAGCGCCTGCCCGGGCGGAAGCGCAGGGTCGCGCGGCGGCGTGGGGTTGGACGGCGACGTCGGGTCGGGCTGGTTCGGGTCGGGCGGGCTCGGGTCGAGCACACGCGGACCGTCGGATTCGGGTGCGTTGCTGGGCGTCGGCGCCGCGGTGGGCCGGTAGAACTCGTCGCTGAGCTGGACGAGTCGGTCGATGAGCGCGATGCGGCGGCGGACCTCGCCACGCAGCTTGTTCAGCTCCGCTTCCAGCCCCTCGCGATCCAGTCCCGCATGCTGATCGGGATCGCCCGCGCGGAACTTCTCGTACGCGTCGTAGTAGCCCTTCTCGTCGAGCGTGGTGAGGTCGAGCCCGACCAGCAGCATCCAATCCGGATTCGGCTGCGGCCGTGGATCTCTCGAACCCTGCGTCGTATCGGCGCCGAAGGCGCGGTGGGCGTTGTCCGCCAGCAACCGGGCGAAGTCGAGTGGATCGCCGTCGGGCAGCGCGGCCGCGATCACCTCGCGCAGGGCATGGATCGCCATCGGGTCGAAGATCGCCAGCGGGCCGAGGCGACGCGGGTCGGCGCTGCGGTCGCCGCGCGCTACGTCGGAGTACGGGTCGAGCTCGTTCAGCTTTGCCACGTACTCTGCCAGCGCCGCCGCGACAGCCGGCTCACGGCGCTCGCGATCCCTGACCTCCGAGAGCAGCTTCTCCCAGTCCAAGGCCTCGGGATCGGGCTCGTAGTCGAACTTGTTGGTTTCCTCGTTCGCGGTGAACTTCTTCGGTTGCAGCGCATCCGCTTCCAGCCCGAGCGCAGTCGTGAGCTGCGCACGCGCGGCGTCGACGCCGTCGGGATCGATCCCGCGCAGCTTTTCGGCGTACGCCGCGAGAGCCTCGTATTGCTGCCTGCGCCGGGAACGGGGCTGACCGCGATCGGCCAGGAGTTCGCCCAACCGATCCGCGGTCAGTTCGGCGGCGGTGAGTTCGAATGTGTCGGCCAGTTTGCTGTACTTGTCACTGATCGATGTGTACTCGTCGATCGCCCGCGCGTAGCGCGCGAAATCGGCCATTCCCTCCAGCAGCGCGGCCCGCACCGCGTTGTCGACGCGCAGGTCGGCGACCGCGTCATCGATGCGGCGAACATCCAGTTGCCGATGTCCTAGCCCGAGTTCCTGTGCCACATCGACCAACTCGGTCAGCAACTCGGCGCGCGTGCGCGGCAGCGGCGGCGGCCCGCCGACGGTCGCACCGGGCTCGGGTGCCTGCACGGCCCGCCATTCGCCGTCACCGTCGCGCAGCATCGTGACCACCAGCTCGCGACCATCGCTGATCTGCCTGATCTGCCGGACATCCGGCGTCGGCGCGGGATCGAGGTGGATCGTGCCGAAGGCGTCCACCCGCGCGGTCCGGAATTCCAGCTGCAGTGTGCCCGTGGCGAGATCGTCGCCGAGCTGGGGATGGTCGGCGAGCACCTGTGCCAGCGCGCTGTCGCGGTCCAGCGTCCCTTCGATGACCAGCAGCCGGTCCGGCTGTCCTTCGCCCAGCGGTATCCGGGCGACCTGATCACCGAAGTTCGCGCCGACCACGTCGCGGGTGATCCGCAATACCGGTTCGGCCGCGGCGATGAATTCGCCGAGCTGCTCGGCCCGCAGCTGCGCCGCCGCACGCAGCTCCGCGATGATCGAATCCCGCTCCGGTCCGCGCATCGCGACCGGATCGACCTCGAAATGTCGTGCCCATGTGGCTACTTCGTCGAGCAGCTGCATGCGCCGGAACGCCTGCTCGAAGTACATGCGCTGGACCGAGTCGCCGCCTGGCTCGGTGCCGAGCTCGCGGAAAATCGGCAGCGCGTCCGCGCCGTTGCCCACCGCGCCCACGTCGATCATGGCCGTGCCGCTGCCGAAAGCGGTCATCAATTCGCGCAGGAACGTGTCTAGGTGGCTTTCGTTGTAGGCGATGGGCAACCCGGCGAGCGGAACAGGGCGGCCGGGTCCGCCGAGGTCGTCGAGCTGAGCGGGCACCGCACCCTCGGCAGGCGGCGCGGATCCTGCGATCTCCGGGTGTGGGGTACCGCCGTCGAGTGCGGCTCGCGGGTCCGGGTCGGACGTACGGACATAATGAACAGTGCTCTCGAGCTCGGCGCGGCGGCCGGCAGCCGCCAGCCCTTCGACCGCCGCCGCGTCCCGCCAGGCCAGGTAGGTCTGCTCGTCGACCACTCGGCGCACGGTCAGCGGCGACTCGTCGGGCAGGTTGAAACCGAAGCGCGCCGCCAGACCGGTCAACGAGTTGTCGGCCACGGGTAGTTGCGACGACTCGGGGGCGGGCAGCGGTTCGTCCCACCACGGGGTCTCACCGCGTCGCAGCGTCTCGGCGTCGTCGAGCGCGATCAGGCCACGAATGTCGAGGTCGTCGATGATCTGGCGTCGCAGTTCGCCCTCGGCACGGTCGAGCGCGTGCAGGAGCATATTTCGTGCCTCGCCCCGGGAAATACGCTGGACGTCGAGCTGGTCGAGCGCCATCGCGCGCAGCTCTGCCGGATCGCTTTCGGTGAGCTCCGGCTCATGGACAGTGCCGTCGTCGTCGTGGACCGGCACGTGCTCGCCCGCGACTTCGGGCCGCAACGACGAGAAGCGACCCAGGATCGGTGCGTGGGCACGGCCGCGATAGAAGGTGATCGCCGTGGTGATGAAGCCGGGGCCCATGACCGCGTGACCGGCGTCCGGCGCCTCCCGGATTTCATGTTGACCTGGGTGCGCCGGCGGACTGTGCGGGGTGGGGAGCTGGTGCCCCGGCTGCAGCGCCTGCGCGCCGTCGCGCAACGGCGTGAACCCGTCGATTCCGCTCCCGGCCACGTGGTCCGGGTTCCGCCGGCCGACGAGGCCGCGCAGCCGATTCACCACCCCGCGCAACCCGGTCGCCGGCACGGGTGCGGGTGGTTCCTCGGGTGTCGCCGGTGTGTTGTCCGGCCGCGTGGCGAGTCGCCAGTTGTCGGTGCCCGCGGGCTCCACCCGCACCGGAACCGACTCACCGTCGACCGTGACATGGACGATGCCCGGCTCGTCCGCGCGCACCGGCGTCGCACCGGGTTCGCCTGGGGGAAGCGCGTTTCCGGCACCCTCGCCCGGATCGGGGGCACTCGCGGGGGCGAGTGGACGCGTCGGCGGCTTGTTCGCGCCGCCGGACTCGTCGGCCGCGGGCGGGACGTGCTCACCGTCGTCGTCATCGCGACGGCTGCCGAGCCAGTCGATGTCGTCGTCGGAGCCACGGTCGCGTGCGTCGTCGGCGCGGTCGCGTGCGTCGTCGGCCCGATCGCGCGAGTCCTCGGCCCGGTCACGTGTGTCGTCGGACCGGTCACGAGTGGTCGTCTCGTCGGACCGGGCGCGTGGTTGTTCTTGCACCGCATCGGGATCACGCGTCGCTCTGATCTGCTCGGCCTGTGCGGCCAGTTCACGACCGAGGTGGCTGATCTGGTCGAGCGCGGCCTGATGCCGCGCCTCGGCCTGTTCGGCGCGCCGCACGGCGAACTCCGTATCACGCGCGAGCTGCTCTGCCCGGGCCGCATGACTACGCTGCGACGGCGACCCGTCCGGGTCTTGATCGAGACTGTCGCGCGCGGCCAATTCTTGTTCCACCCTGATGAGCTGATCCAGGGTTCGCGCCAACTCCGCATCGGCCTGCCCTGCGAGTTCGTCGAGCCTGGCGTTCGCCTCAGCCAGCAACGAATCAGCCTGCCGAACAAGCGAATCGGAGTTCGCATCGACATCGGGCGTGGTGCCGGCCAGGCGAGCGAGACGATCGGCGAATTCGGCTCGGATGCGCTCCGCTTCGTCGGTGAGCCTGCGATGTTCGGCCGTCGAGGCGTCCATCTCCTGACGTGGCGTAGCGCCGGCGTCGGGTGGCCCGGTAATCGCCGGGTCCGGCTGTGGGGTGAGGATATCCAGGCCGACCAGCGATTCGATCACCCCGTCGGCATTGCGCCGCACATGATCGAAGGGGGTGAAATCGCCTGGCGGGTAACCATTCTGATATCCGGTCGCGCTCTCCGTACCGCTCAGCAGGTTGGTGCAGTTGGCGCAGCACGGCGCGAAGATCCGCACACCCTTGACGAACATCGGCGAGTTGATGATGTCGGGCAGCGCGTCGGCGTCATCGCGCAGATGACCCCACTCCGGCGTCTCCCTCAACCGAGCCCGATCGTGCAGGATCTGGTTGGTGGTCTTCACTTCGGCGTGCGCCAGCGGTTCGTCGGGGTGCGGCTGGTTGAAGGTCTCCGGATCGTCGCCGCGAGTGTAAGTGCCCGCCCGCATCTCGTTCAGCCGCTGTCGCAGCGTCGGATGCACGTCGGCATCGAGGATCACATCACCGACCCGACCGTTGGCCGCCTCGTACACCCGCCCGGTGGCCCGGTCGATCCCGACCGACACCACCGCGCCCTGCGCCTTCTTGCTGAGCACCTTGTCCTTGGCGGCCTGCACGAAATCCGCCTGCCGTTCCAGCCCGAGCCTGCGCACGAAATCGGCGATCGGCTCCCCGCCGACATGGGTGATCAGCCCGTTCTCCCTGGTCGTGCTCGCTGGATCGAGCACGCCGAGCAGGTGGGAATCGGTACTCGGTGGTGGCGGCACGACCATCGCAGGCAGCTCGGGATCGGGCTGCAGGAACGAACTCGGCTCGAGCCGTGGCCCGTCCTCGCCCATCACATCGAGGCCGTACCGCCAGTCGGCGTCATTGTGTAGGTCATCCGGATCACGCGCAGGTGGTGCCGCGGAGTCGCCCTCGACCTGCGGCGCTGGGTTGGCGGGCAAGGGGAACGTACGCCATTCGCCGTCCGGCGCGACCTGCACGGGCGAGTCCGGAGTACGGGGCGCGCCAACGGGTTTCGTCGGTGCCAGCACCGGCGCGTCGATCCGGTCGGCGACGTACTGAGCCCACCCGTTGTCGTTGCCACTGTGGCACGACAGCAACCGCACCGGCGTACCACGCACATAGTGCGGGTTGAGCAGGATCGCGTCGACGATCTGCTGCGGATGCACCTCGGACCGGTCGCCGGGAATGGGCGCGCCGTCCTCGGAGCCGTGCACGATCACGTCGTGCATACCCTCGTTGCGCGCGTTCTCGCGTACCCGATGGGTGCGTGGATCGTCACCGATGGAGGTGCTGTGCGGGGTGTACACAACGCCTTCACCATTGGGCAGGTAGCTGTCGAAGATATCGCGCACCTGGGGTTCGTCGATGGTCTCCGGGTCCGGTTTGCGGCCGCTGCGCATTTCGTCGCCCGCGCCGGGGGTGGGATCGGTGCCGTCGGATCGAGTGCCTGTCCGCGTCGTCCGCGCGGCCGCCTGCCCGCCCGGTGCCACTACCGGCAGGATCGGCGCGACGGTATCGCCGCGGCCCGCACGCGTGCCCGCCCGGCTTTCCGGGTCCGGCCTTGCCATCGAGCCGTCGCCGATGCGCGGCCGTTCGGTGGAGGACTGCGGCAACCCACCGCGGGTCTCCGGCGCACCCGCCCTGGCCTCGGCGACGCTCGACCGGTCGGCACCGGGAGCATCACCGGGTGCGTGCATCTCGGGTGCGAGACCCGATCGCGCGGGTGTCGTCTGAGCACCACCGGGCTTCACGTCTCCGGCGCCCTGTACTGCGGCAGGTCCGGGGGTAGCGGGTTGGCCCGCGTTCGCCGGAGCGGCGGGTGCTTGCCCCGCACTCGCCGGAGCGGCGGCCTGACCCGCCGTCACCGGGGTCGCGGGTGCCTGACCGGCACTCGCCGGGGTCGCGGGTGCCTGACCCACACTCGCCGGGGCGCCGTGCGCGGCCCCGGTTGCCGCGGCTGTGCTCACCGGCCCGGCGGCGATCTCGGGGCCGTTCGCACGAGCGGGGTGCAACCCATTCCCCTGCTGCGCAACCCCATCGTCGCTGCCACGAGTCGCCCCGCCCTGCTCGGCCGATCCTGCCCGATGATCATCGCCACGTTGGACGGCCGAATCCGATTGTCCGCCAGACTGATCCGATTCATCGCTCTCGGCGCTCCGTTGCGGACCACCTTCATCGCGTACCGGTGCACCACCCTCACCGCGAGCGGAATCACCCTCGGCGCGCGGCGCGTCGACACCCGTCTTCTGCGAGGTCTCGCCAGAGCCCGCCCGCTGGTCACCGCCGGGACCGGCCGCGCCCGGGTCGGTGGCACCCGCGGGCCGCATCGCCGAGCCGTCGCCGGGCCCGCGGCTGCTCTGTCCCGCGGTGTCGTCGCGCCGCTCGCCCCTCGTCTCCGGGTCGTCGCCCCCGCGCGCCTCGCCATCCGGGCCTACGCCGAGCTCGTCCTCACCTGCTCCGCGCGCACGTGGACCGTCCCCACCCTCACCCTCGGCCCGGCCACCAGGGCCGTTCTCACCACCCTGCCGACCACCGGAACCCTCACCCGCGCCGATGTTCCCGAATTCCCCGAGCAGTGGATTTAGCCGATCCGCCAGACCGGACCGGCCGGTCATCCCCGGTGCCATGTGCTGCCACGCCGTGTTCGCACCGACCTTGTTCACGCCCGACATGAAGCCGTTGCTGGCGCCCGCGGTGAACATCAGTGGGTCGATCGTGGTCAACGACTTCTTGGCGTTGTCCCACGCCGTGTCCAGATCGAATCGGTAGGCATCGATGCCGAACTGGGTCGCGGTCGCGGCGGCCAGCCCGGCGCCCGCGCCGACCAGCCCGGCAGCGGGGCCGGTGATCGCCGATTGCAACCACTTATCGGTGACGCCATTGTTCTTGAGCCAATTGCCCATCGCGTCGCCCGCGGGCCCAGCCGCCGCACCGCCGGCGGCCGAACTGATCGCGGTCACGATGATCTGGTCGACATTGAGCTTGTCGCGGCTGCCCTTGTCGACCTGCCACTGCTGAACCAGGTACTCCTGCATGGTGCCGAGCGTCGCGTCGATCGCGACGTGCCTGGCCAGGAACTTGACGACGGCGTTGGCCGCGGCCCGCCCGATCCACCGGATGATCGCGGCCGTCGCGCGCTCGCCGAGAATGCGCACCGCGATCCTGGTCGCGGCGATCGCGAGGCCCTCCACCAGCAGCGCCGTCGGCGGGAACAACCACGCCGCCGCCAGCTCCGCGGCCAGCAGGAGCAGCGAGGTCCAGAACATCATCTTGGTGTATTCGATTTCCATGGCGACGCCGTCGACCGATTCGGCGACGAGGTCGAAATACCCGGCGAGCTTGCCCAGCGACTGATCACCGGTGCGCATGCTGTCGAGCGCCTTGGTCATCTCCACGACGCCCTCACCGGACGGATACGCCTTCAGCGAGGCGGCCTTCGCGTCATCGATGTCGGGCAGGATCGCGCGCAGACCGTCGGCGGCGGTTCGCCAGTCCTGCGCCAGCTTCCACATCGCGGTTTCGTCGCCCTCGGGCCACTCCATCCCCGCGACGATCTTGAGCCAGCTCAGCTCATCAGGCAGCTCGATCATGCGGCGCTAGGTCACCAGCTCGAATCCGTCGCGGTGCCGGATCCGCCACGATTGCCCTGATCGTCGTTCTCGGCTGGTCGATCTCGCGCCTTCGGCGGGGCGAGCGACGCCTCGACCGGCGCCGGGATCCGCAGCTCCGGCATGCCGTCGATCAGGTCGCTCAGCTTGGGCATCCGCGCACGCTGCTGCTGAAACGGCGCGGTGAGCTCCGCGGTCTTACGAGCGACCTCGGCGGCGGCCTGCTGCGCGGCTTCGGTGACCGCCTTGGCGATCTCGGCGTAGTCGAGGTCATCGATGTCGGCGGCGAACTTCGTCTCGATCACTCGATTGTCGGCGTTCACCGTCACCGTCACCCGCTTGCGCACGGTAGCGGTGCCGATGATCTCCGCACGCTCCTGCTGAATTCGCGCGATCGTGTGGAACTGCTCCTGCACCCCGTCGATCACGGTGTGCAGATCGGACCTGGCCTGCTCGTTGGTCATGCGCTCGCTCAGCCGCGCAGGCCGTCGCGGTTGCCCTGCTCCATGTCCCTGAGCAGCACCGCGCTCTCGTACTGACCGGTGGAGAGGTTGTTCATGCCGGTGGCCATGCTGTCCGCGTTGTCCACGGTGTTCTCGCGCGAGGAGTCGTAGCCGTTGTCACCGTCGGGGCCGTAGAAGAAGTTGGCGCCGAGTGTGTCGGTGCCCCAGCATCCTTCGCGGCTCGCCGTCGAGGCCGCCAGGGTGTCGAGCACACCCTGGATCCGGTCACGGACACGGCCGGTCGCGTCGGCGGCCTTGAAGAACAGGCCGGAATCGAACTCGACTTTCTTGTCCGTCATCGGTTGCCCTCTTCCAGCGCCTACGCGGCGCACCGCACCAGTTCAGATCGTTGAAGACGTCACTGTGACTGTAAGACGAATCCGAGGTGACGGCAACGTGAACGGCACTATGCCGCGCGGATCGTGTTGCTGGAGAGCAGCTTCGACTCCCGAGTTAAGCGCTGGCCTCCCAGTGCGCCTCGACCCGGCCCATCATGCGGTCGATGCCCGCGTTGACCGCCTCGATCAACGCAGGTCGCGACATCGGCGTCGCGACGGGCGCGTCCGAGGGCACCTCGATGGTGTAGCGGCCGTCGTCGGGCAGATCACGCCAGATCAGGATCTCGCGATGCATACCGCGGGAGCCGAACATGGATTTGTTCTGGAGGATATCGATGGTTCCGGTGCGATCGGCGGGAATGTCGAAGAACTCCGCACTGCGCCGGGCCACCGAGGTGTCGGCCTCCTCGAAGAACATCGAGGCGCGCGGCTGATGCTCCTCGGGTTCGGCGTCGGTCGTCAGCGGAATGAGGCCACCGCTGCCCGCGCCGACCACGGGCATCAGGTCGACGAGCGCCTCCGCGATCCCGTACGGGCCACAGTCGATTACCACGTAACCGCCACTGTGCGTATAGGTTTCGCCCGGCCGCTGGTAGACGAGGTACCCGTTGGCGCCCACCCGCGCCGCGCGAGCCTTCACCCAGTACTGCGGGTCGCTCTCCTGCGAATCTCGCCAGCCACGCAGTCGCACCCACACATCCGGGCGTTCGAGCACCTCGAAGACAGTTCGAATCACCGGGTCGAGGGTGTGCTGCAACCGTTCCCAGGTCTCGTAGCTCTCACGCTCGAAATCGGCGAGCAACCGCGTGTTCGTCTTGAAGGTGAGCGGGTTCGGCAGCCGGTTTCCGGTCAATCGCCGCCACAGGACGTAGAACTCGAGATCGGTGAATTCCCATGTCCGGCTCACTCGCCGACCACCAATCGGGCAGCCGAAGCGGCGGAACCGTCGCCTTCGCCGACGGCTTGGGGCAGGGGCACGACCTCGGCCTGCGGGGCCGCTTCCACCAGACCGGGCAACGGTGCGCCGACCTCCGCCAGGCTCGGGAGCAGGTTGGAGAAGTCGGGCAGCGCGGCGCGGGGGAAGGCGCCTGCGGCCGACGCGGTCACCGGAAGTTCCGCGGTCTCGGCCGGTTCGGTGACCGCTGGTGCGTCCGCCACCTCGATCCCCAGCATGGCGGCGATCGGCTCCAACGCGGGGTTGGCCGAGATCAGACTGTTGACCTCCGGCGAGTCCGACAGCATCGACGCCAGATCGGGGAACTGGTCGAAAACCGCGCCGAGCTGACTCAGGTCCGGCATACCCGCGGTCACATCCGTGGAGATCTGTTGCAGCGCGGTCAGCAGATTGGGCAGCGCCTCGGACAGGGAGGAGACCGTCGACGTCACCGCCGACATCAGCGAGGACAACATCTCGGTGCCGGAACTCGACCCGGAGCCGGACTGCGTGCTGCCCGTCTGCTGGCCCACGATGCCCGCTCGCGAGGCGCCGGAGGCGGGGTTCGTCGCACTCGACGAACCCGTGCCCGTCGAACCCGAACCGGTCGAACCCTTTCCCGCAGACCCGGTTCCGGTAGGCGTGGACGGGATGACGCCGGCCTGGATCTGCTCGGCGGTCTTCTGCGCAGCCTGCCCCTCGGGCGTGATCTGCGGCTGAGCCTGAGCTTGCGGAGAGCCGCCACCCCCGGACCCGCTCTTCTGGGACCCGCCACCACCCTGTTGCGACCCGCCACCACCCTGGGACCCGCCACCACCTTGCTGGGATCCGCCGTTCTGTCCACCCGACTGCTGATCCGAGGGCTTTTTCTGGCCACCCGATTCGTCTTTCGGCTTCTCGACAGGTCCGGCCGGCGCGGCAGCTTCGGTAAAGACAGGGAAGAGCTTCGTCGTCTGATCCAGACCGTCGACATAGTGGACGCGATACGCCTCCTGCTTGTCGCCGACATCGTCGCCACAGCCACGTGGCTCGTTCTCGCCGAGCGGCATCGCCACCTTCGTGGAGTACAACCAGTCCGCCGTGTACCGCATGTTGGCCTCGGTCATCCGGAAGTCACCGGACAGGTCGTATACCGACTTGGCGTAGGTCGTGATCGCCTTCAACGCGGCGTCACCACCCTGGCTTTCCCAGCTCTCGGTGGTGATCTTCTGCAGCTTCGCCTCCAGCTGCGATGCGGCCTTGTAGACCTCGGTCGCCATATTCGCCCAGAGGGTCGCCGCGTCACCGACGCCGGCCCATTGGATCCGGACACCGAGGCGATGCAGCTCCCCCCAGTCCATGCTTTCCGGCGAGGCCACCGGAATGGGCTCGATCTCCTTGGGCTTACCCTTCGGCTTGATCTTGGGCACCGACGCGACGTCGACGTCGGCTTCGTGCTTCTTCACGTCGTCCGCGTCGTAGTAGCCGGGGCGATACGAGTCGCCCGTCTTGCCCATCGACGTGCCCAGCTTGTCCTGCTGGGCCTTCGAGGGCGCCACGTCGCCGAGTTTGGTCTTGTCGGCCTTCAACGCGGCGATCTCTGTGCTCGACATGTGGTCCGCGCCGGTATAGGTGTTACCAGCGGATTTGAACAGGTCCATCATGTCGGTCAACGAGGCGACGTGCCGATCGAGACATTCCTTGGCGTCCCACGCCTCGATCTCGAACCGGGTGGCCAGCAGCGGGCCTGCGATAACTTCCGACCCGCCGAGTTCGTCACCGGTGAAGTGCCCGAATTTCGACGCACCGACGATCGCCAGGCAAGCGTTGAACACATCGATCGCGTCGCTACACGCCTTGGCGGCATCGAGCGCGGCACCCGTCTCGACCCGAACCTTAGCCCTACCGGCCAACCCCGACCAGGGAGTCTCGTTACCCACGCACTCGCTCCTCGACGCACACCACCGGCGACCCTCGCCGACGGGCTCGATCGTGTCGGAGTCTAACGACCACGGCGAAACATGCACAGCCCCAGGACTTCACGATTCGGCGAACGATCGGCGCTGCGGCCCGCCGTGTGCCGACCCGCCGAGAGCCCGCACCGGAAGTAATCCAGCAATCCGATCACGATCCGACGGCCGAGACCGATCTGTGACAGACTCGATCGAAGCGCAAGCGGCCGTCCACCGGCCGATGACCGAACGAACGATAGGGCTCTCAGGTTGACGTCCCGACGGAACTGCTCATGACCGACCTGAGCGACCTGAGCGACCTCGAACGGCGCGTCGCGGCCAATCGCGCCAACACCCGCAGCCAGCACTCCGACGACTACCTGCGCCTGGCCGGTTCACTCACCGAACTCGCCCAGGGCCTGCTCGCCACCCGCGACGATCCGTCAGGTCGCGATCGCACCGCCGAGGCGCTGGAGCCCGCCCAGGAAGCGGTGGCCATCCGGCTGCACTGGCTGGTCGAGGGGTTCGTCTCCTACGAGTACGCGGGTGCGCTGCAGGACGCGTTGCGGTTGTTCGAGCAGGCGACCCGGTTGGTCGGGCACCGGCAGCTCGCCACCAACACCATTCGCAGCGCGTGTTCGGCGTATCGGCAGGTCGCGCAGGACTACCCGGATGTCTCGGCCATGTGCGCCGACGGGCTGTCCAAGTGTGGCGTGTGGCTGATGCGGCTCGATCACGACGCGGCGGTGGCGGCGAGCGAGTCGGCGGTGCGGATTCGCGCGGCCATGTACGCGCGCGCGTCCGAGCAGCCCGGCAAGTATCTGGCGAGCCTGAGCAGCTTGCTGCGCACCTTGATGGTTGGCCGCTCGCGCAAGCAGGCCATCGCGACCTATCGCGCGTTGTACTCCGAGGTGACCACCACCGCGAGTACCGCGAAACTGCGCGAAACCCGGGTCGAGGAACTCGATCTCACGGTCAAGACCACGCAGGCGCTGGTGAAGCTGGGCGCGCAGACCCTGGAACGCGCGGGGCGGCTGACCCAGCAGCAGATCCTGTACCAGTCGGGCGGCGACCTGGCCACGATCGACGAGATCAACTGGCGGCTGGCGCTCGTTGGCCTCAAACCCCTTGCGGCCGGGGCGATGCCGGAGCCGCCGTCGCGGCCGGTGGAGATCTCGGCGACCTACGGCGCGATCGCCGTGCGCTGCTCGGCACCGGACGGGCTCGATCAGGTGCGAGCCGCGATCGTCGCCGCGTTCGCCCAGGACGGGGCCGAACCGGTGGACGCGGGCAGGTTCGCGGGTGTGCACGAGAAGCATTGGGGCGTCAAAGAACCCAAGACCAACCTCGAGACCCAGCTCGGCGCCGATGTCGTACTGGTCGAAAAGTCCTCCGGTAGCTGGATTTCGGTGAAGAGCCTCAACTGGGAGATCGGCGCATTGGGCAAACACCCGCTCGCCGTTGCCCTTTCGGCGAAGTGGCCGGTGCTGACCGTCGCCACGATCGAGAAGATCTCCTACGAACTGTGCCTCTACGACGACGGCGTCGCCACTCAGTACGCCGCCCTCGGCAGACCGGCCGGACAGGCGCCGCTGGATTCCCCGCTTGCCCCCCTGGATTTCGCGACGCTGGCCGATTACGGCGCCGACTACGCCTCCGAAACTCAGGTCAGAGCCGCCTTCGGCAACGCCGAAATGTTCGCGAAGGTCACCGAACTCCCCGGCGCGGGTATCCGCCAGGCCGCGGAGAAGTCCCCGCTCACCGACTACGGCCCGAATATTCTCTTCTTCGGCAAGAACTGACCGACCAGCCGCCCCGGAATATCCCGGCGCGCAGACGCCCGGCATGATCGGTGACTGTGCGAGTACTGCTGCAGCGTGTGACCAGCGCCAAGGTGAGCGTCGACGGTCAGGTCGTCGGCGACATCGACCCGGCGTCGAACGGTGTCCCCCACGGACTGCTCGCGCTGGTCGGCGCCACCCACACCGATACCGAAACCATCGCGAAAGCCCTGGCCGACAAGACATACCGCCTGCGCATCCTCGACGGCGAACGCTCCGCCGCCGACCTGGACGCCCCCATCCTGGTAGTCAGCCAGTTCACCCTCTACGCCAACACCGCCAAGGGCCGCCGCCCCTCCTGGAACGCCGCCGCCCCCGGCCCCCTCGCCGAACCCCTGGTCGACACCTTCGCCGAAACCCTGCGCGAACTGGGCGCCACCGTCGCCACCGGCAAGTTCGGCGCCCACATGCAAATCGAACTCACCAACGACGGCCCGGTCACCGTCCTCCTCGAAGGCTGAGCTCAGGCAAGACCAAACTACTTGTCGCCAGGCCGGTAGGGAATGCCGTCGGCAGCAGGTGCGACCGCCTTTCCGATGAACCCAGCTACCACAACAAGGGTCACCACATACGGCAGCATGCCGAGGAACTCGGTGGGGATCGGGTTGCCCGGCATGGTGTTGAGGAAGCGTTCCAGGGCGCTGGAGAAGCCGAACAGCAGGGCTGCCAGCAGGGCGCCGACCGGCTTCCAGCGGCCGACGATCATCACCGCCAGTGCGACGAAGCCGAGCGCGGCGGTCATGTTCTTGCTGAACGCCACATTGTTGGCGATGGTGAAGAAGGCGCCGCCGAAACCCGACAGGGCACCGGCGCAGGTGACGTTCCAGAAGCGCAGGCGGTTCACGTCGATGCCCGCGGCGTCAGCCGCGGCGGGATGCTCGCCGACGGCCCGCGTGCGCAGGCCCCAGCGAGTGTGGAACAGCAGGTACGACAGCCCGAACACGCAGGCCAGCGCGACATAGACGAACAGGTTCTGGTCGAACAGCACCGGGCCGAGCACCGGGATGTCGGTCAGGAAACCGAGGCCGATGTCGCGGAGGAACCCGCCGATGCGCGGCACCGTGCTCGGCTCGTTGAGCGAATGGTCCATGCGCATGAGCCGCTCGAACAGGAAGCCGGTGAGGCCGAGCGCCAGCAGGTTGAGGATGACACCGGTGACCAGCTGGTTCACCTCGAAGCGGGTCGCCAGCCAGGCCAGCAGCAGCGTCGATGCCATACCGCTGAGCACCGCGGCCAGTATTCCGAGATAGGGATTGTCGGTGATCGAGGCGAACAGCACCGCGGTGAACGCACCCGCCAGGAACTGCCCCTCGATGCCGAGGTTGATCACGCCCGAACGTTCACAGACCACACCCGACAGCGCGCCGAAGACGAACGGCAGCGCCAGGAACAACGTCGAGGCCAGCACGAACTCCACCGGAAAGCCGACACCCGGCGTCACCACCCACGACAGCGCGGCGATCACCAGAGCCGCCACCGCGACGCCGACGATCACCCCGTGCGCTCGCCGCGAGAGCGGCCTGGCGAGCAGCACACCGCCGAGCACCACCGTGAGGACACTGAGGATCAGCACAATCGTGAGAGTGCCGACAGTCCAGCCACTTTCGATGGTCTGATCCAGCCGGAAGGTGGTCGTCCGCCCACCATCGATGAACGACAGCCCGAGGACGCCGAGACCGACACCGAGCACGGTGAGCACCACCCCGGCCACACGGTGCGGGGCGGCTTCGATCGTGACGACCGGTGACGCGGTAGTGGTACTCACCAGCCCCTCGCTTCCAGAGTGTTGAGGCCACCGCGCGGTGTGCGCAGGTGCAGCAGGGTTTTCACCAGCGCGGGCGCGGCCACGAACAGCACGATCACGGCCTGCAACAGCGTGGACATCTCGACCGGGATGGCGGGCTGCATGTGCAGCGTGCCCGATTTCAACGCACCGAACAGCAGTGCCGCGGCCACGATGCCGCCCGGATGCGCCCGCCCGAGCAGGGCGACGGTGATCCCGTCGAACCCGAATTCCGCGACCGTGCCCGGGTTCACCGTGTACGGGTTCAGACCGAGCACCAGCGCGGCACCGCCCAATCCGGCCAGCCCGCCCGACACCCCCATCGTCGTGATGAACGTGCGCCCGATATCGATGCCTGCCGTCGCCGCCGCGTGGGTATTGGCGCCGACCGCGCGGATCCGGTACCCGAAGGTGGATTTGCGCAGCAGCCACCAGATTCCGGCCGCGAGCGCCAGGCCGAGCAACAGCCCCGCACTGACCCGCAGCCCCGACCCGGCCCACCCGAGCAGCCGCGGCAGTCGGCCGGAGAAGTCCACCTGCTTGGAGACCAGCTCCTGCGAGGTCGTCGAATGGATGAACGTGGTGCCCAACGCCCAGAGCAGGAAATAGGTAGCGATGTTGTTCAACATGATCGACGAAATAACCTCGTGTGCACCAGTTTTCGCCTTGAGCACACCGGGGATGGCACCTAGTAGACCACCGGCGAGCGCACCCGCGAGCAGGGCCAGCGGCACATGCAGCAGCGGCGGCAGGTCGAGCGCGAACCCGACGATCACACCGCCGAGCATGCCGAAGATGAACTGCCCGTGCCCGCCGATATTGAACAATCCGGCCCGGAAAGCCAGGCCGACAGCGAGTCCGGTGAAGATCAGCGGGGTCGCGTAGGTGAGCGTCTCCGAGATCGGCCGCAGCACCTGGGCGAGCGTGGCATCCCCGTCGAAATACTGTTGCAGGCGCCCGAAGTCGATGATCGCGCCTTCGAACAGATCGCGATATCCCGTGCTCACCGCCTGCCACGAGAAGCTCAGCGCATCGGCGGGCCGGTTGAAGAAATAGCCCCATGCTCCCCGCACCGACGCGTCGGAGACGATGATCAGCAGGGCGCCGATCGCGAAGGCGAGCAGCAGCGAATAGATCGTCACCATCACGCTGTTGGCCTCGGTCAGGTACCCGATGAAAGTGCGGCCGACGTCGCGCTTTTCCGGTTTACGCGCGCCCGGTGAGTCGATGGTCGTACTCGGCATGGATGTCCTCGGGGTCGACGACTACAGCTCAGCTCGCGGTGGCTGGATCTGCGGGACGGTGGCCTGCCATGAGCTGACCGATGATCTCGCGCGGCGTATCCGGGGCGAGGACGCCGACGATCTGCCCGTTGTGGATCACCGCGATGCGGTCGGACAGGGCCAGGATCTCGTCCAGCTCCGCGGAGATGAGCAGGACCGCGGTCCCCGAATCACGTTCGGCGACCAGACGACGGTGAATGAACTCGATGGCACCCACATCCACCCCGCGGGTGGGTTGCGCTGCCACCAGAACCGAACGCGGCCTGGAGAATTCGCGCGCGATCACCACCTTCTGCTGATTGCCGCCCGAAAGCGCCGACACCAGCTCCCCCGGCCCTCTGGTGCGGATGTCGAAATCGGCGATGGCCTTGTCGGCGAGCGAGCGCACCGCCGCCGCATCGACCACCCCACGATTGGACAGCGGTTTGTCGCGATACTGATTGAGGACGAGGTTCTCGGCGACGGTGAAATCGGCAGCCAGCCCGTCGCGGCCGCGATCCTCCGGAATGTAGCCGAGTCCGGCGACGATCCGCCGGTACGGGTCCCACCCGGTGATCGGGGTGCCGCCCATCTCGACCGAGCCGCCCTCGGGCGCGACGGTGCCGAGCACCGCCCTGGCCAGTTCGGTCTGACCGTTGCCCTCCACCCCGGCCAACCCGACGATCTCACCGGCCCGTACCTGCAGGTTCAGTCCGTCGAGCATCGGCGTCCCGCGCTCGCCGAGCACCGTCAGATCCTTGACGTCCAAGGCGATCTCGCCCGGCCGCGCCTGCGGCCGATCCACGGTGAGCACCACCGAGCGTCCGACCATCGCCGACGCCAGCTCTGCCTCGCTGTCGTCGGGCGATGCCTCGGTCACCACCTTCCCGCGCCGCAGGACAGTGATCGTGTCCGCGATGGCCTTGACCTCTTTGAGCTTGTGGCTGATGAAGATCACCGACATCCCCGAGGCGGTGAGATTGCCGATGATGTCGAGCAGCTCGGCGACTTCGGGTGGGGTGAGCACCGCGGTCGGTTCGTCCAGGATCAGCAGATCGGTCTTGCCCGAGAGCGCCTTCACGATCTCGACGCGCTGCTGCACGCCGACCGGCAGGTCTTCGCAGATCGCGTCGGGGTCGAGCGCCAGACCGTACCGCTGCGACACCTCGAGCACCGCCTGCCGCGCGGTCGCCCGATCGAGGCTCCCGCGCTTGACGTGTTCACGACCCAGCTGCACATTGTCGGCGACGCTGAACGGGCCGACGAGCTTGAAATGCTGATGCACCATGC
Source organism: Nocardia sp. NPDC058480 (assembly GCF_042720495.1). Classification (NCBI taxonomy): domain Bacteria; kingdom Bacillati; phylum Actinomycetota; class Actinomycetes; order Mycobacteriales; family Nocardiaceae; genus Nocardia; species Nocardia sp. NPDC058480. Next base: position 143,886 of record NZ_JBHXMN010000009.1, on the reverse strand, counting down.
CGATTCCGGCGGCGATGGCATCGCTGGGCGATCGCAGCCGCACCGGCTCGCCGTCGATCAGGATCTGCCCGCTGGTCGGTTCGAGGATGCCGTACAGCATGTTCATCAGCGTCGATTTGCCCGCGCCGTTCTCCCCGAGGATCGCGTGCACCTGCCCTGGCTCGACGACCAAGTCGACGCTGTCGTCGGCGAGAAACGCACCGAATGCCTTGGTCAGTCCCTGTACTTCGAGTCGCATGGGCGTGTCCTCTACAGCTTCGGGGCGGCCGGGGAATGGATCACGATCTTGCCGTCGACGATGTCGCGTCGCAGCTCGGTGAGCTCCTGCTTCAGCGGCTGCGGCACCTTCGCGTCGAAATCGTGGAACGGCGCGAGCCCGACCCCGCCATTGCCCAAGGTGCCCACGTATCGACCGTCCATCACACCCTCGCTGTAGGCATTGTCGATCGCCACGCGGATCGCGGCGGCGATGTCCTTCATCGAGGAGGACAACATGATGTCCTGGTACTCCGGAACCGCTTGGTAGCCATCGGAATCCACCCAGATCATGGATACACCGGTGGAGTCCTGTACAGCGGAGGCCCCGCCCATCCCGACCGGCCCGGCCACCGGGTGGATCACGTCGGCGCCCTGGGCGATGAAATTCTCGGTGAGTGAGCGGCCCGCGCTCGTATCGTCGAAGTTGCCGGTGAACGAGCCGTTCTGGTCTTCGACGTCCCAGCCGAGCACGGCGATCGCGGTGCCGTGCTCGGTGTTGTAGCCGGCCACCCCGGCGGCGAACCCGTCCATGAAGATGGTCACCGCGGGAATCTCCATGCCACCCCAGGTGGCGACCCGACCGGTCTTGGACATCCCGGCCGCGAGATAGCCTGCCAGATAAGAAGATTGGGCGGCGTTGAATTCCATCGAGTAGACATTGTCCAACTCGACGTGCGCGTCCACGATCGCGAAACGCTGATCGGGATACTCGCCTGCCACCTGCGCCACCGCCTCGGCCATCAGGCCGCCGACGCCGATCACCAGATCGCAGTCGTCGTCGGCCGAGGCTCGCAGGTTGGGTTCGTAGTCGGCGGAACTATTGGACTGACGGTAGGAGCCGTAGACACCGGGGTTGGCGTCGATCGCGGCTTTCACACCGTTCCAGCCGGATTCGTTGAACGACTTGTCGTCGACACCGCCCGCGTCGGTCACCATGCAGGTCTCGAAACCCGCGTTCGCCGTGCCGTAGGTATTGCCCGATCCCGTATAGCGCGCGTTCGGCGGCGGCTCGGCGCAACCGGCGAGCAGTGCCGTAGCCACGCAAGCGACCAGCGCGATGCGAGATCTCATCTCTCAGAGATACAGGATCACACCAACAGCCAGTCGGTTTAGAAAGATTACTTCACCGAAAAGTCGTCGCCGACTACTCCGGGCGCAGGGTGAGGATGCGTGGCCCGTCCTCGGTCACAGCGACGCTGTGCTCCCAGTGCGCGGCCCGCGACCCGTCGGTGGTGACCACGGTCCACTCATCATCGAGGGTCTTGGTGTCGGTGGTGCCGAGCGTCAGCATCGGCTCGATCGCCAGCACCGACCCGACCACCAGGCGCGGGCCCTTACCGGGCGCGCCTTCGTTGGGCAGGAACGGATCCATGTGCATCTCGCGGCCGATGGCGTGGCCACCGTAACCGTCGACGATGCCGTACTGCCGACCATGCGCCTGCGCGGCCGCGCGAGTACCCAGCTCGATGGCGTGCGAGACGTCGGTGAGCCGGTTGCCCGGCAGCATCGCCGCGATGCCGGTCTCCATCGAGAGCCTGGTCGCCTCGCTCAGCAGGTGATCGGCCTCGATGATGTTGCCGATGCCGAACGTCCACGCCGAGTCGCCGTGCCAGCCGTCGAGAATGGCGCCGCAGTCGATGGACACGAGATCACCCTCGGTGAGAATGTCACTCGCCGAGGGGATCCCGTGGACCACACGGTCGTTGACCGAAGAACAGATCGAGCCGGGGAAGCCGTGATAACCCTTGAACGACGGGACAGCGCCCGCGTCACGGATCGTCGCCTCGGCGACCTCGTCGAGCTCCAGCGTCGAAACGCCGGGCTTGGCCGCCGCGCGAACGGCGACCAGCGTCGCACCGACGATCGCGCCGGCTGCCTGCATGGCATCCAGCTCGCCCGCCGAACGGAACGGCACGACCTTCTTCTTACGGTTGAAGACCATCCGGCCTCAGTACTCCGATCCGCTACTGACCGAGCGCCTCGAGCGCGCGGGCGTTGACCTCATCGACTTCGCCGATGCCGTCGACGGTCACGACCAGACCGTCGTAGTACTCGAGCAGCGGCTCGGTCTCCTCACGGTAGACCCGCAGCCGGTTGCGGATGACGTCCTCGGTGTCGTCGGCGCGCCCACGGGAGAGCATGCGCTCCACCACGGTGTCCTCGGCGACCACGAAGCACAGCACGGCGTCGAGCGTGGTGCCGTTGTGCTCGAGGATCTTCTTCAGCGCGTCGGCCTGGTCGACCGTGCGCGGGTAACCGTCGAGCACGAAACCGTTCGCGGCATCGGGCTCGCCGACGCGGGCCTCGACCATGCGGTTGGTGACGTCGCTGGGAACGAGGTCGCCCGCGTCCATGTACTTCTGCGCCTCGCGACCGAGGGCGGTCTGCTGGCTGATATTCGCGCGGAAGAGGTCTCCGGTGGAGATGTGCGGAACGCCCAGCTTCTCTGACAGCAGGACGGCCTGAGTACCTTTGCCGGCACCCGGCGGACCGAGCAGAACAACTCTCACTTGAGGAACCCTTCGTAATTTCGATTCATCAGCTGGCTCTCGATCTGCTTGACCGTGTCGAGACCCACGCTGACCATGATGAGCACCGCGGTACCGCCGAACGGAAGGTTCGCCACCGCACCCGAATTGCCCATGTCGAGGAACAGGTTCGGGAGCACGGCGACCAAACCGAGGTAAATCGAGCCAGGCAGGGTGATGCGGCTCAGGACGAAGTTCAGATAGTCGGCGGTCGGCTTACCGGGCCGGTAGCCCGGGATGAAGCCACCGAACTTCTTCATCTCGTCCGCGCGTTCCTCCGGATTGAAGGTGATCGCGACGTAGAAGTAGGTGAAGAACACGATCAGGCCGAAGTAGATCGCGATGTAGACCGGGTTGGACGGGTTCACCAGGTATTTCTGGATGGCTTCCTGCCACCAGCTCGGCTCCGTTGCCGTGCTCGACCCGGTGAGCTGCGCGATCAGGTTCGGCAGGTACAGCAGCGAGGACGCGAAGATCACCGGGATGACACCGGCCTGGTTGACCTTCAACGGCAGGTACGTCGATGAACCGCCGTACATCTTGCGACCGACGACGCGCTTGGCGTACTGCACCGGAATCCGGCGCTGACCCTGCTCGACGAAGATCACGGCCACGATGATCGCCAGCACGGCCCCACACACCAGGCCGAACACGAGGCCGCCACGGGTGTCGAGGATGTTCTTGCCGTCGATCGGGATACGCGCCGCGATACCGGCGAAAATGAGCAGCGACATGCCGTTACCGACACCGCGCTCGGTGATCTGCTCGCCGAACCACATCACCAGCGAGGCACCGGCGGTCATCACCAGCACGATGATGATCATGCCGAAAATGCTGGTGTCGGCCAGGATCGGCTCGTTACAGCCCTGCAGCAACTGACCGCGCGAAGCCAGCGCGACGAGACCGGTGGCCTGCAGGACCGCCAAGGCGACCGACAGGTACCTGGTGTACTGCGTCATCTTGGTCTGGCCGGATTGGCCTTCCTTGCGCAGTTCCTCGAACCGCGGGATGACGACGGTCAGCAACTGGATGATGATGCTCGCGGTGATGTACGGCATGATGCCGATCGCGAACACCGACAGCTGCAGCAGCGCGCCACCGGAGAAGAGGTTGATGAGCTGGTAGATACCGGCGGATTCACCGCCGGAGACCAGCTTCACGCACTCCTGGACGTTTTGGTAGTCGACGCCGGGGGACGGCAGCGCGGCACCCAACCGGTACAGCGCGATCAACCCCAGCGTGAAGAGAATCTTCCGCCGTAAGTCCGGAGTCCGGAAGGCCGATACGAAGGCGGAAAGCACAAATCCTCCTGGCGAACGACATGGTCATGCCATGCGACATCGGTTTTACGGAAACGTCAGCCCATGACAGGGTTTGGCAGCCAACGACTGAACTCTAACAGTGACACCGGACGAGTTTGCCACTCGTCCGGTGTCGACTGCTATTCAGAGTACCGTCAGGCCAGTTCGGTGACAGTGCCACCGGCTGCGGTGATCTTCTCCTTGGCGGAGCCGGTCACCTTGTCGGCGGTCACCTGGATGGCGACACCGATCTCGCCGTCGCCGAGAACCTTGACCAGCTCGTTCTTGCGAACGGCGCCGGCCGCGACGAGCTCGGCCTTACCGATGGTGCCGCCCTGCGGGAACAGCTCAGCGATGCGGCCAACGTTGACAACCTGGTACTCGACCCGGAAGCGGTTGGTGAAGCCGCGAAGCTTCGGCAGACGCATGTGCAGCGGCATCTGGCCACCCTCGAACGCCGCGGGGACGTTCTTGCGTGCCTTGGTGCCCTTGGTACCGCGACCAGCGGTCTTGCCCTTGGAACCTTCACCGCGACCCACACGGGTCTTCTCGGTCTTGGAGCCAGGGGCGGGACGCAGGTGGTGCAATTTGATGGTCATGTCTAGACCTCCTCAACTGTTACGAGGTGGCGCACGACGTTGATCAGACCGCGGTTCTGAGCGTTGTCCTCACGAACCACCGACTGGCGGATCTTCCGCAGACCAAGCGTCCGCAGGCTGTCGCGCTGGTTCGACTTGGCACCGATCGTGCTCTTGATCTGGGTTACCTTGAGATCAGCCATGTCAGGCTCCCTGTCCTGCACGCGCACGCAGCATGCCCGCCGGAGCGACATCCTCGATCGGCAGACCGCGACGAGCGGCAACCTCTTCGGGACGCTGGAGCATCTTGAGCGCGGCAACTGTCGCGTGAACGACGTTGATCGCATTGTCGCTACCGAGCGACTTCGACAGAATGTCGTGGATACCGGCACATTCGAGCACGGCACGGCACGCACCACCGGCGATCACACCGGTACCGGGCGAAGCCGGACGCAGCATGACCACACCGGCCGCCGCCTCACCCTGAACCGGGTGGACGATGGTCGAGCCGATCATCGGGACGCGGAAGAAGCTCTTACGAGCCTCCTCGACACCCTTCTGGATGGCCGCGGGAACTTCCTTGGCCTTGCCGTAGCCGACGCCGACCAGACCGTTGCCGTCACCGACGATCACGAGGGCGGTGAAGCTGAAGCGACGACCACCCTTCACGACCTTGGAGACACGGTTGATCGCGACGACGCGCTCGAGCTGGTTCTTCTCGGCCGCATTGTCGCGACGGTCGCCGCCACCGCGACGATCGCCACCGCCACGACGGTTGCCCTCGGGGCCTCCGGCGTTGCTGTTGGTGTTGGGTCCGGCGGGTCCGCTGCCGCCGTCACGCCGCTGACGTCCCGGCATCAGACGTTCCTTCCGTTAGAAATTGCAGTCATCAGAACTTCAGCCCACCTTCACGAGCGGCATCGGCCAGCGCCGCGATACGGCCGTGGTAGTCGTGACCACCACGGTCGAACACGACCGCCTCGATACCGGCAGCCTTGGCACGCTCGGCGATCAGCTGACCGACCTTCGCGCCCTTGGCGGACTTGTCACCTTCGAGCGCGCGCACGTCGGCCTCGATCGAGGAAGCGGCGGCAATGGTCTTGCCCACCGAGTCGTCGATCAGCTGAGCGTGCAGGTGGCGCGCGGAGCGGTTGACCACCAGGCGCGGACGCTCGGTGGTGCCTTCGACCTTCTTACGAAGACGGAAGTGACGGCGGGTCTTCGACAGGCGACGCTTCGTGGAAGCATCCTTGCCCAGCGGAATCCGCTTCGCCTTCTGGTTAGCAGTTTGCGCCATGATCACTTACCCGTCTTTCCGACCTTGCGGCGAACGACCTCGCCGGCGTAGCGGATGCCCTTGCCCTTGTACGGGTCGGGCTTACGCAGTCCGTGGATGACAGCGGAGATCTGACCGACCGCCTGCTTGTCGATGCCGGACACCGAGAACTTGGTGGGCGATTCCACCGCGAAGGTGATGCCTGCCGGGGCCGTGATCGGCACCGGGTGGCTGTAGCCGAGGGCGAACTCGAGGTTCGAACCCTTGGCCTGAACGCGGTAACCGACGCCGAAGATTTCCATCTTCTTCTCGTAGCCCTTGGTGACACCCTCGACCATGTTGGCGATCAGGGTGCGGGAAAGGCCGTGCAGCGAACGGTTCGCGCGCTCGTCGTTGGGACGAGCAACCTCGAGCTCATTACCTTCACCCTTGGTGACGGTGATGGGCTCGGCCACGGTGTGCGACAGGGTGCCCTTGGGCCCCTTGACCGTGACAACCTGGCCGTCGATGTTGACGTCGACGCCGGCCGGAATCTCGATGGGCTTCTTACCAATACGCGACATTAGTCCTGACCTCCCTTACCAGACGTAGGCGAGGACTTCGCCCCCGACGCCCTGCTTGGCCGCCTGACGGTCGGTGAGCAGACCGGTCGACGTGGAAATGATCGCCACGCCGAGGCCGCCGAGGACCTTGGGCAGGTTGGTGGACTTCGCGTACACACGCAGACCCGGCTTCGAGACGCGACGCAGGCCCTGCAGGCTGCGCTCACGGCTGGGGCCGTACTTCAGATCGACGACGATGGCCTTGCCAACGGTCGCGTCTTCGGTGCGGTAATCGGCGATGTAGCCCTCACGCTTGAGGATCTCGGCGATGTTCACCTTGATCTTCGAGTGGGGCGCCTTCACCTGATCGTGGTACGCCGAGTTGGCGTTGCGCAGACGCGTCAAGAAGTCTGCGATCGGATCAGTCATGGTCATGGTTAGACCTCGACACCTTTCTCGCTGCGGTTCCCATGCAACATCTCCCGCACGCTCGCGCGCAGGTGACCGTGGGCCTACAACAATTCGGCTGGTCCGGTCGGCACTTGCCGACCGGATGAGTTCTCTTGCGAGCTCTCGGCGCCTGGCACGGTCCCACCCGCGCCGAAGCGCGCAGCGGACACAGATCTGCCCAGGCAACCGCTCTAGTGTAGGCAATGCCGTGGTCAGGACCAAACTCGGGGTCAGCGAGGTTGCTCACTGCCCGACGCGCCCCCCGCCGAGCAACCCGCCGCAGAGGCTGTAATTCCCGCCACATTTCGACCGATCCCGTAACGCTACGGCCAGCTGGACATATAGGGCCAGATTTCCCGGCAAGACAATCGGACCTCATGACCGAGCACCACAGTTACCTGTGACTGATAGCGATCAACTATGCCGCGGCGAAATAGTTGATCTTGCTGGGGTTACGGTTTGTGCCATGTTACGCACCAGGGGGGTGCAGTCGACGACTGCAGGGCGACATCTCGCCAATTCGGGGACTCCGCGACAGCTCGAGTCCCACGGCGCATTCACGAGCCGGTTCGGCATCCGCCACTAGGCGCCCTCGGTTTTTCGCCGACATCTGAAATCTCTTGCTCCGCAGGGTTGTCCAGCGGGCGTGCCCAGCGCGCCCGCTGGTCAGTGCTGCGTCGCAGCGCTCTGTAGAAAAGGAAAACAATGATCGTCAGGAAATTCGTCGCGACCGCGATGCTGGCAGCGGCATCGACCGTGATCTGCGCGGGCACCGTGCACGCCGAGACCACCCCGGCCCCGATCCAGGCGCCCGCCGCGACCCCCGCGCTGCCGGTTCAGCAGGGCGTCGACGGCAGTGTCGGCTATGTCGCGCAGGGTAGCGCCGACGGCCGGGGCGTAGTGGCCGAACTCGACAGCGGTGCGTTCGCTCTCGACGGCTCGGCCGTCACGATCACCGACGCGGCGGGTTCGACCATCGGTTCGATCCCGACCGCTTACCAGATCGCCGGGCAGCACATCACCCTCATTCCGGCGATCAGCGCGAGCGGCCGCGAACTGACCCTGACGCCGGTCGGCATGAGCCGCCTCGACGACGTGGCCGCCAAGGACTTCCAGACCCAGCTGGGCGCCGCCGCGGGTGGCGCGGTCATCGGTGGCATCGTCGGTGTCGTTGTCGGGTTGGTGCTGACCTTCATCATTAACGGCATCCTGCTCGGCCCCGCCGGTTGGGTGCTGTCGGGATTCGGCCTGCTCCTGTTCGTCGGCGGCGGCCTCATCGCGGGCGCGACCCTGGGCGGCCTGGCGGGTTACGCCGTCGCCAACGCTCTGCCCTGATCGGATAACCGAGCCGGACAGCCGTTTCGCCCTTCGTCGGGGGCGGGCGAAACGGCTGCTCCGCCACCGTCAGTCAACTGAGCGGGCAGCGCACCTCACGCGGCGGTGTGACCTGCCCGCGTGCCCGTCTTGTAGGTGATCAGGATCGCCGAGGCCGAGACACCGGCGGCGACGATCAGCATCATCTCGCCACCCACCACCATGCTCATCAACCCACCGAGCAGCGCGCCGACAGCGAAGGCCGCGTATTGCAGGCCGTAGCCGAGCCAATCGCGCGAACTACCCCCGCTGACATGGCTTTCGATACCCTGGCTCAGCTTCACGACCGTTCCGGTGGCATAGCTGAGCGGGACGCTGGTCTCGCCGTTCTTGACGAACGCGGTGTTGAGCGCGCCCACCGCGAAGGCGACGAACGCGATCGGGATGAACCCCACCTCCTGACCGCCGGTGCGGTCGAGGGCGTAGTCGACGACCGCGGCCGCGGCGAGCGCCGCGGTGGTCACCACGGACGCGCCGTAGTGGCCGCTGCGCCACAACCGCCGCCGGAGTATCGAGGCCACGAACACCCCGAGCCCGAACGAGAAAAGCAGCGTAATAGCCCCGGTGGCCAGCAGCTGGTCATTGTCGAACCAGCCGAGAACGGCACGCTCGGTATTACCGGTCATGAATGTCACGAAATATCCGGCGGAATGCGTATATGCCGCGGCACCGATAAATCCGGCCAATATCGAAAGAAATGCGACCATCGGCATGGCGCCCGCCGGAATCCCACGCAGCGGCGCCCGGTGGGCCACGTCACGAGCCTTGTTTTCTGTGGTCAGGGTCACAATTTCACATCCTCTGCATTCACTCTGGCAAGGGATCGACACTGACACCCATCTGCACGCTGCATTGTCGCGCAACGACCTCGACAGTAGCCACGGAATAAATTTCCGACCAGCACGGAGATCACATTCTCGGGAAAGACACAGGATTATGAGGTGCCGGTAATACCGCGGTAACCGAGAATTCGATATCAATTCCGAGGACAGCCACGCGAAAGATCGGCGGCGACCTGCGGCGATGGCGCCGCAGGATGGCGGCCGATCCGCGCCATCGTTCGAATTGCGTTCGATACCAACCACTTTGCGATCGTGAGCGCCGCTCACGAATGTGGTAGCTTCGCGAGGTTCGTCGGATCTGCGCAGGAGGCTCGGCCGTTGTCTTCCCACCGTGCATGCCGCCGGGGCTCGGCCTATCTGCTCGCCGTACTGCTCGGGATCGGCGCGCTCGTCACGCCTGCGCGCGCTTCGGCCGATCCCTACGTCGACCAGCTCGCCGACGCGGCGGCCACCCCGACGCTGGGGTGGGAGGGTTGCGCGGACGGATTCGAGTGCGCGTTGGCTCAGGTGCCGCTGGACTACAACAGCCCGCACGCCGCGCAGATCGACCTGGCGGTCATCAAGTTGCCCGCGTCCGATCCCGCACGGCGCATCGGGACGTTGTTCGTCAACTTCGGTGGGCCCGGCCCGTCCGGTGTGGACCGGCTCCGCGAGCGGGCCCGCTGGCCGTGGCTGTTCTCCGACGAACTGCGTGCCCGGTTCGACCTGGTCTCCTGGGATCCGCGCGCGGTCTCGCGCAGCGCGGGCACGCAGTGTTTCGCCAGTGCCGACGAGCAGGCCGCGTACCTCGGTTCCTTCCCCGGCACCCCCACCGATCCGCGCGATGAGCCCGCGTTCTTCGCCGCCTCCGCCGACATCGCCGCCCGCTGCGCCGAGAACGCGGGCCCGATCCTGCACCACGCCTCCACCGCGAACACCGCCCGCGACCTGGACCTGTTGCGCCGCGCGGTCGGCGATCAGACCCTGACCTACCACGGCATTTCCTACGGCACCCAGGTCGGCGCGGTCTACGCCAACATGTTCCCCGACCGGGTCCGCGCGATGGCGTTCGACGGCTCCCTCGACTTCGAGGGCAATGTCAACGGCCACGGCACCGACGGACTGAACCTGCCCTTGGACACCCGCCAGGGCGTAGCCGCGGGCATCGCCGAGACCTTCGATACCTTCCTGCGCGACTGCTCTGCCGCGGGTCCGCGCTGCGCGTTCGCCGCGGGCGACCCGAAACTCAAGTGGATCGCGCTGGCCGAACGAGCACGCCTCGCGCCGATCACGGTCGACGGCACCCCGTGGACCTTCTCCCAGGTGGTGAGCGCCGCGGGCAGCCTCTCCCGTCCCGACACCTATCCTGACCTGGCGATTCTTCTCCAAAGCCTGTTCGACGCGGCAACAGTGCTCCCCGCGCGGGTTCCCGATGCTCTTTTCGCCGAGAACCATCCCGCCAACCGCGTCGAGGCCTTCTACACAATCCAGTGCTCCGACAGCACCGTCCCCACAGACCCCGCCGTCTACAGCAGAGTGGCCGCCGCCGTTGACCGCGAGTCCCGCTACTTCGGCCGAATCGCGGTCTTCAACGCCACCCCCTGCGCCTTCTGGCAGGCCGAGGACCGAGACCGCTACACCGGCCCGTGGAACCGCGAAACCGCCGCCCCGATCCTCGTCCTCAACAGCCGATACGACCCGGCCACCCCACTGGCTGGCGCCAAAGCCGGTGCGGCCCAACTGAACCGGGCCCAGGTAGTCGTCATCGAAGGTGCGGGCCACAGCTCCATGTACGTCCAGAGCACCTGCGCCGAACACGTCAAACGCGACTACCTGTTCACCGGCCTGCTTCCGCCCGCCGGCATCAGCTGCGGAATCGACCGCTCCCCGTTCAGCTGAGCAAGCAGAGGAAGTCGTAGAGCGGCGGCTTCTCCACGCTGCCCCCGGCGAACAACAACTGCGCGATCGGCGAACAGATCAACGCCGTCTCCGACGACCCCGACCCACCCCCCGAACCGGAATCGGCAACCGGCGCGATGGGGGCGGCGGATGCGACAGCGGGCGCCCCGAGGAGCGCGACGGAAACAACAGCGACTGTGGCGAACTTCTTCATGCGCCAAGAGAACACACCGGCCCCCGCCTCGGGAGTGAAATATCAACATTTCATCCAACGTCACAACACCCGCGGGTGTTGTGCGCCGGTTTCCAGCAGAGGATCCTGAGTAGGTCGGTTAGTTGGAGGCTGTTCGATGACACCTCGTACGATCGCGCTCGTCGGTGGGGTGACGGCAGGTGCCGCCGCGCTGAGCGTCGCCGTGGTGTTGTCGGTGGACTGGTCGGAGGCCGCCCTCTACGACCCGGCCAGGATCCTGCTGCTCGGGCCGCGTGAGGCGTTCAAGGCGGCAGCGGTTTCGCCGGTTTTCGGGCGGGTCGAGCTCGTGCTGTTCCTGTTGGCCGGGGCGTCCTTCGTCGCCTCCGGTCTGTTCACCTGGACGAATCGGCCGCGTGATCTGGCCGGACCGCTCTTCGTGCTGGCAGGCCTGGTGTGGCTCGCCGGCGGCGTCCGCCGGTCGAGCGACCCGGCGCTGTTCACCGCCGGCGCGGTGCTGACGAATATCTATCTGCCGGTGATGATTCCGGTGCTTCTCGGCTTCCCGTCCGGGCGACTGAACCAGGTGTGGGAGCGATGGTGTGTCGGGGCGTGCTGGGCATTGGCGGTGATCGGCGTGTCAGCCGAGTGGATGTTCTTCGATCCGCGAGAAGTCCCGGCGCCGCACCGGTCGACATCGGTCAATCTGTTGTTGATCCGGCACGATCCAGTCATCGCCGATCGGATCCAGCTGCTGGTCGGAGCGCTCGTCTTCGTCCTCGCCATCGTGCTGCTCGGGGTGGTCCTGCGGCGCTGGCGTACGGGCACGCCTGCCTACCGATCCGGCTTCTCGCCGGTGATGATCTTCGCACCGATCGCCGGGCTGATCATCCTGGCGATCTTGCTCTCGACCGCGATCCAGTTGCCGGGTTCGATGCACAGCTGGGTATTGGACCTGCGCTACGTACCGATCGTTCTGCTGCCGATGGCCATCGCGTACGGGCAGATGCGGTACCGCATAGCGCGGTCCGCTGTCGGCGATGCGATGGTCGCGATCGGGGCTGCCCCGATCGGTTCCGGCTTCATCGAGGCATTGCGCCGCGCATTGCACGACCCCACCTTGGAGCTGTGGCGTTTCGATGTCGAGCGCGGGTGCTATGTCGATGACGACGGGATCGCGCGAGAACTACCGACCGCGTCCGACCCCAGGGTGGCGACCGTGCTGGAGCCCGCCGGGTCCCCGCTGGCCGCGCTCGTCTTCGACGAACAATTGCAGACCGAACCGGCACTGCTCGCGGTAGTGCGCGGCGCGACCGAGCTCGCACTCGAACACGAACGCCTGCGCGACGATCTGGCCGACCAGCTCGCCGAAGTGCGCCGCTCCAGGGAACGCATCGTGGCGGCGGGCGACGCCGAACGCCGCCGAGTCGAACGCGATCTGCACGACGGTGCCCAGCAACGCCTCGTCGCCGCGGCGATCCTGCTACGCAGAGCACAACGTTCGGCCGACACCGCGACCCAGGACGACCTGATGACGCAGGGCGCCGCCGAACTGGACACCGCGCTCACCGAACTCCGCGAACTGGCCAGGGGTGTGTTCCCGCCGATCCTCGCCGAGCGCGGTCTCACCGCCGCGCTGACCGCCCTCGCCGAACGCGCCCCGATCGCCGTGCGAATCCATGGCGACCTGGTGCCGAGGCCGGCGCCCGGGATCGAGTTGGCCGCGTATTTCATCGCCGCCGAAGCCCTCACCAACGCGGCCAAGTATTCCGGCGGCACGCACGTGGATATCGAGGTGGATGTCGTCGCCGAGAGCGCGCGGCTCGTGATCACCGACGACGGGCGCGGCGGCGCCAGCATCGGACCTGGTGGCGGGCTCAGCGGGCTGTGTGATCGAGCCGCCGCGCTCGGTGGACAGCTGTTGCTCGACAGCGCACCCGGCACCGGCACGGTTCTCACCGCCACGCTCCCGCTGCGCGCGCGGGGACCGGTGTTCAATGGAGATTCGCGCCAACGGCGAGGCGGTGACACATGAGCGGTGGTGACCTCGAACCCGGCACGGTGTTCGCGGGCTACACGATCGAGCGAAAGCTCGGCGCGGGCGGCATGGGCTCGGTCTACGCGGCCAGGCACCCGACGCTGCCGCGCACCGTCGCGCTCAAGGTGCTGCACCCCTCGCTGACCGGGGACGACTATGTCCGCACCCGATTCGAATTCGAAGCAGATCATGTCGCACGGCTCGAGCATCCCGCCATCGTGGCGGTCTACGACCGGGGCCAGGAAGGAGACCGCCTCTGGATCGCGATGCAACTGGTGCCGGGGACCGACGCCGCCCACCTGGTGCACGAGGGGCCGGTGGCACCGGCGCGCGCCGTGCACATCGTCGAGGTGGTCGCGGCGGGACTCGACTACGCGCACCGGGCGGGCGTGTTCCACCGCGATGTCAATCCGGCGAACATCCTGCTGGCCGCCCCGACCGAGCCGGGCGAGGCCGAGCGGGTGCTGCTCACCGATTTCGGCATCGCCAAAGCGCTCGACGACACGGTGCACCTCACCGCGGCCGGGATGATGGTGGCCACCCTGCGTTACGCGGCCCCCGAACAGATAGAAGGGCGAGCGATCGATCACCGGGCCGACCAATATTCACTGGGCTGCACCCTGTTCCATCTACTCACCGGCAGCGCGCCCTATCCGGGGCCGGGTCCGGCGGCCATCATGAACGGCCACCTCAACGCACCGGTACCGTTGCCGAGCTCCCGGCTGCCTTCGTTGCCGAAGGCCCTCGACGCCGTGATCGCGCGGGCGATGGCCAAGAGCCCGGATGCCCGCTATCCGAACTGCGGGGAATTCGCCGCCGACGCGCGAGCGGTGCTCACCGCGGCGTCCGACGCCACCGCCGAGCTTCCGACGATCCCCGAACCTCTCCCGCCGCGGGAGTCATCCCGACTGCGTGTTGTGCTCGCCGACGACTCGGCACTCCTTCGACAGGGCATCGCGCGGCTGCTCGAGGACGAGGGATTGGAGGTGTCGGGGCAGGCGGGTGACGCGGTGGCGCTGTTGGGTTTGGTCCGCGCGCACCGCCCCGATGTGGCGGTCGTCGACATCCGGATGCCACCGACCTGCACGACCGAGGGCATCGACGCGGCGGTGACGATCCGTCGCGAGTTTCCCGAAACGGCGGTGCTGCTGCTGTCTCAGTACATCGAAACCGAGAGCGTGCTCGACCTGCTCGCCGGTGGCGCGCGCAGCCTCGGCTACCTGCTCAAAGACCGAGTTTCCGATATCGACGAGTTCGTGACGGCCCTGCGACGGGTCGCCGCGGGCGGCTCGGCGATCGATCCCGACCTGGTCGGCCGCCTGGTCTCCCGGCCGCACCACGGCGCCCTCCCGCTCGACGAGCTCTCCGCCCGCGAGCGAGAAGTGCTGCGGCTCATGGCCGAAGGGCGCTCCAACCGCGCGATCGGCGCCGCGCTGTTCCTCGGCGAGCGCACCATCGAAACCCACGTGCGCAGCATCTTCGTCAAACTCGGTCTCCAGCCGGAACCCGACGACCACCGCCGCGTCCTCGCCGTCCTGACCCACCTACGCGTCTACAACTGAACGCACGAAGGCCGCGTCGGACTACCATTGCGCCGTGACGAACGCGCCCCAACAGCGCCTTCGCATGGCGATCATACGGCCCGGCAACCAAGTCGAGAGCCCTTGCCTTGCACCGTTATTCGCCCAGCTAGCCGGTGGCACCCGACGGCCGGTCGACCGGAACAACCGTGAGCACGGCCTCCAAGCCCGCGAAGGCCTTTGGGTTCGCCGTAAACAGCGGCAGGCCGTTACTCGCGGCCGTGGCCGCGATCATCAAGTCCGAGCTCCGTCGACGTGGGCTGCGACCGACAGCGTAGACCTGAGCGCAGAGCAGACCGAATACGCGAGCAGCGCGGCTGTCGTAAGGCAGAGCCTCGCCGAACTCGGCCTCGACCCGTTGCAGTACGGCGATGCGGTTGGCCCGCTTGATGACGTCATCGGTCGCGTGCGGCCCATGCGACAACTCCCCCAGCGTGACAGCCGTGATGGCTGACTCCACCGGAAGATCAGCGACGTCGAACAGGCCGAGCGCCGCGACGATGCACGTGTCCAGAACGCCCCGATCGTGGCGGCTCACTCGTCCACCGGCCATGGATCGTCGGCGAGCTCATCATCCACCATCGCGTCGAGGTCGCGCCGCAGGTCGTCCGCATCCAGGGCCGGAACACCGACGAAGGATTGCTGGGCCCTTGCGGTCGAGACGAAGCGACTGCGATGGATCGGAATCACATCAGCCAACGGTTCACCATTGAGCGTGAGCACGAACCGCTCCCCGTCACGAAGACCCCTGGTGATCCGCCCGGAGTCGTTGACGAACGCGCGAACGCTGACTTCGGGGGGGATTTTTCCGGGAGCAGCCATACCCCCAATGTACTACTGCGTACCACGCCGTGGTACTGCGATCGGGGCCGTCCGAACCGACCCAGGCAACACCCGACCTGTCACTCTGACCACCTCTGCTCGGCTGGAACCGGGACTCGAAAGACGACCGGCGCGCGGATATACTATTTGGAAAACAGATATCAACCGGAGGTTCAGATGGCACGGACAGTGGTCGATCTCGATGACGCCGCGCTAGCCGAGGCGGCTCGATACCTGGGAACAACGACCAAGAAGGACACGGTCAACGCCGCATTGCGCGAGATCATCGATCGCCGCCGCCGCGCTGAGGCGATCGCCCGGATGCGGGCGCTGGTCGCCAATGGCGAGATCGACCTGCCCGAAACCGGGCCGGCACGCCCAGGCCATGAGTCGGCGGCGTGACCGAACGGTTCCTCGCCGACACCAGCGCCCTGGTGCGATTCTTTCGAGGCCAGACCGGTGCGCAATGGGACCAGCTGGCCAGCTCCGGCCTGTTGGGGATCTGCGAACCCGTTCGCCAGGAATACCTACGTGCCGCGGGTGGACGTCCCGCTTACTACGAGGCAGCCAGTCTGCTTCACGAGATCTTTCCCTACTTCGCGATGCCCGATTCCTGCTGGGAGGATTCCGCGCAACTGCAGGATCGCCTCGCCGAGAAGGGCTGGCATCAGTGCGCGGGCCCGGTCGATCTACTCGTCGCGGTGACCGCCGCACACCACAAGCTGACTGTGCTGCACGCGGATTCGGACTATGAGACCATCGCCCGCCTCACCGGGCAGCCTGTTCAACGCATCGACTGAATTCACGACAAACGCGACAAGGCACGGACTCTCCGTCGAGAGTCCGTGCCTTGCTTCGTTATTCGCTTAAGCGGGTGCGCTCACGAGGAGCGCAAGCTCACCAGGAGCTCTTGTGCACGCCCGGGAGCTCACCGCGGTGCGCCATTTCGCGGACGCAGATACGGCACAGGCCGAACTTGCGGTAGACCGCGTGCGGGCGACCGCAACGCTGGCAGCGGGTGTAGGCGCGGACGGCGAACTTAGGCTTGGCCTCCGCCTTGATGCGCAGTGCTTTCTTAGCCATGTGCTCAGTTCTCCTTGAACGGGAAGCCGAGGTGCTTCAGCAGCGCGCGGCCTTCTTCGTTGTTGGTCGCGGTGGTGACCACGGTGATGTCCATACCGCGCGGGCGGTCGATGGAATCCACGTCGATCTCGTGGAACATCGACTGCTCGCTGAGGCCGAACGTGTAGTTGCCGTTGCCGTCGAACTGCTTCGGCGACAGGCCGCGGAAGTCGCGGATACGGGGCAGCGCGATGGACACGAGACGGTCCAGGAACTCCCACATACGGTCGCCACGAAGGGTGACCTTCGCGCCGATCGGCATGCCCTCACGCAGCTTGAACTGCGCGATCGACTTGGTGGCCTTACGGATTTCGGGCTTCTGGCCGGTGATCAGCTCGAGGTCCTTGACGGCACCGTTGATCAGCTTCGCGTCACGGGCGGCGTCGCCGACACCCATGTTCACGACGACCTTGACGACGCCGGGGATCTGCATCACGTTGGCGTATTCGAACTCGCCGTTCAGCGCGTCCTTGATCTCGGCGCGGTAGCGCGCCTTCAGCCGGGGCTGAGTCTGCTCAGAGGTGGTCATGTCAGATGTCCTTCCCGTTTTTACGGGAGATCCGGACGCGCTTGCCGGACTCTTCGTCGGTGCGGTAGCCGACGCGAGTCGGGTTACCGTCGGAGTCGACGACCATCACGTTGGAAACCTGGATGGGGGCTTCCTGGGTGACGATGCCACCCGAGGACGCGCCACGCTGGTTCGCGGAGTCCGCGACGTGCTTCTTGATGCGGTTCACGCCTTCGACGAGAACCTTGCCGGTCGCCGGGAAGGCCTGAATGACCTTGCCCTTGGCGCCCTTGTCCTTGCCCGAAATGACGAGCACGGTGTCACCCTTGTGCACCTTCATAGTCAGAGCACCTCCGGGGCCAGCGAAACGATCTTCATGAAGCGCTTGTCACGCAGCTCGCGGCCGACCGGGCCGAAGATGCGGGTGCCACGAGGGTCGTTGTCCGGCTTGATCAGCACGGCGGCGTTCTCGTCGAACTTGATGTAGGAACCGTCCGGACGACGACGCTCCTTGGTCGTGCGAACGACGACAGCCTTGACGACGTCGCCCTTCTTCACGTTGGCGCCGGGGATGGCGTCCTTCACGGTGGCGACGATGATGTCACCGATACCGGCATAGCGACGCGACGAGCCACCGAGCACGCGGATGCAAAGGATTTCCTTCGCCCCGGTGTTGTCGGCGACGCGCAGTCGCGACTCCTGCTGAATCACTTCAGCACCTCCTGGACCTGGATGTATACGTACGCCGGATTGCCGACCCGACGCACATGGTCAGTCACCCTCCGGACGCGCGCCTGCCAGCGGAAATACCTTCCACTGGGGGTTCACTGCCGGATTGCGAGGGCATAGCTCCCGCAGGCAACCGTTCTAGTGTAGGTGAACCCCCAGGGCAAACCGAATCGGGGTGCGTCGACAGATCTGAAGTAGACATGTTTCAAACCGCCTTCGTCGCGCACGGCCCGTTGCTACCGTCCCGCCATGAACATCACCCTGCCGATGAAGCGCCGTCTCGCGACGACGGCCACCGCGTTCGCCGCCGTCGTCACCATGGTGGCACCGCATGCGGGCGCGGGTCCCGTCATCGACATGCTCACCGACACGCTGACCGTCGGCTGCACGTCGAAGATCGACGTCGTCGGCCTCGACAACTATGTCGGCGCGCAGGTCGACTTCCTCGCCAACGGCAAGTTCTTCGCCAGCGACACCGTCGAGCTCGAGGTGAACGTCGCCGGCGTCACCGTCGCCAAGGCCACGGCGTTCTACCACGTCGACACCGAAGTGGAGGTCAACCTGTCGCTGCTGCTGCACGCCACCGGCACACCGCTGGTGACCAAGCGCGTGCCGACGGTCATGCGAATCCTGAACGCGGGCAGCGGCCTCGCCTGCGACCTGGCGACCGGTAGCTCGGGCCTGTCTTCCTAGCCACCACTGCACCGAGACGGCGTCGCGCCGGTAGCCTGTGCGGGCTAGCTCGAGCGCAACAAGCAGGGTGCGGCTGCCGCATCGGGGAAGGAAGTCCTGTGACATCGTCCGGTCGTCCGTCGGTGATCGACCGCCGCGCGTTCCTGATCGCCATGGGGCTGGTGCCCGTGGCCGCCGCGCTGGCGTCGTGCTCGTCCGAAACCACCGAAGTGCAGCTCACCGGCGTCGATCTGGGCGGCGGCGACCCCACCATCCGCCCGCAGGACGACCTGTACCGCCACGTCAACGGCGCCTGGCTGCGCGATTACCAGCTCCCGCCCGACAAGGCTTCGGTCGGCGCGATCACCGACGCGAATGACCGGACACTGGACCAGCTGCGCGCGATCATCGAGGGCATCTCCGATCCCGAGCACGGCTCGGAGGCGCAGCAGATCAAGGATCTCTACGACGCGCGCCTTGACCTCGACGAGATCGAACGCCTCGGCATCACGCCCCTGACCGGGCTGTTCGCCGCGATCGACAAGGCCGCGGGCAAGCCCGAGCTGGCGAAGGTGATGGCCGAGGCGCCGATCGCCGGGCTGATCGGGATGGGCATCAGCATCGATCGCAAGAATTCCAAGGCCTATATCCCCAGCGTCGGCCAGTCCGGGCTCACGCTGGGCGAGCAGTACTACCGCAAGCCCGAGTTCGCCGCCCAGCTCGCGGGCTACCAGGTCTATCTCGGGCAGCTGGCCGCCGGCCTCGGCCTCGCCGACCCGGCCGGGGTGGCGCAGCGGACGATAGACCTGGAAAAGCGCATCGCCGCCGGGCACTGGGACAGTGTGCGCCTGCGCAATACCGATGCCACCTACAACCTGATGAGCTGGCAGGAACTGACCGCGCTCGGCCCGCAGTTCGATTGGGATCCGTGGCTGGCGGGCATGACCGACCGGCCCAAGTCGCTGTTCGACAAGATGGTGGTCGGCCAGCCGTCGTTCGTCACCGCGGCCGCGCAGCTGTGGGGCGAGGTCGATATCGCCCAGTGGCGCGACTACCTCAAGCTGCACGTGGCCAACAGCTACGCGCGTTTCCTGCCCAAGGCCATCGCCGACGCGCGCTTCGAGTTCGTCGGCCGGGTGCTGAGCGGTCTGGAGGAGAAGCCGGAGATGTGGCGCTCCGCGGTGGGTGTGGTCGACGACAATCTCGGCGAACCGCTGGGAAAGCTGTACGTGGACAAGCACTTCCCGCCCGCGGCCAAGGAACGCGCGTTGGAGATGGTCGCCGACCTCACCGCCGCCTACCGCGACAACTTCACCAATTCGACCTGGATGACCCAGCCGACCCGCGAGGCCTCGATCGCCAAGCTGGACAAGATCGCCACCCAGATCGGTTACCCCGACAAGTGGGTCGACTACTCGTCGGTGCAGATCACGCGCGGCAAGCTGATCGAATCCCTGTTGGCCATCAACGCTTTCGAGTCCAAGCGCGCGTTCGCCCGCCTCGGCACCGAGGTGGACAAGATGGAGTGGAGCATGTCGCCGCAGACGGTGAATGCCTACTACAGCCCGACCACCAACCAGATCGTCTTCCCGGCCGCCTACCTGCAGCCCCCGTTCTTCGACAAGGACGCCCAGGCCGCGGTCAACTACGGCGCGGTGGGTTCCACGATCGGCCACGAGATCGGGCACGGCTTCGACGACCAGGGCTCCAAGTACGACGGCGACGGCAACCGTCGTGACTGGTGGACGCCCGAGGATCTCGCGGCGTTCGGCGCCAAGACCCAGCAGATCATCGCGCAGTACGACGTGCTCGTTCCCGAGGGCGCGCCCGAGGGACAGCACGTGAACGGCGCGCTGACCGTCGGCGAGAACCTGGCCGACCTGCGCGGCCTGCAGATCGCGCTGGCCGCCTATCAGAAAGTGGCCCAGCGGTCCGGCGAGCAGCCCGACTACCAGAGCATGTTCTTCTCGTGGGCGCGGCAGTGGCGCGACAAGCAGACCGAGGAGGCGACCCTGCAGGGTTTGCAGGACACCCACTCCCCCAACGAGTTCCGCTGCAACCAGGTGGTTCGCAATATCGCCGAGTTCTACACCACGTTCGAGGTGAAGGACGGCGACGAGCTGTTCATGCCACAGGACCAGCGCGTCACGCTGTAGGACACAGCTTCCCCCCGGAAAGTGACGTAGGTTAGCCTAGGCTGACTTACGCTGGAACTTGCTCTACGGAGGGTGCACCCATGACGACTGTTCGGACTTCGCGCGGCTGGCGACGCGCGGCGGTTGCCGCGCTCGCCGGTGCTCTCGCCTTCGGCGTCGTCGCCTGCGGTTCCACCGAGGACGAGGCCGCGTCGGGCGAAGCGGTGACCATCACCCACGCCCGCGGCGAGACCACCGTCCCCGGTACCCCGAAGAAGATCGTCGCCTTGGGCAACCAGTGGCTCGACAGCTCGCTGGCGCTCGGCGTTGTCCCCGTCGGCTACATCGACAACGTCTCCGCGGTGTCCAAGAGCACCCCGCCGTGGACGCCGGAGTCCCTGAAGGCGGCCACCGCCCTGAACACCACCGGCAGTATCGCCGAGCAGGTCGCGGCCCTGGAGCCGGACCTGATCCTGGCCGACCCGTTCATCGCCGACCAGAAGACCTACGACGACCTGTCCAAGATCGCCCCGACCCTGCCCGCGCTCACCAAGGATGCCGTCACCCCGTGGCAGGACCAGGTCACCGCGTTGGGCAAGGTGCTGCACAAGGAGTCGGACGCGAGCGCGGTGATCAAGAAGGTCGACGACAAGATCGCCGCCATCGCGACCGCCAACCCCGGCCTGAAGGGCAAGACCTTCGCCAGCACCTGGCTCGCGAGCCCCGCGCAGCTGATGGTGCTGACCGACCCCAATGACGGTTCGGCCAAGGTGTTCACCGCACTCGGCATGGGCATCCCCGCCAACCTCACCGCGCTGCCCGCCAACCAGGGCCGCCTGGCGCTGTCGCCGGAGAAGGTCGACGAGCTCACCGCCGACCTGCTGCTGGCCGGTTACTCCCCCGGCCTCGACGAGAAGTACCGGCAGTTGCCGGGTTACGCCGATCTGCCGTCGGTGCGCAAGGGTTCGGTCGTGTTCCTGACCACGCAGGAGATCAGCGCGATCAACCAGCCCAGCGCGCTGTCGGTGCCGTACATGCTGGACAAGCTCGAGCCCGCGTTCGCCGCCGCCGCGAAATAGGCCCCAGACCGGTTCTACCCCGAGGATTTCACCGTGCTCGCCTCCGCTTACCCCGCCCAGACCCGCTTCGCGCTGCGTGCGGGCGTCACCTGCCTCACGACTCCCGCCGGCGCGGTGCTGCTGAACCCGCCGCGCAACGAGAAGCTGACCGGTCTGGGCGCGGGGGCGCTGCAGGCGCTGAAAACCCTGAATCAGGGCCCGGCGACCGCGGCGGAGATGGCGACCGCGGCGGCGGGCGACGACATCACCGCCCTGATGCGCAAGCTCACCGACGGCGGCTGGCTGTCGGTAACAGTCCGCGACGGGGGCCGCGATCTCTACAGCATCCGGCCCTTCGCCGACCCGGCCCCGCGTCCCACGGTGGCCTTGCCCACCTGGTCGGCGGCACTGTCGAAATTCGCTGTCCTGCACCGCGACAACCAGGGCTTCGTCCTCGAACACCCCCAGTCGTGGTGCGACCTGCGCATCCACGACCCCCGCCTGCTCGCCCTGCTCGACGGCCCGCTCGCCGCCGATTCCCCGGTCCCCGCCGCCGTG
Source organism: Nocardia sp. NPDC058480 (assembly GCF_042720495.1). NCBI lineage: Bacteria > Bacillati > Actinomycetota > Actinomycetes > Mycobacteriales > Nocardiaceae > Nocardia > Nocardia sp. NPDC058480. The sequence goes on along the minus strand of NZ_JBHXMN010000009.1, from coordinate 121,447 downwards.
AAAACCCAGTTCATGGCCGACCTGCAGTGGTGCGGTTTCTTGGTCGACGGCGACGAGGAGGAGCGCGAGTTCACCACCCGCTCCTGGAACACCCCCGACCTGTGGTTCCACCGCCGCAGCACCCTCGGCGCCCGCACGGTGACCTGGGACGACTTCGGCCCCACCCGCTGGGCCGACGGCCAGTTCCCCGAATTGCCTTTGCGCCGTGCGTCATTCGATGGCGCACCGGTCGCCTTGGCGAAGCCGGACCTGGTGTCGCTGCGCGTATCCGATCCGAGCCTGGCCGCCGCCATCGAGGACCGCGTCTCCACCCGCGCCTTCGACGACGCCGCCCCCATCACCTCAGTTCAATTGGGCGAGTTGCTGTTCCGCACCGCCCGCACCCGAGACGACGGCTCCCGCCCCTACCCCTCCGGCGGCGGCGCCTACGAACTCGAGATCTACCCCGTGGTGCGCAATGTCGCAGGCCTGGAAAACGGCATGTACCACTACGATTCGACCGACCACGCCCTGCGCCCGGTCGCCCCCGCCGACGCCCCCGCCGTCCAGAAGCTCCTCAAATCCACCTCGGCAACCTTGGCAGGCGGCGCGCAACCCCAAGTCCTGCTCCTGGTTTCGGCCCGCGCGGGCCGCGTCATGTGGAGCTACGAACAGGTCGCCTACGCCAACATCCTCAAACACGTCGGCGTCCTCATGCAGACCTTCTACCTCGCCGCCACCGCCATGCACCTCGGCGTAGTCGCCCAAGGCTTCAGCGACACCTCGGCGTTCGCCGCCGCCACCGGCCTCGACGAACTCGAAGAATGCAACGTCGGCAGCATCATCGTGGGCTCACCAGCCCGCTGATCCGCGTCCGACGGTCTCGGATCCGCGAGTCGGCCTCCGAACGGGTTCCCCAGCGATCGCCCAGGCACCTGTTCGCACGGAAGTCCCTGGCCAGAGCGGGAACTCGCTAGTTGCTAGTGTGCGCGGGAGTGTGTAGCGTCACACGAACAAGAACGGCCGCCCGGTGAGCTACCAACTCACCGAACGGCCTAGGTACGAAACAGTCCAAGCTGTTCGCACCGTGGGATGAAATCCTACATGCAACGGCTCGGCGCTCCATGCGTCGGGCTTTCGTCGTTCCAGGGGTGAAGTCTGCCCTGACGACGGGCTTCCTGTGTCGTGTCCTGGGCTGGCCGCTCCTGTCGGCCGTTATCGGAGAGCCCGACCGAGGGACAAACAACCCTGACACCCCAGCCTCCTGCGAGCACCTTCGTCGTACGCCTCGCACGTACGCATCTGGTCGGTTCGGGAGTGCACACCAACGCCTGGGTCCAACATCGCCACACGCCGAAACAGGCGCGGGGCCAATTGTGTTGGCCGAGGACGCAAATCGGGGTTCGGTGCGGGGAAGCGGGCAGGGATGGTTACGACACCGGCACCCTTGGGTGCTCCTTCCGGTCGAACACAGTGCGGGCGAAGCCCGGTCCGAATCAAGCAGGAGGAAGCGATGGCGAGCTCTGATGAACCTGAGGACTTCGGTTTCGAGGAGGTTCCCGCTGCCGGAATTGCGCTCGCCGGGCAAGGGCTAGACCTGCTCACCGCCGTTGAGCGTGACGCGATCCAGTCATATGCGCTCAACGGGTTCGAACGGATCAACAAGGCTCTCTGGGATCAGATACCGATGACTGACGCACTCGTGCAGCGCATTGATGCCATCAGATCGGGCCTGATGAAGTATCCGCTGCCGACCATGGTTCGCGTCACCCGCGAAGATGAGGCACCCAACATGGGCATCGTCGGTGTCGAATCCGCATATTCGCTGATCGACCGGAAGTTCACACACCGCGGGTTTCTGTCTGCCAGCGGCGCGACCAACCCTCCGCGATCTAGGCGCCACCGCGACCCGGTGATTCTGGACCTGCTCGTTCCTGCAGGCACCCCGGCCCTACGACTGGGTGACCTCGCCGAGATCCCAGACGAACGAGAAGTGCTGCTCATCGACGCGCGCAGCTATTTCGTCGTTGGCGTCACCTGGGACGAGGCGCGTAGCATGTGGCGTATCCAGGCAATTGTGACGGAGGGCTAGCGATGAGTGCACTGACCCAAGAATCGTTGCATGTCGTCGAGGTGAAGCTGTCGCCGGAGCAGGTTCAAGAGCATCGACGCCAGGCCGAGAAGCTCCTTGGCAAGGCTCTTCCGCCGCGGCCGAACACTGCGGCGGCTGGCTCCCGCTCCAGGTAATACTGGTCAGCACAGTCCCGCCCGCTTCGGCGCATCGTCGGCGGCACTGTGACGTTGACGAGTGCGCGATCGAGTCAAACCCTCGGCGGTCGACGGATCGGTCGAACTCCAACTGCGCACATCGGCTCACTCACTCGCTGACGTCATCGCCAATCCAGCTGACCATCGACAACGGTCGGCGCCGAATAGCCGTCGAACTCGGACCCAGTGCGCAGGCTCGTCGCGAGGTCGGTCAGCATCGCGCTGATCGACACCCAGCTCGGTCCTGCGTCATCGGCGGCGCACTTGTCGAAAGTGGTTACACAGCCGTGCAGCTCACCCGGCCGGGTATCGACGAACAGCAGGTAACCGTCCGCGCCCGCGAAGGGGATGAACTCGGGCAGATAGGTCCCGGCCGGGTCGCCCGCCTGCGCGTCGGGGTCGACCTCGAACCCCATCTCCTCAGCCATGGGTCCCCATATGTCGAGCTCGAGCTGCCACTCACGGAGAACTCGATCCAGATCGAACAGTTCGTTTCCGGGCAGCAACTGCACCCACTGATCGACGGGAAACCCATTGATCCTGGTGTAGAGCTCGACCAACTCGGCAGGCCACGCCCGACCGGTCGCGGCAGCGGCTTCTTCGATCTGCCCGCTCGTTGCCCCGCTGATCGACACCGTCGCAAGATTGCCCCGCAACCACTTCTCGATCTCGCCGAACTGCTCGGCGACCGACCCGACCGGGGTCGAATACTTCGGCTCCATGACGATCCCCGTCCTCGCGCGAGACGTGCGTCACATAATGCAACCTCCGACGACTCCCGCGCGTCCAAACTTATGACGTGCTTCCTGACAGATCGAGGGTCTCATGAACGACGACTGGTCGGCGCCGACGCGAGCTTCCAACGATGCGTTGCGCGCGCAGATCGATTCGATGCTGGACACCTATACCGCTGAGAAATCGGCGCTGCTCGATGCTCAGTCCCAGGCCACCCAGCTCGTGACCGCCTGGTCGGCGGACGGCTTGGTCCGCGTCTCCGGCACCATCGCGGGGATCTCGGAGGTCCATATCGAGCCGGATGCCTTCAAACGATCGACCCCGGAATCCCTCGGCCGGTCGGTCACCGAGGTGATCGCCCAGGTGGCCGCGCAAGCCGCCCAGACCCAGCAGCAAGCCCTCGCCCCACTATCGGACATGAGCGCGAACATGCCCGACCTCCCCGATCTGATCCCGGGCGCCCCGAGTATGAAAGACCTCATCGCCCAGCTGACCCCGCCGCCGCCACCGGCCCCCGAACCGGTCACGGACTCACGCCACAGCCTCATCGATGACACCGACGACGAAGAGGGCGAATACTTCCGCAACCGCGGATACCTCCGATGAGCTCACTGAAAGCCGACCCGCAAGCGCTGCGCGGCACTCAGCCGTCGTTCGCCTCGGTCGCCGACACGATCACCACCGGCGCCCAGAAGCTGGCGGCTGTGATCGCGGCGGAGGGTGAGTGCTGGGGTAATGACGAGATCGGCCAGTCGTTCGCCAAGAACTACACCCCCGGCGTCGAGCCCGGCCAGAAGGCGGTGACCGGCCTGGCAACGGTGATGACCAAACTGGGCGAGAACATGGTCACCGTCGCCGAAACCCTGCAGGCCCAGGACACCGCACGTGCCGGTGAGATCGATAAGGCCACGGGGTCGCTGTAAATGGGCATCGAGATCCCCGACGAGCTGGCCTGGGTAGCGAAATACATTCTCGGCGCGGGTGATTGGCCCGAAGGTGACGAAACAGCCATGCGCCGTGTCGCCGATGGGTGGACCGCCATGGCGAACACCCTCAATACCGTCGACGACGGTGCCGCACTCGCGCTGAACGCCGCGCTCACAGCGCTGTCCGAGGGCGAAACCCACACCGCCATCACCACTTTCCGCGACAAACTGCTGTCGGGCGACGAAGCGACCTTCGCCGCGGTCCGCAAGTGGTGCGAGAAACAGGCCGAGCTACTCGAAGACGGCGCCAACGACATCGAACACACCAAACTGGTGATCATCGCGACGATGATCATCGCCGCGGTGGAGATCGGTGCGGCCATCGCGACCTCATGGACAGGTGTCGGCGCGGTAGCCGGCGTGGCAGCCCGGGTGGCCGCCCAGGTCGCGGTGCGCGTGGCGATCAAACAGCTCATCGCCCGCATGCTCACCCGCGGCGCGGCGAAAGCCGCAGCCCGATTGGCCCTGCGTGGCGCCGCATTCGAAGCACTGGAGGAGGGCGGCACCGACCTCGGCGCGCGCTTGATCCAGGTAGCGAAGGGCGACCGCTCGGCCGACAAATTCGGCTGGACCGACCTCGGCCTGGCCACCTTCGGCGGTGCGGTCGGCGGTGCGGCAGGCGGGCTCCTCGGCGGCGGCACCGGCGCTCTGGGCGATGTCGCATCCTCGACAGCAGGCAAACTCGCAGGCAAGGTCGTCGGCGGCACCGTCACCGAACTGGGCGCCGACCTCTCCGCGCAGGTCGCTACCGCAGGAGTAGGCGCCGCCTTCCTCGGCCAGGAATTCAAACTGGATGTCGGCGTAGACACCTTCACCAGCGCGGGAGCAGGTGGCGTCCAGAGCGCGCTGGAATCCAGCAGTCACGGCGGAAACAGCACGGCCCCCACCGTTCCCGATCTCGGCACCGACGTTCCGGGCGCCACCACGCCCGCGGGGACCGATACCCCCTCCGGTGATCAGAGCCCGAACGCACCGACAAGTCCGAACACCGGTGACACCGGCGGGTCGACGAACCCAGCATCCACCGCTCCTACCGGGGACGGAGCGACCCCGCAAAACGGTTCGCCCAACTCCGCAGCACCGGGGGAATCGGCACCCACAAGCCCGAATGACAACGGCGCGAATGGAACTCCGCCCACTGGCGACTCCGCACCGTCGAACCCGAACAGCAACGGATCTACCGAAACCCCCGACGCCGGAGAAACAGCACCCTCATCCAACGGATCCCCCTCCACCGGAGACACGACGCCGTCCAGCCCGAACGACAACGGGTCCAACCCGACCCCGCCGACCGGCGACACCACACCATCGAACCCGGGCATCGACACCCCGACCGGAACGCCCCAGACCGGCGACTCGCCGTCGAACCCGAACAGCAGCACCCCGGCCGAAACACCGTCGACCGGCGATACCTCGCCCTCGGACAATCCCTCGAACACACCGCCCACAAGCGACACCACTCCCAACCCCACCGGCTCATCACTGGATCTCCCGGACCAGGATTCGTCGACCCAGCCGAACACCCCCACCGACAACAGCCCGAATACCGCTACCGGACAACAGAACCCGACTCCGAGCGACACCGGGCAGTCCAACACCACCCCGACAACACCGGCGAATCCCCAACCCACGACACCCGCACCCACAGCCCCTACCGACACACCGGATGCGACCACCCAACAACCGACCCCCACGGCACTGACCACACAGGAGTCGACCCCACAGCAATCACCGACTCCGACTCCCGCCGCAACCACCGGTTCGCCGATCTCCACAACCTCCCAACCGGCAGCCCCTGCGAACAACCCCACCCATACCCCTGCCGACACCACTCGCCCTTCCTCCACAGACACATCGACAGCGACCGCCACCACCGCGACAGCTCCCCCAGTCCAAACCGCAAACCCCACAACAACTCCCCCCACATCAACACCACCGCCCACTGCCACACCGACGCCCACGCCGACACCCCCGATCAGTCAAATCCCAACGTCAGCGCCGTCATCGCCCAGGTCGAACACACCCACGTCAACCCCCACAACAACTCCGGCACCGGTCACCTCGATCTCGACCACCCGGACTGGGCCGCCAATCGACCAGACCCCGTCTCGGTCTAGGCCGACGACCCCGCCAGCGGTACCACAAACGCGCACAGCAACGAGCCCTGACAGCCGACCGAGTTCTACCCCGACCACCAACCCCACTCGGACAACACCGCAAACCCTCACGCCCACTCCAACTCCGGCAAACCAGCTACCCGACCCCGGTTACAGCCCAGACGCCCGCCCGCTGCGCGACGCACTGCGTAACCAACCTCCGCACGACGGCCGCACAACCACCGTCGACCGGAACCCGTCCCAACCACGCCCTTCATACCGAATTCGCCGCTTCCAGGTCGGCAGCCGCTGGGTCTCGGTAGCCACCATCCGCGCCCACATCCCGAACGCACACCTGATGACACCGGCCGAGCTGAACCTGGAGATGGAATACGCCCAGGGCGCGGTCGATGCCGCCTTCAACCACGGTCAGGATCTCCTCAGCCGCGCCCCGTCCGTCGGCGACCAGTTCCTGGTCGACCTCGAATTCACCACCGACCCGAACGCAGCCGATCTACGCCTGAACACCCAGCAACACCAATTCGACCTGTCCAACGATCTCCGCGCACACATGGGCTTGCCGCGAAGCACCCCGGACACCCGTTTGAGCCCCGACGACCTCCGCACGATCAGCAACGACATCGCCCGAGCCAACACGCCGGCCCGGTTCACCAATCCCTCGGACAGCCGAGTCATGGCCCCGGGTCGGCTCGAGCCTGTCGAGCAGGCGGCGCACCAGCAACGAGTTGAAGACCAACTCCGCGACGGCAGCGGATTCACGATCGGCGCCGACCCTCGAACGCACCCCTACGGCACGTCGGTCAACGACGGCGGCCCGACCCGGGGCGGCCGAAGCAATAACTGCCTCGACTGTTCCCTATCAGCGTTGTCGTCGTTCTACGGCGTTCCTCAGGTCTCGGCGCCACGGTGGCCCGACCCTCTGCCGAACGGCTCCCGCGACAACCGCAGTGGCGAACGATTCGGCACCGCACGAGCGGAAAATTGGCTCGGCCGGAGTTTGAGCCATTTCCCTGGACTACCGATCCAGGATCAGTTCCGCGAACTGCACAATCATGTCGCCGGCCTCGGTCCAGGCTCGGCTGCGCTGGTCATCAACTGCTGGCATGCACGCGACAGCAATGGAAACCCTCGATTCAACGCCGACGGTTCCCCTCTGATCCTTGCCTCGCACGCAACAGTCATTGTCTATCCGCCCGGCGCAGCAGGGCCCGTATGGTGGGATCCGCAGTCGGGCGCCACCTCCGATGTCCCACCCCCAGACATGGTCGCCCGGTCGGCCGCGCTGGACTTCATTCCCATCGACGCACACGGAGGTATCCAGAATGCCGGAGCCAATTCACACGGCGGAACAGGCCAACCAGCTGCTGACCAAAGTGTTCGGGCCGAACCGGAAGTTCCAAACGATGGAGACCAGACACGGCTGGGTAGCCCAAGCGATTCTCTCCCAGGAGGAATTGGATCAGGGCATGGGATTGGGACTGGGGAACTACGTCCTGAACAAGCAAACGGGAGTCGTGACAGCTCACCGGAGCCTGCCACCGGACATGATCGGGGAGGAATTCGACCAGGCGATCGAAACGGGCCAGCCGATCCAGGGCGGCCAGGTGTATCCCCCACTCCATCGAATCCACCTGCTGAAAACCTTCGAGGACCCACAGACAGTCCAGTACCAAGTCCACGTGACCGACCTGGATCAATCGAACAACCCGGGAACCACCGAACTGATCACGATCAACAAGGAAACCCTGTACTTCCATCCGAGCGGGGGCCCGCTCTCGGAAGCGACAGCATGGGCCGAGATGCTCAGCCGGACAACGGGATCGTGGCCGATGGAGGAAACGATCGAACGGTAGCGAGCGACGCAGACACCACCCCGTCGCCCAGAGCGTCACAGTCAGCGCTGCTACAGCAACAGGTCGACAACGCCGAGCGGGCAAGGAGCGCCCGCGAGCAGCTGCGTGCGGACGTCACAGCGACCGGCGAAGCTACGCGAGTTGGAAATCGGAACAGCGGCAGGTCATTTCAAGCCCGTCGCGTTGACTTCAACGGACAACCACTCACTGTTCTCCAAATCGCTGTGCACATCAACGCCAGTGCGTCCGTAAACCCAGACGCTGTCGGCGAACTGAGTGAACGAGCCCAGCTTGCAACTGACCTTGCTTTCAACGGCGGGAATCAGTTCGCCAATGGCGAATGGGTAATGGTCGACCTCGTCCCGGTGGACAATCCGGCCGACGCCGACATGCAGGTCCAGGTGGACGACACAGGGCAACCCGGCACCACACACCCGAACTCGGACGTCAAGGCCCTGACATCACAGTTGCGCGATCAGCTCGGGTTAGCCCCGAGTACCGCCGATGCACTCTCGCCGAGCGACCTTCAACAGCTCAGCAGCGAGATCGACCGTGCCACACTCGCACCGCGCTCACTCCCGCCATGGCTTACCTCAGATTCCTCACAGTCGTCCTCGACCCACGACGCCCCGGCCACCGACTACCGGTCGAGCCCCGACTCCGACAGTGCGTCGGTCGCAGGCCACGACAGCAGCGATCATTCCTTGCCGGCCACCGACTACTTCCGACCCGACGGGCGACCAGTACCTACCGACGAGCTCGTCCATCCGGAAATGGACGAGACCGAACTTCAACGACTACAGGCCCTCGACAGCCAGCTGTCGGCGATCGCGCGGGATCACCGCAGCAGGACCGGCGCATTTCCCGATCCACCGCCGGGCGTCGGCCGCGGCAATCCAGCTGTGGACGCGCTGCTGCCCAACGGCTGGGACCCGTTTCACGGAGTCGGCCGCGACGCCTGGATGCGGTCAATCGCTGGACCGAACGGCGATCCCGCATGGGCAGACGGCAATCTGTATCCGCAAGGTTTCTCCAGCTCGACCGACCGTCATCCAGCCATGCTCCAACCGGGCGAGGTCATCGACCGGTTCGGTGGACCCTCTGGCAGGTTTACATCGCCCGCTGGCGTTCCGTATCCGCAGCGAGCGCTGCCACCAACCAATCTCGATGGCGAGTCGTATCACCAATACGAAGTCCTACGGCCATTGCCTATGTGGCGGGGCGGCATTGCTCCCCAGATGGGAGAACCCGGCCTCGGTTCCCAGCACTATCTTCCGGTCAGTGTGCAGGCACTCATCGATGCTGGGTACCTCAGAGAAGTAGATCCTCTTCCTCATGCACCTGCTTCCGGCGCCGACGTCGATGCGCCGACGGCTGATGGCCTGGAAGAACGTGGCAACCCCGCAGCGTCTCCCACAACGTATCCGTTCACGGATGCCCGCCCGGGGTTCTCGATCATGTCCGCGACGGATCGCTTCTACCAGGATGTACAAAGCGTTTCGCCACTTGCGGGGCACTACGATGTCGTTGCGCATGGACAGCCGAACAGCGTGAACATGGACTCGACCGGAGGAGGAGCGATGTCGGCGCGCGAGCTGGCCAATTTGATCCGCCATCGACCGGACTATGTACCCGGCACCCCCATCCGGTTGTTGTCCTGCAACACCGGACGGCTCGACGGCAACTTCGCACGAAGTCTTGCCCAAGCGCTCGGCACGCCGGTAGTAGCGCCGGATGGATACCTCTACACGTCCAGAGGCAGACTCGGCGTTGATGCCAGACTGCGGAGCATCAGTCCATGGCAAGTACCGCGACTGCCTGACACCTGCCACCGATTCCACCCCGATGGAAGAGTCGAGGAATTGGACCGTTCCGAGTGGGAAGGCTGAACAGTGAAACTACTGCCCAATTTTTCGGAGGACCCCCGCGAGGGAATCGAAGGCTGGCCAGAAGTCAGCTTGGCGGACCTTGTCGGGCGCCTCGACGAGGAACTCCGCGAACCCCTTTCGCACTACCTGCTGGAGTGTCAGTCGCTTGTCTCGACCCAGTCGATGGCCGACCCACTCGACCCGGCACGAGACCACGGCGTACCAACTGGGATGTCGAGCGACGGCACCTGGGTGTGGTCAACATATTGGGGATACTTCGTGCGGGAGTACGCGATCGAGGTTCCCGCCGAGTTCATCGACCATGCCCGGTCGCGCGATTTTCAGCCGGTGACACTCGACAACGCCGAGCAGGAACGAATCGACAGCGAACTCGAAGCAACGTTCTCCGACTGAGCTAGAAGAGGTTTCATCGTGAACATCGACGAACTCACCAAGATCTTGCGGGGTCTTGGTGTTCCCGACTCAGTTGCCTCGGTCGGCAGACTCCGCGACGACCATTACTGTTTGGTGCCGGGCCGAGATGGCTCGTTCGAAGCATTCTGGTACGAACGCGGCGGCCCACATGACCTCTGCGAATACGACAACGAAGCCGCTGCCTGTTTCGGGTTCCTCGGGTTGATCGGCGGAGCGCTCGATGGATCGCAGCCGCTGGAACCGGGTCGTGGTACCGCCGGGTCGGTCGGCGGCGTGCCGATCAGCAGTCCGGCGGTTCAGTCGATTCTCGATGACGGTGATCTGTTCGGCGGCATGCGTGAAGCGCAGTGGGCGCGGGAGTTCGTGGTACCCGAAGACGTCGGAGCTTCAGCCGGCCGGAGGTTGCTCCGCTGGCCCGATCCGATACTCCATCCAGACGGCTTCGCGACCCCCACCGGCCGGAAACCGGCACGGCTCGAACCTGGTCGGATCATGGACTCGTTCGGCACCACATTCACCCGACTGCTCTACGACATCGGGACGCCGTTCGGCGCACGTTCACTGCCGATCGACTACGCCGAATCCGGATACCGACGATGGAAGGTCCTGACGCCGACACCGGTGTGGTCCGGCCCCGTCGCACCGTGGTTCGCCAGACCAGGTGGCGGAAACCAGTACTTCACCGTGATGCCGGTCGTCGATCTGGTCGGCTCCGGATTCATCGAGGAGATGGCGATATGACCCCGAACGACGGCGTGTTCTCCCAGAATCCGATCAGCCAGCTCGCCTGGTTCTCCCACGTCGGCGCGCCCGCAGCCCTTGTCTCGGAAGGTGAACTGCGCGAACAGGCTTGGTGCCTGATTCAAGCCGAAGACGGCTGGTGGGATGTCTTCTACTACGAGCGAGGTTCCCGAACCACCAACATCGGCCGCGCCAAAACCCGTCTCGCCGCCCTCCGGCTACTCGGCGGGCGCCTTCTCTACACCGACATCCTCAATCGAGCTACTTCCTGAGAACCGCTATGCCACTTGCCCCGACCCTCACCAAGCAGACGCGCAGGAATTGCTGGCGGACGCATTTCCGTCACAGACGTTCTCACTTACCTGCTGGCGGCACGTGACCGACCGCCTCGGGATATTCGGTGGCAAGGAGTTGGGAAACCGCGGCTTCGACTGTCGGTAGGTCGACTTCGGCGACCTCACGCACGATCTCCCAGTCGAGACTGAAATAGGCGTGTACCGCGTGGTTGCGGAATCCCCGCATCTGTCGCCAGGGCAGGTCGGGAAGCTTGTTCCGCGTCTCATCCGTGAGATGCGATGCGGCCTCACCGATGACAAGTAGCTGTCGAAGCACCGCGTTCTGCAGAATTTCGTCGGTGCTCCAGCCGTCGCCGCGCTGGTCGAGCCACCGGATCACGGTGCGGGCCGCGATGACGATGTCTGCGAGGTAGAGCGAGTTGGTGCGTTCCTCACGCGGCGGCATACAGGACCTCGGCGTCGGCGAGTACTTCGTCACGGATCAGTCGGTTGAGGCCACTCTTGGGGACCAGATCGACGTGGATGCCCAATAGCTTCTCGAGCTCCTCCTCCAGTCCGAAGAAGGCCAGGCCGCGCACTGCGTGTGGTCCGCGCACGTAGAGGAGATCGACGTCGCTGTCCTCACGGTCATCGCCGCGGGCGACCGAGCCGAAGAGCGCTAGCTCCGTGACGCCGTATTCGGCACAGAGCTGGGTAATCGCGGGAAGGAACTCGATGAGCTCGTCTCGTCTCACTCCACCATCATGGCAGCTCAGATGGGTGGGAAACAGGGGCCGCGGGGTTCGAGGTTCGAGGTTCGGAGCTCGCTTCGGTTGTTGGGGACCGGTAGTTCCCGGCGACGGTCCGGGTTGAGTAGGGTCGGGGGCGCAGGTTGGAGGGCTGTCGACAGGTCGGTGGAACCGAATGGGGTCGGGGTGCGTCTAATCGAGTAGTGGCGGGTTGCTGCCGTGTCCGACCAGGTAGGAGTGCTGTGCGAAGCGTTGTGGTGATGCGGGCTGTGGTCTGTGGTGTGGTCGGGGCGGCTGTGCTGGCGGGGTGTGGGGGGACTGAGGAGGGGTCGGCTGGGCCTACGACTACGGTGCGGGATCCGGACACTATCGAGGTGTTCAATCCGTGTCGGGGGGCGTTGTCGGATGAGGTGCTAACGAGCGTCGGCCTCGACCCGGCGACTCTGCACGTGACCGTCGATCCCCCGACCGGCGTCTCGGCATGGCGCGTGTGCAGTTGGCGGCCGCTCGACGACCGCTACGGGTCCGGCAAGCGCGACATCGGAATCTTCTCGACCAGCCATACGCTCGCGGATGCCCGGAAGAAGGAGGGGGTGACCGTCATCCGCGACACCACGATCAACGCCCGTCCAGGGCTGGTTTCGAAGGAAAACAGCACACCTGACATCTGCTACGTTTCCTTCGAGGCAGAGCAAGGAATGTTCGAAATCACTGCCGCTTGGCTGAGCACCGAAGGACCGCGGGGCGGGGACTTGTGCGGAATAGCCGAGCAATACGCGACAGCGTTCGAGCCGCACCTGCCGAAGTAGACGGGGGAGCAAGATGACACAGGATCACGCCACATACTGGCGAAACATGAAACAGCAAGCCATCAACGGGGAGTTCAAGCTCGACGAGGACCTCGGGCAAGCCCTCGCCGGGGTTGTCGAGCAGTACATCACGGACCTCGAAGTGCAGAAGCTCGACGCTGGCAAACTCAATCGCCTGACAGGCTGGGGCGGACTCCCCTCAGCTGACACGATCCGTGCCAAGTACGAGGCAAAAGCAGTCGCCGGAGGCGCCGGAGGCCCCGACGACTCCGCAGTGAAACGCCTGGAACAGCACATCACCATCGCCCGCGACCAGCGCGACACCTTCCTCGCCGCCATCGGCAAACTACAAGCCGTCGACCAGCAGACCGCAGGTGCCCTCGGCGCTACGGGGGCGAGTATCTGATGGGGTTCTGGGATATCCCCGAAACGATCGGCATGACCGTCTTCCACGTGGGCACTCTCGGTGGCTTCAAGATCTGGGACAACCACGACCAGTCCGGCAACGCTGACGACGAGCGCAGCAAGCTCGACAACGACGGTAAGCAGGCGTGGGAGGGCGATCGCAGCATCATCGGCGACGAATGGTCGAGGCTGCGGGCCGGCAGTGATGTGACGATGGAGGGGGCGAAGGTAACCCCCGAGCCGTTCAGTACGTGGACACATCAGCAGATCTGGGATGCGTTGCGTGGCAAGGACGGTCAGCCCGGCGTCGACGCCGGCCAGATCAATGCGACTGCGGACGGTTGGCGGCGCCTGACAACGGGAACCGAGACCGCGGTCAACAACTACCGAACGAGCTTCGAGCGGGTGCTTTCCGAGAAGTGGTCGGGCGCGTCCGGAACATCGGCGATCGACGGGGTGAAGAGCTACACCACCGAAGCCGCGAAGCTGCCCACCACATTCCAGATGGTCGCCAACGGCATCGACTACATGGAAGGTGTTCTCGGACAGGCGAAGATCGCCATTCCGAAGCCGGAGGAAGTATCCACGTTCGACGAGTTCATCGGCCACATCCCCGGCAACGGCGTGGTCAAAGCGGCCAAACATCGTGCCAATGAGGCCGAGGAAGATGCCCGGCTCTTCATGATCGGCACCTACCAGCCAGGCTCGATCACCGTCGACAAACAGACACCTATCCTGCCCGTCCCCCACAACAACGTCGGCGACCCAGGCGACGTCCCCGTCACCGGGCGCAACGGCGACGACGGGAACTCGAACGACAACACCAACGGCAACAACGGCAACAACCCGTCTACGGAACCCGCTGGCACACAAGAGGATCCGGCAACGACTGAGCCGCAGTCGACTAATTCTGACGACGATCAGAACGACGACGGAACCGACGACGATTCCACCACCCCCAGCGCGACCGACCCGTCCGCCACCACACCCGCCTCAACGACGCCTGCCGGAACCGGCACCCCGACCACACCGGGCGGAGGGTCGCCTGGTTCCGGTTCGCCCGGTTCGGGTTCACCCGGATCCGGTGTGCCGAGCGGAGGCACACCAGGTGCCGCCGTGCCAGGCACTCCCGGCGGCGCCGGCGCGGCTGCAGGGGCGTCAGGTAACCGCGCGGGAACTACCAGCGGCGCAGGCGGTCGAGGCATGAGCGGCATGCCCGGCATGATGGGCGGCGGACGTGGCGGCGGCAAAGGCGAGGACGACAGCGAGCACGCCATTCCCGACTACCTCATCCAGGATCGGGAAGACGAACTCATCGGGCTGCTTCCGCCGACCCTTCCGCCAGGTGGAGTGATCGGCGCGTGAGCTGGAACAATGACACCCACACTGAACCGCGCGTAACAGGTCGCTGGCAACTCGACCCACACGCGTTCGCGGTCGGACTCGAAGGCCATGGTCGTGACCGCCTGCCCTACCCGCTGACCTTCCGGCCCGAGTTCGCCGAAACCCACGAGATCCACCAGGAGCGGCGCGAGGCCGCCTTCGCCAGGCTGCAACAGGTCTATGACGACGGCCTGCACAAGGTGTTCCGCGCTCTGCTCGAACCAGAGGTCCGCGTCGAGATCGAGGGTTTGCATGGGCAAGGTCAGTCGGAGGTCGCCCGCGTGTATGCCGGAATCATCGAGGACCACGCGGCGTTGGCGGTCCAAGAATCAGGACCCACCCGCGAACAAGGCGGGGATATCGCCTTGAGCATTGTGCCGCTGGCCGACTTGGCCGCCGCGATCGTCGCGAAACTGCCTCACGCACAAGGTGGTTCGACACCCCGCTTGGAGGGACGCCGCAGCGACCTCGACACCGCCACCTACGCCCGCCACCCCACGCGCCTATCCCCCGTCGAACAAACGCAACGATTCTTCCGCCGCCCCCGAACCAGTACCGGCGAAATCACCGTCTACCCCGGCTACCAGGTGGACTCACGCCCCACCACCGACGGCAAAGCCTTTCTCTGGCTGGACTATCCGAACGACGGCCGCTACCTCATCCAGCACCACGACGCCGACAACTTCACCGTCATCCCCGGCCCACCCACCGAACTCCAGCACCGCCTGTCCAAGCACATCGCGATGTTCACCGAACGAAGGCGCGTGTAGCATCGGCCAGAACAGGTATCAGCGGTGTTACTAACATCAGTGATACCGAGTTCTGAGCAGCATCGGCGCGGCACCGAGGGCGACGTCGGCACTCGCGCTACTTGCGCAGGCCAACGTCGCGATGCCGCTATACGTCGACGATCAGTACGCGATCTCCGCAGAGTCGCTCCCAATCATCACGATCGGATGCGAGAACGACTGGCGGTCCAGGACTGCGCAGCGCCATCGCCGCCACCAACGAGTCGATCGCGTACTTGTGTCCGTGTAACCCGCCTGCCTCACGCAGCAGACCCACCGCATCGAGCGAATCGGCTTGGGTTACTTCCTCGACTCGCAGCCGCGAAAGCAACCAGCTCAGCCTGCCCATATCGGTCTTTCCAAGAACGGCTTCGACAATAGTCAGCACCGATACCCGTACAGGAATGCTGTTCCGCCTGGCTGCTTCGATGCGGGCGGTGAGCGCTCTGTCATGTCGCAGCAGCAGTGACAGAGCCTCGGAATCAAGGACTACCGACCGAACATTCCGTTCCGTCACGCGACTCCCCGGTCGGAGCCCTGCGCGCCGTGGCCGAAAAGCTCCTCAGCTGCGGCTTGCACCTCCGCGTCGGTGAGCGGCTCGTGGCTCGACTCGAAGTCCGAGACGATCTCCCCGAGACCGTCCATCTCGAGTTGGTGCCGCACCGCTTCGGCAACGTACGCCGAGAGGCCGCGCTTACCCGTCCGGTCGCGGACCGCTGACAGGAGATCCGACGGCATCGACACCGAGACGTTGGTGGTGGCGCCGGGACGAGCGGTAGTCATAGCCAAATTGTACTACATGGACTATTACACCCCTGCCGTCGCGTCGACGGTGAACGAAGGCGCGGATAACGCCCGCAAGAGAACGTATCATCGATGTTACTATCATCAATGATACTAAGAGGTGCGATGGACTTCGTCGGGCGATGGCATGAACTGCACACCCTGGACGCCGCCTTGTCCGGCGTCGGGGCCGCGATCGATACGGCGAAGCCGGGGCGTTGCCTCATTCTTCGTGGCCGCCGCCGCATCGGTAAGTCTGCACTGATCGAGGAGTTCACCCAGCGCAGCGGTGTGCCAAATGTCTTCTACACCAGCGAGATCGGGCTCGGAAACGACCCGCTGCGCGAGTTCTCCGATACGGTCGCGCATTCCTCGCTGCCCGATGCCGAGATCTTCGAAGAGGCGCTTCCAGCCAACTGGACCGCAGCCCTGCGACAGCTCGCCGGCATTCTGCCCGACAATGAGCCGAGCATCGTCGTTCTCGACGAGTTGCCATACCTGATGGATGAGTCAGGCGCTTTCGAGAGTGTCTTGCAACGCGCGTGGGACCGCGAACTGTGCCGCAAACCGGTTCTGTTGATCCTGATCGGTTCCGATCTCGCCATGATGGCTGCGCTCACGTCGTATGGTCGCCCGTTTCATCAGCGCGGCACCGAGATGCGACTGGGCCCACTCAATCCCGCCGATGTCGCCGCCATGACCGGCTCCGACCCCGCGGCGGCCTTCGATGCCACCCTCATCACCGGTGGATTGCCCATGATCTGCGCACGATGGCGCGCAGGCGAGGACGTGTGGGAGTTCTTGACGAGAGAACTCGCCGACCCGGTCAGCCCGCTGATCGTCTCCGCGCAATTGTCCCTGGCGGCCGAGTTTCCCGATCAGACCTTGGCGCGCCAGGTCTTGTCCGCGATCGGCAGCGGCGAACGAACGTTCACCAATATCGCCCGTGCCGCCGGTGGTCTAGCCAGCACGAGTCTTTCGCGCGCACTGAACCTGTTGGTGGACAAGGGAATCGTGGCCGCGGAACTACCGATCAGCCTGGCCCCATCGAAAGAACGCCGTTACCGGATCACCGACTCATACCTACGGTTCTGGCTCACCTTCCTCGGCCCCTACTTGCCTGAGCTGGATCGCCTGCGCGGTGACCTGACTCTGGATCGGATCCGCCGTGGCTGGACGAGTTGGCGCGGCCGCGCGGTGGAACCCCTGATCCGTGACTCGCTCGCCCGGCTTCTCCCAGCCCAAGGCATCCCCGCGGTCCCCGCCATCGGCGGGTTCTGGACACGCACCAATGACGTAGAGATCGACATCGTGGGCGCCGACCGGGAACCCGTCGCCAAGGAGCTGGCCTTTCTCGGGTCGATCAAGTGGCTGGAGAACTCACCCTTCGACACCCACGACCTCGTCGCCCTGCAAAACCACCGCTTCCGGCTGACCGATGACCCCGTCCCCTTGATCGCTGTCAGCCGCTCCGGCGTCTCAACCGACCACCTCGCCGCCACCTTCACTCCCACCGACCTGATCGCGGCGTGGCGACCGCCAACCATCTGACCTGCACCGATGCCGGTGACAGATTGTGCCGCTCAACACAAAGGCCGGCCCAGCTACATCGGTGTCACCTGCATCCGGTCGGCGTCGAAGGTCGTGGTTGTGGGTTCTGTGTCGCCGTTCTTGCGTATGGCGATAGTGGTGTCGTTGGAGAAGAACACTTGCGTCGGGCAATTGCCTTCATGCAGATGCCACACCAGCGCCCGTCGACTGAAAAGCCCCCCGCGCTCCAGCAGCCACACGCGGCAGGCAGGGTCGATTAAATTCATGTACTTCTCGGTGGCCAGTTCAACGCGACCGTCGGGACTCACCGCGACCGTGCGGACAACGCTGCGATCGTCGAACGCCTCGAGAAACGTCGTGATCGCCCACAGGAACATTGTCGCCAGCACCAGCATCACCGCGAACACGATCCGCAACCAGCGGCGAGGCCTGCTGCGACTGAACCAGACGTAGCAGAGATAGACGGCGGTTGCGGCCGTCCAGCACAGCGGCATCGCGAAGAGCGGGGGGTCGCCGAAGCGATAGAAGCGGTCCGCCGCCGCCGCTACCATCCATACGGCCACTCCCGCCGCGAGTAACGCGACAACAGCGAGCACCCACACGATCTGCTGCCGGCGCGACATCGGACCGGCCCCTCCTCGGTCCAAATCGGATGTCCCATATCGCCGGCGGATACGTTCCGACGTAGCGTTGTTGTCTGTCATCCCAACTCCTCGGGTCGCAATAGTTGCTCAGGCGGGCACTGGTTCGGTTCCGTCGAAGGGTGGGTAGGTGTCGCTGGTTGTGCGTTCGGCGGCGGCGATGTAGACGGCGAGGGCGTCTCGGGATCGGGCGAGGCGGTCGATTTGGTCGTCGAGGCGGTGGAGTCGAGTTCGCATGTTGGACACGAGTTCTGGGCATGCGGGCAAGGTGGGGGTTTCGCCTTCCGCGCAGGGTAGGAGGTAGGCGATGTCGTCGGAGGACAGGCCTGCGCCGAGTAGGTGGCGGATCTGTTGCACGCGCAGCAAGGCGGTTTCGTCGTATTCGCGGTAGCCGTTCGGGCTGCGGTCCGCGGTCATCAGCCCCTGGGCCTCGTAGTAGCGCAGTTGGTGGGCGTTGACGCCCGTGCGGGTACTCAGTTCGCCGATTCGCATCGCAACCTCACTTGACCTTCATACCGGTATCAACGTTGATGATGCTGCCATGAACAACGCAACCGAAACATCTGTGACCGTCATCGGACTCGGGCTCATGGGCCAGTCGCTCGCCGGCGCGTTCCTCGCCGCCGGACATCCCACCACCGTATGGAATCGGACGCCCGCCAAGGCCGACAGGCTGATTGCCGAGGGTGCGCGGCTCGCGCCGACCATCGGCGACGCGCTGCGGGCGGGCTCGATCACGATCATCTGCGTCACCGACTACCCGGCCGTGCGTGAACTGTTGGGCACGAACGATATCGACGGTACGACCTTCCTCAACCTGACCTCGGGCGACTCGGCCCAGGCCCGCGAAACCGCCCGCTGGTTCGAGCAGCGCGGCGCCCACTACCTGGACGGCGCGATCATGGCCATCCCGCAGGCGATCGGAACCTCCGACGCCGTGATTCTGCACAGCGGTCCACAGGCGGACTTCGACGCGCACGAGAAGACACTCGAGGCACTGGGCACCGTCACCTACCTCGGCGCCGACCACGGCCTCGCCTCCCTGTACGACGTGGCCGGCCTGACCATGATGTGGAGCGTCCTCAACGCCTGGCTCCAGGGCACCGCGATGCTCAGAACCGCCGGTGTCGACGCCGCGACGTTCGCACCGTTCGCGCAGATGATGGCTACCGGGGTGGCCACCTGGCTGCCCGGTTATGCCGAGCAGATCGACAGCGGATCCTTTCCCGCCGAGGTGGCGGCCCTGGAGACCGATGCGCGAACGATGGCCCACCTGATCGAGGAGTGTGAGGCGCTCGGCGTCAACGCCGAGCTCCCGAAGCTGATCAAGGCAATGGCAGACCGCTCGATCGCCGCAGGTCACGGCGGGGAGCAGTATCCCGTGCTGATCGAAGAGTTCGCCAAGCCCCACAGCGACTGACATCACCGCGTGCCCAACGAGCAGGCAAACTAGCGGTCCAGCACCTCGGCGAGGGTGGTGAGCGCCAGCTCCCAGAGTTCGGCGAAGCGGGCTGCCTCGGCTTCCGTGAATAGAGCGGTGCTCCAGCGGAAGTTCGTGGTGAGGGCGGCGCCTTCGGGGGTGGTTCCGATGCCTGCGATGACGTCTACCGCGTAGCGCAGGGGTAGGTCTGGTTCCGGGTCGAGTGGGAGTGCGGTGTCGTGTTCACCGACGAGCAGCGACCAGGGGTCGGTGTCGTTGCCGCTCAGGTCGATTCGGCCGAGATAGTTGAATTCGACCTGCGGTTCGGCGGCGGTGCGAAGTTCGGCGGCGCGGTTGACGTAGCGGAGCAAGCCGTAATCGAGGCCCTGGTTCGGGATTTCGCGCAGGTGAGTCGCGACCGAGTCGAGCAGGGTTCGGGCGGCGGACGGATCTGCTTGTGCGCGTAGGACATCCACCGCGTTGTCGCCGACGCCGAGGCGGACGGGGAAGACGCTGGTGAACCAGCCGAGGGTGTTGGCTGTGTCGGTGCCGAGGGTGGTGTCGGCGCGGCCATGGCCTTCCATGGCGATCAACGCGCCTGCGGCCGGATCGTTTCCGTTCTCGGCGTGGAGCGAGGCCATGGTCATGGTGAGGGCGGTGAGCAGGAATTCGCGGACGCCCTCGTCCTTGCCGACGCGGTTGAGCAGGCGCTCGGTGACCGCGACCGGAGTCGCTACCGTGCTGACGCGCAGGCTGGACCAGGTGTCGGTGGCCGGTGCGGGGTGCCGGGAGCCGAGCGCTGCGTCGGGCTCGCGGACCTGCGCGGTCCAGTAGTCGCGCTGGGCGAGGACTTCCGGTTCGGACGCGCGCTGCCACATGGCCTCGGACCACTGCCGGTACGAGGTGAACTCGGGCAACATCTTCGGCGTCACGCCTGCTTGGATCTGCTGCCAGGCGGCAGCCAGCGCGTCGAGCATGATGTGCCAGGACACGACGTCGACCGCGAGGTGGTGCACGGCGAGCAGCAGAATGTCGCCGGTTCCGCGACCGGCAGCCTCGCTCGCCACCGCACCGGCGGAATCCGAGCCGAGGTACACATCGGCATCCGTGGCCGGGAACCACACCGCGCGCACCATGTCGCCGGTGCGGGGGTCGATCGCATCGTTGGCGATCCGCGCGAATTCGGTGATGGCCGAGTCGAGTTCGTCACCGGCGAGATTCCGGGGTGCTTCGATCACCAGGTCGGTGGCGTTCACCGCGCCGGGTGCCCGGGTGACCATGCGCGGGCCGTCCGTCGTGTCGGTGAGCACCGCGCGCAGGGTGTCGTGCGCATCGAGCAGCGATTGCAGCGTGGATTCCAGTGCCGCCCGGTCGATTCCGGCGGGCAGGCGCAGCAGCGCGGTCTGGGTGAAGCGGCGGTAGTTGCCGTATTCGTACATCCAGGAGACCACCGGCAGCGGCGGAACCACACCGTAGGCGTCGGCGCCGGACTGCGCGGCGGCGGCCGGAGCGTCATCGACGGCCGCGGCGAGTTCACGAATGGTCGGGCAGGCCAGCACCATTCGCGGATTGAGGGCCAGGCCGCGGCGGCGGGCCTTGTTGACGAGGGAAATCGCGACGATGCTGTCGACGCCGAGTTCGTAGAAGTCGGCGTCGATGCCGGGGGCGCGGCCGTCGAAGAGTTCGGCGAACAGCTCGCTGAGCGCGATCTCCGTGGGCGTCTCGGCAGCGGCGTTGCTATCGGCGACCGAAAGCGACTGCTCGGCGAGCTCGTTCAGCGCGTGGCTGTCGAGCTTGCCGTTGACGTTCACCGGCAGTTGCTCCATCACCACGATGCGCGCGGGAATCATGTACGCGGGCAGGCGTTGTGCCAGGTCAGCACGCACCCGGCTGACGATCACGGCGCGACCGGCCTTGCCGACGACGAAGCCGACCAGCGACGCGCCACCGGCGCGGCGCACCACAGTCACCGCGGCGGTGTCGATATCGGCGGAGCGCCGCAGCGCGGTCTCGATCTCGCCGACCTCGATGCGATAGCCGCGCACCTTCACCTGGGCGTCGGCGCGGCCGAGGTAGCCGAATCGACCACCGGGCAGCCTGCGGACGAGGTCACCGGTGCGGTACATGCGCTCGCCGGGGCGCGTCGGGTCGGCGACGAAACGGTCCGCGGTGATGGCGGGTTTGCCGAGGTAGCCGCGGGCCAGCTGCACGCCGGACAGGTAGAGCTCGCCGACGATGCCGCGCGGAACCGGTCGCAGCCGGGAGTCGAGCACGTAGCCGACCATGCCGCCGTTGGCGGTGCCGATCGTCGGGATTTCCGAGGTGGCGACGGGTGCGACCACGGCTTCGACGGTCGTTTCGGTGGGCCCGTAGCAGTTGTACACAGCCGTACCGGGCAGGGCGCGCAGTCGCGCCCACAGCGCGGTGTCGATGGCCTCGCCGCCGAGGGCGAGCACCGACAGTTCGCGGTCGAGCAGGCCCGCCGCCGCCAGCTGCGCCAGCATCGACGGGGTCGTGTCGATCATGTCGATGTCGAATTCGGCCATCCCCGAGACGATTCGGTGCGCGTCACGCATTTCCTCGGCGTCGAAAAGGTGCAGGGCCTGGCCGGCGAAGAAGCCGACCATCGGCTGCCAGGAGGCATCGAAGCCGAGCGACCAGGCGTGGGCGATCCGCAGGGGGCGCCCGAGCTTGCCCATGGCCGGGCGGTAGAAACGCTCCAGGTGATCGGCGAAGTAACCCGCCAGTGCCGCGTTGGTGCCGACCACGCCCTTGGGCTCGCCGGTGGAGCCGGAAGTGAAGATGATGTAGGCACTGTGCTCGAGTTCGCGACGCACGGTGGGGGCCTTGGCGGGCCGGGCCGCGATCCGCGCTACGACGGCGGGCTCGTCCAGCGCCAACACGGCCGACGGCGCATCAGACACGAATCCGTCGAGCAGCATCCGATCCTCGGCCAGGACAACGGCGAGAGTTGGGTTCGACTGGCGCAGAATCGATTCGATCCGGGCGGCTGGGAGCGTGATGTCGACCGGGACGTAAGCGGCGCCCGCGGCGAACGTCGCCAGAATGGCGATGATCGAGCGAGGACTACGCGGGAGCATCAGGGCGACAACGGTTTCCGGAGCGACGCCGTTGGCGGCGAACTCCCCCGCCAACCGGCAGGCCTCGTCGTGCAGCGCGCGGTAGGTGAAGACCTCGCCGGAAGTGGTGGTGAGGGCGATCGCGTCCGGGGTGGCGGTGGTCTGCTGCTCGAACAGTTCCCACGGGGTGGCGGTGGGTGCTGCGGGGATATCCGTTGCGGCGCTGAGGAGTTCGGCGTGCTCGGTCTCGGTGAGCAGGTCGATCGCCTCGGTGGTCGCGGTGGCGTCGAGGGTCGGCAGGGTGCGCAGGATGGTCAGCATGCGCGCGCCGAGGTCGGCGGGGTCGAGGTGACCGAGAAGGGCGGGGATCGCTTCGACGAGGACGAGGAGTTCGCCGTCGCTCAGGTGGGAGACAACCGTGAGCGGGTAGTGGGCGAGGCTTTCCATCTCGATCGGACGGAACTGGGCGCCGTCGGGGGCGGTGACCGTCTGGATGGCGTCGTCGATGGGGGCGTTCTCGAATACGAACAGGGTGTCGAACAGGGCGCCGTGGCCCGCCGCGCGCTGCAAGGTCGACAGGCTGAGGTAGCCGATGTCGCGCATGGTGGCCGAATCACGTTGCAGGCGCGCGCATTGCGCGACGACCGGCTCGGCGGAATCGAGGCGGTGCACCACCGGGACGGTATTGATGAACAGCCCGACCATGCCTTCGACGCCCGCCAGCTTCTCGGGGCGGCCGGAGATGGTGGTGCCGTAGACGACATCGCGGCGGTCGGTGATGCGGCCGAGCAGCAGCGTCCAGGCGAACTGGACTGCGGTGTTGAGCGTCATCCCGTTGGTGCGCGCCCACTGCTGCAATTGCTCGGTTTCGGTGGTGGACAAGCTGAGTCGCGTGGTCTGGGGAACACCAGCGCCACCGGTGCCGTCGGCCAGCACCAGCGGCGCGCTCACCTGCCGCAGGTACTCGGCCCAGCGGCGGGCCGCGGCGTCGTGGTCCTGGGCACCGAGCCAGCCGATGTAGTCACGGTAGGGACGGGGCGCGGGCAGCCCGTCGAGGGTGCCGCCCGCCCGGTAGACGGCGAGCAGCTCGGTGAAGAACACCGCGACCGCCCAGCCGTCCATGAGGATGTGGTGGGCGGTCAGGATCATCCGCCTGCGCGGCTCGGGTGCGTCGGTGACGTCGAGCAGCAGCACCCGCAGCGCGGGACCGCGACTCAGCACGAATGGCACGCGCCGCTCGGATTCGGCGATCGAGTCGAATTCCGTTGAGTGAGCGGCACGTTCAGCCCACGGCAGCTCCGCGCGCGAGGGGATGATCTGCACCGGTTTGGGCACATCGGTGTCCCAGAACGCGGCACGCAGGTTCGGATGACGGTCCAGCATGGCCTGCGCGCTGCGGTGGAGCAGGTCGGTGTCGAGCGGGCCGTCGATATCGACCACGAATTGCATTGTGTACAGGTCGATCTCGGTGCCCGTCAGCCGGGAGAGCGAGAACAGCCCCTCCTGCAGCGGGCTCAGCGCGAGTACGTCTTCGATCTGCGGCGCACTCATGCTGCGTCCTCTCCTAGCTGTCGGGTATTGCTGTGATCGGCGTGCCGCGCCACCCCCGATGCCGTGGTCACCCACGACATCGGGCCCTGATGCGAGCTCACCGAGTTGTTCATCCTTGGGCAGACCAGGCGGCTGACAGTGCGGACAAGGCGTCGGCCTCCAGGCCGGACGCGCTCATCGGCGCGTGCGAAACCTGTGCGGGCTCTTCCGCTTTTGCCGCACCGGCGGCCGCGTCGACAGCGGCTGCCAGTTCGGTGATCGAGGCGCACTCGAACACCAACTGCGGGGTCAGTGCCAATCCCAGATCGGCGGCGCGGGCCGACCACTGGATGGAGATGACGCTGTCGCCGCCGATGGCGAAGAAGTTGTCCTCGCCGGTGACGTCCTCGGTCTCGAGCAGCTCCTCGATCAGCGCGATCAGGGCGCGCTCGGTGTCGGAGTCGGTCGCCGCACCGGTGGCGACGGCGCTCGCGGCCACCGGGGTCGGCGCGGCCAGCAGGCGGTCGAGATCTGCGGCGGGTAGCACGCGCAGGTCGGCGACCGGCAGGTCAGGCGTTTCGGCGAAGGCGCGCAGCGTGGCGGCGAGCGCGTCGGCGATCAGCGCGGCCGTGGCCGGGTCGTACAGATCGGCGTTGACGACGACGCGGACGTCCATGCCGCCGTCGGCGGTCACATTCAAGCTCAGGTTCAGATCTAAGAAGGAGACGTCGAACTCGGCGGGCAGCACGGTGACGGTGCTCTCCCCCGAGGTCGCGAACGGGAGCGTGGTGGGTGCCCAGTCGGCGCCACGGAAGTGGATCATGCTCTGGAACAACGGGTTCCGGGAGCGCGAGCGACGCGGGTTGAGCGCTTCGACCAGGCGCTCGATCGGGAGCTCCTGGTTGGCGTTGGCGTCGAGCACCACATTGCGGGCCCGAATCACGGTGTCGCGCAGGGTCGGTGCGTTCGACAGGTCGTTACGTAGCACGACCATGTTGGCGAACAAACCGATCAGGGTGGTCGTCGCCGGATCGGTGCGCGCCGCGACGGGAGTGCCGAGGGTGATGTCGGTACCACCACCGAGGGCGTGCAGCAGCGTGGCGACCGCGGCCTGGCACACCATGAATTCAGTGGCGCCACTTCGGATCGCGAGCGATTCGAGCCCCGAGCGTACGGCGGCGGGCACCGAGAAACTCACCACTTCACCGCGCTTGCCGAGCACCGGCGGACGCTGCCGATCGTGGGCGACCGCGATCTCCTCGGGGACATCCGCGAGCGCGGCACGCCAGTAGTCGATCTGGCCCGTAGCGAACGCGCTCGGCGCGGCCTGGTCGAACAGTTCACGCTGCCACAGCGCGTAGTCGGCGAACTGGACCGGCAGCGGCGCCCAGCTCGGCGCACCGCCCAGCTCGCTGCGCGCACGGTAGGCGGCGGTGAGGTCGTCGAGCAGCACACCGAAGGACGCGTGGTCGGCGACGATGTGGTGCACCAGCAGCGAGAGCACGTGGGTGCCCGCGTCGAGCACGAGCAGTTCGGCGCGGATCAGCGACTCACCGTCGAGGGTGAAGTGGTAGCCGGCGATCTCGGCGAGTGCCTCGGTGAGCTGGTCGGCGGCGATCTCGCGCACCGGCAGCGGGACCGGAGCGGCGGGGTGCACCACCTGGTAGGGCACGCCGTCGTGTTCGGGGAACGTAGTGCGCAGCGACTCGTGCCGGGCCACCACGTCATCGAGGGCGGCGCGCAGGGCCACGATGTCGAGTGCGCCATCGAAGCGCAGGGCCAGCGGCAGGTTGCCGACCGAGCCCGCGCCCTCCATCCGGTACTGGAACCACATCGCCAGCTGCGAGTACGACAGCGGAATGCGCTCGCCACGTGGGCGCCCGCCGATCGCGGGACGATTGGACCGCCCCGGTCCGGCGGCTGCCGCTACGTGTGATGCAGCGGAGGTAGCGGTGGCGACGCCGCGATCCGCAGCGGAACCGGTCGAGCCGATCTCCGATGCCGAACCAGCGAGCGAGCCGTCCGAGGCAGCCGCGGCCGAAGTATCCGTGTTCGCGGGTGCGCTCTCGCTCGCGGCGGGCGCGTCATCGACATCGCTGTCGACGGCGTCGAGGTCGATGTCGAATTCGGCCAGGAAGCGGGCGACCAGGTTGGCGGCCAGCGCGGCGGGGGTCGGGCTGTCGAAGACCACGCGCACGTCGAGCTCGATGCCGAACTCCGCGCGGACCTGGGCGACCAGGCGGGCCGCGAGCAGCGAATGGCCGCCGAGTTCGAAGAAGGAGTCTTCGGCGCCGACGTCATCGAGGTCGAACAGGGCGCCGAACAGGGCGCAGACCTTGCGTTCGGTGGCGGTGGCCGGAGCGCGGTGGGTGCGCACGGCGGCGGAGGTGGCGGCGGGCAGCGCGCGCTTGTCGAGCTTGCCATTGAGGGTGAGCGGGATCTCGCCGATCACCGCGAAACCGCTGGGCACCATGTATTCCGGCAGCGCGTTCGCCGCGAAGGCGTGCACCTGCTCGAGGTCGACGGCATCGCCCACGGGCACGACATAGGCGGCCAGCATCGCGCCGATGGCCGGATCCTCGGTTACGACTACGACGCAGTGCGCCACGTCGGGGTGCGCGGCGATCGCGGCCTCGACCTCGCCGAGTTCGATGCGGAAACCACGCACCTTCACCTGCTCGTCGGCGCGACCGACGAACTCCAGTTCACCGAAGCTGTTGCGGCGCACCAGGTCACCGGAGCGGTACATGCGCGCGCCCGCCGCGGGGCCACCCTCGGCCGCCGCGAACGGGTCGGCGACGAAACGCTGCGCGCTCAGGGCCGGACGGTCGAGATAGCCGCGAGCGAGCTGATCGCCACCGAGGTAGAGCTCACCGACGACACCGTCGGGCACCAGCTGCAGTGCCTCGTCGAGGACGTAGGTGTAGACGTTGCGGTTGGGGATGCCGATCGGCACCACACCGGTGCCCTGTGGACCCGCGACCGGCATATGGGTCGAGCAGACCACCGCCTCGGTGGGTCCGTAGTGATTGCGGAGTTCGGCCTCGAGCGTGTTGAAGAACCGGTCGGCGACCTCACCGGGCAGCGCCTCGCCGCCGACGGGAATCTGGCGCAGCGACTGCCATTCACTGATCTCGGGCAGCAGCAGGAACGTGCTCAGCATCGACGGCACCATGTGCAGCACGGTCACCTGACGGCGGCTGATCAGGTCGGCGACATAGCGGATATCGCGGAAAGCGTTGGGCTTGGGCACGATCAGCTGCGCGCCGACAGTGAGGGTGATCGCGATGTCGACCAGCGAGGCGTCGAAGCTCACCGACGACGACTGCATCAGGCGGTCGGCGGCGGTCATGTTCCAGTCGGCGGTGAAGCAGACGATGTGTTCGGCGATCGCGTTGTGCGGCACCGGAACACCCTTGGGCTTGCCGGTGGAGCCGGAAGTGTAGATGACGTAGGCGAGGTTCGCGGGCAGCAGCGGACGCAGCCGCTCGGCATCGGTGGGCGCGGTCGCCGGGAGCTGCGCCGCCATCTCCTCCGCGGCGGCCAATTCGACCGCACCGAGCAACAATCGAGGGTTCGCGTCCTCGACCAGGTACTCGATCCGATCGTCCGGGTAGGCCGGATCGATCGGCAGGTAGGCCCCACCGGCCTTCAACACCGCGAGCACGGCGACGATGAATTCCACCGAGGTGCCCAAGCGGAGGCCGATGAGATCCTCGGTGCCGATGCCCTGCCCGATCAGCCAGTGCGCCAGGCGATTCGCGCGGGCGTGCAGCGCGGCGTAGGTCAGCTCGATGTCATCGGAGAGCAGCGCGAGCGCGTCGGGAGTGGCGGCTGCGGCCGATTCCAGCAGGGTGACAAGGGTATTCGCCGGTTCATCGACGAGAACGCCGTGCGAGCGGTCGAGCAGCGCCGCGCGGTCGGCCGCACCGAGCATGTCGAGGTTGGCGAGCCTGCGCCGCGGCTCGCGCAACGCGCTGTCGAGGAGCTGACCGAAGTGCGCGAGCAGCCCGTCGATGAGGGCTTCGGAGAGCACATCGGTCTGATACTCGGCTTCCACCACCGCCGTGCCGTCGGCCTCGAGCACGATGGCCAGTGCCAACGGCACCTGGGCGCTCGCCGCACCGAGTTCGAGCTGAGTGGAGGTGACGCCGTCGATGGCGAAACCGTCGGCGCTCTTGCGCACCGAGAAACCGAGGCGCACCAGCTGATCCAAGCCGTCGCGACCGGCCACCCGATCCGGGTTCGCTTCGCGGACAACACGATCGATGCCGACACCGCGGTGGGCGAAGGCGCCGGTGCAGGTATCGCGCACCGAGCCGACGAGCTGGGCGAAATCGGCCTGGGCGCCCATGGTCGCGCGCAGCAGCAGGGTGTTGCCGAAATAGCCGATGAGCTGTTCGGTGCCCGCGGGGCGGTCGGTCACCGGGATGGAGACGAGGAAGTCGTCGGCGGCGGTGTAGCGGTGGATCAGGGCGTCGAACCCGGCGAGCAGCACCATGAACGGGGTCGCGGCCTGCTCACGCGCGAACTGTTCGGTGCGGGTGACGAGCTCGGCCGGGAGACGGTGGGTGCGGCGCTGGGCGTTGCGGCCGGGGGTGGCCGCGGCGGAGCCGGGCAGTTCGAGGGGTTCGGGCAGCGGGCGCAGTGCATCGCGCCAGTAGGCGACGTCGGCTTCGGCGGGCTCGGCGGTGGGGGCGATCGCGGCGAACTGAACCGTTTCGGGCTGGAATCCGGAAGTGCCGGCGGCGGCGTTCGTCTCGTCAGGGGATGGTGCCGCGATCGAGGTCGAATCGACAACGCTCACACCATCGGCGGCCTTCGTCGCATCGGAGGACTGCGGCCCCGCATCGGATGCCGTGACCGCGTGGCCGTCCGCCACGAAGACGTTCGGTCCAGCGGCGGGTGTGCCCAGCCGGTAGGCGGTGTTGAGCTCGGCGAAGAACACCGCCCAGGAGTCGTCGTCCCAGGCGATGTGGTGGATGGCCAGGAGCACGATGTGCTCATCGGTCCCGGTGCGGATCAGCGTCGCGCGCAGCGGGAGTTCGGTGCCGAGCGCGAAGGGGCGGCTGAACTCACGCTGGGCCAGCACCTCCACCCGCAGGTCGCGACCCGACTCCGCGAGCTCGGTGACGTCGTGGGTGGACCATTCGACCCGTGCGTCGGCGGCGAACACCTGGAACGGTGTGCCGTCGGCGTCCGCGCCGTAGGTGGTGCGCAGGATGTCGTGCCGAGCCACCACCGTGTCGAACGCGGCGTGCAGGCGGTCGGCGTCGAGCGGGCCGGTGAGGCGGTAGGCGACGCAGATATTGAGGGCGGTGTCGTCGGCGTCGCGGGTCTGCAGGAACCACATGCGGCGCTGGCCGGGGGTGAGTGCGCGCCGCTCCCCCGCCGGGATCCGCGGTACCGCGACGGGTTCGGCGTGCACCACCGACATGCCGCGTTCGCGCAGCTTCTGCTGGAGCAGCAGTTTGCGGCGTTCCGCGACGGACAGGGTGGCTTCGGTGTCAGACATGTTCTTCGGCCCCTCAGCCCTGGTTGGTGTTGCGTGCCATAAGCAGCACGACATCGTCGAGCGATGCGCCGCCGAGAATCGCCGCGACCGGCAGATCGCGATCCAGCTCCGCTTTCACGCGCTTGCGGAAGTCCAAGGCCTGCAAGGAATCGAGACCGAGCGCGACCAATGGCATGGTGGCGTCGATGGATTCGGCGCTGTCGCCGCCGATCACCTTGAGCAGCTCGGTGCGCATGCGCAGGTCGAGTGCGATGCCGCCGTGCGCGGCACCGGTGGACACCGGCGCGCTCGATCGTGTGCCGGGCAGGTCGGCGTCCGACTGTGTGCCCGGGTCTGCCGATTCGAACGCGACGGTGGCCGCCGTACTCGAGTTTCGTGCGGGCGCGGCGGATTCGAGGCCGGTGAGCACGCTGGCCTGACCGAACGCCCCGAGTACCTCGCGCAGGAAGTCCCAGTCGGCGGCGATGATCATGCCGTCACGCACCGGTACGGCGAGTCCGGCCTCGATCGCGTCGGCGGGCACCATCGGGTACACGCCCGCTTCCTCGACCCGGGCGAACCCAGCATCGTCGAGCGGACCGGCGACGCTCCACAGACCCCACTGCAGGCTCGCGGCGGCGATGCCACGGGCGCGGAGCCGACGGGCCGCTACATCGAGCATCCGGTTGGTCACCGCGTACAGGACCTGCCCGCGTCCGCCCAGCGTCGCCGCCATCGACGAGCACAGCAGGACCCGGCCGTCCACGGTCAACGGGATCGCGTCGATCAGGTTGTCCAGGCCGCGCAGCTTCGCGGCGGCGGCGGTGCGCACGGCATCGTCGGTGATCTGCGCGAGTTCGGCGTCCACGTAGTTGACCGCAGCGTGAAGCACCAGGTCCACGGGGCGATCGGCGATCTCGGTACCAAAAGCCCCCGCGGCGGCGGCATCGCTCACATCGCAGGACCGCACCACGATCTCGGTCGCGCCGATACCGCGCAGCCGAACCAGTTCCGGTGCCAGCGCATCGGTTTCGCCGCTGCGACTCAGCAACGTGACCCGGCCCGCACCCGTGCGTGCCAGATGATCGGCGAAGCGCAGACCCAGCTGACCGGTACCACCGACGATCACGACATGATCGAGATCTGTTCCCAGCGAACCGGTTTCACTGGTCGTATCGACGACCAGGCGCTTGACGAACAGTTTGCCTGCCCGCAGGGCCAGCTCGGCCTCGCCGCTGGAGTGCACCGCACCGACGATCTTGGCGGCCTGGGCGGGAGCGGATTCCTGCGCGGCGAGATCGAGGTGCCGGAAGAGGATTCCCGGGTGTTCGATACCGACACTGCGGAATCCGGCGCTGACGCCCGACTGGAACAGCCCGGGAATCGGGTCGCCGTCGTGCACGGTCTCGCCGCCGACAGTGAGCAGCCAGCACTCGCCACCGGGACGGAGCGCGGACAACGCCGGAGCCCAGCGACGTTCGGCATAGAACTCGGCCAGCGCATCGATCGCGCCGGCACTGTCGTCATCGCGGCCCGGAGGAAGCAACACGACCACGGAATCGAAGCTCGCGCTCGAGCCCTGGTCAGCCGAGCCGAAGGCCACCGCGACACTCGGGTCACCGGTGAGTTCCGGTCGGCCGACGACGCGCGCATCGGCACCGTGCCGATCAGCGGCGGCGACAAGGGCGGCGGCCAGCTCGGCACATTCGCCGGTGTGGTCGACGATGAGCAGGCTGCGCGGCGCGGTCAAGGACCGGCGTTGCAGCGGCGTCCACTGTTCCACCAGCCGTTGGGGTTTCGGGGTGGTGACGGCGAGTTCGGCGGGGGTTTCGTTGGCGCCGAGGGGGGCCCAGAGGCGCTTGGCGTTGGTGACGGTGTGCGGGAAGTCGCGCAGCGGGAGGCTGACGGTGTTGTCGACCCGCAGCGCGTCCCAGCGGTAGCCGATGTCGAGGACGGCGACCTGGGCGAGATTGCGGGTGAACTCGGACAGCCCGTCCGCGGTGCGCAGCGAGGTGCCGAGGACACGGAAATCGCGCGCGGGCAGGCCGGGGCGGTTCGGGACCAGGCCCAGGTTTTCCTGGATGGCCAGTTGCAGCACGGGATGCTCGGCGACCTCGATCAGCAAGTCGACGCCGTCACTGCCGGCGCTGACCACGGCCCGGTCGAACCGCACGCGGTTGCGCAGGTTCCAGAACCAGTACTGCTCCTGCTCGAGGTCGGGCGTGATCTGCTCGCCGAGAGTCGCGCCGTAGCAGGCGATCTCGGACGCGGTGAAGTTCGGCGTGCTCATCTCGTCGCCGAGGAAGCCTTCGAAATCAGCCCGCACCTCGGCGACGATGGAGGTGTGTGCCGGGAAGGCGACCCGGATCTCCCTGGCGAACTGGCCGCGCGCGGTGGCGGCGGCCACCAGATCGACGACGCAGCCGCGTTCACCGGAGATGGCGATGATGTGCGGCGAGTTGACGACCGCGAGTTCGGCCCAGCCCGAGTGCCGCGCCATCAGCGCTTCCACACTCTCGCGGTCCATCCCGAAGACCGCCATCGAATAGCCGCGCGGGGACAGCCGGTCCGCGAGCAGGGCACGATGGGTCACCGCGAGCACCGAATCACGCAGCGTCATCACACCGGAGACCGCGCCCGCGGCGAGCTCGCCCTGGCTGTGGCCGATGGTCGCGTGCGGGTCGACACCCGCCGCTCGCCACAGCGCGGCCAGGCCCGTCATGTGGAACATCAACGCGGGCTGTACTTCCCACACCGTGTCCTCGTACTGCCCTTCGTCGCCGAGCAGATAGTGCAGCGGCTGGGAATGCCCGAAGCGTTCGGCATGGATGGCGGCGCACTCGTCGACGACGGCGCGGTAGGCGGCCGACAGCTCGTAGAACGCCGCGCCCATACCGGGCCGCTGACTGCCCTGACCGGGGAACACGAATCCGATCCGACGCGCGCTCGCCGGCACGTCGCCGTGCACGACGAGTGCGTGCTCGGAGCCGGTCGCGATCGCGTCGAGCGCGGAAAGCAGGTCATCGGTTGCCCGTGCAGGGGAACCTTCGGCCGCCTCCACAGCGGGCCTGTCCCCGGTGGCACGGGTTGATGAGGCCAGAATCAGCGCCCGGCGACGCCGGGGCACGCGGGTGCGGAACAGCATGTCCGACAACCGTTCCGCGGTGACCTCGGGGTGCGCGGCAACGTAATCGCGCAGCGCGGCCGCCTCGGCGCGCAGTCCATCGACACTGTCGGAGGACAGCAGCACGGGAACGCTGCCGTCCGGCAAGCGGTACTCAGCCATGGTTGGTTTCCTCCAGCACCGGCAGGCCGACGATGGCGTGCGCGTTGGTTCCCGCGACACCGAACGAGGACACCGCGGCGTAGCGCAGGCCGTCCGCGCGTGGCGCCCAGTCGGTGAGTTCGGCCGCCAGGCGCAAACTGGTTGCGTCCCAGTCGATATCGGTGGTCGGCGCGTCGGCCCACAGGCTCGGTGCGATGGCGCCGTGCGCACCGCACAGCAGCACCTTGATCAGCCCGAGCATCCCCGAAGCCGCTTGGGCGTGGCCGGTGTTGGACTTCACCGAGCCGAGCAGCGGGCCGTCGGTGCGGTCAGGATTGCCGTAAGTCGCTGCGAGCGCGGTCAATTCGAGTGGATCACCGACAGCGGTGCCGGTGCCGTGACCTTCGATCAGGCCGATGTCGTCGGCGCTGATCCCGGCCGCGGCGACAGTGTCGGTGATCAGCCGCTGCTGAGCGCTCGCGCTGGGCACCGCGATCGGGGCACCCGCGCCATTGTGGTTGACGCGCGAACCGAGCAGCTGCCCGTAGATCCGGTGGCCGAGTGCCTTTGCCCGCGATTCCCGTTCCAGCACGATGACTCCCGCGCCTTCGGCCCACAGGGTGCCGGTCGGGTCGGCAGCGTAGGAACGGCAGTGGCCGTCGGTGGCGAGGGCGTTGTTCTTGGAGAACTCGTAGAACGCGCCGGGCGAACCCATCACGCACACCCCGCCCGCGAGCGCCCAGTCGCACTCGCCCGCGCGGATGGCTGAGGCCGCCTGATGCACGGCGGTCAGCGACGACGCGCACGCGGTATCCACGCTGATCGACGGACCGACCAGGCCGAGCCCGTGCGAGATCCGCCCGGCCACCGCACCGAGCGCGGTGCCGGTCGCGCGATAGCCGCTGTACTCGTTCACCGACCCCACCCGCGGCCCGTACTCGACCGTCGAGACACCCATCCATACACCGGCCGAATCACCGTCCAGCGCACCGGGATTGATGCCCGCGTGCTCGAGTGCGCGCCAGGCCACCCGCATGGCCACCCGCTGCTGCGGATCCATCGCCACCGCTTCGCGCGGGGTGATGCCGAAGAACTGCGCGTCGAACTCGGTCGCGCCGTCGAGGAACCCGCCCGCGTCGCGGACCGGCGCCCAGCCCTCGAGCCTGCCGAGGGCGAACAGCTCGTCGAGCGGCCAGTCACGGTCGCGTGGGAAGGGGCCGATCAGTTCGCGTCCGGACGCGAGGGCCGACCAGAAATCGGGCAGGTTGTCGATGCCGCCGGGGGCTTCGACACCCATCCCGACGATCACGATGGGATCAGAGTTCATCGCGCGAGCGCCTGGCCGACGAGCGCCTCGGCGATGCCGTCGATGTTCTCGTCGAGGTAGAAGTGGCCGCCCGCGAACAGGTTGACCTCGATCTCGGCGGTGGTGCTCTGTTCCCAGCCGTAGAGATCGCGTGGGCCGACGAACGGGTCGTCGTCGCCGCCGAGGACCAGCACGGGCGTCGCGACAGCCACTTCGGGGCCGCACGCGTAGGCGTCGAAGGCGCGGTAGTCGGCCTTCAGCACCGGCAGCGCCATCCGGATCACTTCGCGGCTGGCCATCACGTCGGCGCCGGTGCCGTTGAGCGCGGCCATGTGGTCGAGCAATTCGTCATCCTCGGTGGGATGGCCGGGGAGCTCGGCGATTCGGTGCGGTGCGGCGGCCGCGGAGACCACCAGCAAACGCACGGACAACCCCGCGGCCTCGGCCAACCGGACGAACTCGAACGCGACAATGGAGCCCATGCTGTGGCCGAAGACGGTCAGCGGCGCGCCGGTGTTGTGGACCGAGTCACGGAAGGCATCGAAGGCACCCGCGGCCAGCTCAGGCAGGGTCTGCGCGGCGGCTTCCCGCACACGGTCCTGACGGCCGGGGTATTGCACGATCACGGTGTCGAAGTCGGCGGCCATACGCTTGGCGAACACCCGATAGGCCGAGGCGCCCGCCCCCGCGTGCGGGAAGACGATCAGCGGCGGTAGGGAATCGGTCCTGGGGGCCTGAAATTGCCTGATCCAGCCGAGTTCTCTTGCCATGTCGCTCTCCCTCACCGGCCACGCAAAGCTGCGCGGCCGTTTCGCACTATCCAAACGCCGCACTCACGCACGGGCCCGCCCGGCGCAGTCGTCCGGGACCGGGGCGAATCCTGTTGCACCCGAATCCGACCCGGATCGGGGACCGCCCGGCTATCACCGGGCGATCGGTCGGGCAACAATAACACCCAGCCATTAGTATAGGCTAGCCTTACCAATCGAGGTGACCAAGGTAACGATTGAACGGAGCACCGAGCAGATGAACCCCGCCGGGACCCCCACCGCGCTGCCCCGCGAGCAGACCGACCTGCCCGCCGAGGTGGCCGCCGCCCCCGCGCCCGTGCTGCCCGTCTTCGCGGCGCCGTTCAGCCTGCGCCTGGCCGATCCCGACGGTACCGACCCCGAGCTGCTCGCCGAATGGATGGCCCGCCCGCACCTGCTCGAGTCGTGGGAACAGGACTGGGACGCCGAGCGCCGTCGCGAGAACTTCCGCGCCCAGCTGGCCGGAACCTATTCCCGCCCTTGCATTCTCAGCCTGGATTTCGCCGTGCT
This sequence comes from Nocardia sp. NPDC058480, assembly GCF_042720495.1. Taxonomy (NCBI): domain Bacteria; kingdom Bacillati; phylum Actinomycetota; class Actinomycetes; order Mycobacteriales; family Nocardiaceae; genus Nocardia; species Nocardia sp. NPDC058480. The sequence goes on along the minus strand of NZ_JBHXMN010000009.1, from coordinate 85,667 downwards.
CGGCGAGCCCGAACACGGCGTGCGCGATATCGCCTACCTGGAGTTCTATCGCGCCGCCAAGGATGAGGTCGGCCGTTTCTACGATAGCGATCCCAGCGATATCGGCTTCCACATCGCCACCGCCGACACCGCGGTGATCGGCAAGGGCATCATGTCGGCGTGGATCTCCACCATGACCACCGCCGTCTTCGCGGCCGACCCCGATTGCCGTCGCGTCCTGGGCGATCCCGACCACCGCAACGTGGCGATCGGGCGCAGTCTGGCCAAGGCCGGGTTCCAGCTGATCGGTGAGATCGATGTCCGCCCCGATCGGCGGATCGCCTTGCAGTACGTTCCTCGCACGCCGGACGACATGGTCGCGCCGCGCTGAGCGCGAGCAAAGAGCCCCTTCTGATCGAGTGTTCGACCGGAAGGGGCTCTTTTGTGTGTGCTCAGCGAGCGATGGCGGCGGCCCGTGCCCGAGCGGGCACCGTCTGCAGCACCCGGTCCGAAAGTTCGCCGAGGCAACTGAGATTCGGGAACCCCGGCCCCTGCGCCATCGCGGCCATGTTCGGGAGGTAGAGCTTCCCGCCGAGCCCGGTGACGGCCAGGTCGTAGCCGATCGATGACTCGATTCGCGACTGCGTCAACGCTCCGCCGACGGCGAGTTCGAGCAGATCCGCGGTCCGCTGATCGAACATCTCGAGGAACCACAGCGGCTGACCACCGGTGGCATCGACCACCAGATCGAACTTGTGCACCTGATCGGCCCGCAACTCGTTGCTCAGCGTCAAAGCCAGCGATTCCCCCTGCGGCGCGATCTTGGTTACCCGGCCCTGCAGGTGGTGAACGCGGTTGTCGCCCAACAGGCTTTCCTGCACGCGCACCGAGAACACCCCGCGGTCGGTGCGCCGGATCACGTCGCGGCGTTCCTGAAGGCTCAGCGCCGCCCATTTCACGGGATCGCTGAACAGCGAGTTCTCGAAGAAGCTCTCGCCGCGGGTGTAGAGGGTGGCCAGCGGGGAGATCACCGAGATGGTGAGCATCTCGTGGCGAACCAGCTCGTCCAGCGCCGAGCCACCGGTCTCGCCGCCACCGATCACCGCGGCGCGCGAGGCGGCCGGCAGCGTGCGTTTGCCTGCGCGGTCCCAGAATTCGGCGATGCTGAGCACGCGCGGATGATCGACAAGGGCGCGGCTGCTGCGGCCGGGGCCGGTGATCATCAGGCCGTCGGCGGTCAGCTCGCTGCGGGTGCCGTCGGCGTCGACCACGTCGACCTGCCACTGCTCGCCATCACCGTGACTGATTCGCTCCACCCGCCCGAGTACCAGCTCGAGGTCGATGGACTTCGCCACCCACTGCAAGTACTTGGCCCACACATGGTGCTGCGGACTCGGCCTGCCGCGGTCGATCCACTCGGCGTAGGTGCCGTGTTCGATCAGGAAGGTGGTCCAGCTGAAAGCGGCCATCGCATGGTCGATGTCGCGATTGCGGCCGCGCGCCCAGGTGGAGTGGTACGGGAAGCCGATGTCCTTCTCAGGGCTGGTGCCGAGACGGTGCTGTCCGTCGGTCCAGCCGCCGGTGGGCAGCCAGTTGCCGCCCACGGCATGCGCCTCGACCACGACAACGCGCGGAGCGGGCATCCCGAGCGAGCGCAGAACGTGCGATTTAGTCGCCACCGCAAGGGCTTTCGGCCCCGCGCCGACTACCAGGAGGGTTTCCACCGGTTCGTTCTCCGCTCTCTCACGCACAGCCAACATTGCATAGGCTTACCTTATTAAACCACCGGAGCGGACAAACAAGTGTCGTTAGGCTAACCTAACGACATGGGTAAGGGATTGAATGGTCTGATAACCAAGGCCTGGGGCGGCGCCGACTACCGGCTGACGGTGACGTCCAACGAGCAGATCACCGACAAGTTCATCCGCATCGGCTTCACCGCGGGCGGCCTGCTCGCCGACCACCCGGTGCATCCGACCCAGTGGATCCGCCTGTGGATTCCCGACGCGACCAGCGACAAGCTGCACCACCGCGGCTACACCCTGGTCGACCAGAACCCCGCCGAAGACACGATGAGCATCGACTTCGCCCTGCACACCGGTCCCGCGGCCGACTGGGCCCGCCGCGCGAAGCCGGGCGATCCGCTCGACGCCACCGTGCTCGGTTCGGACTTCCAGCTCCCCGAGCAGGCACCCAGCGAGTACGTGATCTTCGGCGACACTGCCTCGCTGCCCGCCATCAACTCGCTGCTCGACGCCATCGGCGACACCCCCGCGCGAGTCTGGCTGGAATGGCAGTACGAGTCCGACCAGACCATCCCGGTCAGCAACAAGCCCCACCACACCCTCACCTGGCTCCAGCGCGTCGACGACGGCCGCCTGCTGCGCGAGGCCGCACAGGAAATCACATGTGTCCCAGGGACTTATGGATGGGTCACCTGCGACGGGCACACCACCCGCTCGATCGTGAAGACCCTCAAGACCCAGCACGCCCTGCCCAAGACCTCGATCAAGGCGCAGGCCTACTGGAAGTAAGCGCCCCCGGACCGCTTCCGAACTGCCGCGGTGGGGGCGCCGGATCCCGGCGAGTACTGTGGCGAGCTCCGTCCGTATCACGGTGGGGAGCCGACATGCAGTTCAAACAGTCGAGCAAGCTCGCGAACGTTTCCTATGAAATCCGCGGCCCGATAGCCGAGCACGCCGCCCGGCTCGAGGTCGAGGGACACCGGGTGGTGAAGCTCAATACCGGTAACCCGATGCAATTCGGGTTCGACGCACCGTCGGAGCTGCTGCGCGACATCATCGCCAACCTGCCGATGTCGGCGGGCTACGCGACCTCGAAGGGATTGCTGCCCGCCCGGCGCGCGGTGGTGCAGTACTACGAGGGCCGCGGGGTGGACGACCTCGATATCGAGAACGTCTTCCTCGGCAACGGCGCCTCCGAGCTCATCATGATGGCGATGACCGCGCTCATCGAGAACGGCGACGAAGTCCTGGTCCCCGCACCGGACTTCCCGCTGTGGACCGCCGCGGTGCATCTCAACGGCGGCAAAGCGGTGCACTACCTGTGCGATGAGGGCGCCGACTGGTATCCCGACATCGCCGACATCGCGGCCAAGATCACCGACCGCACGCGGGCCATCGTGATCATCAACCCGAACAACCCGACCGGTGCGGTGTATCCGACCGAGGTGCTCGAGCAGATGCTCGAGCTCGCCCGCCAGCACAATCTGATCGTCTGCTCCGACGAGATCTACGACAAGATCCTCTACGACGACGTCACCCACACCGTCACCGCCTCGCTGGCACCCGACCTGCTGTGTCTGACGTTCAACGGTTTGTCCAAGGCCTACCGCCTCGCCGGCTTCCGATCCGGCTGGCTCACCGTCTCCGGGCCGACCCGTCACGCCGAGAGCTACCTCGAAGGCCTGACGATGCTGTCCGGGTTGCGACTATGCGCGAATGTGCCTGCGCAGCAAGCTGTTCAGGCGGCGCTCGGCGGGCATCAGAGTATCCACGAACTCACCCTGCCCGGCGGGCGACTACTCGAACAGCGCGATCGCGCGTGGACTGCCCTCAATGCGATTCCGGGTGTGTCGTGCGTGAAGCCCAAGGGCGCGCTGTACGCCTTCCCCAAGCTCGACCGTGCGACCTATCGGATCGACAACGACGAGAAGTTCGTGCTGGATCTCTTGCTGGCCACCAAGATTCACGTTGTGCAAGGCACCGGCTTCAACTGGCCCGCACCCGACCACTTCCGCATCGTCACCCTGCCGCACGCCGATGAACTCGACCAGATCATCGGCCGGATCGGCGAATTCCTCTCGACCTACCACCAGTAATACGCCGCTGCGCGGTACGACCTCCATCGCCAGGGCTGCCGTGTGCGGACCGATCGGAGTCTTGCATCCGATGAAATTGCAATCAGATGTACGGAAGGAGACGCCGCGGGCGGCGAACCTGGCGATCATCGACTGCCACCAGCGTCTCCATCAGCTGCTTCATCGCATTTCCCTTTCGCAGAGGGCTCGGAAGGCCCGCGCGGGCCGACCGGTGAGGCGCTGGACATCGTCGGTGACGCGGTCCTCCGCCCCTTCGGCAATGGCACGGTCCATGCCGGCCAGCATCACGGCGAACTCCGCCGGCACCAGCGCCGTGAGGCGATCGCGCAGCTGCTTGTTGGACAGATGACGGTGAGCCACGGGCCGACCGGTGACCTCGGTGATGATCGTGGCGACGTCGTCATAGCTGAGGGCCTCGGGCCCAGTGAGGACTAAGTCGGTGTTGGGGGCTTGCTGGTCTGTCAGGGCGTGCACGGCGACGGCTGCGATGTCGTCGGCGTCGACGAAGCCGACCCGGCCGCTGTCAGTCGCGGTCCAGATGATGCCGTCTTCACGGATGCTGTGCGCGTGCGCGTGTGTGCCGGTGAAGTTCTGCATGAACCACGAGGGCCGCAGTACCGCCCACTGTTCGAACAGATCGGGCAGGGCCTGGTGCACTGTTCCCGCCGCAGGGCCGCCCTCGGGTATGGCCGAGGAGCTCAGTAGCACCGCGCGATCCACGCCGCCGGTGCGGGCCCGCTGCAGGAAAGGCAGCATGACCTCCGCCGGGTCGGACTCGCCCACGGGCGGTATGAGGTAGACGCGGTCGACGCCATCGAGGGCGGCAGTGTGGGTAGCGGGGTCGTACCAGTCGAAGCGGACCGGCTCAGCGCCGGCGACCGCGGTGGCTTGACGGCTGGCCGCTTTGACACGATGACCGGCGGCTGTCAGCTGCGCTGTGGTGCGGCTGCCGGTGGTGCCGGTGGCGCCGATGATCAAAGTGGTGCCGGTGGTGGTCATCGACTGCTTCCGGTGAAGTCGGCGCTGGGTTCGACGGCGAGGGGGTTCCAGTAGTCACGGTAGGAGGTGATGCGCCCGTCCTGAACTGTGACGACGGCGATGTAGGTCATGTCGAAGGGAGCGTCGGTCTGCACCAGACGGCCGATACCGCGCATCTCGACCACGATGGTCTCCGGATCGGTGGTCTGGTGGATCCGCAGGTCAGGGAAGTCGTGCACATCGATGTGATCGGGGTAGTTGCGCATGTAGGCCGCGATGGCCTCCTTGCCCTCCAGCCGCTCGGGCCAGCCCGGTGCGGCGAAGGGGAACTCCATGATGCCGCCCTCGGCCCACAGGCTTACCCACCCGGCGATGTTCTTGTCCAGTAGCAGCCTCAAGCTGTGGCGGTAGAGATCCGCCGGAGAAGTCGGTGCGGACATTTGGCCTCCTTCCATCGCATAGAATTCGGACCCAAGGTCCGCTTTTGACAATACGGACCTGGGGTCCGTTTTGTAAAGGGAGGAACCGCATGCCCGAGCACAAGATCCGCAAGGACGCCGCCCGTAACCGGAATGCCGTCCTCGCGGCCGCCGACACCCTCTTCGCCCGCGGCGAGAGCCCCGACGACATCACCATGGCCGACATCGCAGCAGCGGCCGGCGTCGGCAAGGGCACGCTCTTCCGAGCCTTCGGCGACCGCGCCGGGCTGCTCCGCGCGCTGTACGAGGCACGACTCGAACCGATCAGGAAAGCCATCGAAGCCGGACCACCACCCTTGGGGCCCGCCACCCCACCACACCAGCGCGTGCCCGCCCTGCTCGACGCCGTCCTGTGCTTCAAACTCGACAACCGGCGCCTCGCGCTCGCCCTGGAGGAAAGCGGGAGCGGCAGCCCGTATCAGGCCGAGCATTACGTACGGTGGCACGGCTTGGTCCAAGCCGTACTGGAGCAGATCCCCGGCCTCACCGACAGCGACTTCACCGCCCACGCCCTGCTCGCCGCCACCCGAGCGGACCTCGTCGAGCAACTGGCCGGACAAGAGCGCATGCCGCGCGAAAGGATGCGGACGCAGTTGGCGAACTTCGCCAACAGGGTCCTGGTCTCCGACTCACAACAGGGGTTGGTCGCCGAGCCCTGATCGAGAATCGGGCGGCCTTGGCGGTGTCGCAACACCGCCAAGGCGCTCGTCGTCAGGCGGGGACGGGTTCCAGGCGCCAGCCCGTGGCCCGGTCGCGTTCGTTCCAGAAGGCGGCGTAGCGGCCGTTCAGGGCGAGAAGCTCGGTGTGCGTACCGCGTTCGGCGATGCGGCCCTTGTCCAGGAACAGGATCTGGTCGGCGTGGGCGATCGTCGAGAGACGGTGCGCGACGACGAGAACCGTTTTGTCCCTGGTGAGTTCGTGGATGCCACGCACCACGACAGCTTCGCTGTGTGGGTCCAGCGCGCTGGTCGCCTCGTCGAGCAGCACGATCGGGGCGTCCTTGAGCAGGGCACGGGCGATCGAGACCCGTTGACGCTCACCGCCGGACAGCGCGGTGCCACCTTCGCCGACGGCGGTATCGAAACCGTCGGGCAGCCGCTCGACGATCTCGTCGACCCTGGCGGCCTCGGCCGCGCGCCGCAGGTCCTCGTCGGTCGCGTCGGGTTTGCCGATGCGGATGTTGTCGGCGACCGAGCGGTTGAACAGGTAGACATTCTGGAAAACCAGGGCGAGCTGGTCGAGCAGGGTGTCCGAAGGCTGCTGACGCACATCGTGTTCGCCGACCGACACCACGCCGGAGTCCACGTCGTAGAAGCGGGCGGCGAGGCGGAGCAGGGTGGTCTTGCCGGAGCCGCTCGGTCCGACGATGGCGGTGGTGGTGCCTGCCGGGACGGTGAAGGTCAGGTCGGACAGGACCGGTTCGTCGGCGCGGTAACCGAAGTTCACCCCGTCGAAGACCACCGCGGGGGCACCGGGCGTGACCGGCTCGGTGGGACTCGGCAGGGGCGATTCGGCCAGCAGGTCGGTGATGCGATCCGCGGCCGCGGCGGCCGAGCGCAGGGCGGCGCCGAGCTGGGCGGCCTGGTTCACCGGTTCGATGAAGCGCGCGCTCACCGCGATCAGCGCGATCGCCGCGGCGGCCGAGACCGAACCGTCGGTCACCTGCACGACCGCGATGTAGGCCAGCACCAGGAACACGGCCTGGACGAACAGTGCGAAGACGATCAGGCCGGGCACTGTCGCGACCATCATCTTCCGCACGGCCGAACGTTGCTGCACCAGTGCCGAATCCAGCTTCTTGTTCCCGGCGCCGACGGCACCGAAGGCCCGCAGCACCGGCTGTGCCTGCGCGAATTCGACCACCCGCGAATCGGCTTCGGCCGCGGCGGTGTGCAGGCGGGCGTCGGCGCCGGTGTAGGCGCGGTTCGCGAGATTATTGACCAGGTAGAGCACCGGCGCGGCGAGCAGCATCGCCACCCCGATTCGCCAGTCGATGAACAGCATGCCGATCGCGACGACCAGCGGCACGATGATGCCGGTGAGCACCTTGGTGAGCAGGTAGGCGATCAGCCCCTGCATCTCGCGGACCTGCTCGACCATCACGCGCGAGAGCGGGCCCGCGTCGCGGTCTTCGAACCAGCCCAGCGGCAACGCGTTCAGCTGATCGCCTAGGCGGGTCTGCAGACCGCGCTGCATGCCGAGACCGATGCGCAGACCGATCACGGCCTGCGCGAAACCGAACACCACCACGCCCGCCACGGCGGCGGTCATCCCCAGCGCCCACAGCCAGGCACCGCTCAGGTTGTCACCGAACAGCGCCTCCAGCACGGGGACCAGCAGCAGGTAGGCGATCGCCTGGAAGAACGCCTGGAGCACGATCACCGTGAGCAGGCGCGGGATCAGCGGGGCGAACTCGTCGGGGACGAGGCGGAAAACCTTGCGAATCATCGTGTTTCCTCCACCAGGGCGAGCGTGCCGAGCGCGGCTTCGTTGATCTCCCACAGCTGCTGGTACAGCCCGCCCGCGGCGCGCAACTCGGGGTGTGTGCCCTGTTCGACGATGGCGCCGTTGTCCAGCACCAGGATTCGGTTCACCCCGGTGATGGTGTGCAGGCGGTGCGCGATCACCAGCACCGTACGTCCGGCGACCAGGGCGGCCAGCGCGTCCTGGACCGCGGCTTCGGATTCGGGATCGGCGAAGGCGGTGGCCTCGTCGAGGACGAGCACCGGGGTGTCGGCCAGCAGTGCCCTGGCGATCGAAAGACGCTGTGCCTCACCGCCGGACAGGGTGGCGTCGACACCGATCTCGGAGTCGTAGCCGCGGGGCAGCGCCAGGATCCGATCGTGGATCTGGGCGGCCCTGGTCGCGCGCTCGATGGCTTCGTCATCGGCGTCGGGACTGGCCAGCAGGAGGTTCTCGCGGATCGAGCCGCGGATCAGGCGGACATCCTGGAAGACGAATCCGACGGTGCGGTACAGCTCTTCGCTGGTGAACTCGCGAATATCGCGGCCATCGATGGTGATTCGGCCGGTGCCGACGTCGTAGAAGCGGGGTAGCAGTTTCGCCAGTGTCGACTTGCCGGAACCGCTCGGGCCGACCAGGGCGGTGATCGTGCCCGGAGTCAGCTCGAGGTCGATGCCGCGCAGCACGTCATGTCCGGTGCGGTAGGCGAATTCGACGCCTTCGAAGCGGACGATCCCGGTCTTGGCGGTGGCTTCGGTCGCGACGGTTTCCAATTCCGGTGTCTGCATCAGTTCGTGCAGACGCAGCGCCGCGGCACCACCGGCGCGCAGCGCCTGCGAACCGTAGCCGAGGCCGAGCAGCGAACTGCCGATACCCAGCCCCACCAGCAGGAACGGCAACATGTCCAGGGGATCCACCCAGCCGAGGCCGACGCCGGCCAGCCCGCCGAGGACCACCACCAGCATGACGAACACCGGCATCACCACGATGTCGGAGGCCGACTGCACGCGGATGATCGGCATCTTCATCCGATGCGCCGCCTGAACCTGGCCGTCGACCGCGTCCTGGAATTCCTTGTGCGCCTTGCCCGCCTGACCGAACGCGCGCACCACCTGGATGCCGTCGACGAACTCGATGGTCGCCTCGGCGGTGCGGCGCTCCCAGCGGGTGTAGACCGCGAGCCGGTCGCGGCCGTCGCGGTCCATGATCTTGCCGAACAGGACGAAGTAGGCGATCAGCGGAATCAGCAGCACCAGGGTGAGCCGCCAGTCGACGGTGAACAGGTAGCCGAGGGTCACCAGCGGCACCACCAGTGCGCCCACGAACTCGAGCCGGGCGTGCGCGACCAGGTAGTGCAGGGCCTCGACATCGTCGCGCAGGTAGTTCTTCACCTCGCCGGAGCTGCGCTCGCCGAACCAGCCGAGCGGTACCCGGGTGAGCTTGCTCGCGAGTAGTCGGCGCAGGGTGAGCTGGTAGCCGGCGTCGACCGCGTGCGACCACGTCAGCGCGACGGCCTGCAGCAGTGCCCGCGCCACGAGCACGATCACGGCCGCGCCGAACAGCCACCACACGCGGTCGGTGTCGACCGGGGAGTTCAGCAGTTCACGGCAGGCCGCCACGATCAGCAGGAACGGGACCACCGAGCAGACCGACGCGACGGCCACGAGCAGGCTCGCCACCGTGAGCATGCCCGATACCGGTGCCAGAATCTCTTTGCGCGCCTGCGCTTCCCGCTGCTTCTGCGCTTTCGCTGCCGCCTTGGGCAGCCGGTTCCCCGACTCCGCCCCCGGCGGCGGCGCTACCTGCACCGTCATATCGTTCTCGCCTCTCGACCTGTCCGCGGCAACTCCGCCAAAGGTAGGTTAGCCTAAGTTGAGCGGTTGTGGCCGACCGGGGAAGGTTGCGTGAACTGCCAGTCAACCCGTCTGCAATTCGCATTTTCGGGCGTAATTTCCTCCGTACCTCTTGATCTCGTATAGCGGTGGGAGAACGAAAATGTTTGTCACGTCAATCATTTCAGCGATTGCCGACTGCCATTCCGATCCTGGAAAGCTGTCGCCCGAACAAGCGCATCGGGCGATGCAGATACATCTGGAATGCAGCGTCGACCTGTGCCGGGTACGACGGCGTGCGCGCCATGTCCTCGTCGAAGCGAAACTGATGGTGCTCGATCAGCGAGCGGGCTAGCGATTGGTCAGCGGAATCGGGGGAATGCGTTTCTCATGTTCACTCCCCTGCCATCTTCGGCCGCCTGGTTACATCGCGACGCGCGCACCGGATTCGAGGTGACGTATTTCCACGACGATGCGCGCGGACATCTCGTCGAAGGGTGCGCGACGGCGGTCGAGGACGGGATCGTCTGGGCGATCGACTATCGGCTGCGGCTCGACGGGAGCTGGCACACCCGCTCGGCACAGATCGTCGGGCGATATCCCGCGGGCAGGCGATCGGTGAACGTGCAGTCCGACGGGTTGGGACGCTGGCAGCTCGACGGCGCGCCCGCGCCCGAACTCGACGGGTGTCTCGATATCGATCTCGAGGCGTCGGCGTTCACCAACGCCTTGCCGGTGCATCGCCTCGGACTCGCCGTCGGTGATGCCGCCGACGCGCCCGCGGTCTATCTGCGGGCCGCGGATCTCACGGCGGCCCGATTACCGCAGCGCTATCGCCGAATCACCGATGGGGTCGGTCAGCGCTACGACTACAGCGCGCCCGACTTCGACTTCCAGGCCACCCTGGACTACGACGCGTCGGGTCTGATCGTCGACTATCCGGGACTCGCGACGCGCGCCGCCTGAACCCCACGGCGGATCACGATCACCGGACAGACCACACTTGCTCTATGCGACGTAGGCAGCAGCCGCCGCTGCCGAAACGGCACGGCCTAGATCCCGCTCGACTCCGGCTCCCCGAGGACGGGCAGTGGGTGACCGTGCGCGACCACCTCGTCGAGCGGTTACCTCGGGTGGATCCGGCCAGGATCGACGCGATGCTGGTGGCGGGCGAGATCGTGGATCTGGCAGGTCCGCTGGCACCGGACGCGCCGTTCGTGCCGGGCAGTGCCGTGTGGTTCCACCGCGATCTGCCCACCGAGACCGAGGTGCCCTTCGAGATCGGCATCGTGCACCGCGACGACGACATCCTCGTGATCGACAAGCCGCACTTCCTGGCGACGATCCCGCGTGGCCAGCACATCTTGCAGACCGCGCTGGTGCGGTTGCGCAACGAGCTCGAACTGCCCGACCTGATCCCGGCGCACCGACTGGACCGGGTCACCGCGGGCCTGCTGCTGTTCGTGGTGAATCCGGCGCGACGCGGGGCCTATCAGACGATGTTCCACCGCAAGACCGTGCGCAAGGAGTACGAGGCCATCGCGCCCTACGATCCCGCGCTCGAGCTGCCGCGGATCGTGCGCAGCCGGATTATCAAGGAGAAGCAGGTGCTCGCCGCTTTCGAGGTGGACGGCGAGCCCAATGCCGAGACCGAGGTGGCGCTGGTCGAACACCGCGACGGCCTCGGGCGCTACCGCCTTCGCCCGCACACCGGCCGAACCCATCAGCTGCGGCTGCATATGAACGGGCTCGGCGTGCCGATTCTCGGCGACGATTTCTATCCGGTGATCACCGATAAACCGGTCGACGAATACACCCGTCCGCTGCAATTGCTGGCGGCTTCGCTCGAATTCACCGATCCGATCAGCGGAGTGCCACGGCGATTCGAGACCCGGCGCACACTGCAGGCGTGGACCGATATGGCTGGATGGTCCGGATCGGCTGTCGCGTAGCTCACAGCGCGGCGAATCCTGCTCGATCTTGGTAAACGCACTCCGGGCCGCTCAACGCTGGGGTCGGCGGGTTGTCCCGCATTCACCGGACCGTTTTCATTTCGTGATATTTCCGTACACTCGATCGGGTGCCCGTACCCGCCGTCGCCGATTCCCGGCCGAAACTGCATGCCTACATCGATATCGCGGTGGTTGTCGTCGTGCTGGCAGGCACCAATCTGATCGCGCACTTCACGACGGCCTGGGCCAATATCGTCATCGTCCCCATCGCGGCGGTCGCGCTCTTGGCGCTGATGCGCAAACGCGGACTCGGCTGGTCCGAACTCGGACTCTCACCCAGGCACTGGAAGCGCGGGACCGTGTACGCGCTCGGCGCGGTCGCGATCGTGCTGACCGCGGTCGCGATCGGCGCCCTTCTACCGCTCACCAGGCCGTTCTTCCTCGCCGATCGCTACGCGACGATTTCCGGCGCGCTGATCGCGTCGATGATCGTCATCCCGTTGCAGACGGTGATCCCCGAAGAGCTCGCGTTCCGCGGCGTACTGCACGGCACCCTCGATCGAGTCCTCGGCGTCCGCGGGCTCTTCGCGGCCGGATCGCTGATGTTCGGCCTCTGGCATATCGCCTCGTCGTTCGGCCTGACCTCCGGTAACAAGGGCCTGGCAGGCATCGTCGGCGGCGGCCTCCTCGGCCAGCTCGCCGGGATCGCCCTCGCCGTCGCCGCAACCGCCGCCGCGGGCGTCGTGTTCACCTGGTTGCGCCGCCGCAGCGGCAGTCTGCTCGCACCGATCGCCCTGCACTGGTCGCTCAACGGGGCGGGCGCGCTCGCAGCGGCTGTCGTCTGGCACACCGCGCTGAGCTGAGCGACCGCCGAAAAAACGGCCGCTCCACGGTGATCGGCGATTTCTGAATTCCGGCGTGTCGCTGCCGGGGATTCGGCGGAATCGACCCGTTGTCGTTGACCGGGGCACGGTGGGCGTTTACGCTCTCTGGCAATCACACATATGTTCGATAGTCCATATGTTCGAGTGGCGGAAGGCGCGATATGTCCGACGATCGGTTGAGCGAGAACGCCGCCATCGCGCCGAACACCGAGATCACCGCGCTCGCCAAGCAGGTTGCGACGGCTCGCGACAAGCTCCCCCTGCAACACGACACCGCCCTCTACGACGCGCTCTCCGACGACGAGATCCGGGCGGAACGCGAGCTGGCCGAATGGATTAGAGCCCAGCGCCGTAAACAGCGGCGCCGCGCCATCGTCGACGAACTCGCCGCCGACCAGCGCGACCGGCGCACCGGCACGCTCATCCGCCGCACCGACGAAGCCGACGCGCGCTGGCACCGCAAGGCATTGGCCGCCCGACGCCGGGTCTCCAGTGCCGATGCCCGGCTCGCGCAGCTGTATCGGCGGTCGGAGTGGTCGTCGCGCGCGCTGATCGGCGTCGTCATCCTCGGGATGGTGTGGGCGGGCGTCAATGTGCAACGGAACCTCGTGCCGAGCGGTGACATGAGCGACCCGCTCTACTGGCTCAGCTTCGGCATCGAGGCGATGATCTCGATCCCGATCATCGTCATCATGATCGCCGCCACCACCGCCGCCCGCTGGGGCCGCGAACTCGAACGCGGCAAGGTACTCGTCTTCGAACTAGCCCTGCTCGGCACCACCGTGGCCCTCAACGCGGGCCCACACCTGGCCTCCGGATCCTTCGGTCGCGCGGCCGAATTCGCTATCGCCCCGGTGATGGTGGGTGTGGTGATCTGGCTGCACGCCTGGGTGTCGGCGCGGTACGCGATGTTGATCGAGAGTGCCTCGGTGGAATTACCTGGGGACACCAGCTATGCCCCCGCCGAGCGAATGATGTCAGCGGCTCTGACTCCAACACCAGAAGCCACCCTCGGCGGCGTGGAGCCCTCCCCCGCAGCTGAATTGGTTCGCGAGACCGTCGCCCCTCTCGCGAAAGCAACCACCGCCGATCACGACATCATCGAACCGGCCCAGCCGGTAGCCCCGGAGCCCGCACCGCGCGATACTTCGGCACCGAGCGTGGATCCGCTGGTCGCGGAGGCCGAACGAATCGCGGCATCGGCGGCCGAGCGCGCCTACCCGCACGGGCTGCGGCGCCCATCGTCGGACACACCGAACGCCCCCGGCACCCTCGAACTGATCCACAAGGCGGCGGCCGACCACCGCCGCAACGGCATCGAGCACGCCACCCGAACCAATGGCGCCGCGTCGACGTTGCGGCGAATACCGGTCACCACCGCCGCACAGTCCGCCCTGGGCGACGCGACCGGTACCGACCCGGTTCCCGAGGCGACGATGCACGCCGGCACCGTCGCCCGTGACCCTGATGGCGACACCTCGGCACCCACCGATCCGGTTGCGGTGCACAACGATCCACAACCTCCCGCCACCGATCCGGAACAGTTGACCCTCACCGCCGAACCCGCGGAGCAACTAACCCTGCGAACGGAACTCGAGCCCTCGCAGGGCGAACAGGTCGCGTCCAGGAGCAAGCCCACCCCGGTCGCCGAAGTCGAGCCGACCCCCCGGCAGCCGGTGGCCGACCCCACCGCGCCCGCCTCAGCCGAGTCTGCCCCAGTTGCCGCTGTCGACCAGCTCACAGAGACAATTCCCGAGCCGGTCGACCTTGACCTCACCCTCGACGAATCCGATGAAGACCTCCCAACCGCCGACGATATCGACTTCGACGAAGACACCGAGGTCCGCGCCCTGGCACGCCAGATCGCGCACCGCAATCCCCTGCGCCTGACCCTCGACCAGATCGAAGAGATCCTCGAACTCACCGACCAATCCTGGTCGGCCCGCAGCATCGGCAGCGAAGTCGGCGTCCCCAGCAGCACAGTCACCAACATCGTCGAATTCGCCCACAAGATCCGCCAGCCTTACGCCTTCACCGGCTGACACAGCACACAGCAAAGGCCCGCTCCGGAATATAGGAGCGGGCCTTTGTGATGCGCTCGGCGTGATCGAATGACGAAGGCCCGCCTCCCAAAGGAAGCGGGCCTTCGTACTACAACGATCTCGATGGATCGAGGAGGGACCTTACTTGGCCTTCTCCAGGACCTCGACCAGACGCCAGCGCTTGGTGGCCGACAGCGGACGGGTCTCCATCAGCTGAACGTGGTCGCCGACGTGGGCGATCTCGTTCTCGTCATGCGCCTTCACCTTGGAGGTGGTGCGAATGATCTTGCCGTAGAGCTTGTGCCGGTGACGGTCTTCCAGCTCGACGACGATCGTCTTGTTCATCTTGTCCGAGACGACGTAGCCGCTACGAACCTTGCGGCTGTTGCGCTCTTCGGTGTTCTCGCTCATGCCGCATCTCCCTTGCCAGCCGGTGCCGTGGCCAGCCCGAGCTCGCGCTCACGCATGACCGTGTAGATGCGCGCGATCTCGTGACGAACGACGCGCAGTCGACGGTTGTTGTCGAGCTGACCCGTCGCCATCTGGAAACGCAGGTTGAAGAGCTCTTCCTTGCTTTCGCGCAGTTTGGCCACGAGCTCTTCTTCGTTGAGCTCACGGAGCTCTGCGGCCGGTGTTTCGGTAGCCATCAGAACTGCTCCTCCCTGGTCACGATCCTGCATTTCATCGGGAGCTTGTGCATCGCGCGGCGCAGGGCCTCACGAGCGGTCTCCTCGTTGGGGTAAGACATCTCGAACATGACCCGACCGGGCTTCACGTTCGCGATCCACCACTCCGGCGAACCCTTACCGGAACCCATGCGGGTTTCGGCCGGCTTCTTGGTGAGCGGGCGATCGGGGTAGATGTTGATCCAGATCTTGCCGCCACGCTTGATGTGGCGGGTCATTGCGATACGCGCCGACTCGATCTGACGGTTGGTGACGTAGGCGGGCTCGAGAGCCTGGATGCCGTACTCACCGAAGGCCACCGCGGTGCCGCCCTTGGACATGCCCGAGCGACCGGGGTGGTGCTGCTTGCGGTGCTTGACCCTACGGGGCATCAGCATGCGTCAGCCCTCCTTGTTCTCTGCCGGAGCCTCCGCCACTGCAGTGGCGGCGCGACCGACCTCGGTGCTGGTCGCGGTGGTGCCAGTGGCGCCGGACCGACGAGGGCGGCTCGGACGCTCGCGACGCGGGCGCTCCGGAGCAGCGGCGGCGGCGGTCAGTTCACGACGACCACCGACGATGTCACCCTTGTAGATCCAGACCTTCACACCGATGCGACCGAAGGTGGTCTTGGCCTCGTAGAGGCCGTAGTCGATGTCCGCACGCAGCGTGTGCAGCGGAACACGACCCTCACGGTAGAACTCCGAGCGCGACATTTCGGCGCCACCGAGGCGGCCCGAGCACTGCACGCGGATGCCCTTGACGTTCGGCGAACGCATGGCCGACTGAATGGCCTTACGCATCGCACGACGGAACGCCACACGGTTGGACAGCTGCTCGGCAACACCCTGAGCAACCAGCTGCGCATCCGACTCGGGGTTCTTGACCTCGAGGATGTTCAGCTGAACCTGCTTCTTGGTGAGCTTCTCCAGCTCGGCGCGGATGCGGTCGGCTTCCGCGCCACGACGACCGATCACGATGCCGGGACGCGCGGTGTGGATATCCACACGGACGCGATCACGGGTGCGCTCGATCTCGACCTTCGAGATGCCGGCCCGCTCCATGCCAGTGGCGAGGAGCTTGCGGATCTGAACGTCTTCCTTCACGTATTCCGCGTACTGCTTGTCCGCGTACCAACGCGACTTCCAGTCGGTGGTGATACCGAGGCGGAAGCCATGGGGGTTAATTTTCTGTCCCATTTACTTTGCCCCTCCCTTCCGGCGGCTACGAGTGGCAGCGCCGGTGGTGGGCACGCTCTCGACCTCGATGGTGATGTGGCTGGTGCGCTTGCGAATCCGGAACGCACGGCCCTGGGCCCGCGGCTGGAAACGCTTCATGGTGGCGCCCTCGTCGACAAAAGCAGTCGAGATGACCAGGGTGGCCGGGTTGAGGCCGAGGTTGTTCTCGGCGTTCGCCGCGGCCGAAGCCACGACCTTGGCCACGGGCTCGCTGGCAGCCTGCGGTGCGAACCGCAGGATGGCCAGCGCGTCCTCGACGCTCTTGCCGCGGACCATGTCCACGACGCGACGGGCCTTCATCGGGGTGCACCGAACGTGCTTGGCGGTGGCGCGTGCAGTCGGGTTCTGAATGGTCTCAGTCATCGCCGCTTGCTCTTCCGGTCGTCCTTGATGTGGCTGCGGAACGTCCTGGTCGGCGCGAATTCACCGAGCTTGTGACCGACCATGTTGTCCGAGATGAACACCGGGACGTGCTTGCGACCGTCGTGGACGGCGAAAGTGTGTCCGATGAAATCGGGGATGATGGTCGAGCGACGCGACCAGGTCTTGATGACCTGCTTCGTGCCCTTTTCGTTCTGCACGTCCACCTTCGCGAGGAGGTGGTCGTCGACGAACGGGCCCTTCTTGAGGCTGCGTGGCATTTCTTACCTCCTCCTTAGCGCTTCTTGCCGGTCTTGCGACGGCGAACGATGAGCTTGTCACTCGGGCGGTTGGGCTTGCGGGTGCGGCCCTCAGGCTGACCCCACGGGGAGACCGGGTGGCGACCACCGGAGGTCTTACCCTCACCACCACCGTGCGGGTGGTCGACCGGGTTCATGACGACACCACGGACGGTAGGACGACGGCCCTTCCAGCGCATACGGCCGGCCTTGCCCCAGTTGATGTTCGACTGCTCGGCGTTACCGACCTCGCCGACGGATGCGCGGCAGCGCACGTCGACACGGCGGATTTCACCCGAAGGCATACGAAGGGTCGCGTACGGCCCTTCCTTGCCGAGCAGCTGAATGCTCATTCCAGCGGAACGAGCCAGCTTGGCGCCGCCGCCCGGACGGAGCTCCACGTTGTGAATCGTGGTACCGGTCGGGATGTTGCGCAGCGGCAGGTTGTTACCCGGCTTGATGTCGGCCGTGGGGCCGGACTCGATCGGGCTGCCCTGCTTGATGCCCTTCGGCGCGATGATGTAGCGCTTCTCGCCGTCGGCAAAGTGCAGCAGTGCAATGTTGGCGGTGCGGTTGGGGTCGTACTCGATGTGAGCGACCTTGGCCGGGATGCCGTCCTTGTCCAGTCGACGGAAGTCGATGACGCGGTAGGCACGCTTGTGACCGCCACCGCGGTGACGCGTGGTGATGCGACCGTGCGCGTTACGACCACCGGACTTGGTGAGCGGGCGCAGCAGCGACTTCTCCGGCGTCGACCGGGTGATCTCGGCGAAGTCCGAGACGCTGGAGCCACGACGGCCCGGCGTTGTCGGCTTGTACTTACGGATTGCCATGAGTTCTTCTCGCTTTCTGGAGTCCCAGGCGCTTACGCGACCGGTCCTCCGAAGATCTCGATGGGCTTGCTATCGGCCGAGAGGGTCACGAGTGCGCGCTTGGTGTCCTTGCGCTTTCCGTAACCGAATTTGGTCCGCTTGCGCTTGCCCTGACGGTTGGCGGTATTGACGCTGGTGACCTTGACGCCGAAAACCTTCTCAACGGCGATCTTGATCTGCGTCTTGTTCGAGTCCGGGTGCACCAGGAAGGTGTAGGTGCCTTCCTCGATCAGCCCGTAGGACTTCTCCGAGATGACCGGCGCGAGCAGGATGTCGCGGGGGTCGGCGATGGTGGTCACTTGCTCTCCTCCTGGGCCGCCTCGGCGGGACCGTGAACGAACGCGTTCAGGGCCTCGACGCTGAACACCACGTCGTCGCTGTTGAGGACGTCGTAGGTGTTGAGCTGATCCGGGGCGATCGGCAGCACGTTCTCCAGGTTCGCCACGCTCTTCCACGCGGCGACGTCCTCGCGGCCGACGACGACCAGGAACTTCTTGCGGCCCGAGAGCTCGGCCAGGAAGTTCTTGGCAATCTTGGTCGACGGGTTCTGACCCGAGACCAGTTCGGTGATCACGTGGATGCGCTCGTTGCGGGCCCGGTCGGAGAGGGCACCGCGCAGGGCGGCCGCCTTCATCTTCTTGGGGGTCCGCTGGCTGTAGTCACGCGGCTGCGGGCCGTGGACAACGCCACCGCCGGCGAACTGCGGCGCACGGGTCGAGCCCTGACGGGCGCGGCCGGTGCCCTTCTGGCGGTACGGCTTCTTGCCACCACCACGGACCTCGCCACGAGTCTTCGTGGAGTGGGTACCCTGGCGAGCGGCGGCCAGCTGCGCGATGACGACCTGGTGCATCAGCGCGACGTTGGCGGTCACGTCGAAGATCTCCGAGGGGAGTTCGACGGTGCCTTCGGTCTTGCCGCCTGCGGCCTTAACGGTCAGCGTCAGGTTGGCCTTCTTGTCGAGGCTGGTCATGCGTGCGCACCACCCTTCACGGCGCTCTTGACGATCACGATGTTGCCCTTGCGGCCGGGGATAGCACCCTTGACCAGGAGCAAACCGTTCTCGGCATCGACCTTGTGAACCGAGAGGTTCTGCGTGGTGACGCGGTCGGAACCCATACGACCCGACATGCGCATGCCCTTGAACACGCGGCCGGGAGTGGCACAGCCACCGATGGAACCCGGGCGACGGTGCACAGCCTGCGCACCGTGCGAGGCGCCCTGGCCCTTGAAGCCGTGACGCTTCATGGTGCCGGCGAAGCCCTTGCCCTTGCTGATTCCGGTCACGTCGACGTAGGTGCCCTCTTCGAAGACATCAGCCGAGAGTTCCTGGCCGATCTCGAAGGTGGAGGCATCCGCGACGCGGATCTCGGTGACGTGGCGACGCGGGGTGACACCGGCCTTGGCGAACTGGCCGGAAGTCGGCTTGTTCACCTTGCGCGGGTCGATGGCGCCGAAAGCGATCTGCACGGCCGAATAGCCGTCGCGCTCCACGGTACGAATCTGGGTGACCACGTTCGGTCCCGCCTTGATGACGGTGACCGGGACGACGCGGTTCTTCTCGTCGAAGACCTGGGTCATGCCGAGCTTGGTGCCCAGGATGCCGGCTGCGGGCCGGTTCTTGTTGTCAGTCATTGTGTCTCGAGTCCCCGTCACTGAATGTTGACGTCGACGCTGGCCGGCAGGTCGATGCGCATGAGCGCGTCAACCGTCTTCGGCGTCGGGTCGAGGATGTCGATGAGGCGTTTGTGCGTGCGCATCTCGAAGTGTTCGCGCGAGTCCTTGTACTTGTGCGGCGAACGGATGACGCAGTAGATGTTCTTCTCGGTCGGCAACGGCACAGGCCCGACCACACGGGCGCCGGTGCGGGTCACCGTTTCCACGATCTTGCGCGCTGACGCGTCGATCGCCTCGTGGTCATAGGCCTTGAGCCTGATGCGGATCTTTTGTCCCGCCACGCTAAGTGTCCTTTTCTCCGCTTTCCTTCGTGGTCACAGGAGCTGGCTCCCGCACCACCCTCAATTTGCACAGCCCGAACACAGAAAGACGCCTCAGCGTGGTTTCCCACTAAAGACCCGCAACCAGGGCGCACCAAAAGGCACTACCTAGTCCTCGCCGCTGTTCATCTGTCATGGTTCTCCGGCCCACGCGGTCGGGCGTGTCGCCCTAACGCTTATTCTCCGACCCTGGTCAGTTGCTCACCATCGGCCGGAAGTGCGTGGTACCGAACGTATCCACACCGGCGAACCGGCGAGATACAAACTACTGCTCCCCTCGCCCAGGCCATCCGCTCCGAAGAGCGGGGATCCTGCGCAAGGCAACCCGAACAGTATGCACCATGCCGACGACGTCCTTCAAATCGGGGGCCATGAGGTATCGATCACGCCACCAAAGGGGCTACTACCTGGACCGCACCGCCGGCTGGGCTGTACCGAGCAATGGTAGCTGGCTCGTCGCCATGCCTGGTCACCGGAGGGTTCCCCGCTACCTTACTTTTGAGTAAGATAGCGGACATGACACAGGAAACCGCGACCTACCGCGGCTGGAAGAAGCTGCCCGACAACCGCATCGGACACGCGCTGTTCTCACTCGGCATGGTCGCCAAGGTCCCCTACTTCGGCACCGTGCTCCCCCAGGTGATTCGCCTCGAACCCGGCGTCTGCGAGGTGACCTCGCCGAAGTGGTTCGGCATCCACAATCACCTCGGCACCTTCCACGCGATCGCGGCCTGCAATCTCGCCGAGGTGGCGATGGGCATGCTCAGCGAGGCCACCGTTCCCACCACCCATCGCTGGATCCCCAAGTCGATGAACGTCCAGTACCTGGCCAAGGCGGAATCGAGCCTGCGCGCGGTCGCGAAACTCGACGAGATCCCCGACTTCGGCGCGATCACCACGGGCCAGGAACTGACCGTCCCCGTCTCGATCTACGACAAGGACGGCATCGAGGTCGTCCACGCCGACATCACCACCTGGGTGACGCCGCGCTGATTCCGCCGGGTAAACCGTTGCCTCGGTACGGCTCCCGAGCAGCCGGTGTTCGACACGCCCGGATACCAGCCCGCCACCGCGGGCTGCCTGTTCGATGGCGGAGACGCTGCGCGAGTTCCTGAGTGACTACCCGATCACAGGGTGCTTGCGTGGCGCGGACGCTGCCGATTGAATGCGGACGTGAGCGTTGCGCGGGAATTCGATATCTGTGTGGTCGGGCTCGGACCGGCCGGGCGCGGGTTGGCGCATCGGGCCGCGGTGGCCGGGCTGCGGGTCGCGGCGGTGGATCCTCGGCCTGAGCGACTGTTTCCCCCGACCTTTTCCTGCTGGGTGGACGAACTGCCGGAGTGGTTGCCCGCGAGTGCGATCGCGCAGCTGATCGCGGCGCCGACGGTGTGGACCAAGGGTGAGCATCGGATCGAGCGGCCCTATTGCGTGTTGTCGAAGGCTGGGTTGCACGCCGCGCTGGCGCTGGATGACGCGACCGTTTTCGCGGACCGGGCGCGGCGGGTGGATGCGCACGAGGTGGAGCTCGCGGACGGCACGGTGATCGCCGCGGGGGCGGTATTCGATACGCGGGGACTGCCGACGTTGGGCAAGCGCAGGGCCGCGTCGGCGCACGGGATCTTCGTGGACGCGCAGACCGCGGCACCGATGGTCGCCGAAGGCGAAGGGCTGCTGCTGGATTGGCGGCCGGAGAACGGAGCGGGTCCTGATGAGCCGCCGTCGTTCCTCTACGCGGTGCCGCTCGGGGACGGGACGGTGATCTTCGAGGAAACCAGCCTCGGGTTACGTGGCGGGATGCCGCAGCACGAGTTACGCAAGCGCACCTTGAACAGGCTCGCGGCCCACGGTATCCAGCTCACCGGCGGCGAACCGCACGAAGCCGCCCACTATCCCCTGGATCAGCCGCCCCCGAAGAAGGGGACCGCTGTGGCGGTGCCTTTCGGCTCACTCGGCGGGATGATGCACCCGTGCACGGGCTACAGCGTGGCCGACTCACTCGCGCTGGCCGACACCGCCGTCGCCGCGGTGCAGCGCGGCGAGAACCCGATCGAAGCCCTCTGGCCGTGGCGGGCCAGGGCCGTGTACTGGATGCGCATGCGTGGCCTGTGGGGTCTGGGCCGGCTCACCACCGACCAGTCCATCGCCATGTTCGACGCCTTCTTCACCGAATCCGCGCGCGGCCAGCGCGCGTTGCTCTCGGCCCATGACGACTACACCGCGCTCGGCGCGGCCCTGTTCAACACCGTCGCCCACACCTGGCCGTTCCGCTGGCGCTACGACCTCGTCGGTTGGACCAACCGCGACCGCTGGCTCGACTACCCCTTCGACCGCGCCGCAGCACTCGACGGGGAACCGGCGTAATCGTGCAATCGGCCTCGCATCAATCAGAAAACTGATTCTCGGAAGCCCGATTGCACGATTACGACAGTCGCTACGAGGACTCGGCGGCCTTCTTGTAGCCGACGATCGCCGGATAGGCGAAGACCGCGACCATCCCCACCGTCCACGCGACGGTCTTGAGCAGCGGTTCAGCGACCGGCCCACCGTAGGACAGCCCCTTCATCGCATCGATCGCGCAGCTCATCGGCTGATTCGCGACCACATCCTGCAACCAGGTCGGGTAGGCGAAGACCGGAACGAAGCCGGTGTTGAAGAACATCAGCAGCGTGTTGAGGATGCCGATCAGGCTGATCAGCATCACGCCCTCGGTGATCGTGGCCAGCGCCGTCACCATCACCGCGAACCCGATGCCGAACAGCACCGGAACCAGGACCAGCGCGATATTGGCGAACGGGTCCTCCATGAACAGGAACCCCAGCGGGACCGCGACCAGCAGCACGATCAATGTGGTGATCAGGATGCGCAGCATCTCGGCCAGCAGCCGACCGGTGAGCAGCGAAGCCTTGTTCAGCGGCATCGTATAGAACCGGCTGAGCAGTCCCGATGCCTTCTCCCGCTTGAATCCGAGCGCACTCACCACCGCGCCGGTCATGGCGGCGACCAGGGTGAGCAGCGCGGCCTGGCCGTAGATGCTGGGGGCACCGGTGGCCGCGGTGATCGAGTCACCGAGCACGATGCGGAACATCAGCAGGGTCACCGCCGGGTAGGCGATGGTCTGGATGGTCGTCGACGGGTCACGCAACCACACCATCAACAGCCGTTTGGTCTGGATGAGGCTGTGGGTGAACCACACCGACAGCGATCCCTCCGGCTTGGTACGCACCACCGGCAGATCGGCCGCGGCCTCCTCCACGGAGGCCTTCTCGATTGTTGTCATGATCGCCTCACACTCGCCCACACCGCCAGTGGGAGGAAGAAAACAGCCAGTCCGCCCAGCCACGCCAGCGACACCCACGTGCCGGCCCAGCTCAGGTGGCCCGCGGCCATATCGCTGAGCGTCTGGGCGAACTGGGAGATCGGCTGATTGCGCGCGAACGGGCGCACCCACGACGGGAAGCTGGCCTCTGGCACGAACCCGGTCGACATCATGCCGAAGATCAGAATCGGCAGGGTGAGGGCCTGGCTGAGCGCCTCGGGGTTCTTGGTCATGCTGCCGAGCGCGTCGGCGCCGAGCGTGAGCACCACGCCGACGGCCAGCGCGAATCCGCAGAACGCGAGCGCCTGCACCCAGCCGCCGGTGAACCGGAAACCGATCACATAGCCGTAGCCGACGGTCGCGATCAGCGAGACGATCGACCGCACCAGACCCGCGCAAATGCGCGACATCAGCGGAACCAGCGAACCGATCGGCATCGTCTGGAGCCGGGTACTCAACCCGGTGAGCGCTTCGAACGCCGCGAGCTGCGCGTTCGACATCATCGTCATGGCCATCGTCTGCAGCACGACGATCGGCATCACGTACTGCGCGTAGTCGATGCCCTGGACCTTCATCACGTACCGCAGGGGCAGGTAGAAGGCCACGGTGACCACGAGTGGGGTGAGCACCGCGACGATCAGCTCACCCTTGGTGGCCATGGTGCGCACGATGCGCCCGGTCAGCGCGCGCCACTGCGCGAAACTGCTCGGGTGCACAGCGGGAAGCTCGGCGAACAACGTGTTCGCCGCGGGGGTGGAGACGCTCACTAGTGGCCGCCCGAATGACCGGTGATCGAGAGGAACACGTCGTCGAGCGAGGGCCTGCGCAGGGCGATGTCGGCCAGGTCGATGCCCGCGTTGTCGAGCCTGCGCAGCGCCTCGGCGAGGGTGGCCGCGCCGTCGGGGGCGGGGATGGACAGCTTGTCGGCGCCGTCGATATCGGCGGCGACGGCGGCCGGGACCAGGTCGCCGAGGGCCTGCACGGTCGCCGGGAGGCGGCTCAGGTCCAGCGGGACGATCTCGCAGTAGCTGCCGCCGGTCTTCGCCTTGAGCTGGTCGGCGGTGCCTTCCGCGATGACGGTGCCCTTGTCGATGACGATGATGTTGTCGCTGAGCACGTCGGCCTCTTCGAGGTACTGCGTGGTGAGCAACACCGTGATGCCCTGATTCTTGAGCGCGGTCACCAGATCCCACACGCCCTGACGGCTGCGCGGGTCGAGACCGGTGGTCGGCTCGTCGAGGAACACCACCTCGGGCCGTACCACCAGCCCGCAGGCGATGTCGACGCGACGGCGCATGCCGCCGGAGTAGTTGCGCACGGCCCGTTTGCCCGCGCTCACCAGGTCGAACTCCTCGAGCAGCACCTCGGCGCGCTTGCGAGCGGCCGACTTGGTCAGGCCCATCAGCCGACCGAACAGCTCGAGGTTCTCCCGGCCGGTCAGGTTCTCGTCGAGCGCGGCGTACTGGCCGGTCATCATGATCGACCGGCGCACGGCCGCGGCGTCGGTGAGCACGTCGTGCCCGGCGACCACGGCGGTGCCGGAGTCGGGGCGCAGCAGCGTCGACAGGACTTTGACCATCGTGGTCTTGCCCGCACCATTGGGTCCGAGGATGCCCAGCACACTGGCCTTCTCGGCCTGGAAACTGATGCCCTGCAGGGCGTGCACGTCACCGAACGACTTGCGCACGTCGGACACCAGCACCGCGGGTTCACTGTCGCGCGACGCGACGCCACCTGCGGGCGAATCCACTGAGATCGAACTCGGCATCAACTCTCCACCATCGGCCGGGTGCGCACGGCCTGAACGAGACGAGCGCACGCGGAAAAAATCTTCCCGGTAAGTGATCCATACCGTTCGGCGCGATGTTACCGGTCCGGCGGTTTTCCCGGCCCGGGTCTGCGTTGATGCGCCCGGTTTGCCGGGCGTTCTTCGCCGAAGGCAGTGGGGTTGCTCACGTGGGCAGTGCAAGGGCAGTGCGCCGACCTTGTCGGCCGGGCTGTGCACCCATACGCTGACAGCGGGGAAACACTCGTCTCACCGGCCCGCGTGCGGGCGTGTTCGATCTGGGGAGGTGACCATGGTCGAGTCGGCTTCTACCGCCGCCGCGCCTACCGGTCGATCCGATGTGCTGACGGCATTCGATCCGCGCACCGGTGAACAGCTCGCGCAGTATCCCGTGCAGGGCACGGCCGAGGTCACCCGTGCGGTGCGCACCGCACGCGCCACCCAGAACTGGTGGGGGGAACTGACTTTCGGTGACCGCAAGCGCTTGCTGCTCGAATGGCGTCGCCAGATCGCCCGCAACGCAGGCGAGTTGGTGGAAATTCTGCGCAGCGAGACCGGCAAGCCGGAGGCCGACGCCACCCTGGAGGTGATGCTGGCGGTGGAGAATCTGGATTGGGCCGCCCGCAATGCCGAGCGCACCCTGGGCAGGCAACGCCTGTCCAGCGGCTGGTTGACCCGCAATCAGCATGCCTCCGTCGGCTATCTGCCGCTGGGCGTGATCGGGGTGCTCGGTGCGTGGAACAACCCGGTGTTCACGCCGATGGGTTCGATCGCCTACGCCATGGCCGCCGGTAATACGGTGGTGTTCAATCCGCACGAACTCAGCACCGGTGTCGGCACCTGGCTGGCCGACAGCTGGGCCGCGGTATCGCCCGAGCAGCCTGTGCTGCAAGCGGTTACCGGAAATTCGCGGACCGCTACCGCCCTGTGCAAGGCCGGGGTGAACAAGATCGCCTATGCCGGGCCGCAGGCGCGCGGACGCGAGGTGATCGCGCTGTGCGCCCAGACGCTGACGCCGGTGGTCGTGGAGAACAGCGGCAAGGGCAGCATGATCGTGCACGTCGACGCGGTGCTCGACGCGGCCGCGGAGGCGGCGGTGTTCGGCGCGATGGCCAACGCCGGGCAGAACTCCTCGGGCATCCAGCGCTGTTATGTCGCCGATTCGGTGTTCGACGACTTCCTGGCCACAGTGGCCGAGCGGGCGGCGAAGCTGCGTCCCGGCGCCGACAACCGCTCCTCCTACGGGCCGATGATCAATGCCACCCAGGTCGACGTGGTGCGCAAACAGGTCCGCGACGCGCTCGCCCGCGGCGGGCACGCGGTGCTCGGCGGGCTCGATTCGTTCCGCGACCCGTATGTGGAACCGATCGTGCTGGCCGAGGTTCCCGAGGACAGCATCGCGATCACCGGCGAAGGGATCGGCCCGGTGCTCGTGGTGAACCGGGTCGCCGACCTCGCCGACGCGGTCACCCGGGTGAACGCGGCGGGCAACGGCATCGCCGTCACCATCTTCACTCTCGATATCCCCAGCGCGGAGCTCATCGCCGAACAGATCGAAGTCGGTGTGGTGACGGTGAATTCGTCGACCGCGTTCACCGGCATCCCGGCCCTGCCGTTCGGCGGTGTCGGCGAATACGGCCAGGGACACAGCCACGGTCAGCAGGGTCTGCACGAATACAGCCGCACCATGTCGATCGCCCGCAGGCGCTACCGGGCGCCGATCCGGCTGTCCACCTTCGACCGTCGCCCGGGGCATTTACAGCTGGCGAAAGCGCTGTTCCGCCTACGCCACGGCCGCGGTTAGTTCCCGTCCGCCGAGCCGCTGCCGAGCAGCACCGCGTCGGTGAGGGCGGCCAGGCGCGCCAGTTGTTCGGGACGCGAGTCGAAGCGCAGCAACCGACCGACATCGATGATCTGGCCGACGGCGGCGTGCACGCGGAAGCGGGCTTCGATCGAGTCGCCGTCGAGCAGGTTCGCCCATTCGAGGATGTTCTGGCGCTGGATGGCGCGCAGGCGGTGCTGCTCGGCCTGCGGGAGGTTGCTGAACTCCGCGTAGTAGACCGGCATGATCTCGGGCGTCGCGAAGGTGAGGCGGGCGTGCTGGTCGGCGATGCGGCGGGCGGCGTCGGCGCGGTCCTCGCCCTCGGCCAGCGCTTCGCCGATCGCGACCGCGAGCCGGTCGGCGGTGCGGTGGAAGGCTGCCGCGAGCAGATCGGCCTTGCTGTCGAAGTGGCGGTACACGCTCGAGGCATTGATGCCGACGGCGGCGCCGATCTCCTCGATGCCCGATTCGTGATACCCGTTGCGGCCGAAGATCCGGATCGCCTCGGTGAGTAGCTGTTCACGTTTCGAGGTGACCGGCAGGCCGCGGGTCTGCTTGTCGGGCTCGGCCTCGGCGGGGGTCGGCGGCAGCTCGGCGCGCACGATCGCCCAGGCCATCTCGAGCTGCACCGCGAGCATGCGTCCGTGCGAGAGGGTGGTGCGGTGCGCGGCGATACTGGCCAGCGAACTCAACGCGCCGACCGCGAGCAGGATGACATCGTCGGCGCTCGCCGCCGGCCGCACCTCGGCGATGCGCGCGGCGACGTTCGCCTCGAGTTCGCGATAGAACGCGCGAATGCGCACCCGGTCCTCGCGCTCGAGGTAGCGGCGTTCCCAGCGGTAGAGCCCGGCCTCGCGGCGGATGTCGATATTGCGTTCGGCGACGGCGGTGAGCAGCGCGTCGAGCCGGGCTTCTGGACTCAGCGACGGATCGTCGGCCGCTGCGGCGACATCGCGCAAACCCCGAGCACCCTCTTCGGCGGCGGCGACGAGCAGTGCGTATTTATTGGCGAAATGGCGGTACAGCGCCGGCCCGGAGATGCCGACCTCGGCGGCGATCTCGTCCACGCCGACCGGGTAGTAACCGCGCGCGCTGAACGCGCGGGCGGCGGCCCGCATGATCTGTATCTTGCGGTCCTTCGGCCTGCGGCGTACGACGCGGGCAGGTGCGGTCGTCGGCTCGCCGGCCTGTTCGGCCTCACTGCGATCGGCGACCATGCACTCACTTTCCGTTGCGCGAACCGGATTGGACCAGTCAACCTAAGTTAACCACAATTCGCAAACGGTGAGGGCAGGTCGAGGAAATGGAACCGCCCCGGCAGCGAAGTGCTCGCTACCGGGGCGGTTCGGGAGAAACTGGTGTCTAGAGGCCGAGCCCGCGAGCCAACGTCGGCCACGACAGCTTCAGCTCGTCCTTCCAGTAGCCCCAGGAGTGGGTGCCGTTGGGGCGGAAGTTGAAGGTCGCCGGGATACCCAGCTCGTTGAGCCGGTTGGCCAGGTTGTGCGTGCAGTAGTTGGTGCCGGCCTCGATGATGCCACCGATGACGATCTGGTTGGCCAGGCCGAAGGCACCGGGCAGCGCGTACGGACCATCGAGGGTGTCGTACGGGCCGGGCAGGCCGTTGCCGGTGGAGACGTAGAGATCGACGCCCCGCAAACCTTCGGCATTGACGTAGGGGTCGTTCTTGACCCATTCCTCCGAGCCCTGCGGACCCCACATGTTCATGGTGTCGCCGCCGCCCCAGGTCTCGACCGTGACCTTCACGAACTCCGAACCGACGGGGTCGGAGGTCTGCGCGCAACCGCTGTACGCCGCGGCCGCCTGGTAGAGGCCGGGCTTGGCGATCGGCAGCGCGAGCACAGTGGTGCCCGAGGTGGACAGACCCGCGATGGCATTCACGCCGTTGGTGCCGAGCGCGCCGTCGACCAGCGGCGGCAGCTCCTCGGTGAAGAAGGTCTTCCACTTATTGCGCCCGAGGACCGGGTCGTCGGCGATCCAGTCGGTGTAGTAGCTCCACGAGCCACCGATCGGCTGGATGACGTTGACGTTCTTGTCGCCGAGGAACTCGAGTGCGTCGGTCTTGGCCACCCACGAGGCCGAATCCTCGCCGCCGCCCGCACCATTGAGCAGGTACAGGGTGGGGCGCGGGACCGAGGCGTCGGCGGGGCGCTGCACGTCGACGATGATGTTCTGGTCCATGGCCGCGGAGTACACGTGCAGTCGCAGACTGCGCGCGTCTTTCACCTCGGCCTTGACGATCTTGGAGCCGTCGTCGGAGACGGGGTTGGCGAGCAGGCTCTTGGAATCGATGATCGGGTCAGCTGACGCCGGGCTCGTGCCGATACCGGACATCAGTCCCGCCGCCACTGCCGTTGCCGCGATCATCGCCGCGGCCCTGGAGCCACGACGCCGGGTGGGCCGACGCATCAATTTCGCACCTTCGCTTCGTCTCGAATTCCGACTCGGTCCGTGCTCCCAACAGGGCACGAAGTTGCAACACGCCAGACCCTACGGGTTATCCGGTAGTTACAACAGGGGTAATCGTTACAACAGCGCGGTCACATCATGCCTCACCGGCACCGCTGATGTCATCGCGCCCCTGCGCAATGTGATTGCGCCCGTCGTGATGTCATCGCGCTCCGGCCGCACGGTCACCGGCGTCGAGCAACTCCGCCAGCCGTGGCCCGATCTCGGCCAGCGCCGACGGCGAAGTCATCTGATCATGCACCACCGCGACCGGCCGGTCGCGCACCGCGCCGTCGACATACGGGGCCCAATTCGCCGCCGCCGCCTCGTGTCCGAGCGCGCTGAAGTACTCGAGCCTGCCGCGGAACACCGCGGGCCGGTGCTCGGCGATCAACTCGGCCGAGCGCACCGCGCTGCGATAGATCCGGCGCACCCGTTCCGGAGTGAGCACGGCCATGTTGGCCGGGATGATCGCGTGCAGCGCGGCCAGTGCGTCCTCGCTGAGTTCGCGCACGCCCGCGGCGGGCAGCGCCGCGCTGATGTCGACGCCGAGTTCGGCGAGTGCGTCGCGGACCGCGGAGTGGAAATCGGGCACGTCGATATCGGGATGGGAATCGAGCATCGCCAGCAGCGACACCTGCTCCCCCGCCGCCTGGAGTTCGGTGGCGACGGCATGGGCGAGCACACCGCCGAGCGACCAGCCCATCAGCCGGTACGGCCCGTGCGGCTGCTGGGTCCTGATCTCGGCGGCGTAGCGGCGCGCCATCTCGGCGAGCGTGCCCGGCAGGTAGCCCGCCTCGCTCAGCGCGGGTGACTGCAGACCGAAGATCGGCCGCCGTGCCGGAATGTACTGCGCCAGACCGGCGTAGCACCAGGACAGCCCGTACATCGGGTGGATGCAGAACAGTGCGCCGCCCGCCTCGGTGCCGTGCGGTACCCGGTTGCGGATGGCCAGCAGGACACCGAGGGCGTCGTCGGATTCGAGGTCGGAGGTGAGGTCGTAGTCGCCGCCGGCGGACTGGGTGGCGTCGATCCGGGCGGCCAGCGCGGCGACGGTGGCGTCGGTGAAGAACCACTGCACCCGCACCTCCGCGCCGACCCTGGTGCGCAATCGGCTGATCGCCTTGGTGGCGACCAGGGAGTTGCCGCCGAGTTCGAAGAAGTCGTCGTCGAGGCCGACCTTGCCCGCGCCGAGCACCTCCGCGTAGACCTCGGCGACGGCACGTTGCAACGGCGTGGTCGGCGGGCGGTAGGCGCGAGTGGTGAAGGCGGGGACGGGTAGGGCCTTACGGTCGAGCTTGCCGCTGGCGTTGAGCGGCAAGGACTTCAGCGTCACCAGGCTCGCCGGAACCATGTACGACGGCAGCGCCGCCCTGGCATGGGCGAGCAATGCCGATTGATCGAAACCGGCAGTGGTGGCGCCGCTTTCGATCGAGTAGCCCTCGGGGCGAGCCGACGCTCGAGTTTCCTCGAGCGGCGCCTCGGCAGGCACCACATAGCCGACCAGACGGTCACCCGTCGGGCCGTGCACCAGCGCGACCGCGGCGTGCCGGACGCTGTGGTGGTCGCGCAGGACGGCCTCGACTTCACCGAGCTCGATGCGCTGACCGCGCAACTTCACCTGGAAGTCACTGCGGCCCAGGTATTCCAGGCTCTCGTCGGCTGTCCAGCGCACGACGTCGCCGGTGCGATAGAGCCTGCCGCCACCGGGATGGGCGACGAAGCGTTCGGCGGTGAGCGTGGGCGCACCGAGGTAGCCACGGGCCAGCTGCACGCCTTCCAGGTACAACTCCCCCACCGTGCCGGGCGGGACCGGCCGCAGTTGACGATCCAGCACATGGACGCGCGTATTGGCGACCGGTACGCCGATCGGAATACCCACGGCAGGCCCGGCTTCGACCGGCGCCGCGGTCACCACGGTGGCCTCGGCGGGCCCGTACCAGTTGACCAGCGACGCCGCGGGTAGCACCTGAGCGAACCGGCGGGCGGTCGAGGACGACAGCGCCTCGCCCGCCGCGAATACCCGCCGCAGCGAGGGGAATTCGCCGCTGCCGCGATCGGCGAGGAAAGCATCGAGCATCGACGGCACGAAATGCACGGTGGTGACGGCGCGTTCGGTGATCACCTCGGCCAGGTAGGCCGGGTCACGGTGACCGTCGGGGGCGGCGATCACCACGGTGGCGCCGGTGTGCAACGGCCACAACAACTCCCAGGTGGAGATGTCGAAGGTGACCGGGGTCTTGTGCAGGACCACGTCGCCGGGGCCGTGCGGGTAGGTGCGCTGTGCCCAGCGGAACTGGTTGACCAGCTGACGATGGGTGAGCATGACACCCTTGGGCGTTCCGGTGGACCCGGAGGTGTGGATGACGTAGGCGAGATTGTCCGCCTTCGGCATCGCGAGATCCGCCACTTCGCCACTGACAGCGTCGATCTCGATGATCGGCGGGCCCGAGGTGGAGGTGAATCCGGCGGTGGCGAGCACACAGATCGGGGCCGCCGCGGCCAGCACCCGCTCGGTCCGTTCGGCCGGATGGTCCGGGTCGACCGGAACGTACGCCGCCCCGGTCCGCAGCACCGCGTAGATCGCGGTCACCAGATCGATTCCGCGCCGCATGGCGACGGCGACCAGCGTCTCCGGCCCGGCGCCACGTGCGCGAAGACCGGCGGCGAGCTGGCGCACCCGTTCGTCGAATTCCGTGTAGGTGTAGTTGGTTTCACCGTCGACCAGCGCGGTGGCGTGCGGGGTGCGCTTGACCTGCGCGTCGAACAATGACAGCAGGGTGGCCTCGTCGAGCAGTTCGGGCGCGTCGGTGGCATTGACCGTCGCCAGGGTCGCGCGCTCCTCCGCGAGCAGCACATCTATCTCGGCGATCCTGGCCTGCGGGCTGGCGGTGAATCTCGCCAGCAACATCGAAAAGCGTTGCGCCATGGCATTCGCGGTGTCCTCGCCGAACACATCGCGCAGGTACTTCACCGATACCCGGAGCTGGCCGTCGGCGACAACCTGCACGGTGAGCGGGTAGTGGGTGCCGTTGGCGGCGTCCATCCCGGTGACAGCGGCCGATCCGGACGCGGCCTGCGCGAGCCCCGCGCGGTCGACCGGGAACGACTCGAAGACGACGAGCGAATCGAACAGCGCGTCGATACCGGCGATCTCCTGGATCTCACCGAGACCCAGATAGTGATGATCGAGCAGCGCGGCCTGCTCGTCTTGCAGCCTGCGCAGCAGCTCGGCGACGGTATCGCCGGGACGCAACCGCACCCGGACGGGAATCGCGTTGAGGAACAGCCCGACCATCCGCTCCACACCGTCGAGCTCGGCCGGCCTGCCCGAGACGGTGGCGCCGAACACCACGTCGTCGCGATCCACCAGCCGGGCGATGAGCAGACCCCACGCCGCCTGGACCACGGTGTTCACCGTGACGCCGAGGCTCGCGGCGAGCTCGCTCAGTGCGGTGGTGTCGGCGGGTGAGAGGGCGAAGCCGGTTTCACCTGTGCCCGTGGCGATCTCGCGGCCCTGATCGACGGGCGCGAGCGGAGTGGGCTCGGCCAGGCCGGTGAGCGCGGTGCGCCATGCCGTCCTGGCGGCTTCGAGATCCTGATCGACGAGCCAGGCCAGGTAGTCGCGGTAGGGCGCGACCTTCGGCAACCGCCTGCTCCGACCGCCGACCACGTACGCGGTGAGCAGTTCCTGCAGCAGCAGCGGCGTCGACCAGCCGTCGATCAGGATGTGGTGGCTGGTGACCAGCAGATGCGCGGTCCCGGCGGTGCGTACCAGGGTGAACCGCAGCAGCGGCGCGGCGGCCATGTCGAAGTGCGCGGCCAGATCGGCGGCGCGAATGCGCTGGTAGGCGGCGTCGTCCGCGTCCCGACCGGCGGGCTGGGACACGCTAGCGGAGCGTGACCACGCAGGGCCCTCGGGAGGGGCGCCATCGAGCACTGTGTCGATGACCTGCCACGGCACGTCGATGTCGTCGAGCACCACCTGCAGCGGGGTGCCCGCGGCGTCGGTGGCGAACGCGACGCGCAGGTTGTCGTGCCGGTCGAGCACGGCCTGCGCCGCCTCGTGCAGTCGCTCGGCGTCCACGGACAGGTCGAGGTCGAGGACGAACTGGGTGATGTAGGGGTCGACCGAGTTCTCCGCGAGCAGCGCGTGGAACAGCATCCCCGACTGCAGCGGGGTTACCGGCCACACGTCACCGATCAGCGGGTAGCGGCGGGCCAGTCGCGTCAGCTCGGTCTGACCGAGCCGCACGAGCGGGAAGTCCGACGGCGTGAATCCACCCGCACCGGGCCGTAATCCGTGTTCGGCGAGTCCGCCGAGCGCGCGGATCCAGTGTTCGGCAAAGGTTTTGACCGCGTCCGCGGTGAGTACGGCGGTGGCGTAATCGAATCGGGCGACCAGCCCGTCATCGGTGGCGTCGACGGTGAGTGCCAGCGCCAGGTCGTCGGCGGCGACATCGGTGTGCACCCGCGCCGGGCGCAGGTCGCGCAGGCGCACCGCGAATCGGCCGCGGTCCAGCGTGCGGACGCTGTCGGAGGTCTCGGCGTCGAGGTAGCGGAGCAGACCGAAACCGGCGCCGTGGGCGGGGACCGCGCGGCGCAGTTCCTTGATCTGGGCCAGGGCCGCCCCCGCGGCGGGACCGCCGACGAGCGCGTCGGCGACGTCGACCCCGTCCAGGCGCAGTGCCAGCGGGTAGTCGGTGGTGAACCCGCCGACCACGTTCTCGGCATCGGGCCGACCGAGCAGGCGCTGGTCGGCGCGCAGCCGCACCACCGTGCCGATCACCCGTGCCGCGGCGGTGTCGGCCGCGGTGTGCAGGGCCAGCGCGGCGGCGGTGAGCAGCACCTCGTCGACGGTGGCGCGGTAGGCCTCGGCGACCGTGCGCACCGCGGTGGTGCCCTCACCGGTGATGCTCAGTGAGACCCGGTTGCGCTGGTGCAGATCGGCGGATTCACCTGCCCTGGACCGGATCGCGCGGTGCCAGTACTCGCGTTCCCCGCGCGCCGCGGCCGTGGCCGGATACTCGGCGAGTCGACGGACCAGGTCGCCGAGTCCGGCATCGGGCGCGGCGGGTGCGGCGTGGCGGCCGCGGCTCCACGCCGTGGTGAGCTGGTCGACAACGGCGCGCCACGAATTCTCGTCGAGGACAAGGGCATTCGCGACGACGACCAGGGTGGTCGAGCTACCGGCGTCGCCGGTGAGCACGAAGTGGATATTGCGGCCCTCGTCCGGGTCGAGCGCCGCGGCGGCCGCGGCGACGATGTCGTCGACGGGCAGCGAGGACTCCCCGTCTTCGGAGTCGAGCCTGCGGAAGGCGCGGCCGGTGCGTTCGTCGACCGGCGGGATACGCAACACCGGGGTATCGCCGGTGCGGTCGAGCAGCGCCCACAGCATCGGATGCTGATTCATCACCGTGGCCGCGGCGGCCGCCACGGCCTCGTCCGGGCAGTCGGCAGGCACCTCGAGCACCACCGCCCGGGGTTCCACCGCGGTCTCGCCCGCTTCGATGAGCCCAGCGGCGGTCGCGGTGAGCGGGAGCGAGGCGGACGGGACGCTCGGTTCGACGGTGACTTCGGCGCGTTCGGCGAGCGCGGCGACGGTGCGCGCGTCGAACAGGTCACGCGGTCGCAGGGCGACTCCGGCCGAGGTGGCCCGTGATACCACCTGGATGGCGGTGATGCTGTCGCCGCCGAGGGCGAAGAAGTCGTCGTCGAGTCCGACCCGGTCGTGGCCGAGGACGTCGGCGATCACCCGTGCGATGGTCTTCTCGGCGAGGGTGCGTGGCGGGCGGTATTCGCCGCGGACGGCCGCCGGGTCCGGCAGCGCGCGCCGATCCAGCTTGCCGACGGGGGTCAGCGGAATCTCGTCGAGGACGACGATCGCGGCGGGCACCATGTAGTCGGGCAGCACCTGTGCGGCGAGCGCGGTGAGCTCGGCGGTGTCGAGGTCTCTGCCCTGCTCGGCCATGACGTAGGACACCAGCATGGTCGAGCCGGTGCCGTTGTCGCGGCCGAGCGTGGTGACCCAGGCGACGCCGGGTGCGGCGGCCAGCACCGCGTCGATCTCACCGAGTTCGATGCGCAGACCACGGATCTTGACCTGGAAGTCGTTGCGGCCCACGAACTCCAGGGTATCGCCACGTCGGCGAACGAGGTCGCCGGTGCGGTAGAGACGAGCGCCTGCGGGCCCGGCGGATAGTGACCCAGCGGCCACCGGACCGAAGGGGTCGGCGATGAAGCGTGACGCGGTGAGAGCGGGGCGCCGGTGGTAGCCACGGGCGAGCTGGATGCCGCCGAGGTAGAGCTCGCCGGTGACGCCTTCGGGGACCGGGCGCAGGCGTTCGTCGAGGATCAGGGCGCGGATGCCGCGGATCGGCCCGCCCATGTGGCCGGTGTCGCCGGGGTGCAGCGCGTCGCTGATGGCGGTCATGACGGTGGTTTCGGTGGGCCCGTAACCGTTGTGGAAGTGCCGCTGGGGCAGCGTATTCCAGCGCGCGACCAGCTCGGCGGGTACGTGTTCGCCGCCGACGATCAGGGCGCGCAGACCGGGGACGCCGTCGGGGTCGAGGGTGGCCAGTACCGAAGGCGTCAGGAAGGTATGGGTGACGCCCTCGGTGCGGATCAGCTCGGCGAGTTCGGTACCGCCGACGAATCCGGCGGGCGCTACCACGAGAGTGCCCGCGCCACCGATGGCGAGCAGCAGTTCCAGCATGGACGCGTCGAACGATGGTGAGGCGAAAGCCAGTGCGCGCGTAGCGGAGTCGAGGCGGTAGCGCTGCTTCTGCTCGGCGCAGAAGTTGGCGAGTCCGGCGTGGGTGACGACGACACCCTTGGGCAGTCCGGTCGAGCCGGAGGTGTAGATCATGTACGCGGCATTGCCGGTGTTCGACGGGGCGAATAGTTCGATTTCGCGCAGGCCGACGGTCGCGCACCCGGCGATCTCGGCGGTGAACGCCCGGTCGTCGAGCGCGACCCAGCCGCCGTCGCCGGGCAGCGCGGGCAATCCGGCGAGTTCGGCGGCCAGGGTGATGCCGAAGACAGCGCCAGAGTCGCTGACCATGTGACTGATCCGCTCGGCGGGGTAGCCGGGGTCGATCGGCACGATCACCGCGCCGGTGCGCGCGATCGCCCACACCGCGAGCACCGATTCGACCGATCGCCGAATCGCCACGGCGACAGCGACTTCCGGACCGGCGCCACGGGCGATGAGACCGCGGGCCAGCTGGTTGGCGGCGGCGTCGAGCTCGGTGTAGGTGAAGCCGCGACCGTCGCCGCGCAGGGCGATGCCGGTCGGATTCGCGCGTACCGCGTCGTCCATCAACTGCGCGAGCGTGCGTTCCGGCTCGGCCACCGGGCCCGCGAACGTGGTTTGCGCGAGGAATTCGGCGGGGTCGAGCAGGTCGATATCGCCGACGGCGAGGTCGGGGTCGGCGGCCACGGCGGTGAGCAGACGGACGAACCGCCGACCGAAGCTCCGCACGGTGTTCGCATCGAACAAGTCTGTCGCGTAACTGAATTCGGCGTGCATACCGCCGTTGTCCTGCTGTTCCCGCACGGTGAGCAACAGGTCGAACTTGGCCTCGGCGGTGCGGGCATCCAGTGCGCCGACCGTGATCCCCGGCAGTTCGAACGCGACCGGGGCGAGGTTCTCGAACGACAGGGCCACCTGGAACAGCGGATGCCTGCCCGCCGACCTCGCGGGCTGGATCGCGTCGACCACCCGCTCGAACGGGACGTCGGCGTGGGCGAAGGCGCGCAGATCGGTGTCGCGGGTCTGCGTCAGCAGCGCGGTGAACGGCTCGCTCTCGGTGATCCGGCTGCGCAGCACCAGGGTGTTGACGAACATGCCGACCAGATCGTCGAGTTCACGGGCACCGCGGCCCGCGATCGGGGTGCCGATGGCGACGTCGTCGGTGCCGCTGAGCCTGGCGAGCAGCACCGCGAGCGCGGCCTGCACGACCATGAACACCGTGACGCCCTGTGTGCGGGCCAGTCCGGCGAGCTCGGCGTGCAGTGCGGCATCGATCTCGAAGGTGCTGGTGGCACCGGCGAAGGACTGCATCGCCGGGCGTGGACGGTCGGCGGGCAGCGCGATTTCCTCGGGCAGACCGGCGAGCTCGTCGTGCCAGTAGGCCAGCTGTGCGGCCGCCGTGGAGGCTGGGTCGGCTTCGTCGCCGAGTGAGCCCCGTTGCCACACCGCGTAATCGGCGTATTGCAGCGGCAGCGGCGACCAAGCGGGCGGCGCGCCTGCCGTGCGCGCGGTGTAGGCGAGGACGAGGTCGCGGGTGAGCGGCCCCATGGAGAAGCCGTCCGCGCTGATGTGGTGGGCGACGAAGACAATGACGTGGTCGTCGGCGCCGACGCGCAGCAGTCGCACCCGGACGGGAGGTTCGGCGGTGACGTCGAATCCGATGGCGACGATGCCGCGCACCTCGTCGAGGATGTCCTCGGGGGCAAGGTCGACGGGCGTCAGGTCGACCCGCATCCCGTCGGGTGCCAGCACATCCTGGAACGGCATATCCGCACGAGCTCCGCGATCCGCGGAGCCCTCGAATTCTCGGTCATTCGAGCCGACGATCCCGGTCGACGAGGCGGAGCCCGCCGGGACCGCCGAACTCGCGCGCGACCGGGTAGCGGTCCCTGCGCCGCTGACCACCGGGTAGCGGGTGCGCAGTACCTCATGGCGGGCGAACAGGTCGGCGACGGCCAGGCGCAGAGCGCGCAGGTCGAGGGCGCCGGTGAGGCGGATCGCGGCCGGGATGTTGTAGACGGTGGCATCGGGATCGAGCCGGTTGAGCAACCACATCCGCTGCTGTGCCAGCGACAACGGCACCCGCTCCGGGCGCGGTCCGGCGAGCAGCCGCGGCGTGGTGGCCTCGTCCGATCGGTGCACGCGCAGTGCGAGATCGGCCACCGTCGGCGCCTCGAACAGCAACCGGACGCCGACCGCGCGATCGAGCGCCGTCCCGATCCGGGCCGCCGCCCTGGTGGCGAGCAGCGAGTTACCGCCGAGGGCGAAGAAGTCGTCATCGGCGCCGATGGAGGCGACACCGAGGATCTCACCGTAGACCTCCGCGACCAGCTGTTCGGTGGGGGTCGCCGGGGCACGGAAGGTAGCGGCCTCGAATACCGGCGCGGGCAACACCTTTCGATCCAGCTTGCCGTTGATGGTGTAGGGCAGCTCGTCGAGAACAACGAAGGCGTCGGGCACCAGATACGTCGGCAGCTTGTCGCGCAGCACGGACTTCAGCTGTGCGACATCGAGATCCGCGCCGACCACATAGGCGACGAGCCGATCACCGAAGTGAGCGTCGGTGCGGGCCAGCACCGCGGCCTGAGTCACCCCGGGCAACCCGAGAAGGACCGCTTCCACCTCACCGGGCTCGACCCGGAACCCACGGATCTTCACTTGGAAGTCACTGCGGCCCAGATAGATCAGCTCGCCCACGCCGCGCGCATGACCAGGCTCGCCCGGTATCGGAGCGACTGCGGCGAACCCTGTCGCTTCGATCGCGGGACCACCCGTGGTGCGGGCGACGAGGTCGCCCGTGCGGTACATGCGCGCGCCGGGCTCGAAGGGGTCGGCGACGAAGCGTTCGGCGGTCAGGGCCGCCTTGCGGAGGTAGCCGCGAGCCAGCTGGACGCCACCGAGGTAGAGCTCGCCCCTGATACCGGGAGCGACGGGACGTAGGCGCTCGTCGAGGACGTACACGCGGCTGTTCCACTCGGGTGCGCCGATCGGCACGGTCAGCACATCCGCGGTGGTGACACGGTGGTCGGTGATCGAGACGGCGGCCTCGGTGGGGCCGTACAGGTTGTCGATCCTGGTGCCGGGCAACGCCTTCAGCAGACGCTGAGCCAGTGCGGCGGGCAGGGATTCACCGATCGCGAGAATGCGGGTCAGCGGGGAGCCATGCGACTCCCAGTAGCCCGACAGTGCGTCGAGCAGGGACGGCACGGCGGTCAGGGTGGTCACGCCCGCATCGGTGATGAGAGCGTCCAGGTAGGCCGGGTCGCGGTGGCCGTCGGGGGCGGCGATCACCAGGCGACCACCACAGACGGCGGCGGACCAGAATTCCCATACCGACAGGTCGAAGGTGGCGGGTGTCTTGAGCAGGAAGACATCGGCCGCGGTCGTCCCGAATTCGCCACGTAGCCACTGCAACTGGTTGATCACCGCCGCGTGCGGTACCGCCACGCCCTTGGGGCGACCGGTGGAACCCGAGGTGAAGATGACGTAGGCGGTGTTCTCCGGGTGCAGCGGTGCGCGGCGGTCGGCATCGGTGATCGGGCTGGGGTCGGCGGAGGCGATCACCGGGTGGTCGACCCGCACCACGGGCGCGGCATCGGTGCGGAAGCCGTTGGTGAGTACACAGATCGGGGCGGCCGTGTGGAGGATGTAGTCGGTACGATCGGCGGGCTGATCGGGGTCGATGGGCACGTAGGCACCGCCCGACCTGGTCACCGCGTACATGGCGACCACGAGATCGATCGACCGCGGCAGGGCGAGCGCG
Organism: Nocardia sp. NPDC058480; assembly: GCF_042720495.1. NCBI lineage: Bacteria > Bacillati > Actinomycetota > Actinomycetes > Mycobacteriales > Nocardiaceae > Nocardia > Nocardia sp. NPDC058480. The sequence continues at coordinate 45,885 of NZ_JBHXMN010000009.1, read as the reverse complement.
ACCAGCGACTCCGGGCCGACCCCGATCGAGATCAGGTGGCGCGCGAGCCTGTTCACCCGTGAATCGAACTCGGCGTAGGTGAGTTCGAGGCGACCCTCTGGCAGGTCGGCGACGAGCGCGACGGTCTCGGGGCGAGCGACCAGCGGCAGCTCGGCGAGTGTGCCACCGGGAACAGCGAGATCGGCCGCACCGCTGACATTTTCGGATGCTCGCTCGGCGGCGGTACGCAGGTCGACGTCGCCGACCACCACGGCGGGTTCGCGCACTACCGCGTCGAGCAGCAGCGTCAACCGGTCGGCGAAGGCCGTCACGGTCGCTGCGTCGAAGAGATCGGTGGCGTAGGTGAAGAAGCCCTCGATGCCGGTGGGCGCGCCGTCCGCGTCGTAACCGTCGCCGACAATCAGGTGCAGATCGAATTGCGACACCGCGAGTTCCGCGGTGACCGGCGCGATCCGCAAGCCGGGCAGCTCCAGTTCGGCACGGTCCACGTTCTGGAAGGACAGACCCACCTGGAACAGCGGATGTCGCGCGGTGGAGCGCGGCGGATCGAGCACCTCGACCAGCCGCTCGAACGGAATGTCAGCGGCGGCGAACGCGGCGAGATCGCTCGTGCGCTGGGCGGCGAGCAGATCGGCGAAGGTGGCGCCACCGTCGTAGCGGGTGCGCAAGACGACGGTGTTGACGAACATGCCGATCAGATCGTCGAGTTCGCGCTCACCACGCCCGGCGACGGGAGTACCCACCGCCACCTCGGTGGTGCCGGAGAGCCGAGCCAGCAGCACGGCGAAAGCGGTGTGCAACACCATGAATACGGTCGCGCCACCAGCACGCGCGATCCGGGCGAGCGCGGCGTGCGTATCGGCATCGATGCGCACCGGCACCCGCCCACCCGCGAGGGAGGCGACAGCGGGACGCGGGTAGTCGGCGGGCAGTTCCAGCAAGTCCGGCAGATCCGCGAGTTCGGCACGCCAGAACGAGAGCTGTCGGGCAGCCGCCGAATCCGTATCGTCCTCGGTGCCCAGCCGATCCAACTGCCACAGCGCGTAGTCGGCGTACTGCACCGGCAGCGCTGCCCAGTCCGGGGCATGACCGGCGGCCCGAGCGAGATAGGCGGTGGTCACATCGCGCACCAGCGGCGCCATCGAGGAGGCGTCGGCGGCGATGTGGTGCACCACCACGGCGAGCACGTACTCAGTGGGCGCGTCCGGCTCGATCCCGGTGACGTCGAGCAGCTGGACCCGCAGCGGCACCTCGGTCGTCACATCGAACGCTGTCGACGCGAGCGCCGTCACCTGCTCGATCAGCCCGGTCACCACGGCCGACGGCCCATCGAGCGGCGCCACTGCCGAAGGCTGGTCCAGGTCGATCCCCGCCGAGCGGCCCGGACCGATCCTGCGCACAACGAGATCGAGGTCGACTTCCTCGACCGGCAGGATCTGCTGGATCGGGCCGTCGGCGGTGTCGGGGTAGATCGTGCGCAGGACCTCGTGGCGGGCCAGCACGTCGCGCAGGGCGGTGGTCAGGGCCGCGACGTCGAGGGTGCCGGTCAGGCGTAGCGCGAAGGGCAGGTTGTAGGCGGCCGCTCCGTCGTCGGCGCCCTGGTCGAAGCGGTTGAGGAACCACATGCGGCGCTGGGCGGGCGAGAGTGGCAGCTCGCTGGGACGAGGCAGGGTGCCCAGACCGCTGGTCGGTTCCGGCACCGCATCGGGGTCGAGGACTGCGGCGAGTCCGGCGACGGTGGAAGTTTCGAAGACGGTGCGTACGGCGACGCGCCCACCGGTGGCGGCACCGAGACGGGCGACCAGGCGGGTGGCGATCAGGGAGTTGCCGCCCAGCGCGAAGAAGTCGTCGTCGGCGCCGATGTCGTTGCGGCCGAGCACTTCCCCGAACAGATCGGCGACCAGCCGCTCCTGCGCGGTGCTCGGTGCGCGGAACGCCCGTGCGGTGAAGCTAGGTGCGGGTAGCGCCTTGCGGTCGAGCTTGCCGCTGGCGTTGAGCGGCAGCTCACCGAGCACGGTGATCGACGCCGGAACCATATAGACCGGAAGGGTTTTCGAGGCCACCGCCTGCAACCGAGCCGGCTCGGCGTGGTAGCCAGGGGCGGGCACCACGTAGGCGACCAACTGGTCGCCCAGTTCGGTCGAGACGACCAATGCCACTGCCTGGCTGACGGATTCGTGCGCCAACAGCGCGGTCTCGATCTCGCCGAGCTCGATCCGCTGACCACGGAACTTCACCTGGAAGTCGATGCGCCCCAGGTAGTCGAGCCGGTGGGGCGCGTTCGAGGTAGGCCGACGCCACACCACCAGGTCGCCGGTGCGATACATGCGCGCGCCCATCGCGGGGCTGGATCCGGCACCCCTGGCTGACCCGCTGCCGATGACCGGGGCGAACGGATCGGCGACGAATCGATCGGCGGTCAGGCCTGGTCGCGCGACGTAACCACGGGCGAGCTGATCGCCCGCGAGATAGAGCTCTCCCGCGATGCCGGGGGGCACCGGCCGCAGCCGCTCGTCGAGGACGTAGACGCGAGAGTTCCACTGCGGCAGCCCGATCGGCACCGAACGCTCGCCCGGTCGCGCGGGCCAGTAGGTCACCGAGACAGCGGCTTCGGTGGGGCCGTACAGGTTGTGCAACCTGGCCGAGCTGATCGCGGCCATGGCGTCGACGGTCTCCGCGGGGAGCGCCTCGCCGATGACGAAGATCTCGCGCAGTGACTCCAGGCCCGCGTGGCCCTCGGACCCGGAGTCCGCTGCTGCCTGCGCGGCGAACATCGTGAGCATCGACGGGACGAAGTCGGTGACGGTCACCTTGTGCTTGCCGATCAGATCGATCAGGTAGGCGGGGTCACGGTGGCCGTCGGGCGTGGCGAGCACCAGTTTCGCGCCGACGCGCAGCGGCATGAAGTAGCCCCACAGCGACACGTCGAAGGTGGTGGCGGTCTTCTGCAGGTACACATCACCCAGTGCGAGCGGGTATTTCGCCAGCATCCACACCAGCTGGTTGTGGATGGCGGTATGCGAGATCGCGACACCCTTGGGCTTGCCGGTGGAACCCGAGGTGAAGATGACGTAGGCCGGGTGGTCGGGGTGCAGCGGGGCGCGCAGTTCCGAGGGAAGGACCGGATCACCCGGTACCCCGGCGACATCGAGTTCGTCGAGCAACAGCAACGAGGTGCCGGGCGCGACACCGATGGCGTCGGCGCGGGTGCTCAACACGCACGCGGGCCGGGCGGTGTCGAGGATGTAGGCGATGCGCTCGGCCGGATGGTCGGGATCGAGCGGCACGTAGGCGCCACCCGCGGCGAGCACCGCGTACATGCCGATCACCAGTTCGGGCGAACGCCGGATAGCCAGGCCGACAAGGCTTTCCGGGCCGACGCCCTGCTCGATCAGCAGCCGGGCGAGGGCATTCACGCGCTCATCGAACTGCCGGTAGGTGAGCTCGGTGTCCGCGTAGACCAGCGCGGTGGCGTCCGGATGCGTCTGCACCGCACGGCGATACGCGTCGAGCATCGGTTCCGGCGGCACCGGATGACCGGTCTCGTTCCAGCTCACCAGGGTCTGCGCCCGCTCGGCCTCGGTGAGCAGGTCGATCTCGGCGATGGCGAGATCGGCGTCGGTGGTGACCGCGTCGAGCAGGCGGGTGAACCGGGCCGCCAGGGTTTCGATGGTGTCGGCATCGAACAGATCGGTGGCGTAGTTGAACGACGCGGCCATCGGTTCGGCCGGATCGGCGCCGGGCACGATCGTGAGCTGCAGGTCGAAACGTGCTACCGCACCATCGAATTCGACAACGGTGGCGTCCAGGCCGGGTAGGCGCAGGCTCGGCAGGTCGAGGTTCTGGAAGAACAGGGCAACCTGGAACAGCGGGTGATGGGCCTGCGAGCGAACCGGATCGAGCAGTTCGACCAGGCGCTCGAACGGCAGATCCGCATGGGCGAAGGCGGCGAGGTCGGCGCGTTTGGTCGCGCGCAGCAGTTCGGCGAAGCTCGCACGCGGGTCGAGGTGCGAACGCAGCACCAGCGTGTTGACGAACATGCCGATCAGGTCGTCGAGTTCACGGGCTCCGCGCCCGGCTACGGGGGTGCCGATGGCGATGTCGTCGGTGTGCGCGACGCGACCGAGCAGCACCGCGAAAGCCGCGTGCACGACCATGAATTCGGAGGTGCCGCTGCGCTGGGCGAGCCCGGCGAGCGCGGTGTGCACCGCCGCCGGGATCCGGAACCCGAATTCGGCACCGCGGCCGGTGAATACGGGCGGGCGGGGGCGATCGGTCGGCAGGTCGAGACGGTCGGGCAGACCGGCGAGCGCGCTACGCCAGTGCGCGATCTGGTCGGCGGCAACCGAATCCGGGTCGTTCTCGGAACCGAGCAGCTCGCGATGCCACAGCGTGTAGTCGGCGTACTGCACCGGCAGCGCCTGCCATCTGGGCCGCGAACGGTTGCGGCGCGCGAGGTAGGCGCCGAGCAGGTCACGCAGCAGCGGTGCGACCGAAGCGCCGTCGGCGGTGATGTGGTGCAAGGCCACGGCGAGCACATGATCGTGCGGGCCGAGCTCGCCCAGCGCCACCCGGAACGGCACGCCGGCGGCGACATCGAACCCGGTACCAGCGAATTCGGCCAGCCACAGCGGCAATTCGTCCTCGGTGAGCGAGTCGACCAGCACATCGGGGACAGCCTCGGCCATCGGGAGGACGACCTGGTGGCCGACACCGTCGACCACGGCGCCGTCATCGCCGGAGCGCGCGGCACGCTCGTCGGCGGTGTAGACCGGGTACCACGTGCGCAGGGATTCATGCCGGCTCACCAGGTCCGACAGCGCCGCGTGCAGTGCGCGCGCGTCGAACGGTCCGGACAGGCGCAGCGCGAACGGGATCGTCTCGGCCGTGGAACTCGGATCGAACTGGTTGAGGAACCACATCCGCTGCTGTGCCGGCGAGAGCGGGATCAGCTCGGGACGGCCGCGAGGGACCAGCGGTGCGTGCCCGCCCGCACCCTTCAGCGGCTCGAGCAGCACGGCAAGTCCTGCGACAGTGGGACTTTCGAAGACGTGACCCGCGGGCACCCGCGCCGAGAGCTCCGCCCCGAGGCGCGCCGCCGCCCGCGTGGCGAGCAGCGAATTGCCGCCGAGGGCGAAGAAGTCGTCATCGGCGCCCACCGGGTTGGCCGGCGCGAGCAACTCGGTGAAGATGTGCGCCACAAGCTCTTCCATCGCACCCGAGGGCGCCCGGAATTCCTCGGCACGCAGGGTCGGTGCGGGCAGCGCGGCCCGATCGAGTTTGCCGACCGGCGTCAACGGAATGGTGTCGAGCACGGTCAGCGCGGTCGGCACCATATGCGCGGGCAGACCGGCCCTGGCGTGCTCGAACAGCTGGTCGGTGTCGATTCGCGCGCCGGGTGCGGCGTGCACATACGCGGCGAGAATCGTTGTGCCGTTGTCGAGTTCGTGACCCACGGTCACCGCGAAGTCGACAGTGCCGTGCTCGGTCAGCACGGTGTCGATCTCACCCAGCTCGATCCGGAAGCCACGCACCTTCACCTGGAAGTCGTTGCGCCCCACGAACTCGATCGCACCGTCTACCCGGCGACGCACCAGGTCGCCGGTGCGGTACATCCGCCCATCGCCCCCGGCGAACGGATCGACGACAAAGCGCGACGCGGTCAAACCAGGCTGACGGTGATAGCCACGCGCCAACCCGTTACCGGCGATATACAGCTCGCCGATCATCCCGTCGGGGACCCGGACCAAGCGCTCGTCGAGCACGTACTCGGTCACCCCACGCAGCGGCGCCCCGATGTTCATCGTGTCGCCGACCACCAGCGGCGCGCTGATATTCGTCACGATGGTGGTCTCGGTCGGCCCGTAACAGTCGTGGAACCGGCGTGCATCCGTGGCCCAGCGCCGGATCAGGTCCGGCGGGCACGCCTCGCCACCGGTCGTGACCACGGCCAGCGCGTCCAGCCCGACCGGATCGAGCGAGGCCAGCGCGGCGGTGGTGATGAACATGTGCGTGACGGCTTCCCGACGCAGCACCTCGGCCAGCTCGGCGCCGCCGAGAATGCCCGCGGGCACGAGCACCATCGTGGCCCCGGCACCCACCGCCATCAGCAATTCGAGGACGGCCGCGTCGAACGAGGGCGACGCGAAATGCAGGGTGCGCGAGGTCGGCTCGATCGCGTAGTGCGCGCGCTGCTCGGCGCAATACCCGGCCAGCCCGGCGTGGGTCACCACAACGCCCTTGGGCAGGCCGGTGGAACCGGAGGTGTACACCACGTAGGCGGGGTGCTGTAGCCGCAGCGGGCGCACCCGGTCGGCGAAGGTCACCGGATCACCGGGCTGATCGTCGGTGGCGCGACGCACGGCGTCGTCGTCGAGGCACAACCAATCGAGCGCACCGGGCAATCGGTCGACCGCCGCACCGACCGCGACGCCGAGCACCGCACCGGAATCGCCCAGCATGTGACGCACTCGCGCGGGCGGGTAGTTCGGGTCGACCGGCAGGAACGCCGCGCCGGTCTTGGTCACCGCCCACATCGCCAGCACCGATTCCGGCGAACGCGGAATGCCGAGGGCCACCACGTCCTCGGGCCCGACACCACGGGCGATCAGCAGCCGGGCCAGCCGGTTGGACCGTTCGTCGAGCTCGGCATAGGTCCACTGCACCGGCGCGGACACGCCGTCGTCCCACGACAGCGCGAGGCCGCCGGGGTTGGATTCCACCGCCACGGACAGCAGTTGCGGCAGCGACTTTCCGCGCTGCCGGGCCCGGGCGCCGGACGCCCTGTTCGCCCGGGTCACGACAGGTCCATCCGATCGTCGGAGTCGACTTGCCGTTGCCCGGTCATGCACACCTCGTACCGATATCGACGCGCACTGCCACGTTCGCGCACCGCGCGCGGACCAGTCAGTGTTCGTTCCACCTATCCATCCATCCCGATCACCGTGCGCCGCTCGTGCGGCTGCCCGGCGTTGCCGATCATCTCACTGAGCGCGACAATCCTCGCACCTGTCCCGTCTCCGGGTTCGGCGACGGCCACCGCGGACTCGGTGAACACGTGGCTCACCTCGTCCGCACCCCCCTGGTCTGCCCCCATCACCAGCGTCGCGCCCGCGATCGCGGCCGCGACGATCTCGAGCACGCCCGCCACCGAATCCGGTCGGCCCGCCGCTCGCGTCCGTGATTCGAAGTTGAGCCCGGTGCGCTCGGCGACCTGCTCGGCCGCGGTCGCCAGCTCGTCGTAGCTCAGCGTGCGGCCACCGCCGACGAAGGCCACATCGTCACCGCGCAGGGCGCGGGTGCGGTGGGCGTAGCCGATCGGGCGCGGTGATTCCGCGGCCAGTTCGGCGCGCAACGCCGGATCGGCGAGGTCGTACCAGTCCAGGCCGTCGGGTGCGTCGAGGATGTCGATGGTCAGGCCGAGTTTCACCTCGAGGCTGCCCGGCAGGCCCGCGTCCATCGTCATCAGCGGCACCACCGCGGCACCGGCCTTGAGCACCGCCCAGGTCGCGATCGCCGCGTCCACCCCGCGGTCGAGGCGGATCGCGACTCCGGTGCCGGGCCCGGCGCCGCGGGCGATCAGCGAGCGTGCCAATTGCGAGGAGCGGGCATCGAATTCGGCGTACACGATCTCGGATTCACCCAGATCGAGAGCGGGCGCGTCCGGGTCCTCCTCCACCGCCGATGCCAGTTCCTGCGCCAGCGCGGCACCGTTGGCCGACGGTGCGGGCGCATAAGCCGCGGCGGTCAGTTCGCGTTCGCGTTCGCTGGCGTCGCGCAGGTCGATATCGCCGACTCGCACCGCGGGATCGGCGACGACCGCGGTGACGATCTCGGTGAGCCCGCGTGCGAAGGCCGCGACGGTGTGCTCGTCGAAAAGGTCGGTGGCGTAGGTGAACACGACGCCGATCTCGTCGGGTTCGCCGGTCGCGGACAGGCGCGGTTCGACATTGACCTGGAGGTCGAACTTGGCCGGCCGGGCCGCGAGGTCCATCGCCTCGATGGTGAGGCCGGGCAGGCGCAGCACGGGTGTCTCGTTGTTGTGGAACGAGAGCACCACCTGGAACAGCGGGTTGTGCGACACGGTGCCGGTCGGGGCCACCTCCTCCACCACGCGCTCGAACGGCAGGTCGGCGTTGGCGAACGCGGCGAGGCCGACTTCGCGGGCGGCGCTGACCAATTCGTCGAACCCGTGTCGCGGGTCGACTTCGGTGCGCAAGGTCAAGGTGTTGACGAACATGCCGACCAGGTCGTCGAGTTCGGGTTCGCCGCGGCCTGCGATCGGGGTGCCGATCGCGATATCGGTGCTGCCGGAGATCCGGGCGAGCAGCACGGCCAGTGCCGCGTGCACGACCATGAACAGCGACGCGTTGTGCCTGCGGGCGATCTCGGCGAGGCCGACGTGCACGTCGGCGGGCAGAGTGGTGCTCACGTCGGCGCCGCGCAGCGAGGCGTGCGAGGGGCGCGGATGGTCGTGCGGGAGTTCGACCGCGCCGACCTGGCCGGACAGGGTGTGCCGCCAGAATCCCAGCTGCCTCGCGGCGGTGGAGTTCTCATCCGATTCCGAACCGAGTACCTCGCGCTGCCACAGCGCGTAGTCGGCGTACTGCACGGGCAGTGGCGCCCAGGCGGGTGAGCGGCCTTCGACGCGGGCCCGGTAGGCGATCACGAGGTCACGGGCCAGCGGAGCAAGGGAGGCACCGTCGGCGATGATGTGCTGCACCACCACGGCGAGCACATACTCTTCCTCCGCGAGCGGGTCGTCGGCGGGAGAGGTGAACAGCCCGGCGCGCAGGGGAACTCGCTCGGCGACGTCGAAACCGCCCGCGAGCAGGCGGATTACCCGCTCGCGCGGATCGTCGCACTCCTCGAGCGCGAGGCCGGTCGGCAACACGGCGCTCACGGGCAGGATCTCCTGGTACGGAACGGCTTCGGCGTCGTCGGCCGGGAAGCGGGTACGCAGCGCCTCGTGCCGTTCGAGCACATCGGCGACGGCGTAGCGCAACGCCGAGGTGTCGAGCGCGCCGCGCAGCCGCAGGACCAGCGGGATGTTGTACGCCGGTGAGTCGGGGTCGATGCGGTTGAGCAGCCACATCCGCTGCTGCGCGGGCGAGAGCGGAATGACGCCACGATCCTGCGCCGGGATCAGCGGCGGTCGTGGCGCGGCCACCGAGCCCGGGCGCACGCGGGCGGCGAGCGAGCTCACGGTCGGCGCCTCGAACAGGTCACGCACCACCAGATCGGTGCTGAGCGCATGGTCGATGCGGGCGACGGCCCTGGTGGCAAGCAGCGAGTTGCCGCCGCGGTCGAAGAAGTTGTCGTCCAGGCCGATCTCGGGCACGCCGAGCAGGGTCGCGAATACCTCGGCGACGCTGAGTTCGATGGGCGTGGTCGGCGCGCGGAAGGTGGTGGCGGCGGTGAACTCCGGTGCGGGCAGTGCGGCCCGGTCGAGTTTGCCGTTGGCGGTCATCGGCAGTTCGGGAACCACCACGACGGCGTCGGGAACCATGTAGCCGGTGAGGAATTCGGCGACCGCGGCACGCACTTCCAGCGGGTCGAGAGCGGTGGCCGCGGCGTCTTCGCCGGTGGACTCCGCACCGCCGTCGCCCCGTCCGAAGCGTGCCCCAACCGGGCCCTTCGCCCCGGCGACATCGTCCACGGCACCTGTCGCCGCGACGACGTAGGCGATCAGGCGGTCACCGGCGTGCTCGTCGGCGCGCACGATGACCGCGGACTGCCCGACGCCGGGGACGCGGAGCAGGGCGGCCTCGATCTCGCCCGGTTCGACACGGAAACCACGCAATTGGACCTGCTGGTCGCCGCGGCCACCGTATTCGAGGGTGGGGGTGCCCCGGAAACCGATCCAGCGGCCGAGGTCGCCGGAGCGGTAGCGGCGGGCGCCCGGCTCGCCGAACGGATCTGCCACGAAGCGGGTGGCGGTGAGACCCGGCTTGCCGAGGTAACCGCGCGAGAGTTGGTTACCCGCGATGTAGAGCTCACCGGCGACGCCGAAGGGCACCGGGCGCAGACGGTCATCGAGGACGACCACCGACAACCCCGGCAGCGCGCGGCCGATGAGGCTGCCGGGTAGTTCGGCGGCATTGTCACGCGGCGCTACCTCCGCGTCCGCGTGGTCGGAGTTCGCACCACTTCCCGCCCGGTCGGCCACGATGTCCGCGGTCCGCGAGGTCAGCACCTGATGGGAGACATGGACGGTCGTCTCGGTGATGCCGTACATGTTGACGAGTTCCGGTGCGCCCGCGCCGTTTCCGTAGCGGTCGTACCAGCGGTTGAGCTTGCGGGGGTCTAAAGCCTCGCCACCGAAGACCACGTAACGCAACGGTAGCGGCGTGGCGCCCGCGGCCTGCGCGGCGCGGTCGGCCTCGTCGAGTTGGGCGAAGGCGGTGGGGGTTTGACTCAGCACCGTCACGTGTTCACGGGCCAGCAGTTCGCGGAATTCGATCGGCGAACGGGAGGTGAGATGGTCGACGACGACCACCGACGAGCCACCGGCCAGCGCGCACCACAGTTCCCAGATCGAGAAGTCGAAGGCGAAGGAGTGGAACACCGTCCACACATCGTCCTCGTCGAAGGAGAACAACATCTGGGTGTTGGCGAACAGCTCGAGCACATTGCGATGGGTCACGCCGACGCCCTTGGGCAGACCGGTGGAACCCGAGGTGTAGATGACGTAGGCGAGGTGATCCGGACGCAGCGGGGCGCGGCGTTCGCCGGAATGCAGGGGGGCATCGGTGTAGACGGGTTGCTCGTCGAGCAACACCACGGGCAGGCCCGCGAGAGGCGGCAGCAGTTCGCTCTCCGCCGAGGTTGTCAGCAGCACAGCGGGTTTCGCGTCAGCGACGATGTAGTCGAGGCGCTGCGCGGGGTAGCTGGAGTCGATCGGCAGATAGCCCGCACCTGACAGGAGCACCGCGAGCAAGGCGACCGGTAGCTCCTCGGTGCGCGCAACAGCAACGGCGACCAGGGTTTCCGGGCCCGCGCCCTGCGCGATGAGCGCGCGGGCGAGAGCCGATGCCCGGCCGAGGAGGCCGGCGAAAGTGAGGGACCGCTCCCCCGCCCTGATCGCGATCGCCTCGGGCCGCTGTCGCGCCTGGGCGGTGATCAGGTCGGCGAGCGTCACCTCTGGCACCGAGATGCCGGGCGAAGTGCCTTCGCGCAGCACGAGTTCACGCTCGCCGGGGGCGAGCACGTCGATATCGCCGACCGGCTTCGCCGGCTCGGCCACCACCGCGGCGAGGACCCGCGTCCAGCGGTCGGCGAAGTCGGCGACCGTGGCACGGTCGAAAAGGTCGGTGGCATAGACGAAAGTGGCCGCCATGCCCTGCGGTGCGCCGTCGGCGCCGATGTGTTCGGCGAGCTCCACCTGCAGGTCGAACTTCGCCAGCGGCACCGTGAAGTCGGCGGCGGACACGGCGAGGCCGGGCAGCGCGAGATCGGTGCGGGCCAGGTTCTGGAAGGTCAGCATCACCTGGAACAGCGGGTGCCGTGCGGTCGAACGCACCGGTTCCAGCAGATCGACGAGCCGCTCGAACGGCACGTCGGCGTGCCCGAAGGCCGCGAGATCACGGGATCTGACCTCGGTGAGCAACTCGGCGAAGTTCGCCGCCGGATTCACCTCGGTGCGCAGGACCAGCGTGTTGACGAACATGCCGATCAGGTCGTCGAGTGCCTGTTCACCACGACCGGCGACCGGGGTACCGATCGCGATGTCGCGGGTGCCGGAGAGCCGGGCCAGCAGCATGGCCAGCGCGGTGTGCACAACCATGAACAGGGTGGCGTTGTGCTCGCGGGCCAGCGCGGACAGACCGGCGTGCACCGAGGCGGGCACCTGAACGCTCAGCGACCCGCCTGTCCGGTTCGACACGGCGGGACGCGGCCGGTCGGTGGGCAGTTCGAGCTGTTCGGGCAGGCCGGACAGAGTCTTTCGCCAGAAGGCCACTTGCGCGGCGAGCAGCGAATCCGGGTCGTTCTCGGCGCCGAGCAGTTCGCGCTGCCACAGCGTGTAGTCGACGTACTGCACCGGCAGCGGCGGCCACTGCGGCGCGCCGCCACCGCGGCGTTCGGCGTAGGCGGTGAGCAGATCCCTGGTCAGCGGCGCGAAGGAGAATCCGTCGGCGGCGATGTGGTGCACCACGCAGACCACGACGTGCTCGTTGTCCGAGATCGCCAGCACCCGCACCCGCACCGGCGGACCGGCGGTCACGTCGAAGCCGGTCAGCGCCGCGGCCCCGATCGCCTCGGTGAGCCCGTCCTCCGCCACCTCGACGACCTCGAACTCGGGCACCGCGGCAGGGTCGCCCGCCGCCAGCACCAGCTGGTGGCCTTCACCGTCGAGCACCGCGCCGTGCCCCGCGGAACCGACGCCGTCGGATACCGGATAGACCGTGCGGAGCACTTCGTGGCGCGCGATCAGGTCGTCGATCGCGGCGCGCAGGGCGGGCAGGTCGAGGCGGCCGGAGAGGCGGACCGCGACCGGGATGTTGTCCACGGCCGAGGCAGGATCGAAGCGGTTGAGGAACCACATCCGCTGCTGGGCATAGGACAACGGCACCAGCTCGGGGCGCGCACGCGCCGTCAGCGGGAGCGCGTGCGCCGTCAGCCGTTGCTGCTCGGCCCGATTGGCGAGTGCGGCGACGGTCGGCGCTTCGAAGACCGCTTGCACCGGTACCCGCACGTCCAGCGCGGCACCGATGCGCGCGACCGCCTGGGCCGCGAGTAGCGAGTCGCCACCCAGTTCGAAGAAGTCGTCGTCGGCGCCGACCCGGCCCGCGCCGTCACTCAGCAACAGCGCGGCGAACACATCGGCGACCACCTGTTCGGCCGGGGTGGCGGGCGCGCGGAAGCCGCGCGCGGTGATCACCGGCGTCGGCAGCGCGGCACGATCGAGCTTGCCGACCGAGGTCAGCGGCAGCGCGTCGAGGACCATGATGACCGACGGAATCATGTACGCGGGCAACGATTCCGCGAGGAACTCCGCCACTGCCCCGGTGTCGACCGGCTGGCCGGCGCGCGGCAGCACATAGGCGACCAGCGCCGTCGCGCCCGATTGCATCGTCTTGCCGAGCGTCACCGCGTAATCGAGGTCGGGGTGGGCGGTGAGCGCGTTGTCGATCTCGCCGAGCTCGATCCGGAACCCGCGCACCTTCACCTGGAAGTCGGTGCGGCCCAGGTATTCCAGCGTGCCGTCGTGTTCGAATCGGCGCACCAGGTCGCCGGTGCGGTACAGCCTGCCCGGGCCGAACGGCGAGGCGACGAAACGTTCCGAAGTGAGTCCTGGCCTGCCGAGATACCCCTGTGCGAGCGCGGGGCCGGACAGGTACAGCTCGCCGACCACCCCGGCGGGCACCGGGCGCAACCGCGCGTCGAGCACGTACAAGCCCATGCCGGGCACCGCGTTGCCGATGGTGATCGGCGCGTGCGCCCGCAGCGCCGCGGTGCTGGTGGCCAGGATCGTGGCCTCGGTGGGCCCGTACCCGTTGTAGAACGCACGCCCACCGGTTGCCCAGCGGCCGACCAGCTCCGGACCGAACCGGTCGCCCGCGACGATCACGGTCGCCAGATCCGGCAGCCCGGCCGGGTCGACCGACTCGAGCGCGCCCGGGGTGATCAGCAGGTGGGTGATGCGTTCGCGGCGCAGCAGGTCCGACAGTTCGAAACCGCCGAACACCCGCGGCGGCGAGATCACCAGCGTCGCACCGACACCGAATGGCAGCAGCAGCTCGAGCACCGACACATCGAAATTCGGTGAGCAAACATGCAGCACATGCGAATCAGGCTCGACGCCATAGTGTTCGCGCTCGGCGGCGACCAGCGTGGCCAGCCCGGCATGGGTCACCACGACGCCCTTGGGCTTGCCGGTGGAGCCCGAGGTGTAGATGACGTAGGCGGGATGCAGTTCGTCGATCGGGCGGACCCGGTCGGCGTAGCTCACCGCGTGCGCGGGCCGCACGGCGATGCGTTCGGCGACCACGGGGTCATCGAGTTCGATCCAGTACGCGGTGGTGCCGAGGCAGGCGCGATGGGCCGCGGTGGTCAGGCCGATGGTCGCGCCGGAGTCGGCCACGATATGGGCGATCCGGTCGGCCGGGTAGGCCGGGTCGACCGGCACATACGCGGCGCCGGTCTTGGCGATCGCCCACACCGCGAGCACGGATTCGATCGAGCGGGCGATCGCGATCGCGACGACATCGCCCGCGCCCATGCCACGGTCGATGAGTTCACGTGCCAGGCGCGAGGACTGCTCGTCGAGCTCGCGATAAGTGAGGTTCTGTTCCGCGCCGGGCATCCCGGTCGGGTTGTAACGCAGCGCGATCGAATCGGCCGCGGACTCGACGGCGGCCGTGAGCAGCTGACCGAACAACGGTGCACCGGGAGCACGTCGGCGGCCGGTACGGCCCGTGCGGCGGGGGGTTTCCACAGACCAATACACCTCTCGCGTCCGGCGGCCGAGTCGGACACAGCATAGCCACACCTATATAGCTACTGCCGACCGTCGCCGAGGTGTGCGCCACGACACACCAACTCTATCGCAACAGGATCGTAATGCCCATGGAGTCCGTTACGGACGTGTATCGCCGGATCCGTCCACACCCGCGACGACCTGCGCAATTACCGGTCCGGACGTGGCTATCGACACAGCGTCGAGCAGCTGCTGGTGGGTGGCATCGACCGGGTGGTCAGCAATGATCCCGCTGACGAACGGCCGCCATCGCGAGGCGCCGTCCCCCAGCTTTTGGGGGGTCCGCATGGCGGTGAAATAGGTGAGATCGCCCTCGAATCGGGCGTGTTCGAGCTCGGTGAGTAACGCCACCGAGTGCAGCGCGCCGCGGTACATGCCGACGAATTGCGCGCGCGAGATCGGCGCGTCGCCCGCCAGCGCGGCGTGCAGCGATTCCAGTGCCGCATCGCCCAGTTCGGTGAGCTGGTCGGGTAGCTGATGCTCGGGTAAGCCGAGTTCGACCAGCACATGCCGCAATTCGGTACCGAAATCGGCCAGTGCGGCGCCGGGGAGGCTGTCGAGCATCGTCAGCGACGCCACTGTCTCACCCTCGGCTTGCAGGCGGGTCGCGACCGCCTGCGCGAGCACACCGCCGAGGGACCAGCCGAGCAGCTGATAGGGGCCGTGCGGTTGGACGCCACGGATTTCGGCCAGGTAACGGTCGACCAGTTCGCCGGCTGATGTGGGCCGGAATTCCGGGTCGCTCAGCGCGGGTGACTGGATGCCGACAACGGGCTGGTCGTCGGGCAGATGCGGCACGAGGCCGGCGTAGGCCCATGCCAGGCCGGAGACCGGGTGCAGGCAGATCAGCGGCGGGCGGGTGCCGCGGCGGGCGATCGGGAGGACGACCGCGAGTGCGGCTTCGAGGTCGGTGTCGGTGGCCGGGCCGTCGCTGATTCTCGTTGCGAGACCGGCGACGGTCGGGTCGGCGAAGAACGCGGCGACGGTGAGTTCGACGCCGGTGTGTTCGCGTAGGTGGTGCACGACACGGGTGGCCAGCAGCGAATTGCCGCCGAGAGCGAAGAAGTCGTCGTCGAGGCCGGGGGTTCGCGCGCCGAGAACCTCGGTGAAGAAGGCGGCTACGGCGATCTCGTGCGCTGTCTCGGGTGCGCGGTAGCGGCGCGGTTCGAGTACCGGCTCCGGGAGTGCGGCTCTGTCGAGTTTGCCGTTCGCGTTCAGCGGGAGGTGGTCGAGGACGACGAAGGCGGAGGGCACCATGTAGGACGGGAGTACCTGCGCCACTGCGGCTTTGGCATCCGCGGCGGTCAGCGTTGTGTCGGGCGCGGGGACAACGTAGGCGACCAACCGGTCGCCGAGTCGCGGATCCGTCGTGGCGAGGACCGCTGCCTGGGCGATCCGCGGTGCGGCGAGTAAGGCAGCTTCGATCTCGCCGAGTTCGATGCGGAAACCGCGGATCTTCACCTGGAAGTCGGTGCGACCGCGGTATTCGAGTTCGCCATCGGCGGTCCAGGCGACGAGGTCACCGGTGCGGTACATGCGTGCGCCGCCGTGTTCTCGGCCATCGGGGTTCGGAGCCACGGAGTCGTATGGCCCCGCAACGGGCTCGTCGGCCGATGCGCCGAACCCGGCGAAGGGGTCGGCGACGAAGCGGTCCGCGGTGAGGTCGGGGCGGGCGAAGTACCCGCGAGCGAGCTGCGCGCCCGCGAGGTACAGCTCACCCGCGACACCTACCGGAACCGGGCGCAGCCGGGCGTCGAGAACGTAGACGCGGCTGTTCCATTCGGGTCGGCCGATCGGAACCGTGGTCCGATCGGCGGTGGTGACGCGGTGGTCGGTGATGGAGACCGCGGCCTCGGTGGGGCCGTACAGGTTGTGCAGTGCCGCCGAGGTTGTCGCCAGGAAACGCTGGGCGGTCGCGGCGGGGAGGGCCTCGCCGATGGCGAGGACGCGGCGCAGCGAATTCGGCAGAGCGCCTGCGGATTCGGTGATCAGCGCATCGAGCATCGAAGGCACTACATGCAAGGTTGTCACCGAGTGCGCGGCGAGCACGCGGAGCAGGTAGGCCGGGTCACGGTGGCCGTCGGGGGCGGTGATCACCAGGCGGCCACCGCAGATCGCGGCCGACCAGAATTCCCAGACCGAGAGGTCGAACGTGGCGGCGGTCTTCAACAGGACCGAGTCGTCGCGGCCGAGACCGAAAGCGGCTGTCTTCCACAGCAACTGGTTGACGATCGCGCCGTGCGAGACCGCCACACCCTTCGGCTTGCCGGTGGAGCCGGAGGTGAAGATGATGTACGCCGTGCTCTCCGGGCGCAGCACGCCGATCCGCTCGCTCGCCGCGATCGGCGCGGTCGAGACCGCGGACACGTCGATGGTGTCGACGACGATCACCGGCACCGACGCGCCGGTCACGCCATTGTGCGCGAAACCGTCGCGTACGGTGGTCAGGACACCTGCGGGGGCGGCCGTGTCGAGGACGTGCGCGATACGGTCGGCCGGTTGATCCGGGTCGACCGGAACGTAGGCGGCTCCGGCCTGGGTCACCGCATACATCGCGACGACCAGGTCGGTGGAACGTCGCATCGCCAGGGCAACGCGGTCCTCGACTCCCACGCCCTGCGTGATCAGGTGTCGCGCGAGCTGATTCACGCGAGCGGCGAGATCACGGTAGGTGAGCTGTGCGCCCTCGGCGTCGATCAGCGCGAGGCCATCCGGATTTGCCGCCGCGGTATCGGCGAACAGCGAGGCCAGCGTCGCGGACGGGCAGGGGTAGTCGGTCGCGTTCCAGTCGTGCAGGATTCGTTGCCGCTCGGCATCGGAGAGCAGGTCGAGCTCGTCGACGGGGCGCTCGGGCGCGGTGGCGATCGCGGTGAGAACCCGGGCGAACCGATCCGCGTAGGCCTGGGCGGTCGACGCGTCGAAAAGGTCGGTGGCATAGGTGAATACGCCGCTGATCCCCTGCGCGACTCCGGCACTGTCGTAGGCATCGGCGACGATGGCGTGCAGATCGAACTGGGATACCGCCAGGTCCACGTCGACGCCCTCGACCGCGGTCTCGCCGAGTTCGAGGCCGGTGCGGCTGAGGTTCTGGAAGGACAAGCCGACCTGGAACAGTGGATGACGGGCCGTGGAGCGGGCGGGGTTGATCGCCTCGACGAGTCGCTCGAACGGGAGGTCCGCGTTCGCGAACACCTGCAGGTCGGTATCACGTTGGCGGGCAAGGAGTTCGGTGAACGACTCGCCGGCGGCGAGGGTGGTTCGAAAGACCAGGGTGTTGACGAACATGCCGATCAGGTCGTCGAGCGCGGCCTCGCCGCGGCCGGCGATGGGAGTACCGACGGCCAGATCGTCGGTACCCGCCAGCCTCGCCAGGGTCACCGCGAGGGCGGTGTGCACGACCATGAACAGCGTCGCACCATGCTTGCGCGCCAAAGCCAGTAGGGCGCGGTGGGTTTCGGCGCCGACCTCGATCGGGACGCGACCACCGGCGAAGGACTGCACGGCGGGACGCGGCCGGTCGGCGGGCAGGTCGAGCTGGTCGGGCAGCCCGGCCAGCGCATCACGCCAGTAGGTGAGCTGGGCCGAGGCCAGCGACTGCGGGTCGTCCTCGCTGCCGAGCAGGGCCCGCTGCCACAGCGCGTAGTCGGCGTACTGCACGGCCAGTGGCGCCCACTCCGGCGCGCTGCCCGCCGAGCGTGCCGCATAGGCGAGCATGAGGTCCCTGGTCAGCGGCGTGAGCGAAGAACCGTCACCGGCGATGTGGTGCACGACCACCGCGAGCACCGATTCGTCGGCGTCGAGCTCGAACAGCGCGACCCGCAACGGCACCTGGCCACGCACATCGAATCCCGACGAACCGAACTCGCGCATGGCGGCGGTGAGCTGATCGGGCGCGATCGAGCGCACCTCGAGCCGCGGCGTCGCCTCGGTCTCGGCCAGGATCTGCTGGATCGGGCCGTCGTCGGTCTCGGGATAGATCGTGCGCAAGGTCTCGTGCCGGGCGACGAGGTCGGCCACGGCCGCGCGCAGCGCCTCGACATCGATGGCGCCGTGCAGCCGCACCGCCATCGGGATGTTGTAGGCGACCGATCCCGGGTCGAACTGGTTGAGGAACCACATCCGCTGCTGGGCCAGCGACAGCGGGATCCGCGCGGGCCGCTCCCCCGCCGTCAGCGCGGGACGGGCACCCGCGCCGGCGGATTCGGCGAGTCGCCGTGCCAGTGATGCCACCGTCGACGCCTCGAACAGCAGCCGGACTCCGAAGTCGGTGTCCAGTGCGGCGCCGAGGCGGGCGGCGACCTGGGTGGCCATCAGCGAGTTGCCGCCGAGGGCGAAGAAGTCGTCGTCGAGGCCGAGCTGGGTGTCGCCGAGGCCGAGTACCTGAACAAAGGTGCCCGCCACGATCTGCTCGACCGGTGTGGTGGGAGCACGGAATTCGGCATGTTCGAGGATCGGCGCGGGGAGCGCCCTTCGGTCGAGTTTGCCGACCGGGGTGAGCGGGATGGTGTCGAGCTCCATCAGCACGGTCGGCACCATGTGCGCGGGCAGACTGCGCTCCGCGAAGGCGGTGAGTGCGGCGGTATCGATGATCGCACCAGGCGCCGCATGCATGTAGGACACCAGAATGGTTGCGCCGCTGTCGAGTTCGTGGCCGACGGTGACAGCGAAGTCGAGACTTTCGTGCGCCGATAGCACCGCGTCGATCTCGCCGAGTTCGATCCGGAAACCACGGATCTTGACCTGGAAGTCGTTGCGGCCCACATAGTCCAGCGCACCGTCGGCGGTCCAGCGGGCCAAGTCGCCGGTGCGGTAGAGGCGAGAACCGGCCGGGTCGAACGGATTCGCGATATATCGCGAGGAGGTGAGGCCGGGGCGGGCGTGGTAGCCGCGGGTCAGCTGGGCGCCGGTGATGTAGAGCTCGCCGGTGACGCCGGGCGGAACGGGGCCGAGCCGGTCGTCGAGAACATATTCGGCCACGCCGTTGATCGGGCCGCCGATGGTCATCGGGTCACCCGGTTTCAGCGGCACACTGATGTTGGTGACGATGGTCGTCTCGGTGGGCCCGTACACATTGCGGAATTCGCGCAGGGTCCCGTCGGCGAGCGGAATCGCCCAGCGCCGCACCAGATCCGGCGGAACAGCCTCAGCACCGACCGCCACCACCCGGAAGTCGTCGAGCCCGTCCGGGTCGATCGAGGCCAGCGCGGCCGGCGTGATGAAAACGTGGCTCACCCGCTCGCGCCGCAGCAGGGCGGCCAGATCGTCGCCGCCGTACACGCTCGGGTCGACGATCACCATCGTGGCGCCCGCGCCGATCGCCAGCAGCAGCTCGAGCAGCGAGGCGTCGAACGAGGGTGAGGCGAAGTGCAGAGTGCGCGAGCCGGATTCGACACCGAGGTGCCGCTGCTGTTCCGCGCTGAATCCAGCGAGCCCGGCCTGGGTCACCGCGACACCCTTGGGCAGGCCGGTGGAGCCGGAGGTGTAGATGAGGTAGGCGAGGTCCTCGGCTCGAACCGGACGAAGCCGGTCTGCCGAGGTGATCGCCTCGCCGGAGAGATCGTCGAACGGCTGGCCGGCGTCGAGTTCGAGCCATTCCACCTGTGTGGGGAGGCCACCGGCGACAGCCGCGACGGTCAGTCCGAAGACCGCGCCGGAGTCGGAGACCATGTGGGCTACGCGGTCCGCGGGGTAGTTCGGGTCGACGGGGACGAAGCCCGCACCTGTTTTGGTGACGGCCCAGATCGCAAGGACCGACTCGATCGAACGCGGGATTCCGATGGCCACCAGGTCGCCCGCGCCGATGCCGCGGCCGATCAGCAGGCGGGCGATGCGGTTGGAGCGGGCGTCGAGTTCGGCGTAGGTGAGGCTGCCGATGGTGTGGGTGGCGTCGGCGAGGACGACCGCGAGACCGTCGGGGTTGGTCTCGACCGCGGTGGCCAGCAGCTGCGCCAACGCGGTAACGCGCGGGCGACGTGTACGTACCGGTCGGGTTCTCGCCGGTCGTGTCATAGCTGTTCCACCTCACCCATCACCGAAACTTGTTGTCCCGCAGCGGGCCCCGAGCACGGGGCTCAAGCCACCGGAGCGCGCAGATCGCCGAGTACCAGCACTACCCCGGCCGCTCCCGGGTTGCCCGGTGCGGCATCGTCGGCGATCAGCGCCTGCAGATCGCCGAGCTCGGCGGTGTCGACCGCCTCGATCCCCGCCTGATCACCGAACAAGTGGGTTACCCACTCCTCGGCCAATGCCGCCGACAATCCGATGCCAGCACCAGCGGCGATCCCTGTGTCCGAGGGCCCATTCGGAGCCCGGACCGCCGACGCGCCTGCGACGCCGACGGCAGACACCTGCGCCGACAACGCATCCGCACCACCCGCCGACCGCACAGCCGCAGGCCTGCCAGCCGACAACCGACCGTCCGCGACACTGGGCACCAGCACCATCGACGCACCCGCAACACCCGCGGCGACCGGCTCGACCAGCGCGGCGAAGGTGTCGACAGCGCCATAGCCGAAGGTTCGCGCTTCGAAGGTCAGGTCGGTGTCGGCGCGCACCTGCGCACCCGCCGTGGCGAGTTCGTCGTAGCTGCGGGTGCCGTCGGCGCCGGCGAAGGCCGGATCGCCGCCACGCAGGGCGCGGGTGCGATCGGCGTAGGTGACCGGGCGGGCGGACTGGGTGGACAGTTCGGTCTTGATCGCCGGGTCGTCGAGTGAGATCCAGTCGACCCCGCGGGGTTCGCCGACGGTGATACCCAGCTTCGCGGCGGGGTCGGCAGGCAGCTCGGCGCCGGTCACCGGGACCACGGTCGCGCCTGCCTTGAGGATCGCCCAGACCGCCGTTGCCCAGTCGATGCCGCGCGAAAGATCAACGGCCACCGCGTCTCCTGGTCCGAAACCCCGGCCGATCAGCAGGCGGGCCAGGCGGGCGGAGCGGGCGTCGAGCTGGTCATAGGTCAGCGCGTCGTCGCCCCAGACGAGGGCAGGGCCGTCGGGGTCGTCTTCAGCGGCGGCGGTGAAGGCCTGCGCGAGCGTGGTGCCGCCCGACGGGGTGCTCGGCGCGGGCGCCTGTGCCGCGCCGGCGAGCAGCCGGGCACGTTCGGACTCGTCGAGGATGTCGATATCGCCGATGCGGATCTGCGGGTCGGCGGCGACGGCGGTGAGGATGCGGGCGAAGCGGGCGCCGATGCTGCGCACGGTGGCCTCGTCGAACAGGTCGGTGGCGTAGTTGAACAGGGTGACCAGCTCGTCGGGATCACCGGCGGCGGTGAAGCGCGGTTCGACGTCCACCTGCAGGTCGAACTTGGCCGCGACCGCGGTTTCCAGCGCGTTCACGGTGAGGCCGGGCAGTTCGAGCGCGGCCGCCTCGTTGTTGCTGAAGGTGAGCGCCACCTGGAACAGCGGGCTCTGAGCACTGCCCCGACCCGGCGCGACGACCTCGGCGACCCGCTCGAACGGCAGGTCGGCATTGGCGAACGCGCCGAGATCGGTCTCGCGGGCCACGTCGACGGCCTCGTCGAAGGAACCGGCCGGATCGAGTGTGGTGCGCAGCGTCAAGGTGTTGACGAACATGCCGACCAGCTCGTCGAGCGCCCGCTCACCCCGCCCCGCGACAGCGGTGCCGATGGCGATGTCGGAGGTGCCCGACAAGCGGCCGAGCAACACGGCCAGCGCCGCGTGCACGACCATGAACAGCGACGACTTATGTTCGCGCGCAAGGTGATTGAGCGCTGCATGCACCTCGGCGGGCAGGCGCAGCTCGGCGGTGGCACCGCGCAGGGTCGGCACCGCCGGACGCGGGCGATCCTGCGGCAGCTCCACAAGCGGTGGCACGTCGGCCAACTGGTTGCGCCAATAGTCGAGCTGAACGGCGGCAGGCGATTCCGGCTGCTCGTCGTCCCCGACGGCCGCCCGCTGCCACAGCGCGAAGTCCGCGTACTGGACTTCCAGCGGCGCCCACGCCGGGCTCTGCTGCGCAGCACGGGCCACGTAAGCGGTCATCAGATCGCGCGCGAGCGGTGCCAGCGAGGCGCCGTCGGCCGAGATGTGGTGCACCACAACAACAAGCAGCCAGTCGGCCGAGCTGCCGTCGGTGAGCAACCGCGCGCGCAGCGGAACCTCACGCGTCACGTCGAAGCCCGCGCCTGCCAGTTCGGCCGCACGAGTGAGGATGTCGGTGGTCGTCTCAATCTGGAGCCCACCGGGCAGCGCATCGGCCGCGGAGAGGACCACCTGGACAGGCATCCCATCGGCCACCACGACGCCACCCGCTGCGGCGTCACCACCGACTGGTCCACGACCGGCGTCACCGGATGTGACACCGTCGATCCCAGCGCTACCGCGTGCGGGCTCGTCTCGCCCGGAACCCGCGGAGACGGCGACGCCGTCCGAGGATGCGCCGCCATCGGCCACGGCCACGCCTTCAGCATCGACGTCGACTCGACCGGCGCCACCCCGGGAAACGGCGTCACCGGCCACCGGGAAGAAGGTGCGCAGGGACTCGTGGCGGCCGAGCACGTCGATAACCGCGGCGTCGAGCGCGGTCACGTCGAGCTCGCCGGTGAGGCGGATCGCGAAGGGGATGTTGTAGGAGCCCGAGGTCGGGTCGACCTGGTTGACCACCCACATGCGCTGCTGTGCCAGCGACAGCGGAATCCGTTGCGGGCGTTCGGTAGCGACCAGCGGCGGCCGTGCGGCGGCACCGCTCGCACCACCGATGCGCGCGGCCAGGGCCGACACGGTGGGTGTCTCGAACAGGTCGCGGATGGCGAGGTCGGCGTCGAGCGCCTCGTTGATGCGGGCGATCGCGCGGGTGGCGAGCAGCGAGTTGCCACCGAGGGCGAAGTAGTCGTCGTCGGCGCCGACCCGGGCCATGCCGAGCAGTTCCGCGAAGACCCCCGCGACGATCTCCTCGGCGGGGGTGCCGGGCGCACGGAACTCGCCCGCGGTGAAGGCCGGGGCCGGGAGCGCCTTGCGGTCGAGCTTGCCGCTCGGGTTCAGCGGGAAGCTGTCGAGCACCGTGACGACGGTCGGAACCATGTAGGAGGGCAGCGATTCCGCGACGGCCGTCCGCAGTGCCGCGGGGTCGGGCTGTTCGCCGGGGCGCGCCACCACGTACGCGACCAGATGCTGACCCGATGCGGTGTCGAGCACCAAAGCCACGGACTGGCTGACCACGTCCTGCGCGAGCAGGGCGGTCTCGATCTCGCCGAGCTCGATGCGCTGACCGCGGAACTTCACCTGGAAGTCGGTGCGGCCCAGGTATTCCAGCGCGGGCCCGGCCGACGATCCACCCCAGCGGACGAGGTCACCGGAGCGGTACATCCGCGCGCCGGGCTCGAAGGGGTTGGCGACGAACCGATCCGCGGTCAGACCGGGGCGGGCGACATAGCCGCGCGCGAGCTGGTCACCGGCCAGGTACAACTCGCCCACCACTCCGGCGGGCACCGCGCGCAGCCGCGAATCCAATACGTAGACACGGGTATTCCATTCCGGCACGCCCATCGGCACCGAACCGCGATCGGAATCGCTTGCGGGCCAACGCGTCACGGTGACAGCAGCTTCGGTAGGTCCGTACAGGTTGTGCACCCGCGCCGTGCAGACGCGGGCCACGTCGGCCACGGTCTCGGTGGGCAGCGCCTCACCGGCGGCGAACACCGCGCGCAGACTCGGAATCGAACCGGCGCTGGTGTGCGCGGCGAACACCGAGAGCATCGACGGAACGAAGTCGGTGAGCGTGACACCCTGCGCCGCGATGGTTTCGGCGAGGTACACCGGATCGCGGTGTCCGTCGTGGGTCGACACGACCAGCTTCGCGCCGGTCCGCAGCGGCAGGAAGTAACCCCACAGCGACACGTCGAAGGTGGCTGGCGTCTTCTGCAGGTACACATCCGACGGGCCGATCCCGTACTCGGCGCCCATGTACGCCATCTGGTTGACGATCGCCGCGTGCGACACCGCCACACCCTTGGGCCGCCCCGTGGAACCGGAGGTGAAGATGACGTAGGCCGGATTCCCGGGCCGAACCAGCTCGGTCAACTCGACCGGCGCGGCCGAGAACTCCTCGAGCGCAACGGAATCCACCAGGATCACCGGCACACCAGTGGGCACCTCGATCGCATCCGCGGTGGTGCTCAGGACAGCGGCGGGCGCGGCGGTATCGAGAATGTGCGCGATGCGATCGGCCGGATGATCCGGGTCGATCGGCACATACGCCCCACCGGCGGTCACGATCGCGTACATCCCGACCACCAGGTCGAGCGAGCGCCGAACGGCGAGCCCGACCAGGGATTCCGGCCCGACGCCCTGTGTGATCAGCAGACGGGCGAGCCGGTTGACCCGCTCGTCGAACTCCCGATAGGTCAGCTCGGCGCCCTCATAGGCGAGGGCGACGGCATCGGGATATTCGGCCACGGCACGCCGATAGCCATCGAGCAGCAGTTCCGGCGCGAGGTCGTGGCGAGTGTCGTTCCACTGCACCAGAATTCGGTCCAGCTCGGCAGGCTCCAGGAGCTCGATCGCACCGAGCGGCTCGGCCGGTGCGGCGACGATCCCGGCCAGCAGCCGCTGGAACCGATCGGCGATCCCGGCAATCGTGTCCGCGTCGAACAGATCGGTGGCATAGGTCAGCCCGACCGCGATGCCGTGCGGCGCACCGTGGCGATCGGTGTCCTCCACCATCTCGAACTGCAGGTCGAACTTGGCGAACGGCATGGTCAGCTCGACGCCCGCGACGGTCAGTCCGGGCAGTTCGAGTGCGGTGCGTGCCATGTTCTGGAAGGCGAGCATCACCTGGAACAGCGGATGCCGGGCGGTCGAACGGGCCGGGTCGAGCAGCTCGACCAATCGCTCGAACGGCACGTCGGCGTGGCCGAACGCCGCGACATCGACCGCGCGGGTCTGGGCGAGCAGCTCGTCGAAACCGGCTGCCGGGTCGACCTCGGTGCGCAGCACCAGCGTGTTGACGAACATGCCGATCAGGTCGTCGAGCGCGGCGTCACCACGACCGGCGACAGGAGTGCCGATGGCGATATCGGTGCTGCCGGACAGCCTGGCCAGCAGTGCCGACAGCGCCGCGTGCACCACCATGAACAGCGTCGAATTGTGCGTGCGCGCAAGCTGATCCAGCCCGGCATGCACCTGCGCCGGAATCCGGAAGTCCAGGCTCGCACCACGGTAGGAGGCGGTCGCGGGTCGCGGCCGGTCGATCGGCAGCTCGAGCTGGTCGGGCACACCGGCGAGCTGGGTGCGCCAGAAGTCGATCTGCTGGGTCAGGATCGACTCCGGGTCGTCCTCGGTGCCGAGCACCGCACGCTGCCAGAGCGTGAAATCGGCGTACTGAACGGCCAATTCGGGCCAGCCCGGCGCGCTACCCGCGCTGCGCTGGACGTAGGCGGTCATCAGGTCGCGAGTGAG
Source organism: Nocardia sp. NPDC058480 (assembly GCF_042720495.1). NCBI lineage: Bacteria > Bacillati > Actinomycetota > Actinomycetes > Mycobacteriales > Nocardiaceae > Nocardia > Nocardia sp. NPDC058480. The sequence continues at coordinate 19,995 of NZ_JBHXMN010000009.1, read as the reverse complement.
CGGGCCCATCGACACACCGTCGCCGGCAATATGGTGCATCACGCAGACCAGCACGTGCTCGGTCGCGCTCAGCCGCAGTAGGCGCAGCCGCAGCGGCGGGGCGACGGTGACGTCGAAGCCCGCGCCGACGGTCTCGGTGACCAGGGCGGCGATCGCGTCCTCGCCTGCGTCGTCCGCCGCGAGGGTGGGCACGGCGCGCGGGTCCGACAGCGGCAGCACCAGCTGCGTGCCGACCCCGTCGACCGGCGGGTACATCGTGCGCAGCACCTCATGGCGCGCCACCAGGTCAGTGACCGCGACACGCAACGCCTCGACATCGAGCGCACCCGACAGGCGCACCGCGATCGGCATGTTGTTCACGGCACTGGCCGGGTCGAACTGGTTGAGGAACCACATCCGCTGCTGGGCGAACGACAGCGGGATCGAATCGGGGCGCTGCTGCGCGACCAGTTCCTGACCCGAACCGGTGCCGATATGGCGCTCCACGCGTTCGGCCAACCCGGAGACCGTACTGACCTCGAACAGCAACTGCACCGGCACGCGGGTGTCGAGTGCGGCCCCGATGCGCGTGGCTGCCTGCGCGGCCAGCAGCGAGTTACCGCCGAGCTCGAAGAAGTCGTCGTCGGCGCCGACCCGGATCTCCTCCGGCGCACCGGCGGTCAGCAACTCGGCGAAGACACCGGCCACCACCTGCTGCACCGGGGTAGCGGGCGCACGGAACTCGCGCACCGCGAAGACGGGTTCGGGCAACGCCTTTCGATCCAGCTTGCCCACCGGCGTCAGCGGGATCCGGTCCAAGACCATGATCGCGGCCGGAATCATGTAGCCGGGCAACGATTCCGCGAGGAACGCGTCGAGCGCGGCCACATCGACGGTGGCACCGGAACGAGCCATCACGTACGAAACCAGCGCTGTCACACCGGAAGGCAGGGTCTTGCCGAGGGTGGCCGCGAAGTCGATGTCGGGGTGCGCGGTAAGCGCGTTGTCGATCTCGCCGAGCTCGATCCGGAAGCCACGGATCTTCACCTGGAAGTCCGAGCGCCCCATGTACTCGATGACACCGTCACCTGATTCGCTGCGCCGCACCAGGTCTCCGGTGCGGTACAGGCGCGCGTTCGCGTCACCGGATTCGGTGCCGAAGGGGCTGGCGACGAAACGTTCCGCGGTGAGCGCGGGCCGGTTCAGATAACCCTGTGCCAGTGCGGGACCCGACAGGTACAGCTCGCCGATCACGCCCGATGGCACCGGCCGCAGCCGCGAATCCAGCACGAACGCACCGACACCGGCGATCGCGGCACCGATCGTCACCGGCGCGGCCGGATCCATCGGCGGGGTGCTGGTGGCCAGGATGGTGGCCTCGGTGGGGCCGTAGCCGTTGTAGAACTCACGCTCGCCGACAGCCCAGCGACCGACCAGTTCCGGGCCGAACTTGTCGCCGGCGACGACCACTACCCGCAGGTCGTCCAGGTCGGTCGGATCGACCGATTCCAGCGCGCCCGGGGTGATGAGCATGTGCGAAACCTGTTCGCGGCGCAGCAGATCCGCAAGCTCGAAGCCACCGAACACACCGGGAGGCGCGATCACCAGGGTGGCGCCCGCGGAGAAGGTGAGCAGCAACTCCAGCACCGACACGTCGAAGTTCGGCGAACACACGTGCAGCACGCGCGAGTCGGCGGCGACGCGATAGTGCGCGCGCTCGGCGGCGACCAGACCGGCCAGACCGGTGTGGGTCACCACGACGCCCTTGGGCTTGCCGGTGGAACCCGAGGTGTAGATGACGTAGGCCGGGTGCCGCTCGTCGAGGGTGCGGATCCGGTCGGTGTAGGAGATCGGGTGCGCGGGCTGGGCCGCGATGTGGGTGTCCGTCTCGGCGTCGTCGAGCTCGAGCCAGGTCAGCGCCGTACCGAGCACCTCGCGATGAGTGGCGGTGGTGAGCCCGAGCACCGCGCCGGAGTCGGACACGATGTGGGCGATGCGGTCGGCCGGGTAGTTCGGGTCGACCGGAACGTAGGCGGCGCCGGTCTTGGCGATCGCCCACACGGCGAGCACCGACTCGATACCGCGGGCGATGCCGATGGCGACCACGTGGCCCGGGCCGATGCCGCGGGCGATGAGCGCGCGGGCCAACTGTGAGGACTGCTGGTCGAACTCGGAGTAGGTGAGCTGACGCTGATCGGCGGGGTCACCGGATGGGTTGAACCGAACCGCGACCCGATCGGCGGCCGATTCGACGGCCCCCGTCAGCAACTGCCCGAATGTCGGACTGCTCGATCGGCGACGGCGGTTACCGCGGGCAGAACGACGGGCAGTTTCCATTCGGGTTCATTCACCTCTCATCGAGCCTGTACGCGCGCGGCGATCCCGCACCGTGCAGATCGAGCCATCATATAGACCGGCTACACATCAGCCGAGTCAGCGTGCCCCCAGGGCTCGGGGCCAGAAGGAGTATCGGACCGGCCCGCGAACGTGTTGCCGCTTCAACAGCAAAGTGACGGGGTTCATAAGAACCACCGTCACTCGCTCTACGGAGAAAGCTCCGCGCTCACCCCGCTCAGTGCGCGGAAGGGCCCCACTCCAGCGGCACGCCCTTGGCTGCGAGGTACGGAATCGGGTCCATCTTGCCGCCGGCCTGATCCCAGATCTCGAGGTGTAGGTGCGGGCCGGTGGACTGGCCGCGGTTGCCGACGGTCGCGATGACCTGGCCCGCGTTCACCCGCTGACCCTCACTGACCAGCATTTCGTTGACGTGGCCGTAGACCCCGGTGGTGCCGTCGTCGTGCAGCACCCGCACCCACAGGCCGAAGCCCGACGCCGGGCCCGCCTCGATCACGGTGCCGTTGGACACGGACTTGATCGGGGCGCCGATCGAGTCGGCGAAGTCGAGGCCGTAGTGCATGGCACCCCAGCGGGCGCCGTAGCCGGAGCTGATCGGGCCCGCGACCGGGCGCGCGGACTGCGGCGGCGCGACCTGGTGCTGGATGCCCTGGAGGATGTCCTCGACCTGCGACAGCGGGCCGGCGATCTCGGGGGGCAGGTTGCCGATGCCGAACGGCGCGGCCACGGGGGCGGCGATCGGCGCGGCGACCGCGTCCACCGGCGCGGGGGTCTCGACGTGCGCGGAGACCTGCTGCGCGGCGACGAGGGCGACATCCTGGCGGGCCGACTCGGGGACGACCGATTCCTTGACGCTGTCGTCGTGGGTCGGCAGCAGCGGCGCGGCGAAGGCCAGCGCCGGGGCGATCTGGGCAGTGACCCCGACCAGCGCACCCGCGGCGACCGCGGCGCTGGCGGCGACCCGCACACGATCCGAACGCGACGATTCGGCGCGGTGCCTGCTCCTGCTCGGGCTCCGGCCATCCGCGTTCGCAAGCAGAGCCTGCACGGAGATGGATTCGGGACCCACACGGTGCTGCGACAAGATCTCGTCCTAGCGTCCGACAACAAGGAAACGAAACCGGTCTGCGACCGGCCCGGAGACCACTTGCGCGATCCCCACTGCCGATCCGTGTGTAACGGTTCGGCATACGTTGTGACGGGAACTCTACCCCGCCGTGACCATTCCGCAACCTTCCGCCACGAAATCGCAGGTAGATGACGTGCCGCACAGTAACAATCACTGTGTCCAACCGGTCACACGCGCTGTCACCGGGCCTGAACACGGCCCCGACCGACCAGACTCGACCCATGGTGATCGAGACCCTGACTGCCCCCATCGTCGCCGCGCCCATGGCGGGCGGCCCGTCCACACCCGAGTTGGTGGTCGCCGTGGCGGCCGCGGGCGGGTTCGGGCAGCTCGCCGCCGGCTACCTCGGCACCGAGGCGGTGGCAGCGCAGATCGAGGCGACGAGGGCGGCCACCGCGGCGCCGTTCGGCGTGAATCTGTTCGCGCCGGGAGTGGTGGCCGATCCGGCCGTCTACGCGACCTACCTCGCCGAACTCGGCGCCGAGTTCCCGCTCGGCACCCCCGAGCACGACACCGACGGATGGGCCGACAAGCTCGATCTCCTCATCGCCGATCCGGTCGCGGTGGTCTCGACGACCTTCGGCTGCCCCACCGCGGTGGAGGTGGACCGGCTGCACGCGGTCGGCTCGGAGGTGTGGGTGACGGTCACCTCACCCGACGAGGCCCTGATCGCCGTCGACGCGGGCGCCGACGTGTTGATCGCCCAGGGCGCCGAGGCGGGCGGGCATCGCGCGAGCTTCCTCGACGACCCCGCCGACGATCCGACCGACCCGCCCGGCCTGCTGACCCTGCTCCAGTTGCTCACCGCGGTCACCTCCCGTCCGCTCGTCGCGGCGGGCGGGATCGCCACGGGCGCCGGGGTGGCCGGGGTGCTCGCGGCCGGTGCGTCGGCGGCGCAGATCGGCACCGCGCTGCTGCGCTGCCCGGAAGCAGGCACCAACGCCGTGCATCGCGGTGCGATCGGCACGCCGCAACCGACGATGCTCACGCGTGCGTTCACCGGACGTCGCGCCCGTGGGATCCGCAACCGCTTCCTCGTCGAACACACCGCCGACGCGCCGGCCGCCTACCCCGAAATTCATTACGCCACAGCCCCGTTGCGGGCCGCCGCACGGGCAGGCGGCAACACCGACGAAGTGAATCTGTGGGCGGGGCAAGCTCATTCACTGAGCACCGGGCAACCGGCAAGCGAACTGGTGACCGACCTGGCCGCCGACGCGAAAAGCGCACTCCGAAAAGCACTTTCGGAACGAATCCAGGGTTATTGACAACGGATATCGTTTAGACTCGGTCCTGGCATCGCATCCCGCCGACCACCCCCAAGCAGGAGGAGAGCGCCATGTCCCTCGATGTTCCCGCCGCATTACTCGAACGCGCCGAACAGGGCGATATCGACGACGCCGAATTCGTCGAATGTGTCCGTATCTCGCTGCCGTACGCATGGGAGGTGGTGAGCCGGGTCGCGGACGACCTGCGCACCGGCACCGATGAATACGCCGACAACCGGGTGCCGCCGCCGGACGAGGTGGCCCGCGGACAGCTGCTGCGCGCCTTAGCCTCCGATGCCATCCGCGGCGGCCTGGAACGGCATTTCGGCGTGAAGCTGGCCTTCCAGAACTGCCATCGGGTCGCGGCGTTCCCGCTGTCGGCCGTCGGCGGGGAAACCTACACCCGCTACATCAGCCCCCGCGCCCAGCTCCTGAACCAGAGCCCGGAACTGCGTAACTGCTGATCAACGAAGAAGGCGGGCGCGGAAGCAATTCCACGCCCGCCTTTTTTGCTCCTCCTACTACGTCATCGCGGCCCGCCCGATTCTGGACTGACTGGAGGGTGCGACGAAGGAGTACCCGGAGGGAGGGAAGAATCGGGGCCCGAAGGGCCGCGACTCGAGCGCGCCAGCGCTCCAACTACACCGTGATGACGTCGAGTTCGCCCTCGGCGTACTGGGCGCGCAGGCGCTTCTTGTCGAACTTGCCGACGCTGGTCTTCGGGACCTCGGCGATGAAGGTCCAGCGCTCGGGCAGCTGCCACTTGGCGAACTTGTCGGCCAGGAAGTCGCGCAGTTCGGCGGCCTCGGCGGCGGCGCCTTCGGCGAGCACGATGGCGACCAGCGGGCGCTCGTCCCACTTCTCGTCGGGCACACCGATGACCGCGGCCTCGGCGACGGCCGGGTGGCCCATCACCGAGTTCTCCAGGTCCACCGAGGAGATCCACTCGCCACCGGACTTGATGACGTCCTTGGAACGGTCGACCAGGGTGAGGTAGCCGTTGGGGCTGATCTTGCCGACATCGCCGGTACGCAGCCAGCCGTCGTCGAACTTGTCCGGGTCGATCTCCGCGCCGGTGGGCGAGTAGTAGGAGCCGGTGATCCACGCGCCGCGGACCTCGAGCTCACCGAGCGACTCGCCGTCGTTCGGGACGACCTTGCCGTCGTCGCCGACCAGCCGGGCCTCGACGTTGGCCGGGAAACGGCCCTGGGTGTAGCGGTACTCCCAGGCCTCGTCATCGCTGACACCGGCGGGCGCGTGCGCGACGCTGCCCAGCGGGGAGGTCTCGGTCATGCCCCACGCGTGCAGAATGCGCACGCCGTGCTTCTCCTCGAACGCGCGCATCATCGCGGGCGGCACGGCGGAACCACCGACGACAGCGGTGCGCAGGTGCGAGATGTCCTGCGGTGCGGCGGAAAGCGCGGCCAGCACGCCACCCCAGATGGTGGGCACCGCGGCGGCGAAGGTCGGCTTCTCGGCGGCCATCATCTCCAGCAGCGGGGCGGGCTGCAGGAAGCGGTCCGGCATCAGGATGTTGGCGCCCGACATCAGCGCCGCGTACGGCAGGCCCCACGCGTTGGCGTGGAACAGCGGCACGATCGCCAGCACGTAGTCCGAGCCCTGGAAACCCATGCCGTTGGGCGAGTTCACCTGCATGGCGTGCAGCCAGTTGGAGCGGTGCGAGTAGACGACGCCCTTGGGGTCGCCGGTGGTGCCGGAGGTGTAACACATCGCGGCGGCCGAACGCTCGTCGATGACCGGGAAGTCGAAGTCGGCGGACTGGGCGTCGAGCAGCTCGCGGTAGGAGTGCACGGTGACGCCCTCGGGCGCGGTGAGCGCGGCGGCATCGCCGTTGACGACGATCACGTGCTTGACGGTCTTCAGATTCGGCAGGTACTGCGCGAACAGCGGCAGCAGCGTGCCGTCGACGAGCACGACCTTGTCCTCGGCGTGGTTGGCGACGAAGACCAGCTGCTCAGGGAACAGGCGGATGTTGAGCGCGTGCAGCACCGAGCCCATCGCGGGCACCGCGATGTAGGCGACCATGTGCTCGTTGTTGTTCCACATGAAGGTGCCGACGCGGTCGCCCTCGTCGATGCCGAGCCCACGCAGCGCATTGGCCAGGCGGGCGGAATCCGCACCCAGCTCGCGGTAGGTCATGGTGCGAACACCGTCACCGGTCCATGTGGACACAGTCGAATCGCCCTGGAAAGTCGCGGCATAGTTGAGCAGTTTGGCCAGTGATAGCTGGTCGTCCTGCATGGTGCTCAGCATCGGTGCTCCTTCAAGTCCCTGCCGTGGCATGAGCCACGTCACAACGGATGCTACCGAAAGGTTTGAACCTCGCAATCGTTTCCTCCGACAACATTCCTGCAGGTCGGCTGGTCATCGGGAACCAGGTGGCTCCGCGTGCGGGGGCTGACCATCGGGGCCACTATGGTGCGACGGCACGCCGGGACCGGCATGTTCGGCGTTGTGTACCGCGTCGACGACCAGGCTGCGGACGTGATCGTTGTCGAGGCTGTAGTAGATCGTGGTTCCCTCGCGACGGGTGCGCACGAGCCTGGCCATGCGCAGTTTCGCCAGATGCTGGGACACCGAAGGGCCCGGCTTGCCGACCCGGCTCGCCAGTTCGTTCACCGAGAGTTCTTGATCGGCCAGCGCCCAGAGCACCTGGACCCTGGTCGGGTCGGCCAGCATTCGGAACACCTCGACCACCAACCCCACTTGATCCTCGGCCAGGGGCGAACGAGCATCTGCATTCATGCGCAGATAATAGATCGCCGACGGTGGGTGACGCCACGATGGATCCGCTCAGCGCAAAGCGATCTCGGCGAGCGCGGTCCAGTCGGCCAACACCTGTTTGCGACGAACGCGGTCACGGCCGACCATCTCGTCGAGAGTGGCACCACGGACCAGGTTGATGGTGAGCCAGAAGGCGCTCTCCAAGCGCTCACCGGTGATGGCGGGGTTGATCAGCCCGGCACAGCGGTCGAGCAGCTCCACGGTGAGTTCATGCTGCACCCGCAGCATTTCGCGGCGCAGTGCCGCATCGTTGGCGATTCCCACATACAGCTCCACCGCAGCACGACCGAGCTTGCCCGCGAAGGTAGCGGTAACCAACTCGACCAGCACAGCGCCCGCCGACCTGCCGTCCGGCACCGCTTTCACCTTGCGCAGCATGGCTTCTCGCTGACGATCGGTGAGATGGCCGATGGTTTGAGCGATAAGTTCACCGCGCGTGTGGAACTGATGCAGCTGCGCGCCACGCGTCACCCCGGCCCTGGCCGTGATGTCGGCGATGGAGGCACCCGCGTAGCCGACCTCGGCCAGACTCTCGATGGCGGCATCGAGCAGCAGCGTCCGGGTCCGCAGACTCTTCTCCTGATGCTTGTTCGGCGGAAGCGCAGGCATAACTACAGTATAGGGGTACAAAATTACATGTTGTATTGCACGTAATTCAGTGCTCAGCGTACTGTGACGAGCATGGCTGTTGACCGGATGCTGCCCACCGACGAGGCGCGCGACCTGATCGAACTGACCCGCGATATCGCCGACAAGGTGCTGGAGCCGAGGGTCGTCGAAAGCGAGAAGACCGGCGTCTTCCCCGACGGCGTGTTCCCCGCGCTCGGCGCGGCCGGGTTGCTCAGCCTGCCGTATCCGGAGGAATTCGGCGGCGGCGCGCAGCCCTACGAGGTGTACCTGCAGGTGCTCGAGGAGATCGCGAGCCGCTGGGCGGCAGTCGCCGTCGCGGTGAGCGTGCATGGCCTGTCGTGCCATCCGCTGTTCACCTATGGCACCGACGAGCAGAAGCAGCAGTGGCTGGAGGGCATGCTGTCGGGCGAAACCATCGGCGCCTACAGCCTTTCCGAGTCGCACGCCGGCTCCGACGCTGCCGCGCTGCGCTGCCGGGCCACCCCCGTCGACGGCGGCTACAACCTCAACGGCACCAAGGCCTGGATCACCAACGGCGGCCGCGCCGACTTCTACACCCTGTTCGCCCGCACCGGCGAGGGTTCGCGCGGCATCTCCTGCTTCCTGGTCCCCGCCGACACCGAGGGCCTGAGCTTCGGCAAGCCCGAGGAGAAGATGGGCCTGCGCGGCATCCCCACCACCACCGCCGCCTACGACGACGCGTTCCTGCCCACCGAGCGTCGCATCGGCGAAGAGGGACAGGGACTTTCGATCGCCTTCAGCGCGCTCGACGCGGGCCGGCTCGGCATCGCCGCCGTCGCCACCGGTGTCGCCCAGCGCGCACTCGACGAAGCGGTCGCCTACGCCAAGGAACGAGAAGCCTTCGGCCGCAAGATCATCGACCACCAGGGTCTCGGCTTCGTCCTCGCCGACATGGCCGCCGCCGTCGACACCGCCCGCGCCACCTACCTCGACGCCGCCCGCCGCCGCGACGCGGGCCTGCCGTACTCCCGCCAGGCCTCGGTCGCCAAACTGGTCGCCACCGACGCGGCCATGAAGGTGACCACCGACGCGGTCCAGGTCTTCGGCGGCTACGGCTACACCCAGGACTTCCCCGTCGAGCGCTACATGCGCGAAGCGAAGGTCATGCAGATCTTCGAGGGAACCAACCAGATCCAGCGCCTGGTAATCGCCCGCCACCTCGCCAGCAGCTAATTGACAACGCGCTGATCAACACGGGTCAGCACGTTTGGGCAACCGTTCAGTAAACTGGACAGCATCTCGAGACCTCGACGAAATGAGGCACGCGATGTTGTGGTGGTTGGTCGTGATCGTGGTTGTGTGCGTCGGCGCTCTGCTGTACCTGCGCGCCGAACAGAACAAGCGCAACGCGCGCGAACTCGAGGAGGCACAGGCCGACGCGAGGGCGACGATCGAGCAGCTCGGCGGGCAGGTCTACCAGCTGACTCCGCGCAACGAAGCCGCCCGGCAGTCGTTGGCCGACGCGTCCGAACGGTACAACGCCGCGGGCGGCCAGATCGACCGCGCCGGCTCCCCCGCCCAAGCCCGGCTGGCCAAGCAGTCCGCCACGGAGGGCCTCTATTACATTCGCGCCGCCCGCACCGCGATGGACATGGATCCCGGCCCGCCGATCCCGGCCATCGACGGCCAGGACATTGCCGGTCAGGTCGACGAGCAGCGCACCATCGCCCACAACGGCCGCTCGATTACCGCCTCCCCCGCCCCCTCCGCCGGGACACCGAATTTTTTCCCCGGCGGCCGCGTGGCAGGTCGCCCCGTCCCCGCCGGGTGGTACTCCGAGCCGTGGTGGAAGCCCGCGCTGATCGCCGGAGCCTGGGGCGCCGGCTCGGCACTGCTGTTCACGACGCTGTTCGCCGGAATGGGCGGGGTCGGCTACGACGCGCAAGCCTTCGAGGACGGCACCGGCGAAGCGGGCGCCGATCCCGGCTACGACCAGGGCGGTTTCGACCCCGGCGACACCGGCGGCAACGGGGGTTATGACACCGGCGGAGGTTTCGACAGCGGTGGCGGCGGCGATTTCGGCGGCTTCTGACCCCGCCCACCGGGCCTCTGCCACCGAACCCGACCCCACGCTATACTCAGCTCGGCCAGCCCAGCCTGGCCACGCCTTCGTAGCTCAGGGGATAGAGCAACCCTCTCCTAAAGGGTAGGTCGCAGGTTCGAATCCTGCCGAGGGCACGTAGAACATGGGCAACCGACGTAGCGGATTCCCGTGGCGTATCGGGTTGCCCAGTACTGCTGGCGCCGTGCGCTGGTAGCAGTACTGGCCCTGGTTCGCGGGTGTAGTGGGGTTCTTTGTTCCGGCGGCTGTGGCGGCGGCGGGGAGTGTTTCTTCGGTCAGCGTGGCAAGGCGCTGAGTTCGAGGTATATCGGAGCCCCGATGATCCGGTGCCGGTGTGGACGCAGTCCCAAGAGTCGGTGGTGTCCATCTCACTCCATGTGGTGGCGGCCAGAGTTCGTCGCGAAGTCCTGACGGTGATAGCCGACTCGCTGATATTCGGGGAGGCAGGCATCGCGACGGCCGCGCCTGGCCGCTGCACCGAAAGTGATGATCGCGCGGAAGCTTTCGGGTGTCTGGCTGGGGACAACGAGGAGCTGGCCTTCGCTGCGATGGAGAGTGGTTCGGTGCGACATGGGTCTCCGATTCCGATGCGGCGGACCAGGTAGTACATGGCCGCCGATGGCTTATGGTCGTGCTCGCGTTCATGTCGAGCGCATCGAGAGAGAGGTAGAAATGGCTGTGGCCAGGACTGAAAGGCACACCCTCATCGGTGATGTGCACCTGCTGCTCACCGACGATCAGGGTCGGATTCTGTTCGGTCGACGAGCGGGTACCGGGTACGCCGATGGCGCGTTCCACCCGCCCTCGGGGCATCTCGAGGCCGAGGAGTCGGTGGTCGAGGCGCTGCGGCGTGAAGCCGCTGAGGAGATCGGTGTGCAGATCGCGCCCGAGGACGTCGAGTTCGCGCACATCATGCACAACAGCTCGTCCGGCGGTCGCGTCGCGTTCTTCTTCCAGGTCCGGCAGTGGGAGGGCGAGCCGACGAACATGGAACCCGACAAGTGCGATGCGCTGGAATGGTTCACGGCCGACGCGCTGCCAGCGGACATGATCCCCTACTGCCGGGAAGCACTGGGCCACATCGCTTCCGGCACGTCACTGTCACTGTTCGGCTGGTGACAGGTGACGGCGGGGACCGTGACCTCTCTCGCACCGGTCCCCACCGTCGCTAGACCTCGTCAGATGAGCTGCCACTCATCGAGCGAGGCGATCAGTTCCTCGAGGCGCTGCGGGGACATGCGTTTCTCCGCAGCGTCTTCGAGGGATTCCTTCGTGGCCCCGTATTGCCACCAAGACTCGCCGTTCTTGGCGTCCATGACCAGGAACCGGTCCTTGATGGCAGGGCCGCGCAGCACCAGCGACACGGTGCCGGGTTCGGCGACCACGGCGTGAACAGCGCTGTGGTGCAGCGCGTAGCTGGCCCCGACTCGTTCCTGGCGCACGTGCACCGCGCGCAGGCTCGAAACATCGATCTCGGTATCGAGTTCGACGTCGCCGTAGAGCCGGTGCCGGTATTCACCGCGCAGGATGTGGCTGGCGTAGGTCCAGCGGTGGTTGTGCGGGCGATCGTGGTATCCGGGGCCGAAGATGTGCAGGCGCAACCGGATCCCAGATTCGAGGTCGTCGTGCAGGACGATCTTGTCGAGAATGTCGTAGTGCTCGCACAGGGCGGCGAGATCGGGGTTGTCGGGCAGCGTGGTCAACTCGCGGCGCAGCAGGTACTTCTGGGCGGCGAGCATTTCGAAGGACTTGCGGGTTGCCGACTCGACAGCCTCCACGTTGTTCCAGTCGAGCGAGCGCAGCGGTTCGATGACGGTTTCCATGGTGTGCATTGGGGTCTCCTATTCGGGTTTCGCGCTGGATTTCCACAGTCGGCAGACCGGCACGATGTCCGGGTAGGCCGAGCACGACGAAGCACCCATGACCAGTTCCTCGGCCGGGCAGCCACCCATGCACGCCGATTCCTTGCAGCCGCCGCAGGCGCTGCCGACGAGAGGTTTGGTGAACAGATCGAACTCGTTGACCTCGCTGTCGCGGTTGAGCAGCACCTGGCCGTCGCGCATCTTGGCGTAGTAGGTGTCGGTATCGAACAGGTAGCTGCACACGTAGCAGCGGCCGTCGGGGAAGATCGAGATCCGGTCGAGGGTGCGGCCGATACAGCCCTGGTAGCCCTCCCCGGCGTAGCGGTCGATCTGGTCGCGACGGACGTAGGTGGGCTGGAACCACACCCGCGACTTGTATTCCGGCGCAACCAGTTCGAGCCTGGCGCAGAAGTTCACCCATTCCAGGGGATTCATCGCCATGTCGGCGTTGCCGTGGCCGGTGCCGATAGTGGAGAACACGTGGAACTTGACCAGGCTCGCGCCAATGTCGTCGGCGATATCGAGCAGGCGCAGGACATCACCCTCGTTCGCCTTGTTGACCGTGCAGATGATGCGAGTGTCGAACCCGCGCTCGCACAGTTCGCCGCTGGTCTGCATCGCCTGGTCGAAGGTGCCCTCACCCCGGACCGTGTCGTGGGTGGCCGCGCTGCCGCCGTCCATGCTGACCTGGACGTAGGCGAAGTCCTCGGGGGTGAGCTGGGCGAACTTCTTGCGGGCGATGGCCTGGGCGTTGGTGGTGGTGATGACGTGGCCGTAGCCGATGGTCCTGGCCGCCCGGACGGCGTCGATGTACCAGGGGTGCAGGGTCGGCTCACCGCCAAGGATGGTGAGCTTGTCGCCGCCGAGCTGCCGCCAGGTGGTGAGGGTGTCGACGATCTGCTGCGGGGTCATTTTCAACGCCCGCTCGAGCCGTTCGCCCATGTAGCAGTGCTCACACCGCAACTGGCACGCCTCGGTGATGTAGAGGTAGACATTGCGGAACCGGCCATAGGAGACCTTGTCGACACGATGTGGTTCGCGCTGCCCGGCGTTGCGCGGCATCCGGGCGTGGCCGTAGGTGTCGGGCCGGAAGGTCGGCAATCCCAGAGGGGTTGTGCTGGTCATGCGGTAGTGCTCCTCACGATGAGCAGGGGCTCGACGATTCGTGCGAGGGTCGCGGCGTCGTCGGCCGCGTCGACGGAGTTGGTGGGGATGCCCGCACGGTCGAACGCGGTACGCACGTCCTCGACCGTGTCGTCGTGGCGTCGGGTGCGGGCGGCGAACAGCGACGGAGCGTCGCCTCGCCGCGGGTGCAGCAGTGAGCCACAGTTCCCGCAGGTCCATCCGCCGAACGTCGATGCGGAGGCGGGCAGGCGCGGATCGGCGGCCGGATCGCGCTCACATCGGTGGCAGACTCGACGTGCTCGCGCCCTCTTGCGTCTGGCCGGCGCGTCGAGCACGAGCTCGACCGGCTCGACGGCACAGCCAGGTGCGAGCTCCCGCGCTATGTCGAGCAGCGCCTCGACCTGCTGGCCCGTGCCGGGATAGTTGTCCAGGAGCACCGTGTGGATCCGGGAATCGGTGGCCACGGTGCTCAGATACTGGCGCACCGCCGGATTAACGACGTCATCGTCGATCCAGCCGAGGTCTCGCGGGCCGTGGCTGGCGGTCTGTCTGACCACCTCGGGCGGCACGTGTTCGCGCAATCTGAACACGTGCCGGTCGAGATTCTTGCCCAGCGCCAGCGTGAGCGTTGTCTTTCCGGATGCCGGTGGCCCGAGGATCGGCACCAACAGTGATAGCGCCATGTCGCCCCTTCCGCAGGATTGATATCGGACACACCGACGATCGCCGCGTCGATAGCGAATTGGCTATACACACAACGAGTCTCGGGAATTCCGGTGTATGCAGAAGGCGCATATGGGCTGGGTAGAGCTGGTGGTACCGTCGGAAAAACCGTTGGGGACGGCCATGATCGCGGAACGGGGCGGATGATGCGGACGACCAACTACGCGCGCGAATGCCCGATGTGCGGGACTCGGTTGTCCCGATTCAACACCGGCACGGCATGCAGTAGTTGCGCGCGAGAAGAACCCGCTGTCGGCGCACCGGTGATGCCCGCCGAATTCTGGGCCAGCGATCACATGCGCGACGCCCTGGCCTCCTGGCACATGGGCCGGGTGATCTTCGCCTTCCGCACCCACCCCATGCACAAGTCCCCGATCACCCAACTCGACGTCGCGAACTGGCTCGACATGTCCCAGGCGACCCTGAGCCGGATCGAGTCCCGCGAAGCTCCCGAAAAGATGTCCAAGCTGGTCCAATGGGCAACAGCTCTGCACATCCCCGAGGAACTGCTGTGGTTCCGGCTCCCCCGGCAGAACGCGGCAACAGAGGTCGACCGTCGACAGCTGCTCGTCCTCGCGGCAGCGGCCGTCGCCTCGGCAACCACCGAAGACATCCTCCCCAGCAGCAGCCCCGCCACCGACGACTTCGACGCCTCGGTGCCCGCCATCGAAACAGCATTCTGGGCAGCAGGCAACATCGGAAACGATCAGCCGGTCCGCGAGATCGGCGAACTCGTCGCGCTCGCCCGACGCATCACCAAACTCCAAATGGCCTGCGAATACGCGAAACTCGGCCCCTTGCTGGCACCGGCGATCACCGATCTGTACCGCCAAGCCCACAGCGGAAAGCCCCGAGACCGCCGCGCCGCGTGGGATGCGTTGACCCAGGTCGCTTCCGAGACCTCGGTGGCACTGCGCGCACGCGGCTATTTCGCCGTCGCCTGGTCAGCCGCGCAAGCAGCCGAATCCGCTGCCAAACGGATCGACAGCAGACAAGGCATCGCCTCGGGTGCCTACGTGCGCAGCCAGGTACTCCTCGCCCGACCCGAGTCCCTCAAGGCTGCCCTGGACTGCGCCGTGCACACCGCCGCCCAGGTCGGACCCGACGCGGACACTGCCCCCGAGATACAAACGGTCGGAATGCTCCACCTCCAAGCCTCTTTGGTCACCGCCACCATGGGCGGCAGCCCCCACGATCACCTCGCCCAGGCCGCCGAGTACGCGGCTCAACTCGACCGCTCGACCATCGGCGATCCCACCACGATCGTCGGCAACGTCTCCTTCGGCTCGGCCAACGTGGCGTTGTGGAACATGACCGTGGCCATGGAAGAAGGATCCCCGGAACGAGTGCTCGATCTCGCCCACCGCCTCGACCCTCGATCGTTGCCGACCGTCGGCCGCGCCGCACAGTACTTCGTAGAAGTCGGTCGTGCCGCCGCAGCCCGCGACGACCACACCATGTCCCTGGACGCGCTGTTACGGGCGGAGCGCATCGCGCCTCAACAGGTTCGAAACATGGACACGGTGCAGGAACTGGTGGGCCACATGATGATCAAGGCCGGACGCGACCTAGTCACCGGTGACCTCGGCAAACTCGCTTCCCGGGTGGGTGCCGTGGCGCTGTAGGCGAAGACGCATCACCCATCGCCTGCCATGATGGAGGCATGGGTGAGCGCACTAGAGTTCTGTACGCGATCGTGACGGGAGCCGGTGGTGCCGGGGACGTCGGGGAACTGGTGTCTCTCGCGCAGGCAGACGGTTGGGACGTGTGTGTTCTGGCCTCCCCCAACGGCGCTCGATTCATCGACGCCGAAGCACTCGCGGCACAGACCGGGTATCCCGTTCGGTCGGAGTTCAAAGTCCCCGGCACCAAAGACCTACTCCCGCCACCCGACGCGGTCATCGCCGCGCCGCTGACGACAAGTTCCATGGCGAAATGGGCGGCAGGGATCGGCGACACGTTGCCATTGGCGCTGCTGGTCGAAACGGTCGGAGCTGGGCTACCAGTCGTAGCGGTTCCGCACGGACGAGCAGCTCAATTCCAGTTCCCGCCAGTCGCCGCCGCACTGTCCAACCTCACCGACTGGGGGGTGCGTTTCATCCGGGTCAACGAAGGCGAACCGGTGCCGTGGGCGTCAGCTCTGAAAGGCCTCGACTGACTAGGTCCAACATCGGAAGGCCGGAGCGCCCGTAGCCTGGCCATATACTCACGTAGGGCGCGCATCTGCGCGTACACCACGGACTTACCCGCCCGCTCGCCGCCCCACTACCGCGAGACCTCCTGGGGTATCACATCAGCGGCGTTGCGATAGTTGATGTCGAGATCCGGCCCGAACAGCACAGGTGCGGTAAGCCGCCGCGCGATAGCAGCAAACGCGCGAGCCTCGGCTGTCGTAAGATCCCGTCCCAGGACTCGCTTGTCGCGATAGCTCAGCCACCTGCGCAGCACCTGGAAGCCGCCGATCTAGTCCCATACTGCCCAGCCACCCCACGCCAACGCACCTGCTCGTTGAGGTAGATGTCGAGCACCTCGCCGCCCAGGATGCCCCGCCCTTTGTCATTCAGCCCGACGCTTTTTGTGGCTGAACGTTCGCGAAACATCGTACTTCCCAGCACCGGCAACAGGGCCTCCTCACGCCCACCACATCGACCGTACCTGAGCCCGGGTTTCGCTGGTGGCATGTATGGAGCTACCACGCAACGCCGCGAACGCCTCCCGACGCTGGCACGCGGTATCGGCCGGGCTCAACCACTCGCCAACTCCACCACCCTCATAGCACCCCACACAACAGAGTTCACGACGGCAGCTCACCTCGCGCGATGAGCTGCCGTCGCTATTCGTCTTGCCGACCGAAGGTCTCGTCCACGAAAAGTTCTAGGGGCAAGTCCGACTTTGCCATGACCTGCACTTCACGGCCTTCGAGACCACGACGGCGCATGTTCATCTGAAACGTGTGCGTCATCTCCTGCAAGATTGCGAGAGGTTCGACGTCGTGAACCTTAAACTCTGTCACTTGAACCGGAGCTCCGGCTTCAAGGTTCTCCCACACGTCACGGGGAGCTGCATACACCATCAGGTTAAAGCCGCTCTCGCCTCCACTGATGCTGAATCCGACCACCTGCCACCCTACGTTGTCGAGCTCGACTCTCTGCGCGAGCCCTTCCCACGGCCCTGTTTTCCGCTCATCGAGCTGCGCCGTTCCTTTCCAGTCGGGATATGTGACGCTCGCCTCTCCCCAGACCTCTTCGCCCATGCCCTCACCTTCCCGCCGTGTGCTTGTGCACCGACGATATGGGGAGGCTGCGACAACCCCGGTGAAGCACGCCCACGTGTCTCGAAGGTCCTCAAGTTTCACATGTTCCTGGTCAAGTTCCCCACGGCCGCAGGAGGGCTCGACTACCGTATGTTGAGTGCCCCATGACGATCACGACACCGAGGTCATCGCTGCGATGCGCCTGGCGGGCCATCGCTTCAACACCAAGGGCATGCCAGCAGACTCACTCGTCGAAGTTGCGGCGCTTGAGGACATCCTGCGTTCGCTCGTCCGTCAGTTCTGGCAGGAACGCAATCCATCACGACAGCGAGTTCCCAAGGGCTACGACGCCGAGATCACGCTGCGGCTTACGTACATCGATCAGGGATCGGCAGTGCCAGTCCTCGAACATGATCCAGACCTTGGCATCGGCGACCTTTTCCGTGGTGACGAGGTCAGGCAGGATTACGCCCGAGCACGAGATCTGCTCCAGCAGTTCATCGAGCATGCACAAACCGGACAAGGCCAGATCCCGCCGGAGATTCGCAAAATCCCATCCTCGAAAATGAAGAAGTTCGGTCAATCGCTTCGGCGTGACGAATCAATTCAGATCGCATCCATGAACCTTACAGACTGGGGTCCGATAACCCCTTACACACCGGCGACACGAACCAGCGCACTGTCCAATCTGCTTGGCGAGTACACCGAACGGGTCACCGTTGACGGCACTGTTACAGCGATTACTCCTATCACCGGAAAGCTGACTGTCAGGGACCGGGAAAGAAAGACATCTGTACAGGTGCCATACCTACAAGCAGGCGTCCATGTCAGCATCGAATCGGCCGAACAGATCTTTGAGTGCCATGTCGAAGGAATCGGAGAGTTCACTGCCGATGGACGCCTCACCAAGCTCGACAATATTAGCACGCTGGATATTATCGACGTAACCGAAGATGCACGCGTCATTCGCCAATTGGTAGGCAGCCTTGCAGCCCTGGAGACAGGGTGGATAGATGGCGAACTCGGCGAACCGATATCACCCGAAGTCATTGACCGGAGTCACGCGGTAATCGATGCCATGATCGCGCTGGGGAACATTACGCGCACCGTTTTTCCGACAGAGGAGGGGGGTGTCCGTTTTTACTGGCCCGATGCCGAAAATCAACTGTCCATCGAAGTAGAGCCGCACGTCGCGCTGTATATTCACACGACTGACCCGTCCGCCGGAACGTTTGCAGATGAGTCCGTCCCTCCCGACGAGACCAACCTGATTGACCGTCTAGATTCATGGCTCGCGGAGGAACATAACAGTGACTGAATTTGAAGAACCTCACCGTGAACGTATCGGCGATGGCAACGAACAGCTCCTGCGTCCGATCATCTCCCGATGGGTAGTAAATGGCGTGGTGGCCCCGGACGCATTTCTACTGAGCACCGCCGACAAAAAGGACTCCAACCACCTGTCGATAGCTCGGGGCTCGGCTACCACACCAGAGGTGGCATACAAGGCGCGGGCCGAAAGTATCCAGAAGCGATGTGCAGCTGAAAACAGGGAGTACACCCCGCCGATTGGGGTTCTCTCATTGTCGGTTACCGAAGTCGAATCCGTCGAAGTAGAGTCAGCCGAAGGCTCGACCCGGCAGCCACTGACTGTGTGGGATGACTCCATGAACGAGGGCATACCTGAAGATCACGGCCATATCGACTACAACGAAGTCCCACCCAGCGACAAGGGAGCCCACATATTCGCAGCAAAAACCCTCGCGCTGCGAGCACAGGCGAACGGTTGGAAGTATGGACCCTTCTCGAACACGTAGGTTTCCCACAGCGACACCGATGGGAACCTACGTTCGATTATCCATTGATCGACCACCCACTCCCAGAGCGGCCTTCCCTGTGTGCCTGACCAACGTGCCTGTCATTTGATAAGGACATCGGTCATCGAGTACGAGCGGCATACGGCAGATACATGCGCACGACTCCGCCCGCCGAGACTCGGCTGTGGAAAGTAGAGCGGTCGGCCTACTTCTCTTCGCATCGACGGTCAAACAGTCGCCAGCCGTGCCGCAGGCACGACATCGACAACGAGTACCACGCTGCAAGTTCAGCCGCGTGGCCCCCAGTGACGCCCACCGCCAGGCCCGAATTCTTGTCTGTCGCAGAGAATTTAGCGCGGGTCGCGATACCCCATGAGTTGACGTGAGCGTCGGACGATAGCACGTTCCACGCCAACCGCAGCCCAGCCTGACGCTTACGGTGCTCGGGAAAGACCTCCGGTGCGACATCCCGGAACACGTCAGTAAGATTGAGACTGATCAGTGCTGGCTGGACAGCCGTCAACGCGCCCTGACGAGCCTTGATCCACTCGATCTGCTTCGCTATCTGCTGCTTCTCGGTGCGCGAATATCCCAAATGCGCCGCCAGGTCCAGAGTCTTTTGGTGGTACTTGCGCAGCTGTTCGTATGACTCTGCAATCACCGAGTGCCCCCGCTGACGCCTGGTCGTTCGATCCCCTGGAGCCAGAACCCACACCGCTTGGGCCGCACCGACAAGCGCACCCCGCACAGCTGTGTGCTGAGCCGAGGTGTACAGATTCTCCTGTTGCAGCCCGTCCCAGACCAGACGCAAGTGCTCCCCAGCAGAGATCAAGCAGATGCGAACGGACTCACTGATCAGGTAGTAGGCGAAGGGCCTTGACCCCGGAAACTGGACACGGGGGTTTGTGATTACGCGGCTTGAGCCATGTTATCGGGCGCGTGAGCGGATTCGTAGTCGGCAGGGCT
>NZ_JBHXMN010000008.1:0-307005 GCF_042720495.1 Nocardia sp. NPDC058480 | reverse complement strand
CGCCATCAGCGCGTAGCCTCTTTGGAGGCCTTTGCCGGCCAGGGGGCCCAGAAGCGTCTGACCGCTGCTCAAACTAACCGTTACCGATTAAGTAGAGGGGCCGCTGCAACCATTCCGATGACACAGAGTCGGCCGGTAAAGGCGGACTCGGACGGCTCCACCGTGGTTGGTGGCGTGGATACCAGGACTTCCCTGGGTGTTCCTGACTCTGTGCAGAATCCCAGTCCCGGCCCTTGCCGAGTAATGCCCGGCGGGCGTGCATCACCAAACGACCGTAGCGACGACCGACCGGCGGACCTCGCGTCAAGGGTGCATCCGTACCTTGCGGTACCGGGGTGCCCCTGCACTCCCCGCTCTCCCACTCCCAGCGGGATTGCACTCGTGCGTCACCGATAATGGTACGTCTGTTCACATGTACCTTGGCTGCGGTTTTCGTTGTCATGCACAGTGATTCGGCAAAGTTCTGGCGCGTAGCAGCCGAAAGGGGGACCCTCGGAGTAGAGGATCGCGTTACCCAGGAGCCGCATGACTGTCAGAAGTGACCGTGAAGGTGGCTTGCCGGATACTTTGCCTGCGCTGGAGCAGTTGCCGGCTGATGAGGCTCGGGATCTGTTCGAGTTGATGAGGGCCGCGAGTACGTTCGAGGCGGCCGCGTTGGACAAGTCCATCGATTCGATGGTCTCTGCGTTGCCTCGGCCGTTGCGCCGGGTGACGAAGAAGATCATGTTCGGCGGCAGATGACCGACCTGACTACTCGGGCGCAGTTGATTCTGCTGGCTCGCACGTTGCATGTTCATCCGCAGCGGTTGGATCACCTGCGGTATCTGGGGGCCGATCGGTTGCATGCGCTGAATCAGCAGATTTCGGGGGTGTTGTTCGATCAGCACGCGGAGACGTTTCGGCGGATCAGTGCGTTGGTGCCGTTCATTCCGTTGGGGATCTCGATTCCGTTGGTGCAGAAGCTGGTTCCGCCGATGATGACGGGGCGGGCGGCGGGGTCGGTGGGGTTGGATCATCCGGGTAAGGCTGCCGAGACGTTGACGATGCTCGATGCGGGGTATGCGGCGGATTGTGCGCCCTATCTGGATCCGCGGGCCATCGAGCAGTTGGCCGATCAGATGGCGCCGGGGCCGATCGTCGAGATCATCAACGAGTTGCTGCGGCGGCGGGACTACGTGACAGCTGGTCCGTTCTTGGCTTGTGCCACAACGGAAGTGATCGCCGCTGTCGAGGCGGGGGTGCGCGATGATGCCGGGTTGATCTTCTCGGCGGCATTCTCCTATGACGTCGAGGTGCTCAGCGCGGTTGTTCGCCAACTGCTCGATGGGCCGCATCGGCGGGTTCCGCGGATGACACAGACGGTATTGACGGGTTCTGCTGACCTGCAACATGCTGCGCTGTCGGTGTTTTCGCGATGCGCGCCCGATGTCATTAGGCGGGTTGGCGACATTCTGTTCGGGAGTGCGCGGCCCGGTGATGTCGCGCGGCTGGTGCGCAATGCGCTCGCGCTCGGCGCGGTGCCCGAATTCCTCACGCTGGCTGGATATCTCACGCCGTTGGGACTGTGGACGTTGGTCGGCAATCCGGTGTTCAGTGATCCGGATATCGGGGTCGATCTGGTCGCACCGATGGATGGACGCGAGGATGCGGCGAGTTGGCGTGGGCTGTTCACGTTGATGTCGCGGATGGACGACAATGTCAGGAGCGCTGTGGGGTACGCCCTGGCGTTGCTCTCGGAGTCGACTGTGGCGGAGCTACCCGCGCTGGCGACCGAAACTGGTTGCTGGCCTGCGCTACTCGATCTTGTCGCGGTTTCCGGGGAGCGGGGGCAGACCCGGTTCGGGGCGATCTGGGCACAATTGGGGCCGGAGCGGCGGGCCTATCTGCATCGGTGCATCACCGAGCTCAGGTACGACACTCGGTTGGCTGAGATCACGGCGTTGGTCGAGCCGGTGGAGGTCGATCTGCTGTTCTATCAGCGGAGGCAGAAGGGGCGCTACCGCAACGGGTGACGCGACATCCGCGTGCGAATGCGACAGACTGAGCACATCGACGGTCGATTTCCAGGAGGACTCGCATGTATCCCGCTCAACGTCCTGCCACCGGAGGAACGGCGGTGACCGCGGCGATACTGGCGTTGCTCGGTGGGCTCGCGGCTCTCGGCGGGCTCGTCATGTACGTGGTGAACACTCTGCGCTTCGACGCGCACTGGCTCGCGTGGGGGCTCGTACCGGGATGGGCGTCGATCGTGACGGTGGTGTTGTTGGTGATCGACCTGGTCGCCTCGATCATGCTGCTCGTCGGGGCCACCCTCATCTTCCGCAAGCACAAGGCGGGGCCCACGCTCGTGATTCTGGGCTGCCTCGGGGTGATCGGCGCCTTTGTGCTGGGAGCTTTATCCACGGTCATTCAGATGATGGACTACGGAGTGCCGCTGAGTCGGCATCTGGATGCGCTGATGGGGAATTCCAGCATCAATTTGATCCTCGGTGCCGACGTCGACATCCCCTGGGCGATTTCACTGCTCGTGATGGTGTTTCCGGTAGCTACTTTCCTGCTGGCGGTGCTGCCCTCGACCCGACGCTGGTGCAGAGGGTCTGATGATCGGCGCCCGACCGGTTGGGCCCCCGGTGCGCCAGGGATGCAGCCCTTCCCGATGCATCAACCCGGCATGCCTCCTGCCAGCGGTTACGGTGCACCGCAGGGCCATTGGCAGCAGCCGAGCCAGGGACCGCAGGGCGGGTACCGCCCCCGATAGCCCAGGACCAGCCGCTCAGTCGGGAAGATCAGTGACGTCGTGCTCAGAGAGATCAGAAGCGTGCTTCGCGACAGTTCGGAAGTCGGCGTCATGGTGGAGGACGACAAGTCCATGGTGCGCGGCAGTCGCCGCGATCATCAGGTCGACCGCCGAGGCGCTGCGATGCTCGCCTTGTTCTGCCATTTGTCGTTGTACCGAGTCGATCCAGCGGCCCGCGGTTCTGGGCACCGCACGATCCGGGTACAAGTCGTTGAACATTTCCGCGATCTCGTCGTACTCCGCGGAATTACGTGCGCTGTAAAGAAACTCGGCACGTTGCGGATAGCATGAGGCGATGGCGCTAGCCTCGATTGTGTCGTACCAAGCATCTCGCAGCACCGGATCGGCGATCAGCCGAACGAGTGCCGACGTGTCCAACAGATAGATCACAGAGCATTCTTCTCGGCTTGGTGCCGGCGCTCCGCATCCTCCACTGCACCCCACTTCGCTGCCCGCGCGAAATGCTTCGCGATTCGTGCGGCACGCTCTTGTTTCTCCGCATAGAAACGGAGTGCGAGGTTGACCGCTTCTTTCTTGGTCTTGGCGTGCGAGGTCGCCAGCACTCGCTCGAGAGCGTCGTCATCCAGGTCGATCTGGGTTACGGTCATCCCGCACCTCCATGTTGGTAATGTTGATGCAATCATACACTACCAACATTGGGCACCATCGAACTCGCGTTCGCTCGTTGCAGCCGGTCGAGGGATCGACTACCCACCCAGAGCGGTTGTGTGCATGAAGCGGCTCCCCCACTCTCGCAGTTGCACAATCAGCTCCGGTGGACCGACGACTCGGAAGTCTGCTTCTACCCTGCCCAGCAACAGGATTGACCAGTCGAGGCTGTCGACAGTCATTTCTATGTGGGTGCGGTTGTCAGGCAGGGCGGTGATGGTGCACCAGCGGCCTATTCGGGCGTGGATGTCGGTGGCGGGGGCCGCTATTTCGGCGGTCACGGTGTAGCCGGACCGGCGGGCGCCGATGGCGTTTCGGACGAAGGTGGCGGCGTCGGGGGCGGGGAGGGTGCGTGGGCGGAAGCGGGTGCCGGTGGTTGTGGAGGCGGTGAGGCGGTCTACGCGGAAGGTGCGCCAGTCGTGGCGGGTGAGGTCGTAGGCCACGAGGTACCAGCGGCGGCCCTGGGAGACCAGGCGGTGGGGTTCTACCTCTCGGATGCTGGTTCTGTCGTCCGCGGCGGTGTAGGTGAAGGTGAGGCGTTCTTCGCGGCGGCAGGTGAGGGCCAGGTCGGTGAGGACGGCGGGGTCCACGTCGGAGAGAGGGACGGCGGTCCAGGCGGTGGATTCGGTCATGGCGCGGAGGGCATCGACGCGGCGGCGTAGGCGGGCGGGCAGGACGGTGACCAATTTGCCGAGTGCGCGGATGGACGGTTCGGCCAAGCCGTCGCCCGCGCCCTGGGATCCTGCTTGCAGGCAGACTGTGATGGCTACGGCTTCGTCGTCGTCGAGGACCAGGGGTGGCAGGGCGGCACCCGCGGCCAGCTGGTAGCCGCCGTCGACGCCGGGCCGGGCGTCGACGGGGTAGCCGAGCTCGCGAAGCCGGTCTATGTCGCGGCGCAGGGTGCGGGCCGAAACACGCAGTCGCTCGGCGAGTTCCGTGCCGGGCCAATAGCGGTGGGTCTGCAACAGCGACAGGAGTCGGAGGGTTCGTGCGCTCGTATCGGCCATAGTTCGATTATCTCGCAATTGCGGCCAGAAACTGACCGCAATGTGTCCTACCTTAGGTTTTACACACCGACAAGCGAAGGAATCAACACATGACCACCAGCACCCAGATCGACGCCGAGCGCAGCGACCTCCTCGAGATGCTCGCCCAGCACCGGCACTTCCTGCGCTTCACCGTCCGCGACCTCACCGACGAACAGTCGGGTCTGCGCACGACCGCCAGCGAGCTGTGCTTGGGCGGACTGATCAAGCATGTGACCGCGGTGGAAGCGAATTGGGCGGGCTTCATCGTCGACGGGCCCGCGAAAGCCCCCGACTTCTCCTCCATGACCGAGGAACAGATGGCGCAGTGGAGCGACGCGTTCCGGATGCTGCCCGGCGAAACGCTCGCGGGTGTCCTGGCCGAATACGAGCAGGTGGCCGCACGGACCGACGAGCTCGTGCGCACCCTGCCCGATCTGAACGCGAGTCAGCCCCTGCCTGCGGCGCCGTGGTTCGAGCCCGGCGGACGCTGGACCGCGCGCCGCACTCTGCTGCAGATCATGACCGAGACCGCCCAGCACGCCGGGCACGCCGACATCATTCGGGAATCGCTGGACGGGGCGAAGTCGATGGGGTGATCTCGGCGAAGAGAGACTCGGCTGCTGCGCGGTGTTCGATGGCGGCAGCCGGGTCCGTTGCGTCGAGGACGCCGGCGATGCCCTGGTGGGCTGTTGTCTCTTCGAACCGGTGGCCCAGTCTCGGTGCGAGGGTGAGGGTCTGGCGGTAGAGGTCGATGGCCTCGTCGGGAAGTCCTGCGAGGCGGCAGGTTTCGGCATAGCTGTTGAGGAAATGGATCTTCCAGTGGTCTTCGAAGACGGCGTCCAAGAGGGCGAAGGCTTCTCGGTGGCTGGCGAGAGCTTCTTCGTAGCGACCCATATCGCGCAAGGCGACACCCCGGCAGTTCAGGCACCAGGCTTCGTTGTGCTTGTGGCCGTCCTCGCGGGCGAGGATGAGGGCGCGGCTCAGATGGTCGAGGGCTGCTTCGGGTTCGTCGGCCGCGATCGCCACGCCGAGGGTGATCTGGGCCTGTAGCGACGGGGTGTGGATAGCGAGGGCGTCGCGGGCCAGTTGGGCGGCTTCCTCGCGGCGGCCCAACTGGAGCATGGCCCAGGCTTCGCCGGCGATGGCGTCGGCGGCACTCGTCGGGCAACCGCCGGCGGTGTAGAGGTCGCGGGCTTGACGGAACAGTTCGAGTGGTTCTTCGATACTGCCTTCGTCCCAACGTAATTGGGCGCAGCGCATCGTCAGTTCGGCTCGGGGCAGCGGGTCACCCGCTGCGGCGACCAGTGGTGCTGCTGCCGCATAGGCGGCGGCCGCTTCGGTCATCCGCCCTGCGTTGTAGCGGGCGAAGCCGAGGTCGCTGTGAGCTTCGGCGAGTTGGCGTGGATCGCCGAGATTCTGTGCGGCGGTGAGGGATTGCTCGAAGAGCGCGTTGAGATGTGTGGTGCCACAGCGGCGGGCGAAGAAGGCGCGCATGAAACGCGGCAGTTCGCAGACGTGGGTGTCGGCGCCTGCTTCGACGGCGGCGTAGAACACGGCCATCAGGTTGGTGTACTCGGAGACGAACCAGAAGAACGCGGGGTCGCGGCCGGGGAAGTGCGGTAGTTCCGCAGGCGGCGGGCCGGCGGAGACGGGGCGGGTCGGCGACAGGAACGGCATGGCGGTATCGGCGGCGGCCGCGGTGTGGACGTAGTAGTCGAGGATGCGGTGCAGGGCGCGTTCGCGGTCGGCGGGGGTGTCGTGTTCGAAGGTGGCGTGGCGGGCGTGCTGGCGGACCAGGTCGTGGAGGCGGTAGCGGCCGTCGGCGGGTTGCTGGACGAGGTGCGCGTCGAGGAGGTCTTCGAGCATGGTCCGGGCGCTGCGCAGCGAGACGTCGGCCACGGCGGCGGCGACGTAATCGGTGAAGGTGGAGCCGGGGATCAGGCCGAGTAGGCGGAACAGGCGGCGCTGATCGCGGTTGAGCTGACGCACCGACATGCCGAAGGCGGTGTCGAATTCGCTGGTGCCCTCGGCCATTCGCTCCACGAGGATGCCGACCGACCAGCCCGGGCGATGCCGCAGCCGAGCCGCCGCGAGGCGCAACGCCAAGGGCAGGTTGCCGCACAGACGGAGCACTTCGGCGGTCTGCTCGGGTTCCTTGGCGAGCCGGCCGACGCGCGCGTCGCCACTGGCCCGCACCAGCAGTTCGGCGCTCTCCTCGGGTGTGAGGACGTCGAGGGTCACCGGCGGGACCTCATCGAGTTCGAGCAACCGGTTGCGGCTGGTAATGATGGCGACCGACTCGCCCGCGCCCGGCAACAGGTGGCTGACCTGCGCGGCATCGGCGACATTGTCGAGCACGACGACAGCGCGCAACCGGGCCAGCTCCGAACGCCAGCAGGCCGCCCGCAGTTCGACTCCCCCGTCCTGCGGCACCTTGTCCGAGGGGACCTGCAACGCGGCCAGCAGCGCGCGAATCGCGGCATCGGGGTCGAGCGGCTGACGTCCGTCGGTGAAGCCGTGGAGGTCGAGATACAGCTGGGCGTCAGGGTATTCGGCGGTGAGCTGATGCGCGGCGTGCACCGCCAGGGAGGTTTTCCCGACACCCGCCATGCCGTCGATAGCGACCACGCGATCGGCACGGACGGCCGCGATCACGTCGGCCAGTGCCTGTTCGCGGCCGGTGAAGTCGGGCACGTCGCGGGGCAGATCGTTGCGTGGCGGCGGTGGGGCGTCGGCCGGCGGGCTCGGCGGGGCAGGCTGACGGCTGGTTTTCGGCGGGGCGGGCAGGGGGTTGTTGGCGCGCTCCCAGAGGGGGCGCAGCGGGCGCGGGTCGCGTTTGACCAGGCGGCACAGCTCGAGGACCGCCGGCCACGGCGGGACCGTCTGGCCGCTGAGGTAGCGCGAGAGCGACGACGAGCTCAGGCCGGTGTCGCGGGCCAGGGCGCGCACGCCGCGGCCGGACAGCTCCTGGATCAGGCGCAGGCGCGAAGCGAGCTCGTCCTGCGGATACGCCCGTGTCGTCTGCTGTTGCACAACCACCGTTTTCCACTCCCGTTGTCCCGGCCTGGACCAGAAATATTCCGACCGACAAGCCGGTGGTCAGGGCCGTTTTCAGCTGTCCCACAGTGTCCCACAGCAATTCTGTTCCAGCGCCGCACGGGCTGTTATTGAGACACACCGCAAGCAGCGGAGAAGCACCGAACAAGGAGAACGACATGCAGTCTCGGATGAAGAACCCGGCCATGGTCCTCACCGACGCGATGGGCCCGATCCAGCAGGTGCTCAAGGCAGTGGAGACCGGCGGCGTGGACAGCGAGATCCTGGAGCTGGTGCACCTGCGGGTCAGCCAGATCAACGGCTGCGCCGCCTGCGTTTACGGTGGCACCACCACCGCACGCAAAGCAGGCGTCAGCGAAGATCGCCTCGCCACTGTGGTCGCCTGGCGCGAGACCCCGTTCTTCTCCGAGGAGGAGCGCGCCGCCCTCGAACTCGCCGAAGCCGCCACCCGAATGGCCGACCGTCCCGACGCGGTCACCGACGAGATCTGGGACAGCGCCGCCAGCTACTTCGACGAGAAGCAGCTCGCCTCGATCGTGCTGATGATCGGCGTCACCAACATGTTCAACCGGCTCAATGCCACCACCCGTCAGATCGCGGGCGCCTGGGGCTGAGGCCCCCTCCCCCTGTGAAAGGAACTGTGACCATGTCTACGAATCATCAAGCGAGCAAGAGCAATTCGCACGGTGGGTTCTCCCGCTGGATGCAGCACCGGATGAACAACCGGATGAACCGCAAGATCCGCGGCGGTAACGGCACCTTCATGGGGATGGACGTGCTGATCCTGCACACAGTCGGCCGCCGCAGCGGGCAGCCGCGCGACACCCCGATCACCTGGTTCCCCGGCGAGGACGAATCATGGCTGCTCGTCGCCTCCGGCGGCAAGGACGGACACCCCGACTGGTTCCTCAACCTGATGGCCAACACCGATCAGGCGACCGTCCAGCTACCCGGCGGCGACGCCGTCGCGGTGACACCGCAGGTGCTCGATGGCGCCGAGCGGGCCGCCGCCTGGGAACAGATCGCCGCCGCCCAGCCGCGCTACGACAAGTACCAGACCAAGGCCGGTCGTGAGTACGCCGTCGTGCGGCTCACCGCCTGAGATCGCATGCCGGTTACGCAACGGAAGCCGAGCGGCCTGCTGAGCAGTCGTAAATGCTCAGCAGGCACGGGCGACCGAGCGTCGGATGAGAACAGTTCGGCCGCTGCGAGAGCGGAGGCGAACCGCAGGGTCAGGCGGGCAGGAGGCGCCCGATCACCTCGGCGAGCTGGGCGACATTGCGGCATTCGTGCATGGTGACGATGTCGGTGTAGGCCTCGGCGGCCGAATCACCGGTCGACCAGGAGCGCGACGGCTCCGGGTTGAGCCAGTAGACCGCCTTCGCACGCTCGGTGATCGACTGCAGGGCAGCGAGATTCGGGTCGGTGCGGTTGGTGCGGGCGTCGCCGAGGATCAGGACGCAGGTGCGGGGGCCGACGGCGTCGAGGTAGTGGTCGACGAAACCCTGGAGCACCTCGCCGTAATTGCTCGATCCGAACCGGGCGACGCCACCTTCGCGCACGATGTCGCGCGCGAAGCCCGGCGGTGGGGGCTCGCCGGGGGTGAAATACTGCGTGATCTCGGCGCAGGTGTCGACGAAACCGAAGCTGCGGACCTTGCTGAACTGGTCCTGCAGGGCCTGCACCAATTGCAGGGTGAACTCGGCGAAACCACTCACCGAGCCCGAAACATCCGCCAGGACAACAAGGTCGGGGCGGCCGCGCTTGCGGGCACGCAGCACCGGATCGACGGGGACGCCACCGGTGGCCATGGAACGACGCAGGGTGCGGCGCAGATCGATCTGGCCGCGCACCGCCTTCTTGCGGCGCACCGCCAGTCGGGTGGCAAGCTTGCGGGCCAGCGGGTGCACGAGGCGGCGCATCTCGGCGAGATCCTGCTCGCGGGCGCCGAGGAAATCCGTTCGGTCCGCGGCATTTTCGACGCCGCGGCGGGCGATGTAGTCGGTGCCGCGCAGTTCGGCCGAGCGCAGGCGCGCCTCGGTTTGCACCTCGGTGCGGAACTGGTCGACGCGGCGGCGGGCCTCGATGGTGCGCACCGCCGTGTCGAACTGTCCTGTGCCGCCCATGGTTTGGGCGAGCTGCTCGGAGATCTCGTCCGGGCGTAGCGATTTCATGGTCAGGTAGGACGACCAGCCGGCGCCGGAAGCTTGGGTGACCCGGCCCGCGCTCTCGCCCGCACCGCCGTAGGCGCCGAAGGTGTTGAGTGCTTCGCGAGCCAGTTCGGCGGTGTCTTCACCCTGGACGAGGGTGGCGATCAGACGCTCGCGCAGGTCATCGGCGTTCTCGCTCGGGCGCGCTGACGGCAGCGAGACGCCGAGGAAGTACAGGTCGAAGAGTTGGTCGAAGACCCTGCGCTGGCCGTTGCGGCGGAGCAGGCAGGCGGCCAGGCCGGAGCGGAGGATGCGGGGGTCGGTGGTTCCCAGGGCTACGACTGCGGCTGCCGCATCGATGGTTTCGCTGGGACCCGCGTGAATGTTGTGCTCGCGCAGCAGGGTGACGAAATCGACGAGCCGAGCGCTCGTCGGGACGAAGCGGGAATCCGTTGGCGCGGTCGGTGTCATCGCCGTCGACCGATCGATGACACCGCCGGTGCCCGGCCGCCGAGGTGATCGACGTGGGCCGCGATCGCAGCACAGCGGCTTCCGTCGAGGCGGCTGAGCTGCGGGCTCATCGCATCACACTGCCGTCCGGCTGGTCGTCGAGACCGAGCCGGTCGATGGCCACGCGATGGTCGGACTGGTATTTCAGCAGGACACCGAGTGTCGAGCGGACCACACCGCCGGTCAGCGTCCGGGTGCCCAGCGCAACCAAAGTCCGTGCCCAGTCGACTGTTTCGGCAATCGAGGGCGCCTTGCGCAACGACAACTGACGCAACGCGCTCACCGTCGCCACAACCCGCTCGGCCAGTGCCGCGTCGAGCTCAGGTACTTTGAGCGCGACGATCGCCTTCTCCAACTCCGCTGTCGGATAGTCGATATGGAGATAGAGGCAGCGCCGCTTCAGCGCTTCGGACAGGTCGCGGTGGGCGTTGGAGGTGAGGATAACGAAGGGCTTGCGGATCGCGGTGACCGTGCCGAGTTCGGGGATGCTCACCTGGAAGTCACCGAGGACTTCGAGCAGCAGGCCCTCGAGTTCCACGTCCGCCTTGTCGAGTTCGTCGATGAGCAGGACTGTGGGGTCGGGGTTGCGGATCGCCGCCAGCAGCGGGCGCGCGAGCAGGAATTCCTCGGTGAAGACGTGGTCGCGGGTGCTGTCCCAGTCCTCGCCGGAGGTGGCGGTGATGCGCAGCAGCTGTTTGGCGTGGTTCCACTCGTAGAGGGCACGGGCCTCGTCGACGCCCTCGTAGCACTGTAGGCGGATGAGCTCGGCACTCACCGCGGCGGCGACGGCCTTGGCGAGCTCGGTCTTGCCGACGCCCGCCGGGCCTTCGATCAGCAGTGGTTTGCCCAGACGATCGGCGAGGAAGACCGCGGTCGCGATGTCGAGGGACGGCAGGTAACCGGCAGCCGTCAGCCGGTCGGTCACCTGGTTCACCGAGGAAAAGAACTTACTCATCGGTAACCAGTATATCCAGCGTCGCCGGGGCCCCGGTGAGGGCCGTCGCTACGACGCCGCCTGTTCGATGGCGGCGGCGACTCCCCCCAGGATGAGGTCGAGACCGAAGGTGAAATCGCCGTCCGCCGATTCTTCGTCCGGGGGGACATCGGCGAAGGCCTCGGCGGCGAACAGCGCGGCGACCTCGGGGAATTCGGACAGGTCGAGGGTCGATACCTCGCGCTGGTACGCGTCGAGAGATTGGGCCTCGCTGCGCTGTTCGGTGCCGCGCTGCTCGGCCATGTGCCGGTCGGTGACGAAGGACTGCCGCACATAGCCGCCGACCACGGTGATCGCACCGATCTTGGCGCCCCAGTCCAGGCCCGTATCGCGCAGGGCGGCGAGGCCGGCGTTCATCCAGGCGAGGGCGTTCAGGCCGCGCGGAGGGCCGGAGATGGGGATCTGGGTCAGCCAGGGATGGCGAGCGAACACGGCGCGCTGACCGGTCGCCCACTCGCGCAGGGCGGGGCGCCAGGCGGGACCGATGACCGGCGGCGGGCCGAAGGCGGTGTCGGCCATCAGGTCGGTGAGGCCGTCTTTCGAGCCGATGTGGCGGTAGAGCGACATCGGCGTGACATCCAGTGCGGCAGCGACTTTCGTCAGCGACGCGGCGCGCAGACCTTCACGATCGGCAAGCGTGATCGCTGTCGCGACGATGCGATCCGCGTCCAGTTCGGCCGGGCGGCCGACGCGCGGTCGTGGCGAACCAGGCTGCTTGCTGGTCACTGTCTCCTCCTTCGTTCGGGGGTTCCCTCAACTTAACATATGGCTTATAGTTTAAGATCTATACTAATTCTGATCGAGCGGAAGCGCTCGGAGTCAAGGGTCGAATAGCTATGGGTATCAACACAATTCAGCGCATCACGGGAGCTGCCGCATTCGCCGGTGCCGGGTGCACGCTGATCGAACTGCCGCTGTATTTCGTCTACGCGGGGGCGCCGCCGGATGCGAACGTGCTCACTCGATGCCTGCTCGGACTGGTCGGGGTCACCTTGTTCATCGTGTTCATGAGCGGGCTCGCTTCTGTGGTGAGGCAGCGTGACCCGGAACGCGAATGGTTCGGTTCGCTGGCCGCCAGGGCCGGAACAGCTTGGCTCACGGTCGTTGTGGTCTCGACCGGACTCGAGGTCGGTGCCGTGATCGCCGCACCGGAGCCGATCGATCCCACCATCACCGTCACCGGCACCTACATCCTGTACGGGACCATCTCGCGACTGCTGGAGGGACTGTTCCTCGTGGCATTCGCCATCGCGGCCACACGGCTACTGCCCCGCTGGTGCATCGTGAGCAGCTGGGCACTCGCGGCGGTGAACTTCGCGTTCGTGCCGTCGCTGTTCTTCGGGAACACGCCGGCCAACTTTTACGCGGCCAACGGGTGGGGCAGCACGGCGACCGTCGGCGGGCTCACCATGCTGTGGTTGTTCGCGATCGGGATCACGCTGTACCGGTCGGCTCCGATCGAGGCCGATCAGTACGGGTTGTCGGCCACTTCCACCTGACCGTCCTCGATCGCGGCCAGCAGCAGTCGATAGTCGGCCATGGTCTGGTCCGAATACGACATCGCGAAATCGCGCATTCCCTTGTCGAACTTGTCACTGCCGCCGATATAGGTGTTGATGGCGATGGGGTCGCCCGAGCGGCAGTGGGCGCGGGCCAGCACACCACCGCACAGCCCGCCGTAGTTGGAGAGCTGGCGGTGGGTCATGTCCTCGATGTCGGCCGAGCCCTTCATGTCGCGGAACTGGCGCCAGTAGTAGTCCACGCCCTTCGGACCGGTTGCCCAGCCGAGGAAAATGTCACTGGCCGCCTGCATCAGCCGCTGACCTGCGACGACGCGATGTCCCTGCTGCTGGTATCGGCTCGGCTTCTGATACGGCGCCAGCACCGAGGTATCGGCCTCCTTCATCTGCAGGAACAGCGGAGCACCCGACTCCTTGTCCATCATCAGCGCGATGAAGCACCGGGTGCCCACGCTGCCGACCCCGACGACCTTCACGGCGGTGTCGACCAGGGTGTAGCGGTTGAGCAGTACGCGCATCTGATCGGGCAGGCTGCGCCGGTACTCGGCGAGCACGGATTTGACGGTCGTCTCGTCGGGCATGGTGATGGGCACCAGCAGCGGTGGCTGATTCTTGATCCGTGGAATGCCGTCGGCATCGGGTTCGGTGAGCTTTTCCAGTGCCTGCAGGCTGGTGCGCTTCCTGGCCGAGGCGACCGTCTTCTCCGCCTTCTTGCGGAACTTCTTCTTCGGGATCTGCGCGATGACCTTGTCGGCGTCCACGCGGTCGTACCAGATGTCGAGGCTGTCCTGCTGCGTCATCTCCTCGATGCCCTCGCGGTAGCCACGGGCGGTCGCCTCTGCCGCCGATGCCGCGTCCTCATCGGAACAGCCATTGGCGAGCGCGGCGACCGCGACACTGGCGACCAGGCGCTTGACGTCCCACTCGAACGGGCCGGGCAGTGTCTCGTCGAAATCGTTGACGTCGAAAACGAGGTTGCGTTCCGGCGTGCCGAAAAGCCCGAAATTCGCCAGGTGCGCGTCGCCGCAGAGTTGCGCGATCAGCCCGGTGCCGGGGCTACTGCCCAGGTCATAGGCCATCACCGCCGCGGCACCACGCAGGAAGGCGAACGGCGACTCCGCCATCCGCGCCATCCGGATCGGCACCAGACTCTGCACCCGCTTCGCGTTCTGTTTCAGCAGAATCGCCACCGGGTCCTCCCGGCCCGGCTCCGCCTTCCACTCCCCCAGCGCGGACCGCGAAACCCGCTGCCGCGCCGCTTTACCGACCTCAGCCGCCTGCCGCTCGAAATCCTCAACCGTCGTCATCGAGCAAGTCTGGCGCTACCAGGCCACCCGGGCAAGAACCAGCAGGTAACCATGAGGTGACAGCGCGCGTCACCGATCGGCAAAAACGGATGACTCATCGAGCAAGTCTCCCGCTATCAACCGCGGACAGTAAGGGCGCTACGGACCAAGCCGCCTGCGCCACTCGTCGACTCGGCGGACGAGCTCCTGCCACCAGGTCCGACGCGGGTCCGGTGTCGGCGCAGGCTCGGGTGCCGGCTGGGGCTCTGGGGCCGGCGCCGGAGTCGGTTCGGGGTCGGGTGCCGGGACCAGCACCTTCCGGCGAATCCCGGTGCAGGTGAATTGGGTTGCCCGATAGGGATTCCCGTTCTCCGCCCACTCGGAGACGATGAGGGTGAACTTGCCGTCCTCTAGCCTGCTGTAGGGGTGGATGTAGCCGCCGTACAGGCGCGGGACCGTGTCGACACCGCGCGGCATCCCGGTCATCGGCCGGTGGGTGTGGGTGGTGATCCAGTTGGTGTTGTCGATGCGGTCGCCGACCTTGACGAAGATCGAGTAGTCCCCCGCGTCGAATCCGGAGATCACGGCCCTGTTCTCGACATAGCGCAGGCAGATCTCGCCGAATCGCCAACCGGGCAGGATCGGCGTGGGCTCACGGTTCCAGGCCCAGTTGTGGCCGTCCCAGCCCCAGCCCTGCCAGGCGTGTGGATCGGACAGGCCGTCGACCGTCGCGCGCCACAGCAGCATGTCCTTGTTCCTGGCCAGGCCGCCGGTGGAGATGATGTGCACCCAGTCGCTGTGCGGGTCCTTGGCCCAGGAGATCATGACCCGCTTACCGGCGAAGGCGTCGCACCAGAACTTCGATCCGCTGCGCGCCCAGGTGATGCCGCTGTCGTCGGATGTCCATACCTCGCACCACTTCTCGTTGCCCAGGCCCTGGGTGTACATGACCCACAGGTAGATCCGGCCGTCGATGGTCATCGCGTCGCACGGCAGGACGGTGGAGTATTCGGCGTTGTCGTGCTGGTAGTCCCACAGCTGGCGACCGTCGGTGCTCGGCGAGGTGGCCATGACGATCGGCTCGGCGGGGTCGCGCGCAGACGTGCGAGTGATGATGGGGGAACGCCAGTTCCCGATGCCGCCCATCGGTGGCCCGTACGGGCCGTCGCCGGAGAACGAGTCGCCCCAGATGAAGCCGACGTCGCCGTTGGGCAGCTCGAACGGAATCGCGAGATCACCGCCACCGAGGTCAGCCGAGGGCACCGGGTTCAGATCCGTGACGCGGATGACGCACCCCCCGCGGTCAGCTCGAGCCAAAATCGTTGGGCTGGTGTCGCTTCCGTCACCGATCCAGGCTACCCGGAGAACGGCACGATGCCCGTTCGAGCCATAGGCCGCGACGTATCACCGAATTCTATTGCCCGAGACAAGCATGTCGAGGCTGTCTTCCAGGTGACGTTCGCGATGAAAACCTCGATCGGTGATGAGTCGCACTGCGGTGCGTGCCACTGTGAGGTCGTGCTCGGTCGCCGCCGCCAGAAGCTCGTGTAGATCCTGGGGACGTGTGTCGTCATCACGCGAAAGAAGTTTGAGGGCGATGAGGTGCCCTGTTGTCGATATCGGCTCGTGAGCGCCGCAGCGCCGATTCGAGTGCGTTCACGCGAATCGCGCGGGCGGGCTGACTACTTCACCGGCTCCGGATCGTGACAGTAACCACGACGCGACCTTGTCGGCGATCTCGGCCGAGGACGCGTTCGGGTACATCCGACGCATCCGGGTGCGGTACATCTCCACACCGAATTCCGACATCTCTAGTGCGAGCCGAAGCCGCTGCGCTGGGGTTCCTTCCGTCACTCTCTCAGATTACGTCAGAACGCCGAAAGGCCCGCTCGCACGTGGCGAACGGGCCATTCAGGGATCAGAAACTTACGCGGTTTCGGTGATCGGGCGGTCGACCCAGCTCATCAGGCCGCGCAGCTTGGCGCCGGTGACCTCGATGGGGTGCTCGGCGTTCTCCTTGCGCAGACCCTCGAGCTCCTTGTTGCCGCCTTCGACGTTGGCGACGAGGCGCTTGACGAAGGTGCCGTCCTGGATGTCGGTCAGGATCGCCTTCATGCGCTCCTTGGTGCCGGCGTCGATGACGCGGGGGCCCGACAGGTAACCACCGAACTCGGCGGTGTCGGAGACCGAGTAGTTCATGCGGGCGATGCCGCCTTCGTACATCAGGTCGACGATCAGCTTGAGCTCGTGCAGGACCTCGAAGTAGGCCATCTCGGGGGCGTAGCCCGCCTCGACCATGACCTCGAAGCCGATCTTGACCAGTTCCTCGGTGCCACCGCAGAGCACGGCCTGCTCACCGAAGAGGTCGGTCTCGGTCTCTTCCTTGAAGGTGGTCTTGATGACGCCGGCGCGGGTGCCGCCGATGCCCTTGGCGTAGGACAGCGCCAGCGCCTGGCCGTTGCCGGTCGGGTCCTGGTCCACGGCGATCAGGGCCGGAACGCCCTTGCCGTCGACGAACTGACGACGCACCAGGTGGCCGGGGCCCTTCGGGGCGACCATGGCGACGGTCACGCCGGCCGGAGCCTTCACCAGACCGAAGTGGATGTTGAGGCCGTGGCCGAAGAACAGCGCGTCGCCGTCCTTCAGGTTGGGCTCGATGTCGTTGGTGAAGATCGACGCCTGTGCGGTGTCGGGGGCGAGCACCATGATCACGTCGGCCCACGCGGAGACCTCGGCGGGGGTGCCGACGGTCAGACCGGCCTCTTCGGCCTTCGGGCGAGACTTCGAGCCCTCGGCCAGGCCGACGCGGACGTCGACACCGGAGTCGCGCAGGCTCAGCGAGTGCGCGTGGCCCTGGCTGCCGTAACCGATCACGGCGACCTTGCGGCCCTGGATGATCGACAGGTCAGCGTCGTCGTCGTAGAACATCTCGACTGCCACTTTGGTTGGTCCCTTCTCGAATGCGGTTAGGAAAAGTTATCGCGGAGGTTGCTGAGGGAGGTTCAGCGGGTCGCGGTGATCGACTTGGGGCCGCGGCCGACGGCCACGACACCGGACTGCACGATCTCGCGGATGCCATAGGGCTCGACCATGCGCAGCAGCGCGTCGAGCTTGGAACGGGTGCCGGTCGCTTCGATGGTCAGCGCGTCGGGCGAGACGTCGATCACCTTGGCGCGGAACAACTGCACGGCCTCGATCACCTGCGTGCGCACCGACGCGTCGGCCCGCACCTTCACCAGGATCAGCTCGCGGGCCACCGAGGCGTCGGCGTCCTGCTCCACGATCTTGATGACGTTGATCAGCTTGTTGAGCTGCTTGGTGACCTGCTCGAGCGGCAGATCGTCGACGGTCACGACGATCGTCATGCGCGAGATCTCGGGGATCTCGGTGCCACCGACGGCGAGGGATTCGATATTGAAGCCACGGCGCGAGAACAGGCTCGCGACTCGCGCCAGCACGCCGGGCTTGTCCTCGACGAGAACGCTCAGCGTATGGGTCGTGCTCATTCGTCGGTGCCCTTCTCGAATGCGGCCTGCTCGCGTTCCATCGCCTCGTGGATGATCGCCGGTTCGGAAACCGACTCGTCCTCGTCGAAGAGCGGACGGATGCCGCGGGCGAACATGATCTCGTCGTTGCTGGTACCGGAGGCGACCATCGGCCACACCTGGGCGTCCTTGCCGACGATGAAGTCGATCACGACCGGGCGATCGGTGATCGCCTGGGCCTGCCGGATCGCGTCCTCGACCTCGGACTCCTTCTCCACCCGGATACCGACGCAACCCAGCGCCTCGGCCAGCTTCACGAAGTCGGGGATGCGCAGGGAATGCGTGCCGAGATCGGTGTTGGAGTAACGCTGTTCGTAGAACAGGGTCTGCCACTGGCGGACCATGCCCAGGTTGCCGTTGTTGATCAGGGCGACCTTGATCGGCACACCTTCAATGGCGCAGGTCGCGAGCTCCTGATTCGTCATCTGGAAGCAGCCGTCACCGTCGACCGCCCAGACTTCCTTCTCCGGCGCGCCCATCTTGGCGCCCATGGCAGCGGGAACCGCGTAACCCATGGTGCCGAGGCCGCCCGAGTTGAGCCAGGTGCGCGGGTTCTCGTACTTGATGAACTGCGCGGCCCACATCTGGTGCTGGCCGACGCCCGCGCAGTAGACGGCCTCGGGGCCCGCGAGGCGGCCGAGGGTCTCGATGACGTACTCCGGCGAGACCGAGCCGTCGCTGGGGGTCTTCCAGCCCAGCGGGTAATTGTCGCGGATGCCACTGAGGTAGGCCCACCATTCGGTGAGATTCAGCAGCGGCGTGGCACCGGACTGCGGGTCGGCCTTGAGGGTCTCGATCAGCTCGACGATCACCTCACGCGCGTCGCCCACGATCGGGACGTCGGCGTGGCGGTTCTTGCCGATCTCGGCGGGGTCGATGTCGGCGTGGATCACCTTCGCGTCGGGCGCGAAGGAGTCCAGCTGACCGGTGACGCGGTCGTCGAACCGGGCGCCGAGGGTGATCAGCAGGTCCGAGCGCTGCAGCGCGGCGACAGCGCCGACGGTGCCGTGCATGCCGGGCATGCCCATGTTCAGGGTGTGGCTGTCCGGGAACGCGCCACGCGCCATCAGGGTGGTGACCACCGGGATGCCGGTGAGTTCGGCCAGCTCGAGCAGTTCGGCCGAGGCGTCGGACTTGATCACACCGCCACCGACGTAGAGCACCGGCTGCTTGGACTCCATGATCATCCTGGCGGCCTCGCGCACCTGCTTGCCGTGCGGCTTGGTGACCGGACGGTAGCCGGGCAGACGCATCTCCGGCGGCCACGAGAACGTGGTCTGGGCCTGCAGGGCGTCCTTGGTGATGTCGACCAGGACGGCACCGGGGCGACCCGAGGCGGCGAGGTAGAACGCCTCGGCCAGGGTGCGCGGGATCTCGGCGGCGTCCTTGACCAGGAAGTTGTGCTTGGTGATCGGCATGGTGATGCCGGAGATGTCGGCTTCCTGGAACGCGTCGGTGCCGACCAGGCTCGACGGCACCTGACCGGTGATCGCCACGATCGGAACCGAGTCCATCTGCGCGTCCGCCAGCGGGGTCACCAGGTTGGTGGCGCCGGGGCCGGATGTGGCCATACACACACCGACCTTGCCCGAGGCCTGCGCGTAACCGGTCGCCGCGTGACCGGCGCCCTGCTCGTGGCGCACCAGGACGTGGCGGACCTTCTCGGAATCGAACAGCGGGTCGTAGACAGGAAGGACCGCGCCGCCGGGAATGCCGAATACCGTGTCGACGTCGAGCTCTTCGAGGGACCGAACCACCGATTGGGCGCCGGTCACGCGCTCGGGCGCGACCTGGCGGCGGGTGGGGTTGGTCGCCGGGCTACCAGGGGTAGCTGAAGGCGCTGACCTGCGGGCCGATGGCCCGGGTCGTGCGGTTGGTGCACTCACCGTCTTCGTTCCTCACTGTCTCGTTCTGACTCGGACTGACCCGGCAGGGCCACTGGCATTCGCCCGAACACAAAAAAGCCCCCGCCCAGCACGTGGCTGTTCGAGGGTGGCGCGTCGCAAACGCGAGCTGACGTATTGACTCAGATAGTCAGGCTCGACGCTGGACGCGCCGGGCGAAGTACGAGCTCGTTTCGAATCACGCATACGACGTTAGGCGCGCGTAGTGCGTCGAGTCAAACAGGCTTCCCGCTCCGGTCCCATTCTGTGGGACTCGAGTGGTTGCGTGGGTCCGTGTACCAAGATGCGAGGATAGGAGGGTGTCATCACCGCATCAGTCCGTGCCACCGGCTAAATCGTCCCACACCACCGACGAGGGAACCGATACGGGTCGCCCGTCGCGACCCGGCGGCCTGCGGTCGGCCAGTCCGGGAAGGCTCGCGGCGATCGGGGCGGTGGTACTGGCCTACCTGATCTTCGTCGTCGTCGGGACCGTGCAGGACTGGTCGCTGGGGGTGAGGATCGGGTTGATCGTGCCCACGGCGGCGATCGTCTGGCTGCTGGTGCCGCGCAAGACGAACACCCCGACTCCCGGTGTGCACGTGATCGGCGTTCCCCGGTTGGCCTATATCGGCGTGCTGGTGCTGGCGCTGTGCATGTTCTTCCCGTTCGTCGGATGGCCCGCCCTGCTGTGGCCGCTGCTGCTGGCCCCGGTGATCGCGGTGTGGTGGGTGGTGCGCACGCACACGACCGTGTCCGAGTCCGGGCTGGATCTGAGCTCGATGACCGGGAAGAAGCACCTCGACTGGGCCCAGATCGAAGGGATCAGTATTCCCAAGCGCGGCTCTGTGCGGGCTCGGCTCACCGATGATTCCGAGGTGAAGCTGCCTGCCGTCGGTTACGACCGGTTGCGTGAGCTGATCGAAGCGTCCGGCGGGCGCCTGCCCGATGTGTTCGCTTCCGCGGAGGCCGCCGAGGCCGAGCGCCTTGCTGCTGAGCGCGCCGCGGCGAAGGCTGAGGCCGACGCGAACGCCGAGTCCGACACGAACGCTGAGTCCCACGCAGCCGACGCGAAGCCGGAGTCCGGCACCGAGCAGTAACCACGCGGGGAGCCCGCGGTGATCGTCGGCTCCGTCACGGTGGGAATCAGCACGTCGGCGTGCGCCGTTGTAGCGGTAAGCTGACGGCGACCGGGCACCCCGCGCCGACGGCACCACCGCGGCGACACCTCACGGAGCGACACTCCCGCCTCGAGCCCCGGTCCATCACTGGCGCACGTACCACCGGCGCGACGCGACCATCGCCCGCCGGAGTAACGTTGCGGCTTGCCGGACGCACCGCGTACTCGCACGTGGCGCGCAGGTCAGCCCCCTGCTCGCACGCTTGCCACGCACCCAGCGACTCTTCGAGGACTTCAATGCCACCGCTTCGTTCACGCACCACCACCATCGGCCGCAATGCCGCGGGCGCACGCTCGCTCTGGCGCGCGACCGGCATGACTGATTCCGACTTCGGCAAGCCGATCATCGCGATCGCGAACTCGTACACGCAGTTCGTTCCGGGTCACGTGCACCTCAAGAACATGGGCGAGATCGTCGCCGAGGCCGTGGCCGCCGCCGGCGGCATCGCGCGCGAGTTCCACACCATCGCCGTCGACGACGGCATCGCCATGGGGCACGGCGGCATGCTCTACTCGCTGCCCTCGCGCGAGATCATCGCCGACTCCGTGGAGTACATGGCCAACGCCCACACCGCCGACGCGCTGGTGTGTATCTCCAACTGCGACAAGATCACTCCCGGCATGCTCAACGCCGCGATGCGCCTCAACATCCCCGCCGTGTTCGTCTCCGGCGGGCCGATGGAGGCCGGTAAGGCCGTGATCGTCGACGGCGTCGCGCAGGCGCCGCTCGACCTGGTGAGCGCGATCTCCGCGAGCGCGAGCCCGGCCGTGTCCGACGAGGGCCTCGACGAGGTCGAGCGCTCCGCGTGCCCGACCTGTGGTTCGTGTTCGGGCATGTTCACCGCGAACTCGATGAACTGCCTGACCGAGGCGCTCGGCCTCGCGCTGCCCGGCAACGGTTCCACCCTGGCCACCCACTCCGCTCGGCGTGCGCTGTTCGAGCGGGCAGGCACCGTCATCGTCGATATCGCCAAGCGCTGGTACTCCGACGACGACGCCTCGGTGCTGCCGCGAAACGTGGCCAACGCCAAGGCTTTCCGTAACGCGATGGCCCTCGACGTCGCCATGGGCGGCTCGACCAACACCGTGCTGCACATCGTCGCCGCCGCGCAGGAGGGCGAGATCGACTTCGACCTGCAGACCATCGACGACATCAGCCGCAAAGTGCCGTGCCTGTCGAAGGTGGCGCCGAACTCGGATTACCACATGGAAGACGTGCACCGCGCCGGTGGCATCCCCGCCATCCTCGGTGAACTGCGTCGCGGTGGCCTGCTCGATACCGACGTGACCACCGTGCACACCGCCGACTACGAGGAATTCCTCGACACCTGGGATATCCGCTCGGGCAAGGCATCCGACGAGGCGCTGGAACTGTTCCACGCCGCCCCTGGCGGCGTGCGCACGGTCGAACCGTTCTCCACCAGCAACCGCTGGTCCTCGCTCGACACCGATGCCGCCGGTGGCTGCATCCGCGACGTCGAGCACGCCTACACCGTCGAGGGCGGGCTGTGTGTGCTGCGCGGCAATATCGCTCCCGACGGCGCGATCCTCAAGACCGCGGGCATCGACGAAGACCTGTTCACCTTCGAAGGCCCGGCCGTGGTGGTCGAGTCGCAGGAGGACGCGGTGACGATGATCCTCGGCAAGAAGATCCA
Organism: Nocardia sp. NPDC058480; assembly: GCF_042720495.1. Classification (NCBI taxonomy): domain Bacteria; kingdom Bacillati; phylum Actinomycetota; class Actinomycetes; order Mycobacteriales; family Nocardiaceae; genus Nocardia; species Nocardia sp. NPDC058480. Next base: position 284,731 of record NZ_JBHXMN010000008.1, on the reverse strand, counting down.
GCCCGGTGACGTGGTCGTCATCCGCTACGAAGGCCCGGCAGGCGGTCCCGGCATGCAGGAGATGCTGCACCCGACCTCGTTCCTCAAGGGCCTCGGTCTCGGCAAGGTGTGTGCGCTGATCACCGACGGCCGCTTCTCCGGTGGTACCTCGGGGCTTTCGATCGGCCACATCTCCCCCGAGGCCGCCTCGGGCGGTGCCATCGGCCTGATCGAGAACGGCGACCGCATCCGCATCGATGTGCACACCCGCGCGCTGGAAGTGCTCGTCTCCGACGAGGTCATGGCCGACCGCCGCGCGAAGATGGAAGCATCCGAGCGCCCCTGGCAGCCGCTGAACCGCGAGCGCACGGTCACCACCGCCCTGCGTGCCTACGCGGCGCTCGCCACCTCGGCCGACAAGGGCGCCGTCCGGCGCGTGCCGTAAGAACTACCGAAAGATGAACGGCGTCCCTCGAATTCGAGCGACGCCGTTCGTATCGGTACCGCTAGGCCCGCCTCCCCGCGAATTCTGGCCAGACGCGAGAGCGTGGTCGGCTAGCAAGGCGACCGACGGCCTGATCGCCGGTAGCGTCAGTCGGTTCCCGATGAGTTACCCATGTTCGTGCGTGATCAGTTCTTGCTGTCGAATGGACCAACGCCCTGGAACGGGTTGCCGCCGTGCAGGAACCAGAAGGTGAGGATGGCGGCGGCGATGGCCAGTAGGACCACTACGAAGGAGCCGTAGGAGGGGCGGGTGGCCCAGCCTCTGGTGCGGTCGAGGGACCAGCGGCCGGGGCCGGTGAGGATGATCGCCAGGGCGGAACCGACCAGGACGGAGTCGAGTTCGACGCCGGTGGGGGTGCTCGCGTTGTACTGGAAGCCGGGGACCATGCCCTGCTTCCACATCCACGCGTTCAGGATCGTGGCCAGGATGGCGCCCGCGGCGAGCGGGGTAGCCAGGCCGATCACCAGGAGGATGCCGCCGCCGAGTTCGCCCGCGATCACCAGGGCGGTCGACAGCGACGGGTAGTCCCAGCCGCCGCTTTCCATCATGGTCTTGGTGCCGTCGAGGCCGGGGCCGTGGAACCAGCCGGTCAGCTTTTGCAGGCCGTGGTAGATGAAGGTGTAGCCGACCACCAGGCGCAGCACGAACAGGCCCAGGTCGAGGGTGCCGCGGCGGGCCTCACGGTTGCGGCGCTGCAGGCGGACGGTGCCGGCCGAGGCGGCGGACGCGGGCGGAATCGTCGCGTATCCGTAATCGTCGTCGCCGCCACGATCGGTTCGGTTCGCACTCGCGCCGGGAACCTCGTCACCGGGGTCGAGACCGAGGTCCTCGTCGGTGCGTGGGATGTCCTTCGGATCCGGCTTACGCATCTGCGTCGTCGGCGAATCGAACGGGCTGGTCACCGGACGACCAGCCGCCGACGCGCCCTGCCCGGCCTGCGCCGAACCATCGGCCTGCGGATTGTCATTCGACTTGTCGGTCACCGACTCACCTTATGACGCGCTGTCGCGGCGCGCCGCTCTTCTCCGCAACGGGCGTGTCAGGCCCGCTCGACTGCCAGGCGCGTCTGACAACGCATTCCCGACGCAATGGGGCGCGTCAGGCCCGCAGGCGTGTCGGCAACGACTCACAGATGAGTTCGGACGCTTCCGGCAGCGGTGCCGGTAACGACTGACAGATGTATTCGGACGCAACGGGCGCGTCAGGCCCACGGCGGTGCCGGTAACGTCTGACATATGAGTTCGGGAATCGCGGGCCGCGTGGCAGTCGGGGTGGCACTCAGCACCGTTTTGCTAGCCGGGTGCGCCCGTTTCGACGAGTCGGCCTCGAGTCCGTTCACCACCGAACCGCAGCTGGGTGGGTCCGGCGCGGAGCCGAAGAAGCCGCAGGACGAGCCGTCGCAGGCGCCGCGGCCGACCGGGCCGTGTATCGACCCTGATCCCAATGTCATCGCCACCTGCATGGAGTCGGGCGCCGGGCTGATCGCGGTGGGCGAGGGTGCCTTCGTCGCGGAGCGAAAGACCGGGCGTATCCTGCAGGTGAAGGCGGTCGACCCGAGCACACCGCAGGAGACGCCGGTGGAGATCGCCAGCGTGCCCGTCGACGGGTCGGCCGACGGCGGCATCTCCGATATCGTGCTCTCCCCCACGTTCGGTGAAGACGGGCTGATGTACGCCTACATCACCACCGGCAGTGACAATCGGGTCGTCCGGCTGTCCAAGGGCGGGGCGGCCAAGCCCATCCTCACCGGAATTCCCAAGGGCGCCAGCGGAAATCGCGGCGCCCTGGAATGGTCGACGCCGACGCAACTGATGGTCCTCACCGGTGACGCCGGAAACCCCGGCGCGGCAGCCGATCCCGGCTCGCTCGGCGGCAAACTGCTCCGCTTGGAATCGCCGTCGGCGGGCGCGAACACCCCGCAGGTGGTGGCGTCGGGAATCGGCTCGGCCGGTGACATCTGCCGCGACGGCAAGGAAGGCATGTGGGTCACCGACCGCACTGCCGCCGAGGACCGCCTCCAACACCTGAGCCCTGACGGCACGCTCAGCGTCGCCTGGACCTGGCCCGACCATCCCGGCGTCGGCGGCTGCACGGCCACCGGCGACGGCGTCGGCATCGCACTGAGCGAGGGCAAGGCGCTGGCCGCCGTCACCGCCGACCCCACCACCTTCGCCGTCACCACCGCCCCCACCCTGATCGCCCAGGACAAGTACGGCAAGCTCCTCGGCGCCACCGCCAGCGCCGACGGCAGCATCTGGGTCACGACCACCAACAAAACCGACGGCGAGCCGGGCGAATTCGACGACCGCGTCGTCCGCATCCCGCCCCCGCAGGGTGGAGCAGGCGGCCCGGACTAAAAGGCAGCCGTCCGCGCCCCACGGGGCACGCGGACCGACCAGAGAGCGAAACGGCCGCCCGCCCTGCGAAAGCAGAACGGGCGGCCGGGTTTTGGTTCTTGACGACGGGCTGCGATCGACGAGCTGGACCTATCCGCGCCGCCTTCTCGACGTCGCGGCTGGGCCGGCCCAGCGCCGAAATCGCCGCGCTAGCTGCAGGCTGCGATGACCAAGTCGCGAACGCGAGCTGCATCGGCCTGGCCGCGCGTCGCCTTCATGACGTCGCCGACGATCTTGCCCGCGGCCTGAACCTTGCCGGAGCGGATCTTCTCGGCGATATCGGGGTTCGCGGCGAGCGCCTTCTCGACCTCGGCCTGGAGGGCGGAGTCGTCGCTGACCATGCCCAAGCCCTTGGCTTCGACGATGGCGGCGGGTTCGCCCTCACCGGCGAGGACGAAGTCGACGACCTGCTTGGCGACCTTGTTGTTGACGGTCTTGGCCTCCACCAGCGCGATCACCGCGGCGACCTGGGCGGGGGTGATGGGCAGCTCGGCCAGGGCGATATCGCGTTCCTTGGCCTTCTCGGTGAGGTAGGCGACCCACCAGGAGCGCGCCTCGTTCGCGGGCGCGCCTGCCTCGACGGTGGCGATGATGAGATCGAGGGCACCGGCGTTGACGAGATCGCGCATGACCTCGTCGGACAGGCCCCAGTCGGCCTGGATGCGGGCGCGCACCAGCCACGGGTACTCGGGAATGGTGGCGCGCAGTTCCTCGACCCACTCGGCCGCGGGGGCGACGGGCTCGAGGTCGGGCTCGGGGAAGTAGCGGTAGTCCTCGGCGGTTTCCTTGCGGCGACCGGCGGAGGTGGACCCGTCGGCTTCCTGGAAGTGGCGGGTCTCCTGGACGATCTCGCCACCGTCGGTGAGTACGGCGGCCTGGCGGCGCATCTCGTAGCGCACCGCGACCTCGACGCTCTTGAGCGAGTTCACGTTCTTGGTTTCGGTGCGGGTGCCGAATTCCTTGGCGCCGACCGGCATCAGCGACACGTTGGCGTCGCAGCGCAGCGAACCCTGCTCCATCTTCACGTCGGAGACATTGAGTGAACGCAGCACCTCGCGCAGCGCGGTGACGTAGGCGCGAGCGACCTCGGGGGCGCGCTCACCGGCACCGGTGATCGTCTTGGTGACGATCTCGATCAGCGGCACGCCGGCGCGGTTGAAGTCGAGCAGCGAGTGGCTGGCACCGTGGATGCGACCGGTCGCACCACCGACGTGCAGGGACTTGCCGGTGTCTTCCTCCATGTGCGCGCGCTCGATCTCGACGCGGAAGATGGACCCGTCGTCGAGGGTCACGTCGAGGTAGCCCTCGGTGGCGATCGGCTCGTCGTACTGGCTGATCTGGTAGTTCTTCGGCTGATCGGGGTAGAAGTAGTTCTTACGCGCGAACCGGCCCCACGGGGTGATCGAACAGTTCAGCGCCAGACCGATGCGGATGGCCGATTCGATGGCCTTCTCGTTCACCACGGGCAGCGAGCCGGGCAGGCCGAGGCACACCGGGCACACCTGGGTATTGGGTTCGGCGCCGAACTCGGTGGGGCAACCGCAGAACATCTTGGTCGCCGTGGACAACTCGACGTGGACCTCCATGCCGAGCACCGGCTCGTACCGGGAGATGACATCGGCGTAATCCATCAACTCGACCGTGGGTGCGCTCATAACGAGCAGTCTAGGTAAGCCCGCTGACACACTCGGCCGGTGGTCCTAGCGGGGCGGGACGCGCTGGGTGAGCCAGTCGGTGACGTAGGTGAGTACTGCCGGGTCGATGGTCGTCTCGATGGTGGCGTATTCGCTGGGTTTGCCGGTCGCGGTGGGCTGCATCATGTGGTTGAGACCAGGGAAGACGTGCACCGTCGCGTCGGGACCGGCGGCGAGGTTCTCGCGCATCGGGCCCTCGTTCTGGGTGAGGACGACCTGCTGGTCCTTGTCGCCGAAGAACGCCAGCACCGGCACGCGTAGCGCCTGCAGCGCCGGTTTCGGATCGTAGGTGATGAACGAGGTCATGTACGGGGTGTTGAACCCGTCGACCACCTGCTGGGGCGCGCGTTCGGCTACGGGCAGGGAATCGTTGTGCCGCTGGGTGAAGGCCTTGGCGCCCTCGATATCGCCCGCGCGCAGCAGCGCCGACCAGGCCGTGACGTAGGCGACCTGTTGGTCGATCTGGTCCTGCGGTGCGCCCGTCGAGGCCATGATCACTTTGTTCTGCTCGATCAGCACGTCGGCGCCGGGGACCGATGGGCCTGCCATCAGGACCGCGAAGGCGACATTGCTGTCCGGCAGCGCGGCGACGACCGGCGCGAGGTAGCCGCCTTCGCTGTGCCCGAACAGACCGACCCGGGCGGGATCGATCTCGGGGCGGGCGCGCAGGAACGCGACGCCCGCGGCCGCGTCGGCGGCCAGGTCGGGGTAGGTGGCGTCGTCGAGTTTTCCGCTGGTGCCGCCGACACCACGGTCGTCGGTGCGCAGCACGGCATAGCCCGCGCGGGTGAAGGTGTCGGCCAGCAGCTGGAACGGGCGATGGTCCATCAACTCTTCGTTGCGGTCCTGCGGTCCACTGCCCGTGATCAGCAGGATCGCCGGAAACGGGCCGCTGCCTTCGGGTTCGGTGAGGGTGCCCGCGATGGTGATGTCGCCGTTGCGATAGGTGACGTCCTCGCTGCGGTACGGGTACGGGGGTTTCGGATCCTGCGGGCGGGGCGGGCTCTCGATCTTGCCGCGCTGCAGCGTGACCGGTGCCTTCTCCCCGAACTGGACCCAGTCGCCGACGAGCCGGTCACCATCGAGTTTGCCGCGGAAACCCGGGTCGCCCGGTACGTCGGGAATGTTGAACTCCACCCGGTCCGGTTCGGTACGAACGTCTTTCAGCGGCGCCTCGCGCACACCCTGAACCGGGATGTCGATGGTGGCCGACCCGTCCTCGGCGAAACTCACCCCGATCGCGATCGGCTGCCCCGGCACCTCGATGTCACCGTGCCAGCTGCCATCCACGGAGGGGGCCGCAACGTCGTCCGAAGCCTCCGAACACCCCGCCACCAGCGCGGCGACGACGAACAGAACCGAAACGATCACTCGACCGGTGCGCATGAACCCCACGGTACCGACGCGCACCGACAAAGTTCGACAACCCGGGGCAACCGGGCCGATATCAGCCGAAGAAGGCCGACGCCTCACTGAGCCGTTCCGGCGGAACGCGTTTGAGCTGCTTGGTCGCCTCCGACAGCGGAACCAGCCCGATCTTGGTGCCGTGCAGCGCCACCATCTGACCGAAATGTCCCGCGTGCACCGCCTCGGCGGCGTGCACCCCGAACCGCGTCGCCAGAATCCGGTCGTAGGGCGTCGGACTGCCACCGCGCTGGATATGGCCGAGGACCGTGGTGCGGACCTCCTTGCCGATGCGGCGTTCGATCTCCGAGCCCAACTGCTGGGCCACCCCGGTGAACCGCTCGTGGCCGAACTCGTCGATCCCGCCCTCGCGCAGCGCGAATCCGGAATCGGGCGCGGGATGCGCGCCCTCGGCGACCACGCAGATGAAGCTCTTGTCGCCCCGCTGGAAGCGGGCCTTGATCATCGCGCACACCTGCGCCACGTCGAACGGTTCCTCGGGTACCAGGGTCAGGTGGGCACCCGCGGCGATACCGGAATTCAGCGCGATCCAGCCCGCGTGCCTGCCCATCACCTCCACCAGCATCACCCGCTGGTGGGATTCGGCGGTGGTGTGCAGGCGGTCGATGGCCTCGGTGGCGGTCGACAGCGCGGTGTCGTGGCCGAATGTGACGTCGGTGCAGTCGATGTCGTTGTCGATGGTCTTCGGCACGCCGACCACCGGCACGCCCTCGTCGGCGAGCCAGCTCGCGGCGGTGAGGGTGCCTTCGCCACCGATCGGGATCAGCGCCTCGATGCCGTTGTCGTCCAGGGTCTGCTGGATCCGGCCGAGGCCCGCGCGTAGCACCTCAGGATTGGTGCGCGCGGTGCCGAGCATGGTGCCGCCCTTGGTGAGCAGCCGGTCGGTGCGATCGTCGTTGTGGATGCGGATCTTTCGATCCTCGAGTAGGCCGCGCCAGCCGTCTTCGAAACCGACGATGGCATCGCCGTAGCGTCCGTTCGCGGTGCGGACCACAGCCCGGATCACCGCGTTCAGACCTGGACAATCCCCGCCTCCGGTCAAGACTCCGATGCGCATGCCGTTCATCTTGCCGCACCGGCGCAGATCAGGGGCAGTGACCTCCGGCGAGCTCACTCAGGTGTCCCGAGATGAGCGTCGCCATCTTGTCGAGCATGGCCATACCGTCGTTGAAACTGCCCGAATCCGGTTGTGCGGCGAAGGCGATCGCGATCCGGCCCGTGGGTGAATCGATCAGTCCGAACTGACGGACGAGGTACTTACCCCCCAGGTCGGGACCCCAGCCGCCCTTGAACTCGGCGCTGCCGAACGCGCCGAGACCCCAGTGGTGGCTCGCGATGATCTGCTGCATCAGCCCCACCACGCGCTCGCTCTGCGGTATGCACGGCAACTGCGAGGCGAAGCGCACCTGGTCCGCCAGCGTCCATTCGGCCTGGCCGTAGACCGACACGTCGGCACGGGTGCGCGTCGTCGGCACTGTGGTGCGCGCGTCGCCGCCTTCGCGCAGGACGCCCTCCACCGCCTTGGCCGCGTCGGCGCCACCGCCGAGCGAGGCCCACAGGGTGTCGGCGGCACCATTGTCCGAGGCGGTGATGGCGGCAGACGCGTACGACGAGTAGGCAGCACTGTTGCGCAGGGCCGCGATGGCCAGCGGCACCTTGATCGTCGACCAGGCCGGCCCGGATGACCAGGTGCCGAAGGTGACCATCGTCTTGCCGCCCACCGGCATGACCGCCAGCCCCGCGCTGCCACGGAATCCTTGCTGGAGCTCGGCGAAATCGGCAGCCAGGCTGCCCGGCATCGCGATGGAGAAGGTGCCGTTGCCGGCGCCGGGATCGGGATCGGCGACGGGAACCGTCGTTGTCACGCGCGGTGGGGCGGCCTTCGGCTCGCTACCGCAACCCGCGGTGGCGAGCACGGCCACGCCCACTATCGCGGACAGCACCACCCAGAAGCGGTGGCGTCGTTCATTATTCATGATCTGAAGCATTTTCTTTTGTAAACTCCCCCGGGGCGTTCGGTGCTGGCGACCCGTACCGTTACCGTACTGCGACATATGCCGATCGCCCACTTCGAGCGGTCAACCCTCAGGTCAGGCGGTGTTCGCCGGTGTAGATATTCATCGTCTCGGCACGGAGGAACCCCACCAGTGTGAGATCGGACTCAGCGGCCAGGTCGACGGCGAGGGCGCTGGGCGCCGACACCGCGGCCAGGATCGGGATCCCGGCCATCACCGCCTTCTGAGCCAGTTCGAACGACGCGCGACTGCTCACGACCAGCACCGAATCGTGCGCGGGTACCCGGTTCTCGCGCACCGCCCAGCCGATCACCTTGTCGACGGCGTTGTGCCTGCCGATGTCCTCACGCAGGGCGAGCAGGGTGCCGTCGGTGGTGAACAGGCCCGCCGCGTGCAGGCCACCGGTGGACTCGAACAACTTCTGCCCGGCGCGCAGCTGTTTCGGCAGTTCGGCAAGGGTGTCGGTACTGATCGACACGGATTCGTGCGGGATCGGGAAGCGACTGTGGGTGCGCACGTCGTCGAGGGCGGTCTTGCCGCAGAGACCGCAACCACCCGTGGTGAGGAAATTGCGGGTGTGGATCGGAACCTGGTGGCGTAGACGCAGGTCGAGGACGTTGTAGGTGTTGTGGCCCGCGCTGTCGGTGCCCGCGCAGTAGCGGGCGCTGACGATGTCGTCGGCCGAACCGATGATGTCCTCGCCGAAGAGGAAGCCGTGGACGAGGTCGATGTCGTTGCCGGGCGTGCGCATCGTGACGGTGAGCGATCGGCCGTCGACCCGGATTTCGAGTGGCTCCTCGACGGCGAGCGTGTCGGGTCGCTCAATCCGCCCGGTTGGGGAAAGGCGGGTCGTCTTGCGCCGTGCGGTGACTCTGCTCATCCCATGACTCTGCTCAATGCGCGGGATCTGATCAACACGGCTTACCGATCAGCTGATCGGCCCGACCGCATCCAGGCGCCGGGTCAGTCGTCCTGGTCGTCAGCGGCTTTGTTGCGCGCCTTCGCGATCTCGAGCGCCTTCTCGGCGGTGGCCTGATCCGGGTAGGGGCCCATTCGGTCGCCGTACCAGCAGGTTTTGCCCTGTTCGGCCTTGTGGTGCTCGAGGCAGTAGTACCACGCGTTGTCATCAGCCATGCCAGCCAGTATGCAACGTTTCGCATACCGGTGTCTCGAAGGCGGTACCTCGGGAGTCGCGGACAAGTTTCACGCCGCCGAGCAAGTCGAGCTCGGGCGGCGTAGGCGCATGTCGCGGCGCCAACCAGCTGCGCCGCTCCACGGTGGAGGCCGACGGTGAATCGGCTCGGGGACACAGTGGTCGCTTCGGCGAGCTGAGGGTAGTTGTGGCCGCGGCCCCCTGTCGGGGCCGCGGCGGATTTGTGTCAGTAGACGTACACCACGGCGTTCTCACCGCCGGTGCAGGTAACGAGTTTGCCCTCCGGGGCGCACGTCATCGTGTAGGTGCGGCCGGTCACCGGGCTGGTCGCCACCACTGGGCGCGCGCCCGAGCCGCCGCCTGCGTAGGCCTCCCGGACCGCCTCGGCGAAACCACAGCTGGTGACCTCGCTGCCGACGGCGACCTTGCTGTAAGTGCCGGTGGCGGAACCGGATTCACAGGGTTGCGCGCCTACCGGCAGGGTGACCGGTCCCGCCGAGGTGGTGGGAGCGGCGGTGGTCGCGCGCGGGGTGGTGCCCGCGGGTTGGCTGGAGCTGCCCGGTGCTTGCGAAGTCGGTGCGGCCGCGGAGGTTTCGGCGGGTTCGGCGACCGACATCATCCGCCAGCCGATCGCGCCACCGACCGCGAGGACCACCACGGCGAGGACACCGACCAGGACCGGGAGCAGGACCGATCGTCGGCGGCCCGAATCCTGGTGCGCCCAGGCCGGATCGGGGCCGTACGCCGGATCGGGGCCATAGGCGGGATCGGGATCGTAACCGGGATCGTAGGCCGGATCACGGTAGGCGTGGTCACCGTAGGCACTGGGCGGTTCGTCGTAGTCGGAGTACGCGTTCTCCTGACCCGCGTACTGCCGGGTCGCCGCGGCCCGCGCCGGATCCTCGAACTCCGGGGCGGCTTGATGTGCGCCGAAAGGTGCGGCGCCACCACGGTATTGGTGCGTCGGCTGCGAGCGCTGCGGATCCGGTTCGTCGGCGAGGCTCCCACCGTAATGCTGGGTCGGCGCCGACCGTCGCACCTCGGCGGGGTCGTATTGCTCAGTCGCCGGACTGAACTGCCCGTGCGGGCCACCGAACCGGTCCTCGGACGCCTCGTCGAATCGGTCAGCGGGACCACCGAATCGGTCTCGTGGATCGTCGAGATCGCCACCGAACTTCTGCGTCGGCGGCGCGAAACCCGCAGGCGGATTCGACGCGGATGGATGGTATTGCTCGGTCGGCGGGCCGAACGATGCCGGATCGGCCTGGTCATCGGCGAACCGGCCGGGACGGCCATCGAATCCGGTATCCGGCGCACCGCCGAAAGACCCTCCGGGACTGGCGAACAGGTCCTCCGGGTCGTTCTGGTCACCACCGAACCGCTGCGTCGGAGGCGCGGGCAGGTTCGAGCCGGGTGCGCCGAATTCCGGTGCGGGAGCGGGGAAGCGGGGGTTGGGGTTCGACGCCGGGGCGTGGTATTGCTCCGTCGGCGGGGTGTACGCGGCCGGGATCGGGTGTTCGCCGGAGTAGCGCTGGGTAGGGGCTGCCCGGTGCGGCTCCTGGCCGTATTGCTGAGGTGGGAGGCGGTGCGGGCCGGTCGGCGCCGGGTAGTGGGTAGCCGAGGCGGGGCGCGGTGGCTGCAGGAGCGGAGCCGATGTTTCGCCCGGCTGCGCACCGTCGTAGAGGTGCGCGTCAGGGAAGGGGCGCATCCGCGGGAGGCCCTGGTCAGGGGTGTAGGCCGGTGGCGGCTCTGGGGCTTCCGGCTCCTCGGCCGAGGGGAGAGGGGTGAAGTGGGTGTCGGCGGCCCGGATTTCGGCGGGGCCGGTCGGCTGGATCACCGCGGGGATCGAGATCTCGCCGGTGCCCTCCACGGGAATGCGGCGGAAGCCGGTGGTGTCGTTGGCCCCGGCGCGTGCCTCGGGTGGGCGGATGATCAATGTCGGCTGGGCACCGGTCGCGGTCGACTGGCTGCGCGAGGTCTCGACGCCACCGGTGGCGGTCACCGCGCCGATCACGCGGAACTCCCCCGTCGGCGTCGGCACCTGCTCGACGATGTCGGGCTCGTCCGAGTCGGGTGCTCCCGTGCGGGCATCGGCTCCAGCGGCACCACCGGTCGGCGACCCGGCGGCACCACGTCCCGCACCGGCGGCGAACCCGGCTGCGGCGGCGAACCCGCGCCCTGGCCCAGGCGCGGAGCCCGGACCGCCGGTCGGCGAACCAGCGGGCCCCCGCAGCGTGGCACCGGACGAAGAACCTGCGGTCACATCATGACCACCGGGTTCGCGGCGGGCTCCGGTGTACGACGCGAGCGCACCCGGAGGTGGGGGCACGGGCGCGCCGCCATCGCGCATGGCCGAAGCCAGCGCTCGACGAGCGGCGACAGCCAACGCACCGGCCGACGCATACCGATCGGACGGGTCCTTGGCCATGCCGGTCCCGATGACATCGTCGAGTGCGCCGGGTATCCCGTGCAGTAACTCACTCGGACGGGGCGGCGCCTCGGACAGATGCGAGCGGACTAGCACACTCATGCTCGCGGCCGGGAAAGGCGAAGCGCCGGTGAGGCATTCGTGCAGCACGCAGGCCAGCGAGTAGACGTCGGCGCGGCTCGAGATCGGGCCGACATCGAAGCGTTCCGGCGCCATGTAGATATAGGAGCCGACCGCCATCCCGGCCTGGGTGACCGCACTGTCACCCTCGGTGTGCGCGATGCCGAAGTCGGCGAGGTAGGCGAAATCGGCGGGCGTGACCAGGATGTTGGCGGGCTTCACATCGCGATGCACCAGGCCACCCGCGTGGGCGGCATCCAGCGCCGCGGCGATCTGTTCGACGACAGCGACCGCGCGTTCCGGGCTCATCGGCCCGCCCCCGCGCAGCACCGTCCGCAGATCGGTGCCGGGCACCAAGCGCATATCGATGAAGAGGACCCCGTCGATCACGCCCCAGTCGTGGATCGGGATGACGTGCGGTTCGGCCAGCTTGGCCGCGGCTTGGGATTCCCGGCGGAACCGGACCTGGTATGCCGGGTCCTGTGCCAGCTCCTGCGCCAGCAACTTCAGGGCGACCACTCGATCTTTGCCGGTGTCGTAGGCCTCGTAGACCTCGCCCATCCCGCCTTTGCCCAGCATCGACCGCAACTCGTACGGACCGAATCTGGTCCCCGCCCGTGACCCAGGTGCGTGCACCGGCGTCCGCCTCCCACTTCTGGCAGGTCCGCCGGACCTGCTTCTCAGTAGGAAGATTCTCCCGGTGTCACTACGCCGTGGTCAAACGCGAACACGATCGCGGCGGCTCGGTCGCGCAGGTCCAACTTGCCGAATATGTGTCCTACGTGGCTTTTCACCGTCACTTCCGAGATACCGAGTTCAGCGGCGATCTCGCTGTTGACCCGGCCCGAGCCGATCAATTCGAGCACTTCGTACTCGCGGGCGGTGAGTTCGCCGAGTCGGCGATCGGTGCGAGTACCGACCGGTTTCACTGTTCGGTAGGCCGTGAGCACTCGTCCCGTCACCGAGGGGTCGAGCCAGGCGCCACCGCTCGCCACGGTGCGGACCGCGCGGATCAGATCCTCGGCGGGCGAGTCCTTGAGCAAGAACCCCGCGGCGCCCGCGCGCAACGCACCGGAGAGCAACTGATCGTCGTCGAAGGTGGTGAGCACGAGGACCGGCGGAGCGTCGGGGCGGGCCCGCAGCAACCTGGTCGCATCTATGCCGCCGACCCGCTTCATGCGCAGATCCATCAGCACCACATCGGGTCGTTGGGTGGCGATCGCGGCGGCGACCTCGTCGCCGTCGGCGCACTCGTTGATGGTGAAGCCGTCGCGGCGGCGCAGGATGCGGCGCAGTCCCCCGCGCACGAGTTCCTGATCGTCGACCACGAGCACTGTCACCAACTGCTCGATCGGCGAAGCGGTCGTCACGTGTCCTCCTGGAGTTTGTTCCACAACTTGCCGGGCAGCATGGCCGAGATGGTGGCGCACGAGCCCGTTCTCATCGGGAAGCCGACCCGCACGGTCCAGCCGTCGTCGCCATTGCCCGCGGTGATCTTCCCACCCAGCAGTTCGGTGCGTTTGCGCATGCCGCGCAGTCCCATCCCGGTGTCGCGGCGTGGCACGGGCCCGAGCGGCAGCGGATTGGACACGATCATCGTCGCGGCCTCGGCGGTGACGTCGAGGCGGACCGTGGCGGCGGTGCCCGGCGCGTGTTTGGTGACGTTGGCCAGTGATTCCTGGCCGATCCGATAGAGCGCGTGGCCGATGGCGCCGGTGACGGTGGCCAGCTCGCCGGTGCGTGCGTAGTCGACGGTGAGCCCCGCGCGGCGGAAGTCGCCGACGAGCTCGTCGATATCGGCGGCGCCCGGCTCGGGGGCCAGCTGGGCCGGGCCCGCGTCGAGCATGCCGACGGTGCGCCGGATGTCGGCCATCGCCTGCCGGCCGAGGCGTTCGGCCTCGACGAGCGCTTCCACCGCCTCGGTGGGGTCGTCGTCGGTCTGCAGTGCGCGCCGGGCGGCGGTCAGGTGCAGCAGGGTGATCGAGAGTGAATGGGCGATCACATCGTGGACTTCGCGGGCGATCCGGCGCCGCTCCTCGTCGGCGGCCTGACCGGAGCGGATCGTCTGATTCTCGCGTTCTTGATACAGGAACCGCCGCTGGTACTGCAGCAACACCCCGACGAACATGCCGAGCAGGACACCGATGACGTACATCGGTAGCCCTTCCAGCGGCTGCTCACCCCACTTCAGGTGCCCGGCGATGTCGAACGCGATCAGTTCGAGGATGGCGACCAGGGTGAATCCGATCGACCACCCGCGGGACGCGACCGCGGCGACCTCGCCGGCGACGATCACCAACACGAACGGCGCGAAGTCGGCGGTGACCGGCTGTAAGAGGAACAAGCCGCACGACAGCAGGGCTGACGCCTTCAACAGCATCGGGTGCGGGTTCACGTGAAAGAACGCGAACAGGGGTATCGGCAGGAACGCGGTGGCCATGGCCAGCAGCGGCAGCGGGCTCGGGAAGTAGGAATGTCGCTGGATCACCGCCGCACCGGTGACCACCAGCAGTGCCAGGTCGGCGGCGAGGATCACCGCGGGTGGATAGTCGTAGGGCAACGATTCGATGCGTTCGCGGACCGTGGTGAGCAGACGTGACACCCCGGCCTTGGCCGCGAACCGCTGCCGCAGGCTCGGCCGGCCCGGCGCCTTCGCGGGGATGGCGTGGCTCACATCCATGATGTAAGGCTAGTCGCCACCTACCGGGCGAGCATCGTCCCGCGAACGGTACCGATCTCCTACCGCGGTAGGAGAAGAAGTCGGGTCCCCGGCACGACGATTCGGCATTTCACCGCCCGTAGCGTGTGGTTCACCCGCTCACGGAAGGTGAAGCCCATGACCTGGACCGATCTGCACCACCGCACCGAGATTGTGCACACCGTGCTCGCAAGGGCCGCGATCGACCCGAACGACCCCGCACTGTTCGCCGGCATCGCTGAACTCGACCGGCTCTTCGGCGGCGTCGACGGCCTGCTGCAGGCACTGGCCAATCGCTGGGACAATCATCTCCACGTCAAACTCGAACTCGCCGAGATCGACGGCTGCACCCCGATGGAGGCCTATCTCGAGCTGGCCGCCGAACAACCGGCCCTGCGTGCACTTCTCGACGCACGCCCGGCGATCGGGCAGACTACCCGCGACCGCGCACTCGCACGCTGAAACTCGAAACTCATTGGGGGACAAGATATGCCCGACATCGAATCGCAGGAGCAGCCGATGCTGGAGTTGACCCGGGTGGTCAAGCAGTATCGCGTCGGCGATCAGGAAGTGCGCGCGCTCGACGAGGTGAGCATGCGCATCGAGGCAGGCCAGTTCACCTCGATCATCGGCCCGTCGGGTTCCGGCAAGAGCACCCTGCTGCACCTGCTCGGCGCGCTCGACCGCCCCGACGAGGGTTCGATCCGCTTCCGCGGCGCCGAGATCGGCGATCTCGATGAAGACAAGCAGGCTGCGTTCCGCCTCGAACAGGTCGGCTTCGTCTTCCAGTTCTTCAACCTGCTGCCGACCCTGTCGGCGTGGGAGAACGTGGCCGTCCCGAAATTGTTGGACGGCACCGGATTACGCAAGGCGAAGCCGCGCGCACTGGAGTTGCTCGACCTCGTCGGCCTCGGCGATCGGGCGCAGCATCGGCCCGCGGAACTGTCCGGTGGGCAGATGCAGCGCGTGGCGGTGGCGCGGGCTCTGATCATGGATCCGCCGCTGATTCTGGCCGACGAGCCGACCGGCAACCTCGATTCCAAGACCGGCGCCGCGATCCTGACCCTGCTCGGTGACATTACCGCGCAAGGTAATTCGGTCGTGATGGTGACGCATGACATGAGTTCGATCGACTATTGCGACCGGGTGATCACGTTGCGCGACGGCCGGATCGGCGCCGATGAGCTAGCCACCGCGCGGGTCGACGCATGATCGCCGCGGCATGGGATCGATTGCGGCTGTTCAACTTCGGTGAACTGCTCCGCCATCCCGGCCGTACCCTCTTGTCGGGGGCGGTGATGGGGGTATCGGCGGCGTTGATCGTGGCGGTGCTGAGTATTTCCGGCTCGGTCACCGGGTCGGTCGACAAGCTCACCAAGGGTCTGGCAGGCACGGCCGAACTCGAGATCACCGGGATCACCGATGCGGGATTCGAACAGTCACTGCTACCCCGGATCACCGCGACGCCCGGGGTGGCGACGGCGGTGCCGATGCTGCGCGGGACGCTGGGCGCGGGCCCTGATCGGGCGCTGCTGATCGGGGCCGATCAGACGATCGGCGCGCTCGGCAGCGATCTGGCGGGGCCGATGTCGCAGTACACCACCAAGCTGCTCGGTACCGAGCGCGGCGTGCTGGTCGGCGCGGCCATGGGCCTGCGCGAGGGTGACCCGGTGCGGATCGGGGCAGGCACGGCCAAGGTCGCCGCCGTCCTCGACTCCGAGGCGACCAATCGGCTCAACAGCGGCCACGTGGTGGCCGGTCCGCTGCCGCTGATCCAATTGCTCACCGACCGGGTCGGCAAGCTCGATTCGGTGCAGATCGTGGTGGAACCCGGCACCGATGTGGCCGCGCTGCGCACCGCGCTCACCGAAGCGGTGGACGGGCGGGCCGTGGTGGCCGAGCCGAGTCTGCGCACCGCGCAGGCCGGTGGCGCGATTCAGATCATGCGGTATTCCACGCTGATGTCGTCGGCGGCGGCGCTGATCGTGTCGGCCTTCCTGATCTACAACGCGATGAGTATGGCGGTGGCGCAACGCAGGCCGACGCTGTCGCTGTTGCGGGCCATCGGCGGCAAGCGCGCGCCGATGGTGCGCGATCTGCTCGTCGAGGCGGCGATGCTCGGGCTGATCGGTGGGGCGATCGGCGCGGGGATCGGTGCGCTGATGGGGCGGTTCGCGATCGGCAGGCTGCCCGCCGCGATCGTGCAGTCGGTCGAGGCGCGGACCGAGTTCCAGGTGCCGAACTACGCGGTGCCCGTAGCGATTTCCGCGTGCGTGGTGGCGACGGTGCTGGCGGCGTCGATCGCCGCGCGGCAGGTATACAAGGTCGCCCCGGTCGAGGCGTTGGCACCCGTGGAGGCCAGCGATGCCGCGTCGGCCAGTTCGGTTCTGCGGTGGGTCGCACTGGCCGCAGGCCTGTTCCTCGGTGCGGCGGCGGTGGTCATCGCCTTCCTCGACCTCGGCCGTCTGTCGCTCGCCGCGATCACGCTGTCTTTCACCGCGACGGTGTTCCTGTGTTTCGCCGCCACCGGACCGATCGTGCGCGGGTCCGCGGCGATCGCCCGCTGGTTCGGTGCGCCGGGCGCACTCGGGGCGACGACGCTGGAACGCGCGCCACGCCGTGTGTGGGCTACCGCGATGACGGTGATGATCGGGGTCGCGGCGGTGGTCGCCCTCGGTGGAGCGGCGGGCAACATGGTGAAGTCGGCGACCGATTCGTTCCAAAGTCTCGGCGACACCGACCTCTACGTGAGTCCGAGCCCCGTCGAACAGTTCCCGACCGGCCCCGTGCTGCCCCCCGGTTTGGCCGACCGGGTCGCGGCCGTGCCCGGTGTCGAACAGGTGAACCCAGCCCAAATGGCCTTCGCGACCATCGGCAGCGGTCGGGTGATGTTGCAGGGGTATCCGCCGAGCACCTCCGACACCCGCCTCGGCGCGGTTGACCCGGCGGTGATCGATCGGATGGAGCGGCGCGAAGGCGTTGTCATCACCCGCGACGTCGCCCGTTCGCTCTCGCTCGCCGTCGGCGACGAGATCACCATGCCCACCCCTTCCGGTAAGCGGAAAACGGCAGTACTGCAGGTGATTCCGTACTTCACCGCGGTATCCGGGGTGGTGATGATGAACCTCGACCAGATGCGGGAGTGGTATCAGCGGCCCGGTGAGACGATCCTGTCGATCCAGTACGTGCCGGGCGCCGATCCCGACGCGGTGCGGGCCGCGGTGCGCGCTGTGGTCCCCCAGGAGATCCATGTCGACAGCGGCGACGACATGGTCGACGCGATCTCCTCGAGCGTCCAGCAGGGTGCGGCGATGAGCAACATGATCCTGTGGATCGTCGTGCTGGTGGCGACGGTGGCATTGCTGAACACCCTGATGCTGTCGGTCCTGGAGCGACGCAGGGAGCTGGGGGTGCTGCGCGCCATGGGCACCAACCGCAAGTTCCTCCTGCGCTCGGTGCTGGCCGAGGCCGCGGGTATCGGATTCATCGGCGCGGCAATCGGTCTCGTCGTCGGCATCGCGGTGCAATACCTGGCCACCGTGGGGATCGGCCATGCGATGACCATCGACATCGTCTACCGTCCGAGCCCGGTGATCGCGGTCTACAGTGCGGTCGCACTGGGCCTGGCACTGCTGGGATCGATCCCGCCTGCCCTGCGCGCGGCGAGGATGCCGATCGTGGCGGCGCTGGCCGTGGACTGACGTTGGTCGCTGCGGCATCAGGTGTCCCTGCCTGGCGCCGCAGCGACGACAGGTCGACCGTCGCGGCGGCGGCCGTGAACCCCGAGCCCGCGCCACACCGGCGGGCATCTCGTCCGACGCGGCGAGCGACTGAGCCGGCGACCCTGAAACAGTCGCAGGCGGGTCGGCGTGGTGGCGCTCTGTGCGGTAGGAGGCTGATCCCGCACGGTCAGCGGTTATCGATCAGAGGGGGACTTCTTCCCACCACGCGATGACCTCGTCCTGCGCGGAGGGGCGTGGGGCCCCGCCGGTGCCGCTGCTGCCCCGGCGGCTCACCACGACAAGATAATTCGCGCGATCCGAGTCATCGGGGAAGCTCAGCACCTGATGCGCGGTCTGCGTGCGAGTGCTCGCCGGATCCTGAACCACCCACCGCTGCAACGAGAACGGCACTCCGTCCTTGTCCCCCGCATAGCGAACCGTCGCGGGCAGCGCCTCCGACACCGACCGCGCCTGGCCCGCGTTCGCGTACTCCAGCACCAGGTAGCTCACCGCACCCGCCTGATTGTCGGCCCGCTCGCACTGCCATCCGGCAGAGATCGGAGTCCACTGCAGCGCAGGCTCTTTCCACGCCAACTCGCTGACATCGCGCACCCCCACACACCGCGTCCCCCGATACCCCACCCCATCACCCATCTCCCCCTGCGGAACCAACGTCGGAAACACCCGCCGACCACTCGAGAACGAATCCTCCGCCTCCGCAACCGAACTCGACGGCTTCTTCGCGCCGCCCTCCGCGTCGAGATCGCCGTCGTCATCCCCCGGCAAGACCACGACAACCAACGCGACAACCAACGCCACCAACACCAGAACCAGCGCCACCAACAGCACCCACCCGAACCGCTGTATCCCCGAAACCCGCCGAGGCACCGCCCAATACCCCCGCGAAGGACCCTCCCAAGGTCCCCCCTGCCCTGGCTGCGCCGCACCGGGCTGCCGACCCGCACTACCCGGCTGACCTACGCCACCCTGCCCCACACCGCCCGGAGGCATCGCCTGGCCCGCCCCATCCTGCTGCGAGACGCCCTGTGGCGGTAGCTGTCCCGCTCGGTCTGCGTTCGGTGGTCCAGGGATCGACGTCACCTTGGTCAAGGCCGCCGAATTCGCCGCATCCAGTTCGCCCGCATCGGGCGTCGACATGACATCTGTTGCCGCAGTGGCGGATACCTCGTCCAGATCCTCGCCGTCAGCAGCCGAACTCCCGCTGACGGAGCGCGCGGATCCCGGGCCGCGGTCGCCGCCGATCGCCTCACCCCCGCGGGATCGCTCCAGCGGGGACGCCACAGGCTTGTCGAGAGATATCGAGCTGGACGGTGTTCCTGCCCCACCGCGGGGTGGCGCGGGTGCGGGCTCGGCAGTCGGCTCCTGATCCGCAGGCGACCCAGACCTACTGAGCGGTCCAGCGCTCGAGTCAGCCGACGAAACCCCACCTGGAACAGGCGGTTGCACGCCAGACGGCCGCGCACCGGGAGGTTCCGCGTCCGACCACTGCCCGCCAGACGGGGGCGCCACGAACTGCCTTCCCGGTGCAGGCATCGCGGGCGGTACCGCATTCGGCGGTGCGGCAACGGGACCAGCGGCCGCGTGCGGAGCCGCGGACTGCGCAACCGGTCGCTGGACCGCCGCCGGCGGGACAGCGGCGGGCGGGCGGGACGGCGGCTGCCAATTGGGTTGTGGCCCAGGCTGCATGGGTGGGCCTTGGTAAACGGGAGGCGCCATCCCCGGTTGCGGGAAGGGTGTGGCCGGTCCGGGCTGCGGGGCAGGCGGGTAGTAGCCCGGCGCCGGGTTCGCGGGTGGACGCGGCAGGACAGGCGGCGTCTTCGAGGTCAGTGCCTGACGTGCCGCCTTGGCGAACGCGACACACGAATCGAACCGCGCCGCAGGATGTTTCGCCATCGCGGCGGCGAGCACAGCGTCCATGATCGGCGGTAGACCCGCGCGCCGCAGCGCCAAGGGTGGCGGCGGGGCATAGAGGGTTCCGCGGATGATCTCGTTCGGGTCGGCGGAGTCGAAGGGCGCCAACCCGGTAAACAACCAGTACAGCGAACACGCCAGCGAGTACTGGTCGGAGCGGTGGTCGAGGTCGGCGCCGGTCATCTGTTCCGGCGACGCGTAAGCCAGTGTCGCGGTGAACATTCCCTGCTGGGTGAGGTGGGTGGAGTCGGCGCGCAGGCGGGCGATGCCGAAGTCGGTGAGGAAGACCCGCTCGCCCTGGCCACCGGTGGAGCGGGCCAGCAAGATGTTGGCGGGCTTCACATCTCGGTGCAGCACTCCCCTGCCGTGCGCGTAGTCCAGTGCGTCGGCGACGCCTTCGATGATCTGCACGGCTCGCTCGGGCGGCAACGCCATCGGGTCGACGGTCGCGGCGTCGATCCCGTCGACGTACTGCATGCTGATCCAGAGCTGTTCACCCTCGGTCCCCCGGTCGTAGACGGTGACGATGCCGGGATGGTCGAGCCCGGCGGCCAGATCGGCCTCCCGTTCGAACCGTGCGCGAACTCGCTCGTCGGCGAACAGGTCCCGGTTGAGCAGCTTGAGCGCGGTCAGCCGATCCAGGCGCGGATGCCGGGCCAGGTACACCGTGCCCATGCCGCCCTGGCCCAACATCGCCTCGATGGTGAACCCGGCGAACACCTCACCGATGTCGTGCACTGTGACCCCCTTCCAACCGTGTGACCACGCTCATTCGAATTCTCGCCGAAAATCGGTGAAACTTGCTAACGGTCGTCCGGTAGCGTCCGGACGCGTTTGACGAGAAGTTTGCACCGCCGAAGCACACACGCACTGGGTGGTGGGGAGGATTCGGTGGTGAAGTCGACCGGAAAGGCGGCTGCCTGTCGCAGGCTGCTGCTCGGTGGGGTGCTGGCAACCGCCGTGCTGTCCACCTCGTGTACTACGCCCGGCACCCCGACGGCGGTGAGCGCGCCCACCGTCACCGTCAACAGTGAAGACGCCTGGCATCCGGGATTGTCCATCGTGGCCCCCGATTCGCTGGCGGCGGAGTTCACCCTGCTGCAATCGACGCTGCCCGGACAGGTCGGCATGGCCTTGATGCCGGTCGGCGGCGGCCGGATGACGATCTACGGCGACTGGTCCACCGGGATCGCCTGGTCCACGATCAAGATCCCGCTCGCGGTCGCCGCGTTGCGCCACGATCAGGACCAGTCGATCTTCGAGATGGTGCAGGCCGCGATCACGGTGTCGGACAACGACGCCGCCGAAGGCCTGTGGGAATCCCTCGGTGACGCACCGGAAGCCGCCGACGCCGTGCAGCAGATCCTCGACGAGGCGGGCGACGCGGCGACCGGAAAAGCGGGCACCCATACCGAACTCGACGTCACCGCCTTCGGTGGCACCGAATGGTCGCTGGCCAACCAGGTGCGGTTCGCGTCGCGGCTGCCGTGCCTGCCGCAGGCCGAGGTCGTCACCGCGCTGATGGGCGAGATCACCGAGGAACAGGGCTGGGGTCTGGGCCTGCTCGACAACACCGAGTTCAAAGGCGGCTGGGGTCCCGACGACGTCACCGGGATCTACACCGTG
Source organism: Nocardia sp. NPDC058480 (assembly GCF_042720495.1). NCBI lineage: Bacteria > Bacillati > Actinomycetota > Actinomycetes > Mycobacteriales > Nocardiaceae > Nocardia > Nocardia sp. NPDC058480. The sequence continues at coordinate 263,038 of NZ_JBHXMN010000008.1, read as the reverse complement.
CGCCAGTTCGGACTGGTGCCCATCGGCAGCGGTCAGCTCGCGGTGGCCCTTGCGGCGCAGGCTGATTCGGGTTCGTTCGACGACACCACCGTGCTGCTCGATCGGATGGCGCTGCTGCTGGCCCGGCACCTGCCGAACCTGCGCGGCGGTGTCTGCCCGCGCTGAGCGCACCGGCTCAGCCGGGAACGACCAGGCCGGATTCATACGCCAGGACCACCGCCTGGGCGCGGTCGCGCAGCCCGAGCTTCGAGAACACCTTGGAGACATGGGTTTTCACGGTCTGCTCGGCCACGAACAGCGCCGCGGCGATCTCGGTGTTCGACAACCCCTTGGCTACCAGTTCGAGCACCTCGCGTTCGCGTGGGGTCAGCGTGCCGAGCGCCGGCGCCGGGGCAGTGCGCACCGTATTGCGCCTGCGGGTGACGTCGGCGATGAGCCTGCGGGTGATGGTGGGCGCGAGCAGCGCCTGACCATCGGCGACCACCCGCACCGCGCGCACCAATTCCTCGGCGGGCGCGTCCTTGAGCAGGAACCCGCTCGCACCGATGCTCAGCGCCTCGTAGACGTAGTCGTCGATGTCGAAGGTGGTGAGCATGAGCACCCGCACCGGCGGATCGAAATTCGCGGTGAGGATCGCACGGGCGGCGTCGAGGCCGTTCATCTCCGGCATCCGCACATCCATCAGCACCACATCGGGACGCAGCCGCTTGGCCTCGGCCACCGCCACCTTGCCGTCGGGTGCGTCGCCGACGACGCTGATATCGGTCTGCGCGCCCAACAGGGCACCGAAACCCTGGCGCACCATCGCCTGGTCGTCGGCGATCAAAACGGTAATAGCCACCCAACCACCCTAGTGGGTGGGCAGTTTCACCGAGACCTCGAATCCGCCGGTGAGTGTGGCCCCCGCGTGGAGTTCACCGCCGACCGCGACAACGCGGGTGCGCATGCCGTCGATGCCGTGACCACCGCCCGCACCGGGTTGCGGCACCGTGGCGGTCGCGGCGTTGTGCACGGTCACGCCCACCTCGCCGGGGATCACCGCCACCGCGACCTGCACCGCGGCACCCGGTGCGTGCCGAGCGCAGTTGGCCATCGATTCCTGCACCACCCGATAGACGACCAGGCCGGTCGTCTCCGGCACCGAATCCAGATCCCCGGTCACCGTCCAGTCGACCGGCAGACCCGCGCGCAGGGCCGACGCGCACAGCGCGGGCACGTCCGAGGCGCGCGGCTGCGGCGCGTGTTCGGGCAGCTGGCCGTCACTGCGCAACACCCCGAGCAGGCCCCGGATCTCGTTGAGCGCGGTGCGGGCGGTGGCGCCGATGGATTCGAATTCGGCACGCGAGGCCTGGTCGAGGTCGGTGATCCGATACGGCGCGGTCTGCGCCTGCACCACCACCATCGACATGTGGTGGGCGACCACATCATGCAGGTCACGGGCGATGCGCGCCTTCTCCTCCAGGATCGCCCGGCGCGCGCGCTCGAGTTCGGTCACCTCTTCCTGGTGCTCCAGCTTGCGCCGCGAGGCCAGCAGGATCCGCACGAGATAGCCGAACAGGGCCAGCGCGCCGAACCCCATCGCCCAGCCCCACAGCGGACCGGTCTCCGAGCCGGGCATGGTGGTGGCGAACAGCATCGAGGTGGCCGCCCACGCGACGACCACGATCGGCACCGAGGCCCGCAACGCCACCGCGAACAGCAGCACGAACAGCACGATGACGTGCACGACCTGGAAGGGCAGGTCATTGTCCGCGCCGGGCTGCATACCGATCGAGAACAACAGCGCGGCTCCCGCGGAGATCGCCCAGCCCATCGCCGGGTTGACCCGCACGAACAGAATCGGGAAGGCCGCCAGTGCCGACAGCAGCGGCGCGGTGACCGGTGACACCTCATGGGTCACGAACAACGTCGGCCACGCGATGCTGTACAAAATCAGCGCGACCAGCACCGTTGCGAAGTCGAACCAGGTGCGCGCGGGTACTCCTCGCGCGGCGGGGCGCAGTGGTGCGGTCATGACAGTGAGCCTACGAACCGTCCGGTCAGCGGACCTCATACCCACGAACCGAATACGACCCCCTACCCTGGTGTGACCCCGGCGCCGGGTCTGCCACCCGCGCGCCCCGAAAAACAAGTCCGCAGCGGGATGCCTGCCGCGCGACCCGCTCCTTACCGTCGGAGGCCATGAACACCCCGCTTCGCCCGGTACCCGCCGCTGTTGTGGCCCGTACCGCAGACACCGCAGCCTCCGAGCCGACCCCCGCCGCCGCTGGACAGCACCGCCGTCGTAGCGGCGTCGCCCTGTGCACGGCCGGACTGGCCATGGCAGCGGCCGTGGTCATGTCGGCACCGGGCGCCATGGGCGGCACCACCCCGGACAGCACCGAGAACGTGGTGGCCGCCGCCGCGGTGCGGGCGCTCAGCGACGACAGCCCCGACGCGACTTCGCTGATCCCGCGCGACTTCGGCTACAAGTTCGGCTACGACCCCGCGCCGCAAGACGGCCTGCTGGTGAACCCGAACGGCGACTGCTCCTCGCCGGTGACGCTGCCCGCCGAGTTCGAGCCCGCCTGCAAGGCCCACGACCTGGGCTACGACGTGCTGCGCTACGCCGAGCGGATCGACGAACCGCTGGGCGGGTGGGCGCGCCGCTCGGTGGACGCGGCGCTGAACCGGCGCATCCACGCGGCCTGCGAGCTGCGCGACGACGAGTTCTCCCGCGCCCGCTGCGCCGTGATGGCCGATATCGCGTTCACCGCCGTGGACGTGAACTCGCGACGCCAGGAGTACGGCGCACCGGTGGTCGAGAACGTCTTCGCCCAAACCGACCCGGCCGACCGCCCCAACCTCTGGCCGCTCGCACGCACCGTTCTCGGGTTGTTCGCGGTGACGGCGGCCTCGGCCGTGATCATCGACGCGCTGCGCAAGGTACGTCGCCGGTTGGCATGATCGGGTTGCCCAAAACTAGAACATGTCCTAGTTTTCACCCATGGCCCTAGTCATCGACGAAACGATCGAGATCGACGCATCCGCCGCGAAGGTGTGGGAGGTGCTCACCGATTTCGAACGCTACGGCGAGTGGAACACCTTCTGCTACGAGGCGTCGAGCACGCTGGAACCCGGTTCGGCCATCGATATGCGGGTCAAACTCGGCAGCAACCGCAGGCCGCAGCGGGAATGGATCCGCACCCATACCCCCGGCGTCGAGTTCAGCTACTCGATGAAGTCGGTACCCCTGGGCACCTTGCACAGCCTGCGCTCGCACACCGTCGTCCCCCTCGGTCCCGACCGGTGCCGCTACGAGTCACGGTTCACCCTCGCCGGCTGGTTGAGCCCGGTGGTGACGCTGGCACTCGGCAAGCATTTGCGCGCGGGCTTCACCGCGATGACGGCGGGCGTCGGCAGCCGCGCGACCGCGTAGGCACCTGACCGCCCGCTGTGCGGCCGGGATCGAGCCGAGGAGATAACCAAAAGCGGGGCGCGCCAGATTCTTTCGAACCGGCGCACCCCGCTGATGGGATTTTCTCAGACGCCGCTCGGGCTCGGCAGCGCACCACGCGCCGCTTCGTAGGCCGCGCCGACCCGGTACAGGCGGTCGTCGGCCAACGCGGGCGCCATGATCTGCAGACCCACCGGCAGGTTGTCGTCGGCCGACAGACCCGACGGCACCGACATGCCGGGGTGGCCCGCCAGGTTGGTCGGCAGGGTGCACAGGTCCGACAGGTACATAGCTAGGGGGTCGTCGACCTTCTCGCCCAGCTTCCACGGAGTGAACGGGCTGGTCGGCGAGACCAGCACGTCGACCTTTTCGTAGGCGGCGTCGAAGTCGCGCGCGATCATCGTGCGGACCTTGAGGGCCTGGCCGTAGTAGGCGTCGTAGTAGCCCGCCGACAGCGCGTAGGTGCCGATCATGATGCGGCGCTTGACCTCCGGCCCGAAACCGGCCTCACGGGTCAGCGACATCACCTGGTCGGCGCTGTGGCTGCCGTCGTCACCGACGCGCAGGCCGTAGCGCATGGCGTCGAAGCGCGCCAGGTTCGACGACACCTCCGACGGCATCACCAGGTAGTACGAGGACAGCGCGTACTCGAAGCTCGGGCACGACACCTCGATCACCTCGGCGCCCAGTTCCTTCAGCACCGCGACCGCGGCGTCGAAGGAGGCCAGCACGCCGGATTGGTAACTGTCGGAATGCAATTCGCGCACCACGCCGACGCGCACGCCGGTCAGGTCACCGTTGGCACCTTGCTTTGCGGCCGCGACGACGGGCGCCACCGGCACATCGCGCGAGGTGGAGTCGCGCGGGTCGTGCCCGGCGATCACCTCGTGCAGCAGGGCGGTGTCGAGCACGGTGCGACCACACGGACCACCCTGATCCAGCGATGACGCGCACGCGATCAGGCCGTAGCGGGAAACGGTGCCGTAGGTGGGCTTCACGCCGACCGTCGCGGTGACCGCGGCGGGTTGACGAATAGAGCCACCGGTATCGGTGCCGATGGCAAGGGGTGCCTGGAACGAGGCGAGCGCCGCCGCCGAACCGCCACCGGAACCACCGGGGATGCGGGTGGTGTCCCACGGGTTGCGGGTCGGGCCGTAGGCGGAGTTCTCGGTGGAGGAGCCCATCGCGAACTCGTCCATGTTGGTCTTGCCGAGAATCGGGATGCCCGCGGCGCGCAACCGCGAGGTGACCGTCGCGTCGTACGGCGACATCCAGCCCTCGAGGATCTTCGAGGCGCAGGTGGTCGGCATGTCGGTGGTGGTGAAAACGTCCTTGAGCGCCAACGGAACTCCCGCCAGCGACGACGCGGGGGTTTCGCCCGCGGCGAGCGCGGCATCGACTACAGCGGCCGCGGCGAGGGCTTCGTCACCCGCGATGTGCAGGAAGGCGTTGAGCTCACCGTCGACCTTGCCGATGCGATCCAGATGCGCCTGGGTGACCTCGGTGGAGGACACCTCCCCACCGTGGATCTTGCTCGCCAGCTCGGCAGCCGACAGCTGCGTCAACTCGGTCATTCGCCCTCTCCCAGGATCTGCGGAACCAGGAAACGCTGTTCTTCCACGGCGGGCGCCTGGTCCAGCGCTTGCTCGGGAGTGAGGCCGGGCGTGACCACATCGGGCCTGGTCACATTGGTCGTCGGGTTCGGCGACGCGGTGGCGGGGACGTCGGCGGCGACCTCGGTGATGGTCTGCACGTGGCTGAGGATCGAATCCAGCTGACCGGCGAACTGGTCGAGTTCGGCGTCGGTCAACGCCAGCCGGGACAGCCGGGCGAGGTGAGCGACCTCGTCGCGGGAGATTGCGGGCACCGCGGGACCCCTTTCGGCTTCGGTGGGCAGTATCGGTACAGCCTAATTGGCGACCCCGACGGGTTTTTACGCGCCCGCCCCGCACGTCGGACGCACCCGCCTGGCACGAAAGTTCGCGCATGTCGCGCCGATGGGGTCATACTTCGGGTCGAGAACCCGCGTTCAGGGGTGTAAGTATTGCTTCACCGGGTATTCGTCTCGAACAACCCCGGCCGGCATGGAAAGGAACGCACGTGTCATACCTGCTCCGCGTGCAACTTCCGGATCGACCGGGAAGCCTCGGCTCCCTCGCACTCGCCCTCGGCGGGGTCGGCGCGGACATTCTCTCGCTCGATGTCGTGGAACGTGGCGCCGGCTTCGCGATCGACGATCTCGTCGTCGAAGTCCCCACCGGCGCACTGCCCGACACCCTCATCACCGCCGCGGAATCGGTGCGCGATGTGCACGTCGACTCCATTCGCCCGTACTCCGGCGTGCTCGACACCCACCGCGAGCTCGAACTGATCGACCAGGTCGCCAGCGCCCGCGACGACCGCCTCCAGGTACTCGTCGACGGCTGCCCCCGCGTGCTGCGCGTCGGTTGGTCCACGATCATCGGCATCGGCCCCGCGGGCGCCTACCGCATCGTCGGCAGCCCGAGTGCCCCACAGACCCAAGCGGGTTCGGCTCCGTGGATGCCTATCGAGAAGCCGATGTGGCTCGACGCTGAGGCCGACTGGGTGCCGGAGATCTGGCGCGACATGGACACCAAACTCGCCGCCGCCCCGCTGGGCAACACCGGCAGGGCGCTGCTCCTCGGCCGCCCCGGTGGGCCCGACTTCCGCCCCTCGGAAGTGGCCCGGCTCGGCTATCTCGCCGGCATCGTGGCCACCGTGCTGAACTGACCGGGTCAGCGCAACGCGAGCCGCATGACGAACAGCTGCAGTCCGTCATGGGTGGCCCAATCGCGTTCGGGGACACCGACAAAGCCGAGCCGCTCATAGATCCGGTGCGCGTCGACCATCGAGAACATGGTGGTGAGCGCGACCGCCTCGAAGTCGCCTGATTTCGCCTCGTCGATGACGGCGCGAACCAGTTCGGTGCCGACACCGAGTCCGCGTGCCTGCTTCGACACCGCGAGCATGCGGAACTCGAGTTCACCGGGCTGGGCGATCTCCGCGTAGCGCGTGCCGGGCTTCGCGACGGTGAGCGAGCCGACGACGAGGCCGTCGTGTACGGCGACCAGGACCTCGGCGTCGGCCGCCCGGTGGGCGACGTCAGCGAGTTCCCGAACGTAATCGTCGCCGTCGGGGACGTAGCCGTCGCCCACGTACACGTCGACGGTCAGCGCGGCGATCGCGTCGTATTCGTCGGGGTGAGCGGGGCGGATCAGAAGTCCGGTGGTCTGGCCGTCGGTACCGTGCATCCCGAAATGATCCCATCTGGACGCTTGTGAGCTCCGACTCACCCATGCCTGGCGAGGTCGGTGAGGTCGCTCAGGAGCCCAGGTAAGGGCGCAGGCCTGGGTGCTCGGCGTGCCAGTCGTCCGGGTTGTGGGGTGGGTAGGCGATGGCGAGGTGGTCGCCGGGGGCGGGCCAGTGCGCGGCATCCCAGGCGAAACGGCGATAGACGACCTTGCCGGTGACCGAGGGGCCGGTGACGGTGCCGGTGATCGTCACGTAGTGCTCACCGATCATCGCGGGCAGTGGGCTGACACCGGTCACAGAGAGCGACCCGTGCTCGAGGCCGGCCCTGCCCCGGCCCGTCCGTCCGGCGACAACGGCACCGATCGTCACCACCAGCATCGTCACCAGCGCTGCCGCCATCACCACTTCGAGCATGCGCCCATGCTAGGCCCGGCTACAGCGGCGTGAGCTCGCTGACCCCCAGCGAGCGGCGCACCTGCCACACGGCGGTGCGGGTGCGCTGGGAGCGTCCGTTGCCCCGATCGATCAGCGCGCGGTCGGCGGTGGTGTAGATCAGTTGCGCGCCACGGGAATTGGTCTCCGGGTTCTGGAACAGCTGGACGAGGCGGTCGGTCTCCTCGACCGGCAGGCCGCCGCCGAGATCGTCGACCGCGAGCACCTGGCCGGTGTCGAGGGCTTCCAACATGGCAGGCAGCACGCGCAGCAGCGAGCGGGTTGCGGTGGATTCGTCGGCCAGTTCGAACGGCACATCGATGCCCTCGTGCACCACGCTCAGCCCCGCGCCGCGACGGTCGACCATGCGCCGGTACAGCGCGTCACGCGCCGCGCGCAGCGTGCTCAGCTCCCGTTCCACCAGAATCTGCTCGGGGTGGTCGAGATGGCCTGCCAGCGCGCCGATTTCGGCGTCCAGATCACGCAGATAGTCCGCGTACATCGGATCGTGTTCGGCCACGAGCAGATCCTCGATCCCGAGGTCCGCCGTGCGCAGCAGCATCAACAGCCGTGCCGCGTTGTCGGGCGAACGGGAAATGTGGCTGCCGAGGTCGTGCGCGAGCGCGTCGGTCTCGACATCGCCCTGCTGCACAGCCAGATTCGCCGCGAACCACCGATACGCGGGCACCAATGCCTCGGCGTACATCTGCCCCGCCAGACTCAACAGCAGAGCGTTCGGCCGCACCAACGGCACCAGCGCCGCCACCCCGTACCGGGCCGCCTCGAACATCGGCCCGATCTTGACCTCGTCACCACTGCGTTCGAACACGATCCGCTTGCGCGACCGGGGATGGGTGTACAACCACTCCGCGACCACATCGACGTTGTCGAGCCGGAACCCATAGGTATAAGGCACGCCTTCAGCGACGAACCCCGCGACGAATTCCGTTGGGCGATCGGCGAACCCGAGATGTGGTCGGCGCACCGGACCCGCGTACGGGTCCCATCCGCTCACGGAATTCAGTACCGCGTCCCGCATCTGCCCGAGCGCGTCGATGAAGCTCGTCTTCCCGGCGGCCGCCACCCCGTGCACCGCCGTCACCGGCACCGCCAACGGCCCACCGGCGCCCTTGGTCAGCCGCAACTGCTGCGCCTGGGCCAGCGATCCATGATTGGTCACCTGAAAACTGCGCAGCAAGGGCTGTCCCGCCTCTCCGTGAATCATGGCCAGACTAGAGGACCGCGGGACATACCGACGCGGCAGGCGGTTCGGTGTGTATCCGGTTGGCCCGTGCCCGGTGAGTTACCCATGTGCTCACGTGTTGATCATGGCCGGTCGCGTTCGGCCGCGACTTCACCGCTTGCCGCGCCACACGGTCGCCCCGTCCCGTAGTCTGACCGGAATTCACGGAGAGGCGGGACGGCATGGCGGTTCGGATGATGGTTCGTGGAGTTATCGTGGCGGCGGTGACGGCAGGTGCGCTCGTGCCCGCGGCACTGGTGAGTGCGCCGAGCGCGATGGCTGATCCGTGCCCGACGGGAACGGCGCGGGTGTTCCTGGGTAACTCGACCAACTCGTGTCAGGGTGCGGGCTCGGTCTCCTACACCGAGGCGCCGGTGTCGAAGGTGTGCTCGATGGCCAGCACCGATGTGACGGTCGAGATCCAGACCAACATCAAGAAGCGGCCGCTGCGCACTCAGGAGCTCAGCAATGGGCAGTGCGCGTCGTTCGATATGAAGACCCAGATCGGCAACACGGTCACCGTCACCCCGAACTGACGCGACCAGCTGGGTGGGCGAATCCGGAGTTCGCAGATCCGGATGCGCACGTCGCGGGCTCATTCCGGCGCGATGACCTCAACCGTGGGGAAGTAGGTTCGGTACCTCGCCGCGTCGCGCGTGAGCAGTCGGTACCCGCTGATCGCGGCGTGGGCACCGATGTAGAAGTCGGGCAGCGGTGACCGCTTGTCGCCACCCCGCCGACGGTAGGCGAGGAAGGCTCTGGCAGCGAGGAAGGCCGCGTCCCAGGGCAGCGGCTCACGGTCGAAGGACTGGGGCGGCAAGGCAGCCTCCACTGATTCCTTCGTCGCGTAGCCGATCGAAACCTCCGCGTAGATCAGCGGATTGATCACCACGCGACCGACGTTGCGCGCGGCGGACAATTCGGATGCCGACCATTGTTCCCACGTGGGGTCGCCGTCCAGCACATCGATGAGCACGCAACTGTCGACCAAGGTAGCGTGCCGCAGCGCGGTGACCGATTCAGTCACGCAGCAGCGCCATGATCTCGTCGGTCGTCAGGCCTGCGACTTCGGGATTGTCGAATCGGTGCCGTCGCATCTGACGAACGAGCCGCTCGCCGGGGCTATCCGCGCCGCCGCTCACCACGATGCGCAACGTGCCGCCGTCTTCGATGACATCGAGCTCATCACCTTCTTTCAGATTGAACCTCGACCGCAGCTCGGCAGGGATGGTCACCTGACCGTTCGCATTCATCCGCATGTCAGCCTCCATCTAATAGGTAATGACGTAATAGATGATAACTCCGCAGTTCACCTGATGGAACACCGCTATTCGAAGGTGATCGACTCCGGTTCTTCGGCGAAGGCGCGGGCTACGTCTGCGGTGAGGGCCAGCGCCTTGCGGGCCCAGGGCAGGGGCGCGCCTGCCAGGCCGCAGGAAGGCGTTACCAGGATCTGGGTGGCCAGGATCGCGCGGGGGAAGCCGAGGCGGTCGATGAGGCGGACGGCGGGTTCGGCGATGTCGCGCCACGTGGTCGACGCCGCGGGTGGGGTGGTGGGGGTCAGGCCGAGGGCGATTTTCTTGCCGGAGTCGATGATTTCGCCGAGGGCGTCGAGGTCGGCGGTGATGATCGTCGCGGCGTCGAAGGAGATCGCCGCCGCCGCTGTGCGGCCCAGGGTGGTGAGCGGGGGCCGAGAAGCGCAGGTGTGCAGTAGGACTGGCGAAGACTGCGCGTTGATGACGGTGTCGAGGATGTGCAGGGTGTCCGGCTCCGGCAGCGCACGGATGGTGTTCAGGATGCTCGGACCTTGCAGGGAGCCCTCGAGAACTGTGGTGAGCTGGGGTTCGTCGAGTTGGATGACCACCTCGGCGCCCAGCCGTTTGCGGATCTCGGCAGCGTGGCGGATCAGCCCTTCGGCGAGGGATTCCGAAAGATCGCGTAGGGCACCGGAATCGGTGAGGATGCGATGCCCGCCGGGCAGTTCCACCTCGGCGGCGAGGGTGAGCGGACCGGCGGCCTGGATCTTCACCACCCGCCCGGTGCCTGCCGAACCCGCTGTCTCCCATGCCTCTTCGATGGCGTCGAGATCGGCGTGCATCAGGTCCCGCGCACGCCGCGAAACCCCGGTCGGGCGGGCGGCCAGGCGGTAACCACGAGTCGTGGAATCGAAACGCAGGTCGACCAGCAGCGCCGAGACACGGCCGATCGTGTCGGCGCCGATGCCACGCTCGGGCAGTTCGACCAGGTGCGGGAGGGCGGGCAGTTCGCCGATGATCGTCGCGGCCGCCTCGCGCGGATCGGTGCCGGGCCACGAGCCGACGCCGGTCGCGATCCCACCGACGAGCAGGTCGACAGGCTCCGGCGCCTCCCGGGAATTCTCGCTTCGCCAGAGTGTCACGCGCTCAACACCTTTCGAGTCGTCGGACGCCGGTCACCACCCGGTCGGTGAGGACACCACGCGCCACGGACCGCGCACGCCGACCGTACGACGCACGGACCCGCCTTCCGCTATCTTGCCCGCACGCTCAGGCAGAGGCGTCGGCGGCGTCCGCCGAGATCTCGGTGCGGTCGGTGCCGTTGATGGTGCCGCTGCCGATCACGGTGTCGCCACCGTCGGTATCGGGCAGGTACAGCACGATGGCCTGGCCCTTGGCGACGCCGGTGAGCGGCTCGCGCAGCCTGGCGACGAAGCCGTCACCCTCGGGCTCGACCACGGCAGGCGCGGTCCCACCGTGCGCGCGAACCTGCACGACACACTCGACCGACGAGGTCGGGCGAACACCGGAGGTCCAGATCGCGCGGTCGGCGGTGATGACGTCGACCTGCAGATCCTCGACCGAACCGACCTTGACGGTGCCCGAATCGGGGTCGATTCCGGTCACATAGCGGGGCTTGCCGTCGGCGGCGGTGTGGCTCAGGCCGAGACCCTTGCGCTGGCCGACGGTGAATCCGTGCACACCCTCGTGATTACCGAGCACCGTGCCGTCGGAATCGACCAGCGCACCGGGCCGGATGCCGATCTTGGCGCCGAGGAAGGCGCGGGTATCGCCGGAGGGGATGAAGCAGATGTCGTGGCTGTCGGGCTTGTTGGCCACGGCCAGCCCGCGCTCGGCCGCTTCCTCACGGATCCGCGGCTTCGGGGTGTCACCCACCGGGAACATCGCCCGCGCGAGCTGCTCGGCGGTGAGCACCGCGAGCACGTAGGACTGATCCTTGTCGGCGTCGACAGCGCGACGAAGAACACCCTCGTCGAGCCTGGCGTAGTGCCCGGTGACCACGGCATCGAAGCCGAGCGCCTGCGCGCGATCGGCCAGCGCGGAGAACTTGATCTTCTCGTTGCAGCGCAGGCACGGGTTCGGGGTCTCCCCCGCGGCGTAGGCGGCGACGAAGTCGTCGATCACGTCTTCCTTGAAGCGATCCGCGAAATCCCAGACGTAGAAAGGGATTCCGAGCACGTCGGCGGCGCGGCGCGCATCACCGGCGTCCTCCTTGGAGCAGCAACCACGCGACCCGGTCCGCAGCGTGCCCGGGTTCGCCGACAGCGCCAGATGCACCCCGACCACCTCGTGCCCCGCGTCCACGGCCCGCGCCGCGGCCACCGCGGAATCGACACCACCGCTCATCGCAGCGAGAACTCGCATCAGGCACCTCCTCTAGCGCCGGCCAGGCCTGCGGCCCTGGCCCGATCGATGACCTGCGGCAGCACGGTCAACAGTGTTTCGACATCGGCTCCGGTCGACGTGTGACCGAGCGAGAAGCGCAGCGAACTGCGCGCCTGCCACGGGTCCACACCCATCGCTATCAGCACATGGCTGGGCGAGGCGACCCCCGCGTTGCAGGCCGATCCGGTCGAGCATTCGACACCGGCGGCGTCGAGCAGCATGAGCAGCGAGTCACCCTCGCAACCGGGGAACGTGAAGTGAGCGTTGCCGGGCAGCCGATTTGTTGGGCCATTGAGCACTGCCTCCGGCACCGCGGCCCGCACACCGTCGATCAGCTCGTCGCGCAGCGCCCGCAACTGCTGAGCGCGCGCGGGCAGGTCGGCGACGGCATGGCGCAGCGCGGCGGCCATCCCGATCGCCGCGGCCACATCGGAGGTACCGGAGCGCAGGTCACGCTCGTGTCCGCCGCCGTGCACCAGCGGCACACACGGCACGTTGCGGCCGAGCAGCAACACCCCGATCCCGTGCGGACCACCCACCTTGTGCCCGGCCACGCTGAGCGCGGCCAGCCCGCTCGCGGCGAAGTCGACCGGTATCTGGGTCACCGCCTGAATGGCGTCGCTGTGCATCGGAATGTCGAATTCCTGTGCAACAGCGGCCAATTCGGCGATCGGCTCGATGGTTCCGACTTCGTTGTTGGCCCACATCACACTGACAAGCGCCACCTCGTCGGCATGCGCCGCGAGCACCTCACGCAACACCTGCGGCGACACGACACCGTCGGCGTCGACCGGCAGCCAGCTCACCTGCGCGCCCTCGTGCTTCTCCAGCCACTCCACAGCATCGAGCACCGCGTGATGCTCGACCGCGCTGGTGACGATCCTGGTGCGCCGCGGATCAGCCGCCCGACGCCCCCAGAAGATCCCCTTGACGGCCAGATTGTCGCTCTCGGTGCCCCCGGAAGTGAAGATCACCTCGGACGGTCGAGCACCCAGATCAGCCGCGATCGACTCGCGCGCCTCCTCCAGCGACCGCCGCGCCGCCCGCCCCGAACCGTGCAGCGAGGACGCATTCCCGACCGCCCCCAGGGCAGCCGTCATCGCCTCGACCGCGGCAGGCAACATCGGAGTGGTCGCCGCGTGATCGAGGTAGACCGTCTTGGGCGCACCGTTGACCGGACCCGAATAAGCCGACTTCATGACCGACAAAGCCTATACCACCGCTGACCTGGTCATCTTCGGGGTCCACCCCTGCTTTCTACGATTTTTCTACGATTTACCCAGGATTTCCAACACGTGTATCACCTACTTTCATTCCCAAATCGTCGATGAGCAGGCCAGCGAGACGGTCGAGACAGGCTGGGTGCGAAGGAGCTGAGCTGGCGGACCGCAGCTGCCCGCTGGACCGGGGCTGCCGCACAACGGCCGACAACGGCCGTTAGCGGCGCCGCTACCGTGACAAACCCCATATTCCGCAGGCAAAGGACCGGCGGCGCCACTGCTGCGTGCACAGGCCGGCTTCGAGAACTTCGTCGTCCTGATGACCAGCCGTCCCGGCACCAGCACCTTCGATCCCACCGTCCCGAACAAGATCCGCACCCTGCGGACCACCTTGCACAACCTGCACCTCAATGGTCTCGAACTCGTCGCCGACGGTGCCATCACCACCATCACCGCAGATAATCGCCGCCGGAGCCGACACACTCGTGGCGGGCAGCGCGATCTTCAACTCGGCCGAGACCGACCTGACCACGGCGGTTCACCGACTCGCTCACCCAGTCCTGACCGACGCCATCGTGCGGGAGCACTGACCGAATCAGGAGACAGTTGTGCGAACAAGCCGCGCGAACAAGCTCGTGTCCGCTACGGGTCCTGCGAAGAACGTGTTCCTCGAAAAGGGATACATGACACCCAAAGTCGACGTCCGAGGCGGCGTCTTCGATGACCAGGGCCGCATCCTGCTCATCCGCGACCGCAGCGACGAAAGATGGACTCTGCCAGGCGGCTGGTGCGACGTCCTGGAACCACCCTCACTCGCAGTCGAACGCGAAGTCGAGGAAGAATCCGGAATCACCGTGCGCGCCAGCAAGCTCGTGGCACTACACGACCGTGACGTCCAAGGCCACCAGCCTGCCTTCCCCTACCACGTGTACAAGCTGTTCTTCCTGTGCGAGACCATCTCCCACGGCCAACCCAGCCCCGTCGAGACCATGGAGATCGACTGGTTCGACATCGACGACCTGCCTGAGCTGTCGACCACCCGCGTACTCGACACCCAAATCCGACTGCTCCACGACCACTGGAATAAACCAGACCTGCCAACAATGTTCGACTGACCGCTTGCCGCCACACCCCGAGGTACCAGGGCACTGAAGGCCAGGTCTTGGGCCTCGTTACTGACTGCGGGGCTGATGGTAGATCGCGGCCCGTTCCCGCCGGTCGGGCGCTGGACGATGCCGATTTGCAGATTCACGCGCCACCGACATGTGGGGTGTCAGAGGTTCTGTCTGGCCATCAGTCCCTGCGATTGCCGCGACATACAGCGAGCAACAATGCGCCGGGTTCGAGCAGAAGCACCGCCCATGCAGTGATCGATGCCATAAGCATTCGGTCTCGCAGTACTTGCGGGCGCTTGGCGATCACGGCCGTCGAACTGTCCGGATACTTCGACTCCGGCATGCACGGCTGGCGAGGGTGGGCAATGACATCACGTGCGCTGTGGGCCGGGATGGTGACGATCTGGTCGTGGAGCCGCTGGACGCGGACGGAAACCCTCGCGCAGTCGAGGTGTTCGGGACGCTGCAGGTAGACCTACCGACCATCGTCGGCACGGATCGTGGTGTGTTAGCGCCGTCGGTCAGCGTCGTGCTGTGGTTTCCTGGTCTGGTCTGGCCGCCCAGCCCGCACGGAGTCCGCAGGCTGTTCGCGTCAGCCGGTCATCGTCGCAACCGGACGAGGAGGTCTCTGTGTCGAACAGCGGTAACGCGGCGATGCAGCCCGCTTGCCCGGACAGGAACCAGACGAGGCCCGCGTTGCGGCGGATCGGCCTCGCGAGCTGGTCGATACTGGGCATTCTCGCGCTGGCGGTGGTCATCGCGGTGGCGCTGGGCGCGGTCAGCGGCATCCTGATTCCCTTGGTGATCGCGGTGATCGCGGGGATCGTGCTGGAGCCACTGGTGGAGCTGCTGAAACGAGTCGGGCTCCCACCGGCGCTGGCGGGTGCGGGGGCAGTGTTCGCCGCGATTGCCGCAGTGGTGTGCACCATCGCGATTGTCGTGTGGGGAATCGTGCGTCAGTACAACGAGATCCACCGGCAACTTGCACTGGGATGGGACGCGTTGCTGGTGTGGGGTCGGGGGCTCGATATCGAATCTTCGTGGTTGGAGCATGCCCGCACCGCGGTCCAGAGTCATCTTCCGCAGCTGGGACAGGGGCTGGCGGGGATCGTTACCAACACCTTCTACGGCGTTATATCGCTGATCGTCGGCACCTTCTTCGCGGTGTTCTTCCTGTACTTCACGTTACGGGACGGCAGCCGATTCCCTGTCTGGCTGGCGCGGAGCACTTCGCTCGACCCCGCCGAGGTCGCCGCGGTGGTCTCGCTGACAAGGGAATCGGTGCGCGGGTATTTCAAAGGCACGGCAGTCACCGCGTTGATCACGGCACCGATTTTCATGATTCCCTTGCTGCTGTTACGGATTCC
This sequence comes from Nocardia sp. NPDC058480, assembly GCF_042720495.1. Lineage (NCBI taxonomy): Bacteria > Bacillati > Actinomycetota > Actinomycetes > Mycobacteriales > Nocardiaceae > Nocardia > Nocardia sp. NPDC058480. The sequence continues at coordinate 247,290 of NZ_JBHXMN010000008.1, read as the reverse complement.
GCTAGCGATCCCGATCTTCATCCTGTACTTTGCACTGTCGTTCATCCCGTTCGTCGGGGCCTGGATCACCGGTGCGTTCGCGGTACTGATCGCCTTCGGCGCCGCCGGACCGACCGCGGCCCTGATACTCACGGTGACGTTCGTCATCTCCAACGGCAGCATTCAGAGCGCGGTGAGTTCCTGGGCACTCGGGGCATCGCTACGACTGCACCCGGTGGCGGTACTGCTCGCCACTATGATCGGCGGTACTGTCGCCGGCCTGATCGGCATGGTGCTCGGCCCACCGCTGCTGGCCGCGGTGGTCAAATCGACTGCGGCCGTGCGGCAGTACCGCGCGGCGCCCGGATCCACGCGGGCACCGGCGGTCGATTGATGGTCTGTGTCGACGAGGTCATGCTGATGTGCCGGACCGCATCGAGGGCGGCCATATCAGCGACGCAGTCAGGGCCGCCAGGGTGGCCAACACGGCCAGGCTCACCGCCGCTCCCGTCTGTCCAGCGACCACCCCGACCCATCCGGCCAGAGGATAGGTCAGGAGAAAGCAAGCATGCGAGACCGAGAATTGTGCAGTGAACACCGAGGCACGAGTCATCGCATCCGAGCGTGCACGCAACAACCGCTTCGACGGTGTACTGACCAGTGATGTACCCGACCCCAGCACCAGCCACGCCAGGGTCAGCAGTAACCACCAGGTGAGCGACGGAGTCGCGCGAACTGTGATGACCGCCGCGGCCGCGAGTCCGATCACCATCAGCGCACAACCGCTCAGCATCAGCGCCCGGTCACCGATCCATGCCAGTGCACGCGGAACAGCCAGAGTCGCCGCGATCGAGCCCGCACCGTAGCAGGCCAGCATCAGCGCCACCTCCGAATCCGATCCTGCGAACAGATCCAGCACGTAGACAACGGTATTGACCACGACCAGAGCCGTTGCGGCCGCAACGACCATGTTCATCGCCAGCAGTCCGCGCAGAACCGGATCGCCTGCCATGATCCGTGCGCCACCGGTAATGCGCACCATCAGCGGCATCGACCGATCCGCAGGCTGGACCTGCGGTAGCTTCGTCCTCGCGACGATTGTCGCGGATATGACGAACCCCGCAGCGGTGCACACGAACAACGAGTTGTAGTGCACGAGGGTCAGCATGGCCGCGGCCAGCAGCGGACTCAGCAGCGACTCCGCGTCGTAGGCCAGTCGAGTCAGCGACAGCCCCCGGGTGTAGTCGTCCTCGTCGACCAGCATCGCCAGAATCACCGTTTGCAACGCGGGCGTGAAGGTAGCCGAGGCCGCTTGCAACACGAAGGCCAGCACATAGATCTGCCACACCGCGCCGACGAATGGCAGGCACAGGGCGATTCCCGCGCGGACCACATCCGACGACACCAAAAGGACCCGGCGTGGTATCCGGTCGGTCAGTGCCGAACTCACAGGTGCCACGAAGACATAGGCGATCATCTTGATCGCCAGCGCGGTACCCAACACCGCGCCCGCGTCGTCGCCGGCCAGATCGAAGGCGAGCAGTCCCAGCGCCACCGTCATCAAGCCGGTTCCGATCAACCCGGTTACCTGAGCGAGGAGCAGCCGGCGAAACCCACGGTGGCCAATGATCTGCAACAGGTGCCCGTCCCTTCTCTCCGATGCCGGTCAGGCTGGTGGCGCACAGCGATCGGCGGGCGTGCCGCTGCGCCGCCGATGTGGGTTGACGGCGCACACTGGACCTATGGGAGCCTTATGGATCTCGATCGGATCAGCAGCGATTCGCGCCAACGAAGTGGCCGAGGTCGCCGTGGCCAAGGCGAGTCGTGTGATCGGTGGGCGAATCGGCCGTGAACAATTCTCGGTGATTCTTCGTTCCTTCCGCGGATCGCAGACCTCGGGCAGAACTGTCTCCCGCACAGTGTGGAGCCATGCCGACGAACACGCCGCCGCTGTCGTGGCGCACCGGTTGATCGAGCATCTGATCATCCACGCGGACTCGGCGGGGACATTGCGTGTCCTTCGTTCCGGGGAGATCGAGTTCAACGAAGTCGAGCGCGGCGACGCTGGCTGACCCTTGTCCGCAGCACTAGCCGGCTACATCGAATACCGCAAAATCGCGGCCGCAGGCCCGTCGCCGGGGACTTCGCTTCCACGCACCGCCAGTACCCGCCCGTCGGCCAGCACTACGCGCCGCGCGATCTCGTCGAGGACGTCGGGACCGTTCATGGATTCGGCGTCGATATCGACCTCGAGTGCACCGTCCTGTGCGGCGATAGTCCCCGCGACGGTGGCGTCGATGTCGACGAACAGCGTGTCGATCATGTTGTAGGTGGCGGCCCGGGCGATGTCGGCGAGGTCGGTCAGTGCTCGTCCTTCCCCGCGCCGGGTGGCGAACAGCTCCGCCAGCGCGGCGAGTTCGGCCTTGTAGTGGCGGTCCAGGATTGTTCGCGCCAGCGCGGCGAGTTCATCGTCGCCCAGATGCTCGGGGTTGCCCGGCAAGGATTCCTCGAGCAGGTCCGGGTAGCTGTTGACCGATCGGAACAGCGCGTCGGTCGGCTCGGTCGCGGCCAGAATCAAGGGGGTGTCGCGACCTGCGAGGATCGGGCGCAGCTGCTGGTCAACGGCGCGTGCGTACTGGCGTACTCGCATCTTGCGGCCCTCGCTACCCTGGACGCGGCCTTTGGGTGCCCGATCGCCCAACGACGACTTGCCGGCGTGATCCGCCGCGCTGGTCGGCATGTCCTTCGGCGTGACATCGGCTGCGGGCCGGTCGGCGTCGGCTTGCACCAGGCGCGCGGCGCCATCGGAGAGTGCGAGGATGAACGCGGTCTGGGCAAAGGTCACCGACCGCAGCAGCGGCGTGAGCTGGAATCGGTCTCCGACGGAAGTGGATTCGGTGAGCCGGTTGGGGAGTCGATAGGTCCGCGCCCGGGTCGGCGTGGCGAGCACGACGAGGGTCCGCGCCTGGTAGCGCCAGAATTCGTCGTCATCGATCAGGTCGTCGAGCTCCTCACTCAACGCCGCGCGAGCCCCGGGGTCGGTCACCAGGGACAGTACGTCGCGGACCTGGTTGGAGAACGCTATGCGGTGCGCGTCCGGATTGGCTGGGTCTCCTTCGATCGGAGTGTAGATCGATACGCACCACGGCTCGAGAGTTGATGCGAGCGCAGTGATCTCACGGCGGGTCGGGATGTCGGTGTACAGCATCGTGCCTCCGGATGGGTTGTTGGGGATCAGTGGACAGTTCTCCGATCAGCGGTTGGCTGGTCTTGGTTGTCTGGTCCGGTGGCAGCGGGGTCGGGAATTTCGCCGGGCCGGTAGTCGGGCAGACGGCTCGCGGGCACGATGGCGAGGGCGCTGAGCCCGGCCAGGATCAGCAGACCGAACTTCAGGGTGCGCAGGCGGGCGTCCTCGTTGATCGCGACCGCGGCGTCGATCTGGTCGGGGGAAGCTGTGGTCGTGGCGAGGACCTCGCGCAGCGAGTCGTTGCTGACGAAGTTGACGTTGTCCAGATCGACCTGCTCGATCAACGAGTCGGGAAGGGTGACGTCGTCGGTCACCTGCTGGCCGACGAAGATGCTCAGGACTGTGACCAGCAGGGCGCCGACCAGTGCTGTGCCGACTGCCGAGGCCAGGTTCTGCGTGGTTCCGCGGATGGAGCCGACGTCACCGGCGAGTCTCTTCGGTGCGGAGGTGACCAGCACGTTGAAGACCAGGGTCACCAGTGCGCCTTGGCCGATGCCGAACACGATCAGCCCGGCGACGGTCGGGACGGTTTCCCAGTTGTTGGTCACCACGAAGGCCAGCCACACCAGCGCGAGGGTGGTCAGCCCGAACGAAGCCATGCCGATCGCGCGGGGTGTATAGCGCTGGTACGCGCGCACGACGATGGTGGCGGTGATGAAGACGGTCAGGTTGAACGGCATCATCGCCAGCGCGGTGTCGAATGGTGAGCGGCCCTGCACGATTTGGATGTAGAGCGGGACAGTGAAATTCAGGGCTGCCTCGAGCGCGACGACGGTGAACATCGCATAGATCGCGGCGCGTTCGCGCGAGCTGGCCAGGACCGAAAGATCGACCAGGGGCTGCCGACCTGCCTTGATGCGGCGCAATGTCCACATCAGGAATGCTTGGACCCCAACGATCCCGAGCACGATCGCCACCGGCGCCGGCGAAAGTCCGAGCATGTCCCACGGTGCCGCGGGTTTGGCGAAGACCACGCCCCAGGAGTTGAGGTTGTTGAAGCCGACGGTCAGCAAGACGACGCCGACACCGATCAGGACTGCGGCGACCAGGTCGATGCGCGTTGCTGGGTTGCCGGTGTCGGAGCGCAGGGTGAAGCTCAATGCGAAGACGAGCACCGCGATGGCGAACACCAGGACATACATCGGCCGCCAGCCGACCAGAGTGCCCAGCGCACCACCGATCAGGAACGAACCGACACCGGAGATCGCGCGCGCGGACCCCAATGATCCGATGGCGGTGGCCTGTTGGGTGCCGTGGTAGTTCTCGGTGATCAGCGCGACCAGAGCGGGCACGATCACGGCCGCCGAGGCGCCGGCGACGGCTTGCGCGGCGATGGCCCACCCGACGGTGGGTGCGAAGGTCATCATCAATGCCGACACCGCGAAGGTGGCAACCACGACGCGGAAGATGGCGACCCAGCCGAATCGCTGCCCGAGCTTGGCACCGACCATCACCAACGCCGCCACCGCGAGCCCGTAGGTGACGATGGTAGAGCTGACCACCGTGGGAGCGACGTCGAAGTCCTCGACCATCCCGCCCAGCGACACCGGCAACGCGGTGACGTTGACCGACATCAAAACTTGGGCGAAGAACAGCCCGACCATGGGCAACCAGGACGCACGGTCATTGACGGGTGCTGCCGGTGTCGCGGTCATGGCCGCACACTCCTGTCGGTCGGCGGGTGGAGGCGAAGACGTTCAGTCCCAGTGCGCGCGAGAGGTAGTCGGTATAGCAACCACCGAATTGAACGCCAAGCCGGTGTTGTTCACCCCGACCCGCCCGCGCACCACTTCGTGGCCGCCTTCCTCGCAAACCAGTGCGTAGACGAACGCTTTGGCGATGGACTGGATACTGAACTCGACCACGCCGGCGGCGTGCGTACCACCGTCTACCTCGGCTACCACGACGCCGGACAGCGTCGGTCGGCATGGGCCAGTGATGTAGTCGGCGACTCGCCCCGCTGTCTGGTCGCGGTATCGCTCCAAGGCGACGGCGACAAGATCATCGATCTCTTCCCCGCGAGGAGGCGCACCCATGGAGACCACCTGCTCGACATCCGATACCTGCATGTCCATCGCGCCTCCCTCTGCGGCCGAGTAAGCCCACTCTGCGAAGCGCGCGAGCGTCACCCTCCGGTGAGATCCGCCGACGCATGTCCGAAACCGCACCATCGAGTATCGCCCCCATGCGCCGAGAATCGGCTGTCTGACACTCACTGTTCTGAACCGGTTGTCCGACAGAATTCGCCGGCCATCGTGTGATTGCCGCGCGATAGCGGGGTTGGTCAACGCTAGAGTGAGCCTATGATCGGTGCCGCGGTCACCCGCTGTGTGTCGAATGATCGGTGCGCCGAGAACGGGTGCTCGACGACGCTTCGGGCCGACGGCTCATGACGGGGCCGATTGCGACGACCTTCGTCGTCCTCACCGTGGCGATCGTGGCGTTCATGTCGAATCGGATCCCGCCCGGGGTGGTCGCACTTGGGGTGGCGTTGGCGCTTTACCTCACCGGCACCATCGGTTTCGAGGACGCCATCGCCGGGTTCGGCGATCCGGTAGTGGTGTATCTGGCGGCGCTGTTTGTGATCAGCGAGGCGATCGACGCCACCGGCGTCACGGCGTGGGTGGGCATGCAGTTGATCCGCCGGGTCGGGTCCGGGCGCACCGCGGTGCTGGTGGCGGTGATGCTGCTGTGTGCGGCGCTGACTGCGCTGATCAGCGTCAATGGCGCGGTCGCCGCGCTGATTCCGGTCACGGTGATGATCGCGGCCAAAATCGTGCAGCGACCGGCGCAGCTGCTCATGCCGCTGGCTTTCGCCGCGCACGCCGGGTCGATGTTGACCCTGCTGGGCACCCCGATCAACGTGATGATCAACGAGCTCGCCATCGACGCGGGAGCTCGGCCGTTCGGGTTCTTCGAGTTCTCGCTCGTCGGTATCCCGTTGCTCATCGGGACCGTGACGATCGTGGTGTACCTCGGGCCTCGGGTCCTGCCGGATCGGGTCGCTACCGACGCGCCGACGGACCTGAGCCGTTACGCCGAGACACTGGCTGATCATTACGAGCTCGACCCCACCCAGACGGCGATCTGCGCCGCCGGTGGGGCGGCGGAGGTGGTCATCGCGCCGCGCTCGGAGTTCATCGGGGAAAAGGTGTTCGCCGGGATGCGCACCGACTCCGGGGATCTGGTGATCCTGGCCGTCTACCGAGGTGGGGACCGACTCACCCGGGCCAGGCTGCGGGTGGGCGACATCATCGTGCTCAGTGGCAGTTGGGACGCCCTGGATGAGCGGGCGTCCCATCCTGGCCTGCTCACCGTCACCGAACCATCGCGGCTGCGCCGTCAAGCGACCCGCTTGGGTCCGCGTTCCTATGCGGCGGTCGCCGTTCTCGCGGTGATGTGCGCGTTGCTCGTCGTCGATGCCGCCCCGGCGGCGATCGTGGCGCTCGGTGCTGCCACGGCGATGCTCGCGCTGCGGGTGATCACCGTGTCCCAAGCCGAGCACGCGATCTCGCTGACGACATTGGTGATCGTGGCGGGCATGATCCCGATGGCCACCGCTATGCAGTCCAGTGGTGCGGCGGAGCTGATCTCGCGCACCTTGCTCGACCTGGTCGGCACAGGCTCGCCGCTGCTGCTGCAGTTCGGGATCGTGGCGGTGGTCATCGTGCTCGGCCAGTTCATCAGCAACCTCGCCACCGTGTTGATCGTGGCACCGATCGCCGTGTCAGTCGCCGCGGCGACTGGGATCTCACCGTTGCCGATGCTGATGGCGATGACGGTCGCCGGTGCTGCCTCGTTTCTCACGCCGATCGCCACGGCCGCCAACCTGATGGTGGCGCCACCCGGTGCCTACCGGTTCGGTGATTATTGGAAATTGGGACTGCCACTGGCCGCGTTGTTCGCCGCGGTCGCTACCTTTCTCGTGCCACTGATCTGGCCGTTCTGATTGTCTCGGCATCGCCATCTGTGGTTCCGACGTGCTCGGCCTGCTCGACCGCCGCCGCGGGCTCGACGAGCACAGGAGGCCTCGTGTGTGGCCGCACCGACACCCGTAGCCGTGAATTAGCCATCACTTACTGCGTCCCGGTATAGGCTGTGAGCCTGGATCGACACGCCACGGTCAGCATTCTCGCGAGAGGACATCGTCATGCCGGAGGGCACCATCGACATCGACCGCGCGACAGCACGGTTCGCCACCTTGTTGCAGATCCCGACGGTCACCACCCAGGACGAGAACGACACCGACTGGGCCCAATTCGCGACATTCCGCGAGACACTCGAAACTCTGTACCCGCTGATAGCCACGAAATTGCACAAGCAGATCTTCGCCGACCACACCCTGCTCTACCACTGGCAGACCGGATCCACCGCGGACCCGATCGTACTCATGGCGCACCAAGACGTCGTCTCCGCCGGCGACCCGGACAGCTGGACGCACCCGCCCTTCTCGGGCACCGTCGCGAACGGAGTGATCTGGGGCCGCGGCGCCATCGACGACAAGGGCCCGCTGGTCTGCATCTGCGAAGCCGTCGAAGACCTTCTCGCCCAGGCGTTCACCCCCGACCGCGACGTCTATCTACTGTTCGGGCACAACGAAGAAGTAGCTGGCGACGGCGTCCCCACCGTGGTGGAATACTTCCGCCAGCAGCACATTGTGCCCGGCCTGGTCATCGACGAGGGCGGCGGCGTGGCCGGCGACCTGTTCCCGATCAAGGAGAAGATCGCCGTGATCGGCACGGCGGAAAAGGGCATGCTCGACCTTCAGCTGACCGCGGTGGATCCCGGCGGCCACGCCTCCATGCCCGGTAAGCAACCAGCTACTACCCGCATCGCCCTGGCCTTGGTGAAGGTGGGCAACTTCAGCTTCCCGCCCCAGCTCACACCACCGATCATGGAGATGCTCACCATCATCGGCGCACACTCGAGTGGCCCACTCGGCGCGGTACTCGCACGCGCCGACAAGTTGCAGTGGCTGATCACCGCGCTCATGCCCCGTTCCGGTCCGCTGATGAACGCGATGATCCGCACCACCGCGGTGCCCACGGTGCTCGAAGGGAGCAAGGGCAACAACGTCATGGCCGAATCGGCGCGCGCCGTGCTCAATATCCGCATCCTCACCGGGGAAACCGTCGCCGGAACCGTAGAACGCGTCCGCAAACTGATCAATGACCCCGACGTCCGGCTCGACATCCTCAACTCCTCCGAGCCGACCCCGGTCTCACCCACCGACGGACCCGCCTTCGAGCGCGTCAAAGACGCTGTCTCGGAAACATTTCCAGGGACAGTGACATCGCCCTTCCTCGTTGTCGGCGGCAGCGACGCACGCCACCTCGCCCAGATCAGCGACTACGTCTACCGCTTCTACCCGTTCGAGCTCGACGCCGAGACACGCGGCCTCATCCACTCCACCGACGAACGCCTCACCGTCGACGCCCTCGAACACGGGATCCACTTCTACGACGCTGTCCTGCGGCGCAGCCACTGATTCACCCCGAGCCGAAAGCGGCTACGGCATCACGTGCTGCCGAAGATCGCCTTCGGAGCGGATTCACCGATCGGCTCGGATTGGTTGACTGGGAGGATCGTCATGGTCAGCGCGTTGGGCGAAACATTGACCTACGCCATCGGATTGGCGCTCAGTCCGTTCGCAGTGACCACCGGGATAGTTTTCCTGTTAGGTGACCGGGGCCGCACCAAAGCAGCACTGTTCGGTCTCGGATGGTTCGCCGCACTCGCTGTCATCACGACCGTCGCGATGCTCGTCGTCGACAGCGTGGATGACGACTACCCCGAACAGACCGCGGACGGAATCGACATCATCGCACTGGTCTTCGCCGCACTGTTCTTCGCCCTGGCAGTCGTCGCCTGGATGAAACGCCCATCATCGACCACCGCTGAGGCATCGAAGTCGGCGTCGGGCAAAGGCGGCCTGCTCGATCGACTGGACGGGTTCAGCCTGGTGGGTGCTGTGGGCCTCGGACTAGCTCAGGGGTTCCTCGTGGTCAAGAACATCCCGTTGGGAGTCAGCGCCGGGGCGGCGCTCGGCTCAGCAGGCTTGAATACCGCGGAGTCGGCTGTGGCAGTGGCGATCTTCGCGTTTCTCGCCACGCTGGGTGTCGTCGTCCCATTGGCTGCCGCAGTCCTCGGCGGCCAACGGATCAACCCAGCTCTCGCGCAAGCGAGAGCGTGGATCGACACGAACATGACGGCGATCACGATCACAGTGTTGCTCATCCTCGGCGCTTATTTCCTCGGCCAGGGCCTGCGGCTCACCGCCTGAACTGCCGATCGTCGCAGGACCCGGTCGGTAGTCGTGGTGCCGAGTCCGAAATCCGGCTCGATACTCACTCTGCGTCGAAAGCGGCGACAGCATCAGCCATTTCGGCGGGGGTTTCCTTCGCCCCGCCCCGCAGCCATTCGAACAGCAGGTTGAAGTACCCGCCCGCGTTGAACGCCAGCGCATACCGCAGCTGCGCGACACCCGCATATTTCGGACTCCGACTCCGCTCGAAAATCATAGGAATATGTTCGTTGAATTTCTGCAGCACGAGGCTGCTCATTCCGCTCGCGGCGAGCAGGCGCAGGAATTCGGCGTGGTCTGTCCAGAATTCGAAATATGTCAGCGCGACCGCCCGCGTCTGCGAGAGATCGGCGGGCAGGAGCCGGTCGACGTACTCGTCGACCAAACGCCGCGCATGCATCGAAATCAGCTCGTCCTTGGTCGCGAAGTTGCGGTAGAAGGTCCGGCGTGAGAGTTGCGCACGCTGAGCGATATCGGTGACCGTGATCTCGACATAGGGCTTCTCGCGCATCAATTCGAACAGTGCGTCGATCAGCCATGCCTGCGATCGCGCCGCGATCGGATTGACGGAATCACTGCCTTTCGCTATGCCCACGGCACTGTCACACTTTCTCGTTATCTGTAGCACTCGAGACGATCTCGTTGACTTCCCGGTGGCCACGTCGCCACACTTGTAAGTGTCACACATGTGACATGTCAAGGCGATATGGGAGAACGTGACATGCTTTCGCGACTGGTCAAAGCGATCTTCTGGGTCTACGGACTGGTATATCGAGGCAAGACCACGACCTCACGACCCGTGGAAGGCAACGCAGGCACCATGAGCCTGTCCGACAAGCTCTGGTGGGGACACAAGTTCTTTGTCGCGGCGGTGGAACACGCCGAGCCCGGTCGCGGAATCGAGGAATACTTCGCGGGCCAGAACCTGCGCTTCGACCTTCCCGACGACTTCACTCAGGAGCACACGGCAACCTTCTCCTCCGCCGGTGACCTGCTCACCTCCGAACACATCCGGCCCGACAACACACCCCATCTATTCGACGACGTCGCGGACTTCCTCTTCGATGTCGACATGGCTGTCGCGAACCTGGAAACGCCGGTCGCACCGTCGCGCGTGGTCGGCGCACCGCCGAAAAGCATCCTGTCGGCACCTCCGCTCAATACCTCACGAGAAATGCTGGACGTCTTCGGCCGCTTCGGATTCTTCTCCACCGCAAACAATCACTCCCTCGATCAGGGACCGGCGGGCGTGCGCGAAACAATCGACGTCCTCGACGAGGCCGACTTCGGCCATGTCGGCACCGCGCGCACCTACGCCGAACGCGATGAGATCCCCGTGATCGATATCGGAGGAATCCGCGTGGCGTTCCTCGCCTACACCTTCTCGGTCAATGGCGCGACGGCACCGGCGGGCGAGGAATACCTCGTGAATTACCTGCGACTGAACCTGCCCGATGTCGATATCTCGATGGTCGAGCGGCACGTGCAAATCGCCAGAGAAAATCTGAAAGCTGATGCGGTCGTTGCCTGTGTGCACTGGAGCCTGGAGTTCGAGTCATACCCGATCCAGACGGTGATCGATAACGCGCACCGCCTCGCCGAACTCGGCATCGACGTGATCCTCGGCAATCATCCCCACGTCATCCAGCCGATGCAGCGTCACCGGTTCACAGACCCACAGACAGGACTCGACAAGGACGGACTGATCGTCTACGCGCATGGCGATCTGGTGTCCTACGTGGACGCCGTCCCGAACTCGATGCTGGGCAACATCGTCCGATTCACGCTCAGCAAAGGACGTCGCAACGGGCAGCCGACCACCATCATCACTGACGTCGATTGGCGACCGATCTATCGCCGAGCGCAATTCGACGCACACGGCCGCTGCACCGACTTCCGCATCCACGATCTCGAGGCGCTGGTCGAGCACGCGGAAACGACATCGGCAGTCGAACGCACCGAACTGCGGCGTCTGGCGAACCTGGCGGCCCGCGTTCTCCCGCGGCGAGCCCACAGTGCTCGCTGACGACCGGCGGCTCGGCGAGCTCGGCGCACTGCTCCTGGATGCCGGAATGTCGGTCACCGATGTCCGCGCGTCGATGGAATCGGTGTCGGGCGCCGCGCTCGGCGAGCACCCACTCGAGTTCGCCGCTCTCCCTGATATGGTCATCGTTTCCGACCGAGATTCCGGCGCCGCGACAGTAGTTCGATCCCACGGTGGCGCACTGACGTTCCAACAGGCGGCTCAGGCCAACCAGCTGGTGCGCCGCGCGACGACTACACCGGTAGCACGAGGTGAGCTTCTCGATCGCATCGACGATATTCGACGGTCACAGTCACCGCCGACCACCTGGAACTGGGCCTTGGGCAGCGCGCTCATCGCCGGTGGGCTCGCCCTGACCTTCCGGTCCCCGTGGTGGTCGATCCTGGCCGCCATTGTCATCGGGGCCGTTGTCGGCCTGGTCGCCTCGATGCTGCGCGGCGAGAATGCCGTCGCGGTCGCACCGTTCGTCGCGGCGTTCCTGTCCACCGTCTCGATCGGGGTGACAGCGTCAGTCCTCGGGTTGGGCCCCGTGCCGTTGTTCGCGGTCTGCGCACCGATCGCCATCCTGGTGCCCGGGGTTGTCATCACCAACGCGCTACTCGAGTTGACCGCCACCGACATCGTCACCGGCGCGTCGCGCCTGGTGTATGGGCTGATGATGCTCGGTTTCATGTACGCCGGAATAGTCGCGGGCGCCGCCGCGACCGGACTACACATCGATCAGGGGTCAGCGACGCTGATCGGTGAGATCGCGACGGTTACCGGCGGCAGCGGCTGGCACGCGCTGCCGGGGCTGCCGTTGACGTGGATCGGCGTCGCGTTGCTGTCCATCGGCATCGGTCTCGCGTTCGGATCGGGCATGCGCCTCACCGCGTTCAGTGTCGTGATGATGTCGGCCACTTACTCGCTGTTGATCGCCGTGACTCCGCTGGTGGGCAACGTTGTCGCCACCGGTATCACCGCGGCTGCGCTACTGGTCATCGCTCGGATTCTGGAGCGATTCACCGATGTCCCGACGGCAGTCTCCTATCAACCCGCCTGGCTGCTCTTGATCCCGGGAACGGTCGGCCTCGCAGCCCTGGCATCGCTGAATACCGCTTCCGCACAAAGCATTTGCGCCACGTTTGTCAGCTTGTGCCTCGGCACCAAAGCCGGTGCCCTGATCGCGGACCTGCTCACACCGCAACGGCACCACCGAAACCACGCACGAGAAGAGAAGCCATGACCACAGCACCATTCGCCATCACCTCCACCACCATCGTCACCGGCGACCACGCCGGCACCGTGCTGCCCGATCACACGATCGTCGTCGGAGACTCCGGGCTCATCGAGGCCGTCGGTCCCACCACCTCCGTCGTGGTCGCCCCGGAATACGCCCGCGTCGACGGCACCGGCAAGTTCGTCGCCCCCGGCCTGATCAACGCACACGCTCATTTGTTCTCCGACGGCAAACCGCTGTCGCCGATCCTGACCAACAAGAAGCTGGAGGGCCCGGTCTCGAAGTTCTTCCACAGCCCGATCGGCACCGTGATCGCCAAACGCCGCACCCGAACCAACGTCGAGACCCAGTTGCACTCCGGCGTCACGACCATCCGCAGTCTCGGCGACGTGGCCTACGAAGTCGCCGCAGTGCGCGACGAGATCACCGCCGGCAAGTGCCCCGGACCACGCGTACTCGCCTCCGGACCATTGCTGGCCGTCAGCGGCGGACACGGCGCACCCGTGATCGCGCTGGTCAGCGACAACCCGTGGGACGCGCGAAAAAACGTTCGCATCAACCTGCGCAACGGCGTCGACGTCATCAAGATCGCCGCGACCGGCGGAGTCACCGACGCACGCACGATCGGTGAGGCCGGCCGACCACAGATGACCGAAGAAGAGATGACGGCGATCTGCGACGAAGCCCACCGAGCCGGCCTGGTTGTCGCAGCGCATGCGGAGAGCCTGGCCGGAGTGAAGGCGGCGCTACGCGCGGGCGTGGACACCATCGAGCACGGCAGCGAGATGGACAACGAGATCATCGACCTGTTCGGCGACAACCCCCGAGCCCTACACGGCCGATCAGCCCTGGTCCCCACGCTGATGGCCGCGCTGCCACTGGTCAAGCTCGACCGCGCCGACACCGGAATCACCCCGATCGTCGCAGCCAACGCCGAGATCGTGCTCGACCGAATCATCTCCGCCGTACACGCCGCCCAGAAGAACGGAATCCGCATGGGCATGGGCACCGACTCATCGGTCACCTACGTCACCCACTACAACACCTGGCGCGAAATCGACTACGTCATTCGCTACGCAGGCCTGAGCCCCGCTACCGCCTTCCACGCCGCAACCGGTGCCAACGCCGCGATCCTCGGTATCGACGACGTTACGGGCTCGGTGTCGGTAGGAAAGTCCGCCGATCTGGTCCTTGTCGATGCCAATCCCCTCGACGACCTCCGCACGTTCACCAACCCGAATATGGTCGTAATGGCGGGCACCCGCATCGAGCGGCCCGGCGTCCAACGATTCGACGACCTCGACGCACAACTCGATTCCTTCTGATTCGACTTTGATCGACTCGGCGTCGTGCTCAGATCTGGTCCCGTCGACATGTCGGAGTCACTGCGTGGCGGATGTCAGACCTCGCGCGACGGCGCGTGTTCGGGACAGAAAAGAGAACAGGCCGTAGAAGTTGACCTTGATCGCGGCCGCGCCCCGCGGTGTGGTGTGTGCTGGTAATGCGGCCATGTCCGGGGGGCGGGACGGCAAACGGCCCAACCCAACGTCACCGTCCGCCTACTGCCGAAAATCGGCTTCGATCACCAATTGCCGATAACCACAGGCCGTCTGCACCTATCCGTACCGGCGGTCCGTGTGGGTATCAGATTGAATTGGAATCCGCGACGACCAGGCGTTTTCCGGTTGCCCATGTTTTGTGCGCCCTGCCGGGGGTGCGAACCTGCGACCGCCTCTCGCGACAGGCAATGGGACCCAGGATTTCTAGCGCTCACCCATGTCTCTGGTTGGACGCTCGTGGGCTGCAATCCCCCATCCCGGTCACGGGCTACCGGCTTCCATCGCCGGTGTTCTACGATTTTTCTACGATCCTCAACCAGAGAGTCGCTGCCGAATATTCCCCGATGCGGACCACCAGGGGGTCTACGACCAGGCCAGAGCGGGCGCGGAGGCACCCGCGTAGGAACCGCTATTCCGCCTCGACGTGACTCATCTGAGGTGTCGACGCCGTGTCGTTCAGCCGGGATTCGTGATCGTCAGCTGGCGGGCGTGGTGATCGAAATGCCGACCTGGATAGCGATAGACGTCTTCGAGCGTCATCCAGGCGCGGAAGTACGGGTCCCACCGCGTCGGGAAATGCATGCCACGGTGCAGGCTTGCCTCCGATTCGCGGGCAAGGCGAGCTTGCAGGGCCGCGATCACGCGGTCGAGCTTCGCGCCCATCCGCCGCCGGTTGTAGACGCGCGCGGCGGCGCAGGAGCCGTGGTAGTTGACCGCATGGAACGGAGTTGTCGCCGCGTCGAGCAGCCGCGCAAAGGCTTTGCTGCCCCGGTCCGGTAGTCGCCCGAACACTCGCACCAGCGGCAGCAGTCGCTGCACGACCATGTAGCCGAACACCATGTGGAACAGCAGCTGCTCGTTGGTCCACCGCGTCCCGTTGGTCGGGGCCGCCCACTCGTCGGGCGCGGTCGATGCCAGCAACCGGTGGAACTCGCTGCGGGCCCGTTCCAAGTCAGCGGCGATCGCCGCACGATCGACAAGATCGGCAGCCATCGGCGCTCACCCCTATCCGGACGAATGACCTCGATTCCCTCGTATCCATAATGCGCACAGCGTGGCGCGCGGTCGTCACTGCGCCTGCGATTCGGTGACCTCGGCGGTATGCCGGCTGACGCTGGTCACCGAGGGCTCGAGGCGCAACCGGCTGACGTCGGCCTCCATCTGCCGTTCATCGCGATCGAAACAACCCTGCCCCCCAGGTGACCTTGATGTCGAATGGCTCGATCTGTACGGTCGGCGAGCTCGCTCGTGAAGACTGTGGCGGTAGTCCCGATCAGGACGCGCCGCCGACCGACATGGACGGATCGGCGCATCGGCCGACCAACGGACAGACTATTGCCCACGGCAGGAAGGCGAAGACGATGGGAAGCGACAACCCGACTATCAAGGAACTCGCTGTCAACGAATGCTGGGCACTACTGCGTACTGGGGAAGTAGGCCGCCTCGCGGTGTGGGTGGATGACCATCCGGACATCTTTCCCCTCAACTACGCGGTCGATCACGGAACTCTGGTGTTTCGATCCGCGGGAGGCACCAAGATATCGGCCGCGTTGTCGGATGCGCCCGTCGCGCTGGAAGTCGACGGCTACATCTCTGGTTCTCACGAAGCCTGGAGCGTGGTGATCAAGGGACGCGCCGAAGGGATCCGTGAGATCGGTGATGTGATGGACACCGTGGATCTGCCCCTCTTTCCGTGGCAGGCCGGGGCGAAGAATTTCTTCGTCCGGATCGTACCCACCCTGGTGACGGGTCGCCGGTTTCCTGTTGTCGACCCGGCCGCTTGGCGGACTCCCTTCTCGAACGTGCGACGTTCTCCTTCGGAGTAGTGGCGCCGGTCGCTGCGAAAGCGCCCGCCGGCCATGATCCGACGGGTCATCTCGAACGGTCGGCTACGTTACGAGTCAGTTCGCCGCCGAATGCGCTGACGGGACAACGCCGAGTTGCTGCATCATCCCGAGGGTGTCCCAGGATGCCCAGCTCTCGACGATCTTGCCGTCCCGGAAGCGATTGATGGTGATTCCCTGCACAACTGCCGATTTGCCGGTGGCGGGCATACCCATCATCTCGCCGTCATTGATTCCTGATCCCGTCCATCGGGTCGTGACGAAGTCGCCTTCGGCGATCTGTTCGTTGATCAGGAACCGTTGCTCCGAGAACGCCGTGAGATACATCTGCACGAGCCGTCTGAGACCGGCGGGGCCGTGGATCTCCTCGAACGGGTTCTGCGGATCGTGGTTGATGGCGTCGTCGGCGATCAGCTCGTCGAATACATCGAGGTCTCGCGCGTTCCACGCGTCGAAGATGCGCTTGGCCGAAGCCTTGTTCTGCTCTGACATGGCGTTTCCTATCCAGTAGTTACGCCGAACCGGCGACGAGGCTCGTAGTCGCTACAGGCAGGATTCGCCGCGCCCGGCGTTCAGCATGGTGTGACGCGGCCGCGCTGCCGAGCATTCAGCTACCCGCCGGTCGCAAACCTTGAAGCCGGTGTACCCAATTTATTGTGCGCCTTTTTCGCAAGCAAGGTAAGGGGCGACAGAGAGCGTGAGTACCTCAGCGGAGGAGGTCGGCTGCCTTCTCGCCGATGACCACCGCCGGGGCGTGCGTGTGGCCGCGGATGATGGTCGGCATCACCGAGGCGTCGGCCACGCGCAGGCCGTCGAGACCGCGGACCTTCAGGTCGGGGGTGACGACGCTGGCGGCGTCGGTGCCCATCCGGCACGTGCTGGTCGGGTGGTAGAGGGTGTGGGAGTGCCAGGTGAGGGCGTCCGCGAGGGTTTCCTCGACCGTCGGCTGTTCCCGTTTCGGCTGCAGGAATCGGCCGATCCGGGAGCCGAGCGGCGCGGCGGTCACGATGCGGTGGGCGACACGCAGGCCGGCGAGCAGCGCCGCGCGGTCGGCGCCGTCGGGGTCGGACAGGTATCTGGGGTCGATGAGCGCCTTGGCCATCGGGTCGGCGGAGGCGAGGGTCACCGTGCCGCGGCTGCGTGGCTGGAGCAGGATCGGGCCGATGGCGATGCCGTGGCCTGGCGCGACGCCGATCCCCTCGTCGTAGAACGGTGCGGGCCCGAAGATGATCTCGAGGTCCGGCAGTTCGAGTTCGGGCCTGCTGCGCACGAAGCCGTACGCCTCACCGACATTGGACGTGAGCATGCCCTGGCGTCGTAGGAGGTAATTGAGCAGCTCCAACGGCTTCTCCGCGGCGAACAGAGTATCGGAGTCGACGGCGAAGCCGAGCAGTGAGATCAGGTGATCGGTGAGGTTTCGGCCCACCTCGGGCAGGTGGTGCACAACCGGAATGCCGTGGCGCCCGAGCTCTTCCCGGTCGCCGACACCGGACAGCTGCAGCAGCTGCGGGCTGTTGATCGCCCCACCACACAACACCACCTCCTTGCGGGCGCGCACGGTCTGGGTGGTGCCGTCCACGCGGTACTCGACGCCGACCGCCCTGGTGCCCTCGAACAGGATCCGAGTGGCCTGCGCGCCGGTGAGTACGGTCAGATTCGAACGCTTGCGCGCGGGCTTCAGATAGGCGTCCGCGGTGCTCCACCGGGCGCCGCGTTTCTGGCACACCATGGTTTGCGTGAAACCTTCTGGCTGCGGCAGATTCGCGCGCTCTCGTTGGAAACCGGCGTGCTCGGCCGCGGCGAGGAAGTCGTCGGTCCATTGGCGGGCGCTGCGCTGGTGCGAGATCCGCAGCGGTCCGGAGCGGCCCTCGTCGGATTCGGTGGCGTCCTCGACGGACTCGATGCGCCGGAAGTACTCGACCACGTTCGCGAACGACCAGCCCGGCCCGGCGGCCCGAGCCCATTCGTCGTAGTCGGCCGCGAAACCGCGGACCCACATCATCGCGTTCATCGACGACGATCCACCGAGCATCTTGCCGCGCGGCCAGAAGACCTGGCGATCACCGAGTTCGGACTGCGGGGTGGTCAGGTAGTTCCAGTCGACATCGGTCTGGAACAGCTTGGAGAACGCCGCCGGGATGTGGACGGCCTGAGCCTTGTCCTCGGGGCCGGCCTCCAGGGCGATGACACTGGTGGCCGAGCGCTCACTGAGCCGTGCGGCGAGCACCGCGCCCGAGGAACCGGTGCCGACGACTACGTAGTCGGCGATGCTGTTGTTCATCTGATTCTCCAGGGAAGTCGGGCTCAGCCGCGCAGGGCGGAAGCGAAGATCTGGGGCAGGCGCAGCCAGCCGGGGTCGGCGCCGAATCCGGCGAGCAACCGGCCCGTGCTCGCGGCGGTCTTGTTGCCGACGAACCACGGCGGCTTCGGCGAGATCGCGAGCTCGCCGTGCAGCAGCGACCGCGGCGCCGGACGGAACGGGCCGCGCACGACGGTGCGTTCCACCCGGTCGATCAGCCACGCGTTGTGCACGACCCCGATGCCGCTCTGCACGTCGTCGATGGTGTGGCCGGGGAAGGCGCCCCACGACGCGGTCGGCGTCAGGTAGCCGACGCCGGTCCACGCGTTGATCGCCACCGTGCCGTAGCGCAGGTCCTCGATCAGCTCGTCGAAGGTCGCACCGAGATCGGCGATCGTGCCGGGATCGGCGATGATGTTGACGCCGAGCGTGCCGACGAACGCCTCGTTCGCGGTGCGGGTCGCCGCCCTGGTGAATTCCGCGCCGGTTCCCGGCAATTCGACCACGCCCAGCACCGGCGCGAAGTACTCCTCGGCCAGCAGCGGCTCGGCCGCGGACGGCGCGACCCCGGTGACCAGCAGCCGTTCGCCGTTCGATCCGAGCCGCTCGGCCCGGGGATAGGACTCGCGGGCCCTGGCCACGCGATCGTCGCTGCCCGGGTAGTACGCGCGGCGGGCGGGTGCCTGCGCGAGCGCGTCGCGCACCGCGGCGAGGAATTGGTCCTTCTGCGCCCAGTCGGCGGAGATGATCATGGCCTGGGCGGCGACGCAGTTGTAGCCGCCGTTGTGCAGTCGCTGGGTGGCGACATGCTCGGCCTGGAAGGCGATGTCGGCCACGCTCCAGTCGCCCGGCAGCACGATCGTCGGTGACACGCCGCCGAGCTCGCTGGTGACCGGCTTGGTCAGCTTCGGTGTGCCCGCCAGTTTCCGCTCGGCCGCCTCGGCACCGACGCCCCAGACGATCGCGTCGTGGGTGCGCGCGCTGCCGGTCATGTGCACGTGGTCGACGAGGTCGTTGTCGATCAGATAGCCGCCCACCTCGGCGCCACCGGTCAGCAGCCGCACCGCGCCGAGCTCGATCAGCGGGGCCAGGATCTTGGCGAACACCGGCAGCATCGGATCGGTGATCGGGTTGAGCTTGAGCGCGACGACCCGGTTGTGCGCGATCAGCTCGTAGAGCACGTCCAGCGGAGCGATCGAGGTGATGTTGCCCGCACCGAGTACCGCGCCGATCCCCTGTGTTCGGCTCGGATCCAATTGGGCCAAACCGGCATTCGCTTTCGCGGCGGCACTGCTGACGCCGCGCTGCAACCACACCTGCGCGCTGAACCCGTTGAGCAGCAACGCGTCGAACGGGCTCGCGGGCAGCACATCCACGGTGACCCGGTCGCCCGCGATGCCGAAAGTGCCCTTGTCGAGCGGACTCTCGCCGCGTGCCAGGACATCGAGCGTCTTCGACAGCGCGCCGAGTGCTGCGGCCATCACATGCGGTCCCGAGATCCACTCCTCACCTACCAACGGCGAGGTCGACGCGAGACCCTTGATGCCGACGGCCGCGTCGACCCACTCCTGAGCATGGCGCCCGGTGAGCTCGCGCACCCGATCCAGCAGCGCACGCCTGCCGGACAACGAGGTGGCCGCCCACCTCTTCTCGCCTGCGACGAGTTCGGACAACGCGACATCAACCGCGGCACGGGCGGGCTCTGCCTTCTTGGTGACCACTTGCGATCCTCCACGACTCTGGGACGGTCCGCGGCGCGCGGCGGACGAGATGACTTGATTCTGTCGCGGCGGACCAGGCGAGCACCATGTGCGCCCGTTGCGGATCAGCCCCCCTTCCGATTGTGCTCGAGCACAACAACGGCGTGACGTGGCTCATGCCGGTTTTCGGACGATCCGGTTATCGATACCGAATATCGACCACAGTCACCAGGAGGCAGAGTGTGCTCGTGCACAACATCGAGGTGGCATGGATCACGTCGGATCCTCTAGCCTGTAGGGGTGACCGCACCACCACCGACCACCGCCGCGCCGCCCCTCGGGCTGGCCGAGCTACTGCTCGACTCGGTCGAGACGATGGCCGGGGAACTCGTTCATCGCATCGCGGGCGCGGACCGTTCCTATGCCGATCCGGGACTGCTGACGGCCGAGGAACTCCAGCAGGCGTGCCTGGCGAACCTCACCGCGATCATCAGCGCCCTGGCCGGAATCGGGCCGACGCGGCTGCACTCGGCGCGCGCGGTCGGTCGGCTCAAGGCCGAGCGCGGGGTCCCGATCGCCGCGCTGCTGCACGCCTACCGGCTCGGTGGCCGTTTGACCTGGGAGGAGCTCACAGCCCGATCCGCCGGTCCGGGCGATCCGCGACTACCCGATCTCGCCACCGACCTGTGGGAACTCATCGACACCTTCTCCGACGCGGCGGTCGAGGCCTATCGCGAGACCGAGATCATGCTCGCGCACGTCGATGCACAGGCCCAGAGCCGTTTGATCCGTACGCTTTTCGACGATCACTCCGATAATCCCGCCCACACGCTGACCGCGCTGCGCACATTGGGCCTGCCCGAGAACGGCACGTTCGCTGTCGTGGCGATCGAGACCACCGACCCCGGCGCCACCCTCCCCGGCCGTCTGATCGGCGCCTTACGAGATCTCGGCGCCGGGTCGGTGTGGGATTCACAGATCGACTCGCACACCGGGTTGCTGTCCTCGACGACAGCGGCGGCGGTCGAACGGGCGGCCGCCGCGCTGGCCGAGCTCGTCGACGGACGGATCGGCCTCAGCGCCATCTTCACCAGCCCGACCGCCATACCCGGCGCGCTGACCGAAGCCCGCCTCGCCGCTCGCAGCGCGCGCCCTGGCACGCACACCGTCGTCCGGTTCGGGAGCGAGCCCGTCGCCCACCTGCTCGTCACCGTGCCCGAGGCCAGTCGGCGCGCCGCCGCCCAGATCCTCGGGCCCGTGCTTCGACTGCGCGCGCCCGAGCGAGACGATCTGATCGCCGCGCTCGACGCGTGGTATCGATGCCGCGGGTCGACCGCCGCTGCCGCCGAGCAGCTGCATTGTCACCGCAATACGGTGCGCTATCGCCTGCGCAAGATTCGCGACCTCACCGGACGCGACACCGCCGACCCGGTGCACTCCGCGGAGCTGCATCTCGCATTGCAAGCAGTCACACTCCTCGGGCTGTAGCGCCCGAATCCGTCGGTAGCCCGCCACCGAGCGATGAGTTTCCCCGTGTGACCTCGTCTGCATCGATACACCCAGCAGACGACAAGGAGAACATGATGGCGACCACCTACACCTTCGACGTTTTTTCCAGCCTGGACGGCTACGGCAGCGTCAGCGGCGGTGATTGGGGTGGGTACTGGGGTAAGCAGGGTCCCGAACTGCTCGACCACCGCTTGGCCCTGTTCGAGGTGGAGCAGCGAATGGTCTTCGGGCCCAACACTTATCGGGAATTCGCGGAGATGGTGGCTTCGGGCGACGTGGCGGAGGTGCGCGACCCATGGGTCACGCGGATGCGGAACCTCCCGGCGACGGTGGTGTCGACCACGCTGAAGGGGCCGCTCGACTGGCCGGACGCGACCATCGCCCACGGTGACGCCGTCGATGTCGTAGCCCGGCTCAAGGAGGAGTCCCCGGTGCCGTTGCGCTCACACGGCAGCCTGTCGATGAACCGGGCGCTGATGGCCGCGGGGCTCGTCGACCGTGTCCAGGTGACACTGTTCCCGGTGATCACCGGACAGACCGGTGACGCCCCGATCTTCCGGGGTGCCGCCGATTTCGACCTCGAGTTGCTCGAGAGCCGAACGCTCGACGGCAATATCCAGGAACTCGTCTACCGGCCGACCCTGCACGGCTGAGCCCTCGTGCTCACCCCTTCCTGACCGGGGCCGGAATCTCGATCGACGGGGAGGGGGCCGGGTGCAGATCGCGTTTGTTTCGTTCTTGTCAGTCTCGCATCGCCCCGGCTCTCAGCACGTCGCCCTCGCAGCCTGGCGAGTTCGGGTCGAAGCCGTGCTCAACCAGCCAGCGGATCCCACGCAGACTTCGCAACGACCACCATGCCCGGATCACGTCGAGGTCGACATCGGTGCCGTAGCCCGCGACGACCTCACCGAGGCGCTCCTCGTGTCCGAGTGTCAACGTGGCCAGGTCGTACAGTGCATCGCCAGGTGCCGCCTCGGACCAGTCGATCACGCCCGTGATCTCGTCCCCGGCGACGAAAACATGGGCGACCTGGAGGTCGCCGTGGGTGAATACCGGTGCCCAGGGCCGCAGCGCAGCCTCGGCAATCCGGCGGTTTCGCGTAACCATGTCGGCGGAAAGAATGCCGTTGCTGATAAGCCAAGCGCACGCGACATCGAGTTCCACTGCGAGTTCGTCGAGGCTCCGGCCGCGCCACGGCGGCAGCGCCGCGCTGTGCAGCTTCCGCACCGCGGCACCCGCCGCAGCCCACGCCCCCGACGGCGAGGTCGACGGCTCGCCGAGACGGCCGAGCGCGGTCCCCGGAAGAGCGGCAAGCGCGAGCACAGGCGGTGTACGCCACAGGATCTGCGGAGTCGGGATCGGAGCCAAAGCCATCGCCTCGATCTCGATATCGGTACGCCCCTGATCAATGTCAATTTTCAAGAACACGTCGCCGACGCGCAAGGTCGCGCGCTCGTGATGGGCAACGACAACCTCGACCGGTTCCACGTCGGCCATTATTGTGACTCGTAGCCATAGTTGGCGGTGTTCTCGTACTACCAGGTGGCGCAGCAGGTGGACGCCGGGTCCAGATCGACCACACCCCAGCGGATGTGATCCTGGTCGACGACTTTCACCGGCTGCCGATCGGGCGCCCGTTTCGGCCACGATGTTGCTGCTCGCCGCGGGCGGTGACGCGCAGGTAGATCAGTGCCACCAGTGCCAGGCCAGCGCCGACGGCGTACATGGTGGTCGCGCCGTGCTCGACGGTGAAGCCGCCGAGCAGGGTGCCGGCGCCGATGCCCAGGTAGATGCAGGAGGCGTTGAGTGCCACCACCAGTCCCGTGTCCTGCGGGGCCGCGTCGATGAGGCGGTGCTGCTGGGCCGGGGTCTGGCACCAGCTGGCCGCACCCCACGCCGCGGCGAGCGCGCCGACCAGCCACGCCGCGCTCGTGTGGGTGGCCGCCAGCGCGCCCATGAGTCCCAGCGCGATCGCCATCACGAGGTAGCCGCCGGTGAGCACTCGTGTCGCGTCCCACCGGTCGGTGGCATATCCGGATGCCAGATTGCCTGCCACCGCGCCGAACCCGTACAGTGCCAGCACCCAGGCCGTCGCGGGCGCGTCGATGCCAACAGCCGCCAGCGCGGGCACGCTGTAGGCGTAGACCACATAGGCCGCGCCCATGCCCAGTACCGTCAGCGGCAACACCTTCGCCACCGATCGATTCCGCACCACTGCCAGGCGCGTGGACAGCCGCACCGGTGGATTGCCGGGCAGGAACGGCACCCAGGCCACCACCCCGGCCGCGGACAGCACGCATACGATCGCGACCGCGACCAATGCCGAGCGCCAGCCCAGCCACTGCCCGATCGCATCACCGAGCGGCACACCCAGCGCGGTCGCGATCGTCAACCCGCCCACGACCACCGCCAACGCGCGCGCCCGCGCTTCGGGCCGCACCAGGGCCGAGGCCACCGCACCGGCATTCGGGGTGAACGCGGCCGCGCCGACCGCCGCCAGCACTCGGGTGACCAGCAGCACCGCGAAGCTCGGAGCCGCCGCCGACCCCAGATTGGCCAGGCCGAGCACGACCAGCGCTGTCACCAGCAGGGCACGGCGTGGCAGTTGTGCGGTGAGCGTGGCCAGCACCGGCGACAAGAGTGCGTAGGCCGCGGCGAACACCGTCACCGCCGCACCGGCGGCCCCCGTGGACACACTCAGCTCCGCGGCCATGTCGGGCAGGAATCCCGCCAGGATGAACGCATCGGTACCGACGGCGAAGGTGCCCAGCGCCAGAATCAACGTGCGCCGCAACCCATTCGGCGACCCGACCAGCTGGGGCGAGATCCCTTCCGGACGATCTTTAATCGGGACATTCATTATCCCTATTCTCCTTCCAAGAAACCCGGCCCGAAGGCCGGGTGGTTTTCGCGGGCGAGGTGCCCGCTGCTAGGCGGTAGGGCTCTCGTAGAAGCGGCGCGCCCGTGCCGCCGCGTTGACTGGAGCGTCGGCGATCAGATCGGCGATGGTCTGATTCGCCAACTCGCGCCGCCACGCCAACTCCGCGCGCCGCATTGCCGTGGCGATACCACACGGCTCGGCGAACTCCGACCTCGCCGCCGCCGCACCGGCGCCGCGGCGGCGGATCTCGGTGCACCGGAACGCGTCTGTCCTGCCCTCGACCGCGCCGACGACATCCATCAACGTGATGCGCTCCGGCATCCGCGCCAACCGGTACCCCCCACGTGATCCCGGAGCGGATTCGAGAATCCCCTCGCGCACCAGCGGCTGCAGCCGCTTCTTCAGATACTCCGGTGGCAACTCGAACATCTCCGCCAGCCTGGCCGTCGAGATCGGCGCCCGGTCATCGAGCCACGCCAGCACCATGCAGCAGTGCAAGCCCCACTCGACTCCCTCGCTCATCAACATGAACAGGGATACTACATATCCCGAATAATGCCGGATAGGGGTAGCCGTACGAATCGTGTCACCTGGTACATGAGCGCTGATGAGCTCGAGCAGCCGGACTGTTTCGGGGTGAAACGAATCCGCATGTTAGGAGCGCCGCACCCTCGAAGGCCACGAATCCGCCCGCCGGCGCGGCAAAACCATCGGCGGCGCCGCCGTGGTCGATGACGCCATGCTCTCCATGGCGCTGCACCTGCGCAGCAACAACCACAGCCTGCGCGACATCGCCGCCCGCTTGGTTATCACCAAGGGCAAGAAGAAAGGCCAGCACCCCTCACCGGCCACCGTCCTACGGCTGCTGCGCGAGCACGATCGGACCAGCGCACCGATTGGTTGATCACCTCCGAGTCGACACGGGATTCCGGCACTTCCCGTGCTGGCCCTTCCACACGAGGCGGGTTGTGCCTGCAATGATCGTTTGTCGACAACCGCCCAGGTCGTGACAGACTGTGCCCCCGTGGATACCGAGAACAGCATCCAAAGGATCGAAACGCACCGGTGGCGGATCGACTCCCGCGAGTACGCTCGCCACGAAGCACGCCGCGGGCGACGGTTCGCCTTTCCCGAACTCGACCCCTGCCGTACAGCGCTGGTGGTGATCGACATGGTGCCGTTCCATGTAGCGGACAGCGCCTACTGCCGCGCGATCGTGCCCAATCTCAACCTCATGGCCGAAGCCCTGCGCACCGCGGGTGGAGTGGTGGCCTGGGTTACACCCGCATTCACCACACCGACCCCTCGCGAGATCGAGTTCTTCGGCCCGCGGATTGCTGAGATCTACAGCAGTACAGGCGGTTCTGGTCCGGTTCACACGCGTATGTGGCCGGCGATGAGCACCCACAGCACCGATTTGTTCGTGGAGAAGTCGGCCTTCAGCGCCTTCTTTCCCGATCGGTGTGTGCTGCCGGATCTGCTCGTCCAGCGAGACATCGACACCGTACTGATCACCGGAACCGTCACCAACGTGTGCTGTGAGTCATCGGCGCGCGACGCCGCCACCCTCGGGTTCCGGGTCATCCTGGTCGCCGACGCCAATGCCGCCCGCCGCGACCAGGACCACAACGCCGCCCTACACACCATCTACCGCTCATTCGGTGACGTGCGGCCCACCGCGGACGTGCTCGAAATGCTCTCCACCACGACCTGACGGCTCTGCCACCAGCCCAAAGGCACCTATTCGCAGTGCAGTTAGGTTCGTTTCATGACCGCAACCGACAAGGTCCCACATGGCGTTGATGCTGATGGCTGATGTCGAACAAGTCCTGACCGAATCGGCACGAGTGCTGAAACCCGCTGGCGCGCTTGCTATCTCTGTCGGTCTGCGACCCGCGCCAGCAAGTGGACGCGGGTTGTTCCTGAAGCTGGCCCAACCGATCTTTGCCGCCGCCCAGCAGCAGGGGGCGATGCCCTCACTCGGCGACCGCTCGCACCATCAGATGGCGTGCCGATGACGAGGACCATCACGACGTGACGTGACGTCGACCAGGACCTTGCCGACCGCGCCGCCTTCGACCGCTCGGTGGGCATCCGCGGTGCGGTGAAGGGGAAAACGGACCAGGGGCAGGCCGTGCTCCTCGCCGACCGGCAGGGCGCCGTCACCGACAGCGGCGGCGACGTCTGCGACGGCCGCGGCGCGGACGTCAGGACCGGCGGTGTAGAGCACTATGAACTGCATGCGGGTGTTGCGCACCATGTGTTGCCCCACGTTCAATTCGACCGGATGACCGCCGTCGTTGGCGTAGGTCGAGATGGTGCCGGCAGGCCGCAGCACGGCCAGGTCCAGGGCGAGGTTCGCGCCGAGCGCCACCTCGGCGATGATGTCCACGCCGTCAGCAGCGATCGCGCGGATCTCGGCGCCAGGGTCGCCCTCGCGGTAGTTGACCACATGGTGGGCGCCGGCGGCGGTGGCGAGCCGCGCCTTCTCGGGGTTGCTGACCGTGGTGATCACGGTGGCACCAGCCCAGCGGGCGAGCTGGATCACCGCGTGCCCGACCGCCCCCGCCCCGCCGGCAGCGAGTACCACTTTGTCCGCCAGCGCACCGGGCCGCAGCCGGCGCGGCCCGTCTTCGGCGACGGTAAGTGCGCGGTGCGCGGTCAGTGCGGGAACACCGAGGGCGGCGCCAACGTCGAAACCGGCCTCGTCCGGCAGTGGCACGGCTTGCCCGGCCGGTACGACGGTGAACTCCGCGGCGGTGCCGGTGGGCCGTCCCGCGGCGGCCATGAACAGCCACACCCGCTGGCCGACCCGACGCTGATCGATTCCCGCGCCGACGGCGTCGATCACACCGGCGCCGTCCAGGTGCGGCGTGATCTCTGAGAACGCCATGGCCTGGCCGGCGCGGGCCTGCCAGTCGGTGGGGTTGACCCCGGACACGGCCACCCGGACGCGGACCTCGCCGGGGGCGGGCACGGGCGGTTTTCGGTCGACCAGTTGGAGTACGTCGGGACGGCCGTTGTCGCGGTAGACGACGGCCTTCACGACGCCGCGCCGATCGCGACGTTGCTGGTGCGGGACTCGACGGCGTCGAGAGTGGTCAGTGTGTGCGCGTCGAAGGTGATCTCGCCGACCGCGATATTGGCCGCCAGGTGGGTGGGGTCAACGGTGCCGGGGATGAGCAGAATATTCGGTGCGTGGTGCAGCAGCCAGGCCAGGCCGATCTGGGACGTGGTCACGTTCAGGGACTCGGCCACTGCGTGCACGGCCGACTCGTCGGTGACGTTGGGCAGGCTCGGGAATCCTCCGCCGAGCGGGAAGAACGGTACCCACGCGATGCCCTCGGCTGTGCATAGCCGCAGCGTGTCCTCATCGTCACGGGAGACGAGGCTGTAGGCGTTCTGCACGCAGACGATGTCGGCCGCCAGGGCGCGGCGCAGCACATCGAGGGTGACGCTGCTCAAGCCGATTGCGCCGATCTTGCCCTCGTCACGCAGGGCGGTCATGGTCGCCAGCTGGTCGTCGAGGTCGACCACCTGGTTGCCCTCCGGACGCAGTCCGGGGCCGGTATCCAGGCGTCGCAGATTGACAACGGGGAGTTGTTCGACGCCGAGGCTGCGCAGGTTGTCCTCGACGCTGGCCCGCAGCTGTTCGGGCCGCTGTGCGATCCGCAGCGGCACAGGCCCGCCCGGGTTGGCGTCGGCGCCGACCTTGGTGACGACCAGCACGTCGTCCCCGGTGCGCAGGGCCTGGCGGATCACCGCGTTGGCGAAGCCGAAGCCGTAGAACTCGGCGGTGTCGATGTGGTTGACGCCGAGCTCGACGGCACGTCGGAGCAGGGCGACGGCCTCGTCATGGCGGTCGTGTAGCCGGGGGAGTTGGGCCGCGCCGTAGCCGATCCGGGATACGGAGCGACCGGCGATGGAAGCGGTGGAGGTGTTGATGACGAGTCTCCTCGGTCGGTGGTGGTGCGATGCCATCACCCTATAGACTTGTGATGACAGATTTCAATAGTTGTCAGTCAGATGCCAGGGTTTGACCGCTGACTCGGTGGCGACATAGGTTCGCGTGGCCGATGACGTGACCAACAGGCAAGGAGGCTCGATGCGCGGGGAACCGCTCGACGCGGAGACGATCGTGTCGGCCACCGAGGAGATGCTGCGCCGACACGGTCCAGACAAGACCACGGTGCTCGACGTCGCACGGCAGCTGGGCGTAAGCCACGGCAGCGTGTACCGGCACTTCGCGTCCAAGGCCGCGCTCCGCGAGGCCGTGATCAGGCGCTGGCTCGACCAGGTGCGCAACGAACTCGCTACCGTGGCGCAGAACTCCGAACTACCCCCGGCCGAGCGGTTGCGAGCATTGCTCGTCACCATGTTCGCCATCAAATGGACGAAAGCCGGGGCGGACCCGGAGCTGTTCGCCACCTTCCGGGTGCTGGCGGCCGAGCACAGCGCCGTTTCTTCCGACCATGTCGGCTTCCTGGTCGCCCAACTGCGGGACATCATCATCGACGGTGTCGCCGCCGGCGACTTCGTTGCGGGCGAGCCGGAAGTGATTGCACGGGCCGTGCTGAACGCGACGAGCCGCTTCCATGACCCGACACACGCCGCGGAATGGCACTTCCCCGAGACCGAAGCGGACTCCACGGCGGTCGTCTCGCTCATCCTCGACGGCCTCCGGGCCCGGTGACGTCCTCGGCGTGACGCCGGGTCGAGCAAAGGGAGGATGAGCCGGCAACCGCGAGTACATCTTCTGCAGTCCGATTGGGGAGTGGCCGAGCAGGAGCGGGAGCCGTGTGAGAATTCGGCCATGACCATCAAGTTCGATGCGCTCGATGCCGCGTTGCTCGCTGAACTGGCCAGTGACCCGCGGCGGCCGATTCTCGAGCTGGCGCAGCGGCTCGGGGTTGCCCGCAATACCGTGCAGGCGCGGATGCGGCGGCTCGAGTCCTCGGGCGCGGTGCGGGGTTATCCGCCCGATATCGATGTGCAGGCGATCGGGTTCGCGGTGCACGCGTTCCTCGGCATCGAACTCGATCAGAACAAGATGGATCCGATCATCGAGACGCTGCGTGGGTTCCCGCACGTGCTCGAGGTGCACGCCACCACCGGACGCGCCGACCTGCTGGTCCGCATCGCCGCCCGATCCCAGCAGGATCTGCTCGAGATCATCCAGCGGGTTCACGCCATCGAAGGCGTGAAACACACCGAGACGATGCTCGCGCTGGCCACCCCGATCGGGTATCGGAGCCTGCCGCTGGTCGAGCATCTGACCAGCACTGGCGATGTGACCTAGGTCTCCGCGCCTCGAGCAGATTGACGCAATCCACTCAGTGGTCTAGATCACTTTTGAGCAGTCTGATCAACTTTTCGGCTGACTGTTGACACAGATCACCCCTCCCCGGCACATTTCGCGGCACCGATAGCAAGTTCCTTCGCGCAGTGAGGTGACCATGACCAGCGTCGTCTGTTCCACCGCCCGACCGCTGGCCGACCCGGCCGCTCCCTACGACCTCGCCGATCGCTACCGCTCCGGCGCGGGCCCGGTGCTGCTGACCGGGGTCCAGGCCATCGCCCGGCTGCTGGTCGAACAGCACGTGCGCGATATCCGCGCCGGTCGCCGCGTCGCGACGTTCGTCTCCGGCTACCAGGGCAGCCCGCTGGGCGGGGTGGACAAGATGCTGCTCGGCATGTCGGAGGTGCTCACCGAGCACGACATCACCTTCGTGCCCGGATTCAACGAGGAGCTGGCCGCCACCTCGGTCTGGGGCAGCCAGGCCGACCTGCCCGCCGGGCAGGCGACCCACGACGGCGTGGTCGGTGTCTGGTACGGCAAGGGTCCCGGCGTCGACCGCGCGACCGACGCCATCCGGCACGCCAACATGTACGGCGTGAACCCGCGTGGCGGCGTCCTGCTGCTGGTGGGCGATGATCCGGCCTCGAAATCGTCGACGGTGCCCGCGGTGAGCGAACGTTCGCTGGCCGCCATGGGCGTGCCGGTGCTGTTCCCGCGCAATGCCGAGGAGATCATCACCCTCGGTATGCAGGGCATCGCGATGTCGCGGGCCTCGGGCTGTGTGGTGGCGTTGAAGATCGTCGCCGATGTCGCCGACGGGGCATGGACGGTCGACGCCGCGGTCGCGGAACTCGCCGTGACCGTTCCCGAAATCCCGTGGGAGGGAACGCCTTTCGTCTACCGGCAGCGGCCGATGGCGGCACCGACCGACAGCGTGCTCGCCGAGGCCGACCTGTACGGGCCGCGCTGGGCGACGGTGCACGCCTACGGCGCGGCCAACGCCCTCGACGTGATCGAGGTGGACCCGGCCGAGGCGAAGGTGGGGATCGCGGCCACCGGCACCACCTTCGACGCCGTCCGGCAAGCACTGCTCGACCTCGGTGTCGACGAGGCGACCATGCACCGGGCCGGAATCCGTTTGCTGCGCATCGGTATGCCGTATCCGCTCGGCGCGACCGCGCTCACCGAGTTCGCCCGCGGGCTCGAGCAGTTGATCGTCGTCGAGGACAAGACCGCGTTCATCGAAACCCAGGTCCGCGAGATCCTCTACGGCACCCCGGACGCGCCGCGCGTGCTCGGCAAGCAGGACGAGCGCGGCGCGCGGCTGATGCCGGTCGACGGCGAACTCACCGCCGGACGCCTGCTGGCCCCACTGCGCCGGGTGCTGCGCGGGAAGGTGGAGCTGAAACGGGCAGCGCCACCGGCACTTGCGCTGGAAGTCCTCGCCGCCAAGCGGACGCCCTACTTCTGCAGCGGCTGCCCGCACAACCGCTCCACCGCGCTGCCCGACGGCTCGATCGGCGGCGGCGGCATCGGCTGCCAC
Source organism: Nocardia sp. NPDC058480 (assembly GCF_042720495.1). Lineage (NCBI taxonomy): Bacteria > Bacillati > Actinomycetota > Actinomycetes > Mycobacteriales > Nocardiaceae > Nocardia > Nocardia sp. NPDC058480. Next base: position 215,863 of record NZ_JBHXMN010000008.1, on the reverse strand, counting down.
ACCCTGGTCACCATGTCCGGGCGCACCGACAGCGCGGTCACCGGGCTCACCCAGATGGGCGGTGAGGGCAGCCAGTGGATCGGGCAGGCACCGTTCACCGATGTACCGCACCTGTTCCAGAACATCGGCGACGGCACCTTCTTCCATTCCGGGCAGCTGGCCATCCAGGCCTGTGTCGCGGCCGGGGTGAATATCACTTACAAGCTGCTCTGGAACGAGGTCGTCGCGATGACCGGTGCCCAGGATGTGGAGGGCGGGCTCACCGTCGCGCAGCTCACCCACAAGCTCACCACCGAAGGCGTGCGGCAGATCATCATCTGCGCCGACGAACCGAAACGCCACACCAAGCGCGCGCTGGCCAAGGGCACTCTGCTGTGGCACCGCGACCGGCTCGACGAGGCACAGCGGCTGCTGCGCGAGGTCGAGGGCGTCACCGTGCTGATCTACGACCAGCACTGCGCCGCCGACGCGCGCAGGCAGCGCAAGCGCGGCACACTGCCGGTCCGCAATACCCGGGTCGTGATCAACGAGGCCGTCTGTGAGGGCTGCGGTGATTGCGGCGCCAAGTCGAATTGCCTGTCGGTGCAGCCGGTCGAGACCGAGTTCGGGCGCAAGACCCGTATCGATCAGACCTCGTGCAATACCGATTACAGCTGCTTGGACGGCGACTGCCCGTCCTTCGTGACGGTGGAGGTGGATCCGGACAATAGCAAGGCGCAGCGGCGCACAGCTGTCGTGCCGCCCGGCGTGCCCGATCCGGGTGTGGACGCACCACTGCGCACCCAGAACGTGCTGATCGCCGGGATCGGTGGCACCGGCATCGTGACGGTGAACCAGGTGCTGGCCACCGCCGCGCTGCGCGCCGGGTACGAGGTCGAGAGCCTGGACCAGATCGGCCTGAGTCAGAAGGCCGGCCCTGTGCTGTCGCACCTGCGGTTCTCCGCAACGGAATTGGAGCCTGCCAATCGGCTCACCCCGGGCAGTGCGGACTGCCTGCTCGCCGTCGATCTCCTGACCGCAACCGATCCCAAATACCTGCAGTACGGCGATGCGGCGAGCACCGTGGCCGTGGCGTCGACGAGTCAGACCCCGACCGGCGACATGGTCTTCGACAAGTCGGTGGACTACCCCGCGACGGACACGCTGCTGGATCGGCTTGCCACGGTGACGAATTCGATCAGTCACTTCGACGCGCTCGCGGCGGCGCTGACACTGTTCGGGAACACGGCGGCGGCCAACTTCCTGATCGTAGGCGCGGCCGTACAGAACGGCGGGCTGCGCCTACCGGCCGCGGCGATCGAGGAGGCCATCGGGATCAACGGTGTCGCGGTGGATGCCACCATCGCGGCCTTCCGCTGGGGTCGGGTCGCCGTCGCCGATCCGGCGGCCTTCGCCGCGGCGGTCGATGAGGGGCAGCCGCGGCGTACTGCACCGGTTGCGCCCGCGGAGTTGCTGGCGCACACCGGTTTCGATGGTGAGGTGCGTCGGCTCGTGGAACTGCGAGCGGCTCAGCTGATCGGCTACCAGAACGTGAAGGTGGCACGTCGCTATATCGAGACGGTCGAATCCGTCTGGGCGGCAGAACGTTCCGTCACCGAGCGCACTGATTTCAGCGAGGCGGTCGCGCGCGGACTGTTCAAGTTCACGGCCTACAAGGACGAGTACGAGGTGGCCCGGCTACTCGTGGATCCGGACTTCCTCGCCGACGTGCAAGCCCAGGTGCCAGGCGGTGAGAAGCTCACCTACAAGCTGCATCCGCCGGTGCTGCGCGCGATGGGCCGGGACAAGAAGATCGGGCTCAGGCCGAAATCGCATGTCGCGCTGAAGGTTCTAGCCAAGGGCAAATTCCTGCGCGGCACCAAGCTCGACCCCTTCGGCTACGCCCACGTCCGCAAGGTCGAGCGCGAACTGCTGGCCCACTACACCGAACTCGTGCGCCGACTGGCCGACGATCTGACCGCCGAGAACTACGAAACAGCCACCGAGGCAGCCGCACTGACCGATGTGGTACGCGGCTACGAGGACATCAAACTCGGCAATGTCGAGTTGTACCGCGCCCGGCTGCGCGAGCTCGGTATCGATTACTGACCGTCACCCCGCCTGGTGCCCGACTGTGCGTCAGCGGCCCAACAAGCCTGTGCGCCTCGAGGCCGCGGTGCCCCACACCGCCGAATCTCGGCCGCGCCCTGGAGATTCAAACATCATCGCACTGTGCGACGCCACAGCACAAGAACACCGCCGCACCCCGCGGCACAACACCGCCGCGCATCCGCGGCACACCAACACCGCCGCATCCGGGCACAACCCTGGTGCGCGGAAACCGGAAAGGAATCGACAGTGACCGTTGTGCACACCGAGGCAGGAGTCTTCGGCCGATCGCACGAGTTGAGCGCCCGCGCCCACGAGCAAGTGGTGTTCTGCGAGGACGACATGTTCGGCTGAAGGCGATCACCGCGATCCACTCGGCCGCGTTCGGCCCGGGTATGGGCAGAACTCGTTTTACCCATACCCCAACAAATCCATCACCTTGCAAGACGTGCTGCGACTGTCGTGGGGTATTCAGCTGCCAGGTGTTTCGTGAACGTAGCTGATCGAGCGTAAGCAACCAACAACATGGACGAGGCTCGACTACCTCCGATGGGTCGAACATGTCATACGGCTATGGCATGGTGGCCTGTGTTGGTGAGCGACAACGAGATGCGGGGAAGGAGTTGATCGCTGATGGCGAGGTTCGATATCCCTGACGGATGGACGATGCAGGCCTACCGATTCGCGCTCGACCCCACCCCGCGACAACAACCGGTACTCCGATCACATTGCGGTGCATCCAGGTTCGCGTTCAACCACATGCTCGCCTTGGTCAAAGCGGTGATCGATCAACGCACCGCTGAACGCAGCTACGGGATCTCCGAGACCGAACTGACCCCGTCGATCGGCTGGTCACTACCCGGACTCCGCAAAATATGGAACCAGCGTAAACACGAGCACGCGCCGTGGTGGGCGGAGAACTCGAAAGAGGCCTACAACACCGGACTCGATGGCCTCGCCCGGTCGCTCGATAACTGGACTGCCTCCCGAACCGGCCGGCGGGCCGGTAAACCGGTCGGGTTCCCGAGATTAAAAACCGCGGCCCGGTCACGGCGGTCCGTTCGCTTCACCACGGGGACTATCCGGGTCGAGCCCGACCGCCATCACATCGTCCTTCCACGGGTCGGGCGGCTCAAAACACATGAGTCGACCCGCAAACTCGCCCGCCGGGTCGAGGCCGGAACCGCACGCATCCTCTCCGCCACCCTCGCCCAGGATTCGCGTCGCCGCTGGTACGTCTCATTCCAAACCCTCGTCACAGTCAAAGCCCGTCCCGGGCATGCCCGCCGGTCACCTCACCCGGTGGTCGGGGTCGATATCGGGGTCAAAGCCGACGCGCTGCTGGTGATCGCGACCCCTGACGGTCACGAAGTAGGCCGAATTCCGGCGCCCAAACCCCTGACTGCCGCACAAGCCCGGTTGCGGGTGTTGCAACGGAGGGCAGCACGTCAGCAGGGTTCGTATGACCCCGTCACGAAAAACCGGCGGCGGCCATCGAAGCGGTGGCAGGCCACCACGGCACGGATCGCCCGCACGCACGGGCGGGCCGCCGCAGTCCGCCGCGACGTTCTCCACAAGACCACCACTGAACTGGCCCAGCGGTACCAGGTGATCACCGTGGAAACTCTGAACGCGGCTGGGATGCGGTCCGCGGGCGGTGCCCGGAAGAAGGGGTTGAACCGGGCGCTCGCTGACGCGGCCCTCGCTCAGGTCCGGCAGATGTTGGCCTATAAGACTCGCTGGTACGGGTCGGTTCTGGTGGAAGCGGACCGGTGGTTTCCGAGTTCGAAGACGTGTTCGGGGTGTGGTGGGCGAAAGCCAAGCCTGACCCTCGCCGACCGTGTCTATAGCTGTGAGTCTTGTGGTCTGTCGATTGATCGTGACCGTAATGCCGCGATCAACCTCGCCCGACTCGGCGAGACCCGCCTGTCCAGGGTGGGTGAACAGGGTTGTGCCGACAGTGGGTCGGTGCCAGGACGTGGAGCCATCCGCAAGTCCGAGCCTGCGCGTGCGGGTGAGGCAGGAGGCTGTGAAACGTCTACCCCGTCGCAGCGTCAGCTGGGTTCGGCGGGGACCGCTTCACCGCAAGGTGAGGCTGCCTGATGGAGCACACGCACGGTCGCTCACCAAAAGGCAACGGCATGACCTACAAGGCCGCCACGGCAGGCGCCCGCATCGGTGGCGGCAAGGCCGTGATCATCGGCGACGCGCAACAGCGAGGGCCTTCCCGCCGCGTACGCGCGCCGTCGACACGCTCGGCGGGCGCTACATCACGGCGGGCGATGTGGGTACCGACACCGACGATCTGGATGTCATCGGCAGGCACGCCCGCCATCGCCGACGCCAGCACCGTCGCCGTCGGCGGCAATCGGCACAGTGCCGGGCGGACCGCACTCGGCATATTCCATGCCGATGCGCGCCAGGCCCAAATACGTTTGGGGCGCAACGACGCTGTCATACGGTCGCCGTCGAGTCGTAGGCAAGTCGGCCGCGAAAACTACCGCCCTACCCCGGCGGCGTCGACGTCTGCATGACCGATGGGAACGAGGCGGTGTTGCGGCGCATCGCCGACGACCCGTGGTTCCGATCCTGGCCGCCCTGGCTTGCATATGGCTGATGGTCAACCTCTCGATCGAGACCTGGCTGCGCTTCGTGATCTGGATGGCCCTCGGTGTCATCGTCTACTTCGCGTACGGTCGCCGACACTCGATCCTCGGCCGCGGGCAACCACAACCCGCGCAACCGGAGTTGACACCGGTCCGCTAGCTCGAAACCCACTGGGCCGCCGTCTGCTCGACCAGCGAGCAGGCGGCGGCCGACCCCGCGAGCACTCACTTTTCACAGCCTGTGGCACTCAGTGCCAGGTCAGGTGAAATAATCCCCGGGACAACCAGGGCAATGCGATGTTGGGAGTACGGCAGTGGAGTTGATCGGTGTAATCGGTGGCGGCACGATGGGCGCGGGGATCGCGGAGGTGTGCGCCAAGGCGGGCAGCTCGGTGCTCGTGCTCGAAACGAAGCCGGAGTTCGCCGAGGCGGCGCAGAACCGGATCGCCACCTCGATCGCCCGTGGCGTCGCCAAGGGCAAGATCACCCAGGACGAGGCCGACGCCGTGCTCGCGCGGGTGCGCGTCACCCTGGACATGGACGAGTTCGCCGATCGTGACCTGGTGATCGAGGCCGCGCCGGAGATCGAGGCGCTGAAGTACGAGATCTTCGGCAAGCTGGACAAGATCGTCAAGCCCGAGGGCATCCTCGCCACCAACACCTCCTCGATCCCCGTGATCAAGGTGGCCGGGGCGACCGAGCGGCCCGAGCGGGTCGTCGGCGTGCACTTCTTCAACCCCGTCCCGGTGATGCCGCTGGTCGAGATCATCTCGACGCTGGTGACCGCGCCGGAAGCGGCCGTGGCCGTCACCGACTACGTGAAGAACACCCTCGGCAAGATGGCCGTGCAGGCCGGTGACCGCTCCGGGTTCATCGTCAACGCGCTGCTCATCCCCTACCTCTGTTCCGCGATCCGGATGCTCGAGTCGGGCTACGCCACCGCCGAGGACATCGACGCGGCGATGAAGGGCGGCTGCGGCTACCCGATGGGCCCGCTGACGCTGCTCGACACCGTCGGCCTCGACATCGCCCTCGCGGCGTCGGAGTCGCTGTACGCGGAGTTCGCCGAGCCGCACCTCGCCCCGCCCGCGCTGCTGCGCCGGATGGTGGACGCGGGCCGGCTGGGCCGCAAGACCGGGCGTGGGTTCTACGACTACGCGAAGTGATGTTCTGTCCCGCAGGAGCTCGTGCTCCTGCGGGACGGCCCGCCCGACCTCACGCCGACGTCAGATTCTCCGCTTCGGGCTTCGGGAAGAAGCCGATGTCGATGTAGTGATCGAAGTAGCGGGTGATGACCGCGGCGTCGACGGCGGGGAACTCGATCGGCAGGCCGCGGAACGGTTCGGCGGGAGCCGACTCCACACCGGTCAGCACCGCGGCCGGGTTCGCCTGGGCGATGGCGGCCGCGTAGTTGCCGCTCAGCGCGGAAGCCCGAGCCAGGATCGGGTCGGCGTCCGGCCGTTCGGCGGCAGTGGACAGCTGGAGACCGAATTCCATCGGGTCGATGAAGTCGAAACGGTAACCGCGGCTGCGGATCTCCTCGTAGACGACATGCAGCGGCACCTGCGCACCGGCGGCCCGGAAGACGTTGCCGATGGCCGCGGTGTCGCGTGATCGGCTGACGATCCCCGCCGCGACATGGTCGACGGGCGCCATTTCGATGCCGATCGCGCGTACATCCACCGCCACACCGAGCACCAACATGGCACGCAGCATCGTCCACCAGGCGTCTTCGGCCGGGGCGACGCCCGTGCGGGAATCGCCGGTGATCAGGCCGGGGCGGTAGACGGCGATGGGAACGCCACGCTCGATCGCGGCGTGCACGAGCTGCTCGGCGACCCACTTGGTCATCGCGTAACCGGGTAGACCGGCGGGCACCCCGTTGTCCTGCGGGATCCCCGCGAGCACCGACAGTGTCGACACATAGTGGATCGGCTTGACCCGTGTGGTGGTCGCCAGGCGCAGCACCTCGGTGGTGCCGCAGACGTTGGCCGCCCGCATCCGCGCATACGGCTCGAGATGGTTCACCAGCGCACCGTTGTGATAGATCGCGTCGGCCCTGGCCGCGAGTTCGGCGAAGCGCAGTGGGTCCATACCGAGGTTCGGTTGCGCGAGATCGCCTGGGACACCGACGATTCGGTCGAGGTAGGGCGTCAGGTCGATGCGGTACTTCGCGGCTGTCGACACCACGCGATCCACGGCGCCCTGATCATCGGTGGCGCGGACCAGGCAGTGGATGGTCGCGGTGGTCTGCTCGAGCAGTTCGCGCAGCAGGAAGCTACCGAGGAACCCGGTGGCACCGGTGAGCAGCAGCGTGGCCGGTTCGCCGGTGCGCTGTGGCGCGCAGCCGGTGAGGTCGATCGACGGGTCGAGGATCGCGTCGAGCGCCGGATCGGGGCCTGCGGCCGAGGCCGATGACTCGTCGCGCAGAGCCAGTGCCAGGTCGCTGACCAGCGGATAGCTGAACAGCAGGCGCAACGGCACCTCGATGCCGAGTTGCTCAGCGAGGGTAGCGCGCACCCGGATCGCCGCGAGCGAGGTGCCACCGAGGACGAAGAAGTCGTCGTCGCGGCCGACCCGTTCGAGGTCGAGCACTTCGGCGATCGCGGTGGCGACGATCTGCTCATCGGCGGTGGCCGGTGCCTGGTACTCGCGGATCTCCACAGCGGGCGCGGGCAGCGCCTTGCGGTCGAGCTTTCCGGTCGCGCCGAGCGGGAATTCGTCGAGCACCAGTAGGCGGTGCGGAATCATGTACGGGGGCAACAGGGTTCGGATCGTCGCCAACACCTCGGCGGTGTCCACAGAAGTATCGAGAGGTGTCACGTAGCCGACGAGCTGTTCGTGGTGCACCGCGACCGCCGCACCAGCGACCGCCGGATGCGTGCGCAGCGCCGCCTCGATCTCACCGGGCTCGATGCGCAGGCCGTGCAGTTTGAGCTGAACGTCGGTGCGGCCCAGGTAGGTCAGGTCACCGGACGGGAGCCTGCGCACCAGATCGCCGGTGCGGTACATGCGTTCGCCGACGGGACCGTACGGGTCGGCGACGAATCGTTCCATCGTCTTGTCGGGGCTGCCGAGGTAACCCCGAGCCAGTTGCGCACCGGCCAGGTACAGCTCGCCGGGCGTGCCGGCGGGTACCGGCCGCAGCCGCGCATCGAGGACGTAGGCGCGAGAGTTCCAGTGCGGCAAGCCGATCGGGACGATACCGGCACCCACGTCGGTCACATCGGCGCCGGTGATCGACACGGTGGCCTCGGTGGGGCCGTACAGGTTGTGCAGACGGCCCGCGGTGACGGTGGTGAAGCGTTCGATGGTGGCGTTCGGCAGTGCTTCACCGCCGACCCACACCGCCCGCAGCGAACGCAGGGCGCCCGTCGGTGCGGAATCCAGGAGCATCTGGAGTACCGAGGGCACGATGGTGGTGCCGGTAACGCGGTGGCGGGCAATGAGTTCGGCGAGGTAGGCCGGATCGGTGAGTCGCTGCGAGGCGGCCACGATCATGTGCGCGCCTGCCCGCAACGGGGTGGCGAAGCCGATCATCGAGGCGTCGAAGGTGAACGGAATCGACTGCAGGACAGTGTCGGACTCCCTCACCCCGTACTCGCCGACCATGAACGCGGCCTGGTTGACGATCGCCGAATGCGGCACGCCGACACCCTTCGGCTTGCCCGTCGAGCCGGAAGTGAAGATCACATAGGCCAGGTCGAGAGTGTGCAGCGGGCGCAACCGGTCGGCGTCGGTCAGCCAGGCGTCCGAGAAGTCCGACAACGCGACCCGGTCCACCGAGACGACCGGCAGCCCATCGGCTTCGATCGCATCGCCGGTGGTGGTCAGCAGGCACACCGGCTGTGCGGCGGCGAGGATGTCGGCGCGACGCTCGGCGGGGGAATCGGGATCGAGTGGCACGTAGGCGCCACCGGCCGCGAAGACCGCGTACATGGCGACGACGAGATCGATCGAGGGCCGAATCGCCACGCCCACAGTGCTTCCGGGGCCGACACCGTCGGCGACGAGCAGCCTGGCCAGTCGGTTGACGCGACCGGCCAGCTCCCCGTAGCTCAGCGTGACCTCGCCGAAGGTGACCGCGGGCGCGTCGCGACGATGCTGTGCGCGGGCCCGGAATTCGTCGAGCAACGTCGAGTCCGCGACGAGGCGCAGCTCGCCCGACGGCTCGGTGAGCTCGGCCTCGGTGAGCAACGGCAGGTCACCGACGGGCCGGTGCGGTGCGGCGACGGCCGCGGTCAGCAGCCCGGCCAGGCGCTCGCCGAGCGTAGCCATGGTCGACGCGTCGAACAGGTCGGTGGCATAGCGCCAGGAGCAACGCAGGCCAGCGGGCCCGTCGCTGTCCTCGAGCGGAACGACGGTGAGCTGCAGGTCGACGGGTGCGGCTTCCTCGCCCAGATCGACCGCCGTTACCGTCAACTCAGGCAGTTCGAGGCGCGTGGCGCCGAAGTTCTGGAACGACAGCGCCACCTGGTACAGCGGGTGGTGGGCCTGGGTGCGCGGCGGATCCAGTTCGGCGACAAGACGTTCGAACGGCACATCCGCATGGGCGAAGGCGGCCAGATCGATATCGCGGACCCGATCCAGCAGGGCCGCGAAGGATTCGGCGGCGTGGATGCGGGTGCGCAGGACGACGGTGTTGACGAACATGCCGACGAGATCGTCGAGCTCGGGTTCACCACGACCGGCGACGGGAGCACCGACGGTGACATCCTCGGTACCGGCGACCCGCGCCAGCAGCACCGACAGCGCGGCGCGCACCACCATGAACAGCGAGGCATTGTGTTCGCGCGCGAGGGTTTCCAGCGCGGAATGCACCTGCGCGGAAACAGCGAAGTCCTGTGCCGCACCACGGGTGCCCGCGACCGGTGGCCGCGGTCGGTCGGTGGGTAGCTCGAGCAGGGCAGGGGCACCGGCGAGCGCGGTGCGCCAGAACGCGAGCTGCTCCGCCAGCAGCGAGCTGGGATCGTCTGCCGCGCCGAGCATTTCCTGCTGCCAGAGCGTGTAGTCCGCGTACTGCACGGGCAACGGCGCCCAGCTCGGCGCCGCACCGGCGGCACGCGCGGCATAGGCGGTCATCAGATCGCGCGTCAGCGGACCAAGCGAGAAGCCGTCGGTGGCGATGTGGTGCACGACCACCGCCAGCACGTGGTCGGTCGCGGAGAGCTGGAATATGGCCGCGCGCACGGGAACTCGCCGGCACACGTCGAACCCGCCGAGCGTCAGCCGGGCCAGTTCGCGCGGCAGCTCGGATTCCGCGATCGGGTCGACCACCACGTCGAGACCCGCCTGGGCCACGGGCAGGATCTGCTGGAAGCCCGCACCGCCGTGCTCGGGGTACACCGTGCGCAGCACCTCGTGCCGTTCGAGCACGTCATCGAGTGCGGCGGTGAGCGCTGCGGTGTCGAGCGGCCCGGACAGACGCAGTGCCACCGGGATGTTGTAGGCGCTGGATTCGGGATCCAGTCGCGCCATGAACCACATGCGCTGCTGGGCGAGCGAAAGCGGTACGTGCACACCACGTTCGCGCCGGGTCAGCGGCACACGCGCCGACGCGGCACCGACCAGCGCATCGAGGGCGCTCGCCAGCTCGGCCACCGTGCCGTGCTCGAAAACGGTGCGGGCGGGCACCCGCACACCGACCGCGGCACCGAGGCGACCGGCCAGCTGGGTGGCGAGCAACGAGTTGCCACCGAGGGCGAAGAAGTCGTCGCCGCGCCCGATCGGGTCGGCGCCGAGCAGCTCGGCGAAGACCGCCGCCACCGCGCTTTCGGTGTCACCGCGCGGCTGTTCGAACTCGCGCGCGACGAGTTCCGGTGCCGGCAGCGCCCGGTGATCGAGCTTGCCGACCGGCGTCAACGGCACCTCGTCGAGCACCACGATCGCGGCGGGCACCGCGTGCTGGGGCAGGTGCCGTTCGGCCAGCCGGGTCAGCGCCGCCGCGTCGATCGTGGCACCCGAGGCCGCGACGAGGTAGGAGACGAGCGCGCTCGCACCGCTGGGCAGCGTCCGGATGAGAGTGGCCGAGAAACGGACAGTGTCGTCGGCGGCGAACAGCGCGTCGATCTCGCCGAGTTCGATGCGGAAGCCACGCAGTTTCACCTGCGCGTCGGTGCGACCGAGGAATTTCAAGCCGAACCCGCCGGGTACCGGTACCCATTGCACGAGGTCACCGGTGCGGTAGAGCCTGCCGCGACCGAGTGGGTCGGCGACGAACCGGCTAGCGGTGAGCCCGGCCCGGTCGTGATAGCCACGAGCCAGGCCGACACCGGCGAGGTAGAGCTCACCGGGCACGCGGTCCGGCACCGGACGCAGCCGGGCATCGAGGACCAGTGCCGTCATCCCGGGGATCGTGTCGCCCATGGTGATCACGTCGTCGGCGGTCAGCCGATCGCTCATCGCGCAGACGATGGTGGTCTCGGTCGGGCCGTACACATTGAAGAACTCGCGGCCGGGCGCCCACTGTGCGATCAGCTCGGGCGGATACGCCTCGCCACCGACGGCGAGTGCGGCCAGTTCCGGCAGCGCCGCCGCGTCGAGCCCGGCCAGGGCCGCGGGCGTGATGAAGGCATGGGTCACCCGTTCGGCGCGCAACAGTTCGGTCAGTTCGTCGCCGCCGTAGACATCGGGCGGCACGATGACCATGGTCGCGCTCGCCCCGATCGCGAGGAGCATCTCCAGCATGCTGGCGTCGAAGCTGGGCGAGGCGAAGTGCAGCGTGCGCGAGTCGCCGGTGATGCCGAAGCGGCGGACCTGCTCGGCGCACAGACCGGCCAGGCCGGTGTGGGTGACCGCGACGCCCTTGGGGACGCCGGTCGAGCCGGAGGTGTAGATGATGTAGGCGAGATCGTCCGGGGAGAGCCCGCGAACGCGTTCGCCCGCGCTCACTGGTTCGTCCGACATCGCGGCCGACTCGACACCGAACTCGTCGGAATCGAGGCACAGCCACTGGATTCCGGCGTCCAGCCGGGCCGCGTCCGCCGCCTTGGCCAGCCCGAACGCGGCACCGGAATCGGCGAGCATGTAGGCAACGCGCTCGGCCGGGTAGCGCGGATCGACGGGGACGAAGGTGGCGCCGGTCTTGGCCGCCGCCCAGACCGCGACCACGGACTCGATCGAGCGGGTGAGCGCGAGGACGAAGCGGTCGCCGGGACCGAGGCCGCGCGCGATCAGCACCCTGGCCAGGCGCGAGGACCACTGGTCGAGTTCGGTGTAGGTGAGGGTCTGCCCGTCGAATCGCAGCGCGGGCGCCTCTGGGGCACGCTCGACGGCGGCCAGCAGGAGCCGCGGCAGCGTAGACGACACGGGCGCACGACGATGTCGGCGTGCGGCGCGGCGGCGGACGCCAGAAGCTTGCTCTGTCACCGGAAAGGCTTCCCTTCACCATGGATCACCCACGCGATCGCACATCTGGAACGTCGCCTGGACTCTCGGCTACACGGGGTATCGGAAAAATCCTGCGTGACGGTACCGCAAATATCTCATCAATTTCGGTGCAGTGGCAATTTCGTAGTTTCACCGTGCACACCATTGGTTATAGCCGACCGGCCAGTTTGTTACACAGCTCATACGCAGGTCATACGCAGGGCGAACAACATTCGGGCGGACGCGAGATTTTCAGATTCACCCGATACGTCACCCTCGATACCGAACTGCGCATCTGTGACGTTTCGCCCAACGCATACGACAAAACCGGAGGCCGCGAACGCGGCCTCCGGTAGTCGATGAGTGCGACCGAGATCGGTTACCAGGCGGTAGCCCTTGCCGGTCGGCGAACCTGCTCCTGCTCCCCCACCGAGGGGTCCTGCACGCGGGTGTTGCCCGCTTCGATCCACTGGGTGTCGGCCACGCCGTGACGGGAACGGTCGGTGCCGCGCACCGCCGTCTCGCAGCGCCGGGCCAGATCCCGGCGATCCGTTCCTGGACGCTCGAGCGGCTCGAGCACGATCTCGGCGATCATGCCCTTACTGCGCAGCACCCGCTTCGCGGAATCGGCGAAGGTGTCGGTGCCGACGAAACCCGGTACGGTGCATGGCATTCCGTCGCTGTCCAGGTAGCGCAGACGCACCGGCTGGACCGGGGTGGTGGTATCGACGGCGGCCTGGAACATGGCCGGCCGCATCGAACCGTAGGCCCGGCCACACCACGTGGTGCCCTCGGGAAAGACCACGATCCGGTTACCGGCGGACAGCCGGTCTGCCACCTGCCCGACTACGCCGGGCAGTTCGCGCAGTCGGGCCCGCTCGATCGGGATGACGCGCGTGAGCTCGGCGAGTTTGCCGAGCAGCGGCCATTCGACCATGTCGGCACGGGCGACGAAACTGACCGGCTGCACCGCGGCCAGCGCCACCACATCCGCCCAGCCGATGTGCCCGGCCACGATCATCACCGCGGTGCCCGGATCGGCGAAGCCCTCCGCCGATCCGCCCTGCTCAGGCGAGCGGTTGTCGATGATGCGCAACCGCATCCCGAGGCAACCCAGTGCCGCCCTGGCGTAGCGGCGCTGCACCTGCTCACGCCGCGACTTCGGAGTGGCCATGGTCAGCACCGGGAAGCTGAGCACCAGTCCGGCGATACCGGCCAGTCGCGCGAACATCCTGACGGTGCCGACCTCGTCGATCGGCTCGATGCAGCCGGACCCACAGGGGCTCGACGGCATCCACGAATGAGAGTGAGTTGCGAGCGGCGCGTCGAACACCATGGGTTTACTTCCCGTCGAAATTGGCGGCCGCGCTCTGCAGCCGCTCCAGGTACCGGGTGTTGATGGTTTCCATGCCGAGCAGCGCAACGAAGTCGGCGACGGCGAATTCGGGGTCGTGGGCCGGTTCACCGCAGATCTCGGCGCCCAGGCGCAGGTAGCCGCGCAGCAACGGCGGCATCTTGGGACGGCTCGGCGGGGTCAGCTGATCGAGGGAGAGTCCGTCGACGACGACCGGGTTGTACGGGTGCACACGACGCTCGGGGTCGCAGGCGTGGCGGCCGAGGAGCTGGTCGCGCACGCCGCGCACGTTCGCCCCGGCCGGATCGGTGGGTGAATCCCGCATCGGCACCGACACACAGCCCATCACCCAGTCGTAGCCGGTGAGCTGGATGTAGTGCAGGATGCCCGCCCACATGAGGGTGAGCACCGAGCCGTTGCGGTGATCGGGCACCACACAGGCGCGGCCCATCTCGACGATCCGGTTGCCCGTGGGATCGAGCTGGGTCAGATCGAACTCGGTGGCGGTGTAGTACCCGCCCGCCGCGTCGACCTTGTCCGGCGGCAGCATGCGGTAGCAGCCGACGAACTGTCCGGCGAACTCGTCGCGAACCAGCAGGTGGTCGCAGTGCAGGTCGAACTTGTCGGCATCGAGGCCGGTGGCGTTCGCCGGCATCTGAAAACCGGGTTCGGAGGCGAACACCTGATAGCGCAGTCGCTGCGCGGCCTCCCGGTGCTCGGCATCAGACGCGACGACCAAGGAGTACCGAGATTTCCCCACCCCGGAGTCCGGCGCCGGGGCGGTCAACACGGACGAAATTGTCATACTGCTGATGAAGCCAGTCCGAGCTGGCATCGGGGCGACGCGTCAGTGTCGTGTCGATGCCAGCTCGGTGAACGAGACGGGAGTCACACCGGACGTTCACCGAGGCGCTGCCAATCGTTCGCCCACCTGCGGGTTTCTAGCCGAACACCACCGATTTCGGCGCTGAACCCGGTTCGCGATCGGGCATTTCGAGCGTTGCGGAACGACAACGGCCCGCCGATTCCTCGGCGGGCCGTCGCAGGGGTGGATCAGGCGTGCACCCGCTCCTCGATGGCCGCTGCGGCGGTGTCATCCGTGCGATCGACGTCCGCCGGCTCAGCCTTCGTCGGCGCAGCCTTCGCACGCTCGGCTTCCGCGCGCTCGGCCTCGTCGAAGCCGGGACGCGCCGTCCCGATGAACGCGACCAGCCACCCTGCCACCGCGGCGAAGCGGTTACGGAAGCCGACCAGATACATCAGGTGGACCGCCAGCCACATCCCCCAGGCGATGGTGCCCTTGAAGGTGATGCGTTCATTGAGCTTCACCACCGCGCTGAAGCGGCTGATCACGGCCATGCTGCCCTTGTCCCAATAGACGAACGGCGTGCCCGCGTCCTTCTTGCGACGGATGATGTCGGCGGCGTGGCGGCCCTCCTGCATGGCGACCGGCGACTGGCCGGGGTAGCCGTTGAGCGAGGTCATGTCGCCGATGGCGAAGATGTCGGCGTGGCCGCCGACGGTGAGGTCGGGGTTGATCAGGAGGCGGCCCGCGCGGTCGGTCTCGGCGCCGGTGGCCTCGGCCAGCAGTGTCGCGAAGCCGCCGACCTGCACGCCCGCCGACCACACCACGGTCTCAGCGGCGATCCGGCGCTCGATGCCCTCTTTGTCCTTGACCGTCACCTTGCCCTCTTCGATGTCGGTGACGAAGGTGCCGAGCAGCACCTCGACGCCGCTGTCGGTGAGCGAGCGCTTCGCATATTCCGAGAGCCCACCGCCGAAGGGCGGCAACACCGCATCGGCACCCTCGACCAGGGTTACCGAAACCTGCTGGTGGAAGTGCCTCTTCGCGAGTTCCTTGATCTGGCCGGCCACCTCGACGCCGGTCGCGCCCGCGCCGACCACCACGAAGCTGAGCAGCTTGTGCTTGGTGACCTCGTCGGCGCCCTCGGCCAGGGCGAACACGTGGGCGATCTGATCGCGTAGTCGCTGGGCGTCGTCGATGGTCTTGAGCGAATAGGTCTTCTCGGCGAAGTCGTCGCGGCCGAAGTAGCTCTGGCTGGCGCCGGTGGCGGCGATCAGCGAGGCGTAGGCGATCTGGCGGGGGCCGTCGGCGGTCTCGTAGGTGAGGACCGCGGCGGCGGCGTCGATTCCGGTGACCTTGCCAAGGCGCACATCGATCTCGGGATGGCGGCGCAGTACGTTCTTGATCGGCGGTGCGATCTCTTCGGGCGCGAGCACGCCGGTCGCCACCTGGTAGAGCAGCGGCTGGAACAAGTGTTCGGGCGTGCTCGAGATCAGCACGACACCGACTCGTGACTTGGCCAGTTGCTTGGCTGCGGCCAGGCCACCGAAGCCCGAGCCGACGATGACGACATCTGTGTGTTCCATGATCACTCGCTCCAAGATCGCGTTCCAGATCGGTAATAAATCCTTTCCTATGAGTAAACGCGATGCGGAACGAAGATGTTTCCACTGCCTGGGCGCATAATAGAGATGACTCTTATCTGTATAACTAATCAATGGGAGGTACCTGGTGGAACTTCGACAGTTGGCCTACTTCGTGGCCGTCTGCGAGGAGCTCAGTTTCAGCCGCGCGGCCAACCGCTGCTTCATCTCGCAATCCGCGATCAGCCATCAGATCGCGAGACTGGAACGTGACCTGGGCGCGCAACTTTTCGAGCGCACCACGCGCGCCGTCGTCCCCACCGACGCGACCCTGCGGCTGCTGCCATTGGCCAAGCAGATGCTGAGCCTGGAATCGGCGATTCGTGCCGCCGTGCGCACCACCGGACCGCGCATTCGCTTGGCCGCCAACATGTCTTTCGCCGCACCGGCACTCTCGGCGATCGCCACCGCCAGGGCCGCGCACCCCGACGCCGAGATCGAATACGTGATCAAACCGTTCCGGCAGCGGATCACGGCGGTGGCCGACGGTGACTGCGATCTGGCGCTGATCCGCGGCAGCGTCGAGCAGCCCGGTCTCGCGGTGGAACAGCTGTGGGTCGAGGACCTGGTGATCGCGATCTCCAGCAACCATCCGCTGGCCGAACGCGGCGCGGTCACCCTCGCCGACCTGAGCCCCTATCCCCTGCTGCTCCCACCCGAACAGGAACAGGTGCTATTGCACACACTGATCCGCTCGGCCTTCGCCGACCTCCCGACCGGCCCCACCTTCGGCCCGCCGATCCCGCCCGATCACACCGCCACGATGGAACTGCTCAACCGCCCCGAATCCTGGACCATCCTCTACGAGGGACCGACCAAGGGCCTGCTCACCCTCGACCTCACCGACCACCGTCTGCGCATCCCGGTGTCGGCCGTCCTGCGCGAGGACGCCCGCGAGAATCCGATCGTGCGGACCCTGCTGGATGCCCTGCACCACTGACTCCGGGTCGGCTCCGGAAAGCCGCGACGCTACGGGTGCCCCGTCATCGCCAGCGGTTCGCGCGCAATGCCTTGCGATAGCGGATCCACTGCCCGGTCGACGAGGAGGCCGCGCAGCCGACCATTGCCGCCGCGAGGATGAACACCGCGCTCGCCGCCGCGGTCCCGGCGTAGACCCCGCCTATCGCGGAGCCGATGACCGCGAAGAGCGCGAAGAGCCCGATCAGCACCGCCGTGATGATCGCGATGACACGACCGGCGGTGCGCGCGCAGAGCAGCAAGACGCCGCCACTGCCGGTGAAGGCGACGACGACGGTGAGAATCGCGATCGCGATGAACGACCCGGTCGGGTCGTCACCCTTGCGGATCTCGTCGAGCGTTTCGGTGATGCCGAAGATCAGGAAGGCCAAGATCGAAAGACTGAGCAGCAGCGTCACACTGCCTGCGAGGATCGCGGCGCCGTTCGACGGCGCGGGGCCACCCACCGGCTGGTGCCACGGACTTCCCACCGCCATCGGCCGCCTGAGCGGATCACTCACCGGCGCACCGTATTCCGCTCGTCCCCAGACCGGCTGCTGCACGTGCCCACCGGAACCGTGCGCCTGTTGTGCGGGTCCGATCCACGCCTGCTGCGGATGTCCACCGGAACCGTGCGCCTGTTGCGCCGGTCCGATCCACGCCTGCGCCGGATGTCCACCGGAACCGTTCTCCGGTCGTGGGAGATCGGTCCACGGTCGCTGCGCATGTTCGCCGGATCCCGCTGCCTCTCGCACGGGATCGGTCCACGGCTGGTGCACGGTGAGTGCGGCGACATGTCTGCCTTCGAGCGCGTCGCGAACCGCATCGGTGAATTCTGTCGCGCTGCCGAACCTCTCGTCGCGACGCTTGGCCATCGCACGGGCGATGACACCGTCGACCGTGGGTGGCAGATCGGTTCTGACCGCACTGAGTCGCGGCACCGGCTGGGACAGATGTCCCGCGACCACCTGTCCGGGGTTGGTCGCGGTGTAAGGCGGGTGCCCGGCGTACATGGCGAACAGCGTGCAGGCCAGCGAGTACTGGTCGCTGCGGTGGTCGACGATCTCGCCGGAGAGTTGTTCGGGTGAGGCGTAGGCGAGGGTGGCGGTGAACGTGCCCGTCGCCGTGAGCTGAGTGTTCGCGGTGGCGACCCGCGCGATCCCGAAATCGGTGAGTACCGCGCGGATCTCGCGGCCGTGTTCGGGATCGGCGATCAGGATATTGCCCGGCTTCACGTCGCGGTGCAGGACGCCGTGCTGGTTGGCGTAGTCGAGTGCCGAGGCCGTCTCGCCGATCAGGCGCGCGGTGACCGCGGGCTCGTGCGCGTGCGAATCCCAAGTCGCGGCGTCGGTTCCGCGGATGACCTGCATCGCGATCCACAGGTACCCGTCGTCGCTGCCGCGGTCGTACACCCCGACGATGCTCGGATGGTCCAGTTGTGCAACGACATCGGCTTCCCGTTCGAACCGCCGCTGCAATTCCTGATCGGCCGTGAACTCCCGGTTCAGCAGTTTCAGGGCGACACTGCGCGGCAGCCGCGGATGCTTGGCGAGGTAGACCGTGCCCATCCCGCCTTGTCCCAGTACACCTTCCACCTGGTACCCAGCGAAATCAGCCCCCGCCTGCAGCACAACAACTCCTCACTATCCCCACTCGCAGCCCGCACGCTACCCGCGCACACAGATTTCGGCCATATGCCGACAAGCTTCCGAACCCCTCGACCGCGAAAGCCGGGGACACGGTCACTGGTGAGCGCGCCGTTCCAGCGGCGTGCCCACCAGTGCGTCCGCCACGGCGGCATGCAATGTGAGCATGTCGTGGTCCTCGTCCTCGATCGTCCACGCCATCTCTTCCACGGCTCGGACCAGGGCCCAGCCGCGGGCACGTTCGGGGTCGACGTCCAGAGCCGCGGCGGTGGCCGCGATGACGGTCTCCGCGTGTTCTCGCGTCGGTTTCGACTGGATCTGGATCATCAACAGGAAGCCCGCGTCGAAGGCCGCCTCGCCGAGGCAGGGCTTGGGGTCGATCAGTAGCCACGGTTCACGTTCGGCGGCAACGATATTGCCGAGGTGGGTGTCGCGGTTGACGATCAGCAGCGGGCCGTCGGGTTCGGCCAGTTCACCGCACCAATAGTCGACACGCTCACGCAGTTGCGACGAAAGCAGTTCGGCCAGTGCCGAATTCGGTGCGTTCAGCAGACTACGCAGGCCCGCGACAAGGTCGGTAGCCAAGGTGAAGGCCGGGAGACCTGCGGGCACCGTAGTGACCGGCCGCCGCAGTCGGCGATACAGCCCGCACGCGAACGCGACCTTCTCGGCGTTCTCCGGGCGGCCCTCGAGACTCGGAAACCCCGGCTGGTGCAGCAATTCCGTGCCAGGCCGCGCCCATTCGAGCAACAGCGCACCACTGTCCGGGTCGAAGTCGAGCAGCCGGACAGAACCGTCACCCGCGTAGACGTGCAGTGCGGTGGCCTCGGCAAGGTTCTCCTCGTCCACCATCGGCACCTTCAACACCGCCCACGACCCATCCGCACGTCGCGCGGCCGCCACGTAGGCATGAGTGCCACCCCGAAACGGCGCGGAGAACTCCGACAACCCCCAGCGCGCGGCCAAACCCACCACCACGCCGGGCAATCCATCGATCCACCGCGCCCCGGCTTGCCCGAACACCTCCCGGACCGTCTCCTCGACCTCCGCAGGCAACACCACACGTCCCAACGACATCAGCCCAGCCTGCCGACCCCGACTGCGCAGGTCAAACTCCTAGACAAACCCTTTCTCGACGAGTTCGAAACCGTCCGGACGCACCCGATGTCGCTCGCCCGAGCCGCCGACCACCCGACACCAGCTTTCGACGATCAGTTCATCAGCGTCGGGAGCGAAGGTGATCGAGAAGCCGCCGTACATCCCGGGGATCGGACACCACATGACCGCAGCTGGGTATTCGAGCAGAGGCCCGACCTGCGGCGTGCGGATGCGATGCTCCCGACACAGGTCAAGGACACGACCGTAGATCACCGCCTGCAGTTGACATTCGAGCTGGGCAATAGTGGCTTCGGAAGTCTCGCGCAGCAATTCGGGTACCAACAGCGCCGAGAGATGATCGTTGCCGCGAGCTGCCGCGATATCCGCAGCCGTCTCGCCATCGGCGGTACGGAGTGTGCGCCAGGCACCAAAAGCCAACAGTCGCTTCACAACAGACTCCGGCGCCCCTGCCCACGCGGCCTGGTGCAGCGGCGCGAACAGCGACGAGCCACCCACCCGGACCGCGTTGACGCGGTTGTCTCCCGCGATCAAGCCGATGACCGCCTCCCAATCACCGGCCTTCGCCGCATCGGCAAGCCTGTCCCGGAGCTCTAACCCGTTCTCGTTGAGGGATTTACGGTTGTTCGATCCCAGCCAGGTCAACTGCACGGCGTCAGCCTAGCGAGACCTGCCGCGCGATGCGTCACGTGCACCTCGCCGACAGCGCCGCGCACAATCAGAAGGTCAATGCAGATCAGGCGATCTCGATCGTCGGCACAAAACACCAACGGCCCGCGAAACCTGTCTGCGCTGGCGCAGGAACAGGTTTCGCGGACCGAGGTCAACTCAACCGGGTGGCGATCAGCCCTTGTGGGACTTCACGGCCTCGGTCAGCTGCGGGGAGACGTTGAACAGGTCGCCCACGATGCCGTAGTCGGCGATCTCGAAGATGGGTGCTTCTTCGTCCTTGTTGACAGCGACGATCGTCTTCGAGGTCTGCATGCCGGCGCGGTGCTGGATGGCGCCGGAGATGCCGAGGGCGATGTAGAGCTGGGGGGAGACGGTCTTGCCGGTCTGACCCACCTGGAACTGGCCCGGGTAGTAGCCCGAGTCGACGGCGGCACGCGAGGCGCCGACAGCGGCACCCAGCGAGTCCGCGAGGGCCTCGACGACCGCGAAGTTGTCGGCGGAACCGACACCGCGGCCACCGGAGACGACAATGCTCGCCTCGGTGAGTTCGGGGCGGTCGCCACCGACGATCGGGTCACGCGAGATGACCTTCACGACGCCGTCTTCCTGCGCCGGAACCTCGACGACGACCTGCTCGCCCGCGCCGGCCTGCGGAGCGGCCTCGATGGCGCCCGGACGGACCGAGATCACCGGCAGGTCGCCGGTGGCCTTGGCCTCGACGGTGAACGCGCCACCGAAGATGGAGTGCACGACCGAACCATCGGCGTTGACGCCGATGACGTCGACGAGCAGGCCGGAGCCGATGCGCGCGGCAAGGCGGCCCGACACCTCCTTGCCCTCGGCGGTGGCGGCGACCAGCACGGCGGCGGGTGCGGCGGACTCGGCCAGACCGGCGAGCACGTCGACCTTCGGGGTGACCAGGAAGCCCTCGATGTCGTCGGACTCGGCGACATAGATCTTCTCGGCGCCACCGGCGGCCAGCGCGGCGGCCAGCTTGTCGGCGGTACCGGCCGGGCCGGTGACGACGGCGGCGGGCTCGCCCAGCGTGCGGGCGGCGGTGAGCAGTTCGGTGCTGACCTTCTTCACGGCACCGTCGGCGTGCTCGATGAGCACAAGTACTTCAGCCATTAGTTCTTTCTCCTTAGAAGTCTCGGACGGCGCCGGATCAGATGATCTTCTGACCGATGAGGTAGGACGCGATCTGGTTGCCGCCCTCGCCCTCGTCCGCGATCTTCTCGCCCGCGGTGCGAGCCGGCTTCGGGGTGGCACCGGTGACCTGGGTGCCCGCGTTGGCGACACCGACGGTCTCCGGGTCGACGCCCAGATCAGCCAGGGTGAAGACCAGAACTTCCTTCTTCTTCGCGGCCATGATGCCCTTGAAGGAGGGGAAGCGAGGCTCGTTGATCTTCTCGGTGACCGAGACGATCGCGGGCAGCGACGCCTCGAGCTTGAAGACACCCTCGTCGGTCTCCCGCTCGCCGGTGATCTTGTCGCCGTCGACGGTGAGCTTGCGCAGGTGCGTCAGCTGCGGGATGCCGATGTACTCCGCGATGATCGCGGGCACGGCACCTGCGCGGCCGTCGGTGGCCTCGTTACCGGCGATGACCAGCTCGACACCCTCGACCTGGCCGAGCGCGGCGGCCAGCACGTAGGCGGTCTGCACGGCGTCGGAGCCGTGGATCGCCGGGTCGTTGATGTGGATGGCCTTGTCGGCGCCCATGGACAGCGCCTTGCGGATGGCCTCGTTGGCGCGGTCGGGACCGGCGGCCAGCACGGTAACCTCGCCGCCCTGGGCCTCCTTGATCAGCAGCGCTTCCTCGACGGCGCGCTCGTTGATCTCGTCGAGGACCGCGTCGGCAGCCTCGCGATCGAGGGTGTAGTCACCATCGGTCAGCTTGCGCTCGGACCAGGTGTCGGGGACCTGCTTGATGAGTACGACGATGTTCGGCATCGGTCTTCGTCGACCTCCTTCTGGGGACACGTATGTGGTGGGACCGCACGAGCTCAGCCGTACGTCCGTGTGAGATATCTAGCTCAGATCGGAACACTACCCTACGCTAAGTTACTCGTGGGTAACCTACCTGCGCAAGAGGTCCCTGACTCCTGCGTGAACCGGCGGTACCAGTAACCTCGGAGCAATGAGCGAGGCTGTGATCCCTGCCGCACCCGTGGCCGCAACACATGAACCACTGCCGTTGACCGGCGAGCGGACGGTGCCCGGCATCGCCGAGGAGAACTACTGGTTCCGTCGGCACGAGATCGCCTACGCCCGCCTGCTCGACCGATGCACCGACAAGGTAGTGCTGGAGGCGGGTTCGGGCGAGGGCTACGGCGCCGACATGATCGCGGGCGTCGCCCGGCGTGTCACCGGTCTGGACTACGACGAGGGCGCCGTCGCGCACGTCCGCGCGCGCTACCCCCGCGTGGAAATGATCCAGGGCAACCTCGCCGCGCTGCCCCTCGACGACGAATCCGTCGACGTCGTGGTGAATTTCCAGGTCATCGAACACCTCTGGGACCAGGGACAGTTCCTGCGCGAATGCCTGCGCGTGCTTCGCCCCGGCGGGGTGCTGCTGATCAGCACACCGAACCGGATCACCTTCTCCCCCGGTCGCGACACCCCCCTCAATCCGTTCCACACCCGCGAACTCAATGCGGCCGAGCTGACCGAACTGCTGGTCGATGCCGGGTTCACCGTCGCCGAGATGCTCGGCGTGCACCACGGCGCGAGCCTGACAGCGTTGGACGCCAAGCACGGTGGGTCGTTCATCGACGCCCAGATCGAGCGCGCGCTGGCCGGTGAGCCGTGGCCCGCCGACCTCACCGCCGACGTCGCCGCCGTCACCATCGACGATTTCGACCTGCGTGCAGGCGATATCGACGCGAGCCTGGACCTGGTCGCGATCGCTGAGAAGGCAACGCGTTGACCGATTCCCGCTCCGCCGTGCCGGGCCAATTCACCCTGGTTCTGCACTCCCACTTGCCCTGGCTCGCCCATCACGGGCGCTGGCCGGTCGGCGAGGAATGGCTATACCAGTCCTGGGCCGCGTCGTATCTGCCGCTGGTTCGGGTACTGAAAAATCTTGCCGCCGAAGGGCGTTCACATCTGCTGAGCCTTGGCATCACCCCCGTGCTCGCCGCGCAGCTCGACGATCCGCACAGCCTCGCCGGCATGCATCACTGGCTGGGCAACTGGCAGTTGCGCGCCGACGAAGCGTCGATGTCGGGGAACGTCGCGCTGGGCCGTCACGAACATCGGCTCGCGGCAACAGCTCTGGCCGATTTCGAACAGAACTGGCAACACGGCGGTTCACCGGTGTGGCGTTCGCTGATCGACGCCGACGCGATCGAACTGCTCGGCGGACCCCTCGCGCACCCGTTCCAGCCGCTGCTCGATCCGCGCCTGCGCCAGTTCCAGCTCACCGAGGGCCTGGCCGACGCGGGACTGCGCTGGGGCACCACGCCGACGGGCATCTGGGCACCCGAATGCGGCTACACCCCCGGCATGGAACGGGGTTACGACGCCGCGGGCATCACCCACTTCATGGTCGACGGTCCGTCACTACGCGGTGACACCTCGCTCGGCAGGCCGGTGCGCGATTCCGAGGTTGTCGCCTTCGGGCGCGACCTCGCCGTGAGTTACCGGGTCTGGTCGCCGAAACAGGGCTACCCCGGCCAGAGCGCCTACCGTGATTTCCATCACTACGACCACGCGACCGGGCTCAAACCCTCGCGCGTCACCGGCAAAACCGTCGACGGTCCTGACAAGGCCCCTTACGATCCGGAATTGGCGGCCGAGGCGGTCACCCGCGACGTCACCGACTTCGTCGAAACGGTCCGCACCCGGCTGATCGAGGAGTCCGCGCGAATCGGCAGGCCCGCCCTCGTGGTGGCCGCGTTCGACACCGAACTGTTCGGGCACTGGTGGCACGAGGGGCCGCAGTGGCTGGAGCAGGTCCTGCGCGCGCTGCCCGAAGCGGGCGTGAATGTGGGCACCCTCGCCGACGCCCGCGAAAACGGCTTCGTCGGCGAACCTGTGCAGCTCAACGACTCCTCGTGGGGTTCGGGCAAGGACTGGCGGGTGTGGGCGGGCGACCAGGTCGCCGACCTCGTCGAGCTCAACGCCGACATCGTTCGCCTGGCGCTGGACACCCTCGACAAGGTGCGCCGCGACGGCTCCCTGCGCGATCCGGTCGCCGATCAGTTGCTGCGTGAGGCGATTCTCACCGTGTCCAGCGACTGGGCGTTCATGGTCAGCAAGGACTCCGCCGCCGGGTACGCCCGCGACCGGGCACACGAACACGCGCACGCCGTCCGCGAGCTCGCCGAGGCGATCGGCGCCGGACAGTTCGCCAAAGCGACCCGTCTCGCGGCAGGATGGGCGATGGCCGACGGATTCTTCCCTGGTCTGGACGCGCGGCGGTTGCCGACCGCTGTCCCGTCGGCCGCCGCTGAAGGATCCGTATGAAGATTTTGATGGTGTCGTGGGAGTACCCGCCGGTTGTGGTCGGTGGGCTCGGTCGGCATGTGCATCACCTGGCCGTCGAGCTGGCCGCGGCCGGCCACGAGGTCGTCGTCCTGGCACGTCGACCTACGGGGACCGATTCGGTCACCCATCCCACGCACTCCTACATCGCCGACGGCGTGCTCGTCGTCGCGGTGGCCGAGGACCCGCCGTGCTTCGACTTCGGCGAGGACATGCTCGCCTGGACCCTTGCCATGGGGCACGCGATGGTGCGTGCCGGGGTGGCACTCGGTAAGCCCGGCGTCGGCGAGGGCTGGACGCCCGATGTGGTGCACGCGCACGACTGGCTCGTCGCGCACCCATCCATCGCGCTCGCGGAATATTACGACGTGCCGCTGGTCTCGACGATCCACGCCACCGAGGCCGGACGGCACAGCGGCTGGGTGTCGGGCCGGGTCAACAAGCAGGTCCACTCGGTCGAGTGGTGGCTTACCAACGAATCCGATCAGCTCATCACCTGCTCGACCTCCATGCAGGACGAAGTCGAACGACTCTACGGACCGGAACTGGCCCCGATCACGGTGATCCGCAACGGTATCGACGTCGGCTCGTGGACCTTCCGTCCGCGCGCGCCGCGCTCGGGCCCGCCGCGACTGCTCTATGTCGGCCGCCTCGAATACGAGAAGGGCGTGCAGGACGCGATCGCCGCACTCCCCCGCATCCGCCGGGCCCACCCCGGCACCACCCTCACCGTCGCCGGTGTGGGCACCCAGTTCGAGTGGCTGCGTGAGCGCGCCCGCGTGCACCGCGTCGCCCGCGCCGTCCACTTCGTCGGCAGCCTCGGCCACGAGGAACTCCTCGGCTGGCTGCACGGCGCCGACGCCATCGTCCTGCCCAGCCGCTACGAACCCTTCGGCATCGTCGCCCTCGAGGCCGCCGCCGCGGGCGTCCCCCTGATCGCCTCGACCGCGGGCGGCCTCGGCGAAGCCGTCATCGACGGCGTCACCGGCGCCTCCTTCGACCCCGCCGACATCGACGGCCTGGTAGACGCCACCCGAGCCGTCCTCGACGACCCCGCCACCGCCCAAGCCCGCGCCCGCACGGCCCGAGAACGCCTCACCGCCGACTTCGCCTGGGACGTAGTAGCCGCCGAAACCGCCCAGGTCTACACCGCCGCCAAACGCCGGGTCCGCACCTCCCTCGGCCGCCCCGACATCGTGGAAAGACCACTGCCGGAACGGGATCCGAAGTAGGGCCGATCCCGATGAGCGCCCGGTGGACTGTCGAACCCGCCGAACCGCACACGCCGGAGGCCGCCGCACTCCTCCGGCTCTATTTGGCCGAAATGATCAGTCGCTACTACGGGCGTCCAACCGATGAAGCCGAGATCGACCGGCACCTTGCAGACGGCCACGACAGCGATGATCTGGCCCCGCCCACCGGGCTGCTACTGATCGTCCGCCGACACGGCGAGGCCGTCGGCTGTATCGGTGTGCGCCGCCTCGACGCGGAATCGGTGGAACTGACACGTATGTTCGTCCGCTCCGATACGCGCGGCGCGGGCGGAGCTGCGGCATTGCTTCGCTCGGCCGAAGCCGCCGCCCGCGAGACCCACACCCGCAGGATCCGGCTCACTACGCGCAAGGATCTCGTGGAGGCACGGACCCTCTACGCGAAACACGGCTACACCGCGATCCCGCCGTATGGCGACGACCCGCTGGCCGACCACTGGTTCGAGAAGAGGCTGGACAACCGTGGAAAAACAACTGCCGGAACGGGGTCCGAAGTAGATCTCTTTACCATTCGGTGAACCACTCAAACGTGATCCGTGTAACAGAGTAGTCCCCACCGCCGACACCCCTCGGCACCGTCACGCAATCGCGGTGTGCGGCAAGGGGGTCAGCGAGCGGGTCGGCTGCATCAGCCTTGCGACTGAATGCCGACTTCGAAGGGTGAACCGCCACTGTGTCGTCTCCGCTGCTGTCCAAGGGCCAGAACATTCCGCTTCCCGAGGATGTCGACCGTGTCGACATCGTGATCGGCTGGCCGGAACCCGACATCGAGGTCGACGCTTCCGCGCTACTACTCGGCGCGGACCGGCGCGTCGGATCCGATGCCGATTTCGTCTTCTATAACCAGACCGAATCGCCCGATGGCTCAGTGTGTTTCCTCGGAACGAGCGCCACCGAGGAAGGTAAGCAGGCCAGGATCTCGATCGATCTGTCGGCGGTTCCCGCGCACGTGCGCACCATCGCGCTGGCGGGCAGCGTCGGCGAGGGCACCTTCGGGGCGCTGGGCAAACTCGCGTTCCACGTCATCGATCCCGCCGGGCACTCACTGGCCGAGTATCTCACCGCCGACGCGGACACGGAGTCGGCGTTCGTCTTCGGCGAGGTATATCGACGCGACGGCAACTGGAAGGTGCGAGCTGTCGGACAGGGCTGGGAGTCCGGATTGTCGGGGCTAGCAACGGATTTCGGGGTCACTGTCGAGGACGCCGAACCTGCGACCGTAGAGGCGGAAGTCGTTGCATCCGAGGCACCGACGGTACCGGCGCCGTCGCGCGGAGTAGCGACCACCAGGCGCGTAGTACGCAAAACCAAGCCGATCGAATTCAGACAGGCCGAATCGGATACCTGGCAGCCCGCTCGCTTGTTCTCGGTCATCGGGGTGGGCGCGGGCGAGGAACAGGAACGGCGCACCACCTCCGCGCTCATCGCTACCATGCAGGCCGTCCGCCCTTTTGCCCGCGCCATCTGCGCCCGGATGGGGGCGCCCGCAGGGGCTTTCGAGGGCTACCTCGAGGTGCAGTACGAATCGGGCGATACCAAAGTCATCCCGGATGCGGTGTTGAAGGTGAGCCGCGGTGCCAAGCAGTGGACCGGTCTGCTGGAGGTGAAGACGGGCAACGGCAAGCTCCGGCGGGACCAGCTGGAGAGCTACCTCGACGTCGCGCGGCGAAAGAAGTACGATGCCGTCGTCAGCCTGTCCAACGACATACCCGCCGGGCCGGGAGAGCTGCCCGTCCAAGTGGACCGTCGCAAGCTGACGAAGGTCGCACTGCGCCATCTGTCGTGGGCCGAAGTGGCCCACGAGGCGCGCATGCTCACCGCGCACGGCGGTATCGACGACGCACTGCAAGCGTGGATTCTCGCCGAGTTCCTGCGCTTTCTCGACCATCCCCGTTCGGGCGCAGCCGAATTCGTCGACATGGGCAGGCACTGGGTCGCCGTTCGTGACGCCGTCACCCAGGGAACGCTACGTGCCGGCGATGCGAAAGCGCTGACGGTCGCCGACACGTGGGTGGCGCTGTGCAGGCATCTCGCGCTACGGCTCACCGCCGAACTCGGTGTCGAGGTCAAGCATGTCCTCGCCCGCAAGTTCCACTCCGATCCGGCGGTCCGCGCCGCCGCCGTCGCCGAACGGCTGGCCACGGACGGTTCGTTCGAGGCCATCCTGCGCATCCCCGACACCGCGGGCGATCTCACCGTCATCGCTGACGTGCGGACGAACAAGGTCCGCTGCCGCACCACCATCGCCGCACCCGACGAGGGCACCCAGGCCCGCCGCGTGTCCTGGCTGACCAAACAGCTCACCGAGGCACCCGGCCGCGTCCAGGTCGAAGCCGTCTTCGCCGAACGCGGCAACGAAACGTGCGAATTCCTCGACACCGTCCGCACCACCCCCAAGTCACTTATCGACGGCCGCACCAGCCCGATCGTCTCGTTCACCCTCGAACAGACCTTCCCCATGGCCAGCAAACGGTCCGGCACCGCGGCCGGCTTCATCGCCGGCGTCACCACGGCCACCGACGCCTTCTATGGCGCGGTGATGCAGCCTCTGCGCGAATGGGTACCCGCGGCTCCGAAGCAGGCCGATGTCACTCCAGAGCCGGTCGAGTAGTCCGATGACCGCTCAGCGGATTGCAGGATTCCGGGCAGTTCACCCGTGATGGGCGAGGTGGGAGCGACGGTTCGGATCTAGGGTCGCGGGGTCTGGACAATTGCCTTCGATTCGAGGAGAGCCGATGCCTCTGCAGCCGATATCCGATCTGCCCGCCGCGACCATCGGGTTCCGGGCCAGTGGGACGGTGACCGCCGACGACTACGCGAATGTGCTCGATCCGGCGATCAGGAAGGCCGTCGAGCGCGAGGAACCGATCAATATGGTCTATGTGCTCGGCGAGGAATTCGACGGGTATTCGTTGGGGGCGATGGCGAAGGATCTGGAGTTGGTGAAGGTGCCGCGGGACATGTGGGGGCGGATCGCGTTGGTCACCGATCACCGGGTGTTGGGCGAGGCTGTGCATCTGCTGGGGTTTCTGATTCCGGCGCAGGTGCGGGTGTTTCCGGTGGACGACGAGGGTGATGCACTCGCCTGGGTTCGGTGAATCGAACAGCGGTCAGGCTGACCCAGCCCTTGCCGACGATCGATTCGGCTACTTCGCCTCCGGGGCCGGCGAGATGCCGCCGCCGTGGTAGCGGGTGGCGGCGTTCCAGAGGAAGAAGCTGTCTATGCCCGCGTCTCGGGTGGCGTCGATCTGGGCGCGGAGTTCGGCGTCGCCGTAGGTGATGCCGAGGCTGAAGTCCTGGAGCCACGGGACCACTTTCGCGCCGGTGCCCGCTGTGGCCACTTGGAAGTCTCGTAGGGAGCGGAAGATGATGTCGTAGGGCTGGGCGTTGGGGTTGGCGACGCCGTACTCGCCGGGGCCCCAATGCGATGGGTAGACCATGGGCGCCACGAAGTCGACGCTGCGCGACATCAGGGGGATGTCCTGGGCGATCTCGTCGGGGCGGGTGGACGCGATTCCGTAGACCGCGGCGCTCAGATGCGCGCCCGCGAGGTGTACCGGGTAGCGGCTCTGGGCGAGGAAGTCCGCGACCGCGGTGGCGGGGGTGCCGGTGAGTCCGGCGAAATTCATGCTGGTCAGGCTGCCGTCGGGGCGGCGGACGTAGTCGTACATGATGCCGTCGAAACCGAGCTGTGCGGCTTCCACGGCGAGGTCGATGTTGTAGCGGCGTACGTCGGGGTGCGCGACATTGGTGAAGGCGATCGGGCCGTAGTGGCTGGAATAGGGCTGGCCGGACGGGTTCTGGACGACCCAGTCCGGCCTGCCGTTGTGCCAGGCCCACGCGGCCACGGTCGGATCGCGGAACGCGACGATGCGGCCGACCACCTGCAAACCCAGGTCGTGCAATTGCCGCAGGGCCGACGGTGCGTCGTAGATCGAAGCGACGGCACCGGATTCGCGGGCGAGAGACACTTGGGAGTCGTAGCCGACGACGCCGTCCTCGTCCTTGATATCGAGCTGCACCGTGTCGATGCGACCTTCGCGAGCGAGATCGAGAACGGCTTCGCGCAAGCCATCGTGCGCCCATGCGTGCGCGGTGACGTGCACGGCCCGCATCCGCGGCAGCGCGAGCGTGGTGACGGCGACGCTGCTGCTCTGATTGCCCGCGGCGTCCACCGCGACGACCTCGACAGCGGGCGCCCACGGCACCGAGATCTCGAAGGCACCGTCCGGAGCCGGGGTCACCGCCGCCTCGCCGATGGACACCCGTACCGCGTCGACAGCGTTACCGCGCACCACAACCGGCTCGCGATACGAACGGTTGGGATCGGCCGGTGTCAGCTGAAGGGTCGGTGGCACGGTGTCCGCCGATGGCAGTTCGCCGGATCTGCTCAGCGCGAACCCGGCCACCAGAGAGACGACCAGCGCCGCGAGGGCGACACCGATAACGGGAGTCGTCCATCGCCGTCGATCGGCCGATCGGAGTTGCAATCCCAACGTCAACACCGCCTTCCAAAACCATTGACACGCCAACTATTTCGTAGTCCCGACACGGCGTACTCGGTATCGATGAATCGACTGTAATCCGTCGCCGCGGCGTAATATCGCATTGATGATGGGCGGTTCGAACACAATGTTCCGGCTCGCGTCAGCGACAGCGCTGGCAGCCGCACTCACGGCCTGTGCCGCCGTGGAAAAGGAAGCGGCTTCGGCGCACCCGGCGGAGTCGGTGACGACAATCGCGAGACCGGCACCACCGAATCCGGCCGAGATCGCCGCCAACGAACTGGGACTCGTCCCGGTCCTGATGTATCACCAGATCGCACCGAACCCGGCGGGCGAATACGACCAGACCCCGGCGGAGTTCCGCGACGAACTGGAACGGCTGTACCGCGAGGGCTACCGCCCGGTCACCGCCGCGCAATACATCTCCGGCGACCTCGACCTGCCTGCGGGCACACACCCGGTGGTGCTCACCTTCGACGACTCCACCGGCAGCCAACTCAGCTTCACCGATTCCGGCGCGGTGGCCCCGGACAGTGCCGCCGGCATCCTCGCCGAGTTCGGCGCCCGCTACCCGGACTTCCGGCCGGTGGCCACCTTCTACGTCAACAACGAGCCCTTCGGCGGCGACCAGCGCGCGCTGCCATGGCTGCTCGCCCACGGCCACGAAATAGGCGCGCACACCGCCGATCACGCGAATCTCGCGAGCCTGGACGCCGACAACGTGCAACGCGAACTGGTGCAGAACGTGCGCGCGGTGACCACGGCGGCGCCCGGAGTCACCGTGCGCACCATGGCACTGCCACTCGGCGTGTATCCCCGCGATCACGCGCTGGCCACGGCGGGCACCTGGGACGGCACCCCCTACCGCTTCGATGCCGTCATGCTGGTGGGCTCCAACCCCGCGCCCGCCCCGTACGGCGCGGTCGACCCCGGCGGGGTGCCGCGGATCCGATCGGGCCGGGGTGCGGTCCCGTTCGATTCGGCCTATTGGCTGGACTGGCTCGCCGCGAACCCGGAAGAGCGCTACACCGCCGACGGCGACCCGGCGCGTATCTCCTTCACCCAGCAGCGCGCGACGGAACTCGACGTGCGCTGGCTGGACCGAGCCAACCCGTACTGACGTACGGCGTACCCGGTCAGGCGTACCTGCGGCAGTGCGCAGCTGTCGCGCCGTCAGATGTCCGGTGTGAAGGCGAAGATCTCACCCAGGCGGGTAGCCACGACGACTTCACCTTCGGGGCCGATGGAGGTGCCCGTGGTGGTGCCGGTCGCGGCCGGCAGCGGGTCGGAATCGATGGTGTTGCCGGTGGTGGTGTCGAAGGTGATGAGGTTCAGGCCGGCGCCGATGGCGGCGACGGTGTAGCCGATGTCACCCGCGGTTTGGGCCGGGGTGCCGCGGAGGGCGAGATCCTTACGCTCCCAGACTATTTCGGCCTTGTCATCGCTGTCGTGCAGTGCCATCAGGTAGCCGTCGTCACCCGCGGGGATGATCAGATCGCCTGCGACGGAGATGCCGCCACGGGGCGCCCAGGACAGTGGCTGAACCCAGCGGGTGGCGCCGTCGGCGGTGTTCAGGGCGATGAGGCGCTTGCTGTTGTCGCCGACGTAGACGGTGTCGCCGTCGGCGGAGAGGGTGGGGCTGGTCGCGCTGCCGCCGGTGAGGACCTCGGCGCTCCACTCCTGGGTCACGGCGCCGTCGGCGTAGCGCATCGCGCGCAGGGCGGCGGCCGGCTTGCCCGGCTCCCAGACGGTGACGAAGAAGCGGCCGGTCGACGGGTCGACGGCGGTGGTGTTGGCGACGGCGCAGCGGGGGCCGCCGGTCTGGCAGTCGTCGAGGCCGTCGCCGGAGGCGGGACGGGTGAGACCGGGGTACTTCAGGAAGTCGGGTTCGCCGAGCAACTGCACCGTCGGCACCTCACGACCGCCGGTCTGACGGCTGAGCACGTCGACCTGGCCGGACTGGGTCACCGTCAGCACATTGCCGTCGCCGGTGAACTGGATCGCCACCGGCACGCCCGCCACGGGGGTGCGCCACCGGGGCTGACCGAGGTAGTTGAACGAATTCACCGCGCCGTCGTCACCGACGTAGACATTGCTGACCCCGTCGAGCACGGTCGGCGCCGCGATCGTCGACGGACCGAGCGGGTTGCAGAAGCGTTTGCGGCCGGTGAGCATCTGGAAGGAGAAGATCGCGCAGTTGCCGGTGTTCGAGGTGACGAACATCTGCCCCTCGGCGCCGATCGTCAACGGCTGGGCGATCGGGCCACCCACCGGACGTGACCAGCTCAGCGATACCGAGTCCGCACCCGACACCGGGCTGCTGCTCGCATTGCTGCCGTCGTGATGCGTTGCGGGCCAGCCTTTTCCGGCGCCGACCTTGATGTCGTCCACATCCGTGCCGCACCCGGCCAGCGCCACCACACCGGCGGCAGCGAGCGAGGCGACGACGCGAGTCCGAGTTCGCACCTGCAGATCTCCCTGTGTTATCGGGGTATGGCACGGTAAGTGTGCCCTGCGAAAGTACTCTGTGTAGCCGACGACCGAATCCCCGGGGCAGGCCCGGCGGATCATTGTCCTCGGTCAATGAGGGAGAGTAGTTCGTGACGAGCATGTGGGGCGCGCCGCTGAGCGCGCGCTGGCGTGGATCACGCCGCCGCGATCCGCAGCAGGCCCGATTTCTGACCAGGGATTCGCTGCGCTGGGTGCTCGCCAACCGGGCCTACACCCCCTGGTATCTGGTGCGGTACTACCGCCTGGCCAAGTTCCGCCTGGCCAACCCGCATATCGTGCTGCGCGGAATGGTCTTCCTCGGCCGCAATGTGGAGATCCACGCGACCCCGGAACTCGCGCGCATGGAAATCGGCCGCTGGGTGCACATCGGCGACGGCAATGCCCTGCGCTGCCACGAGGGCTCGCTGCGCATCGGCGACAAGGTGGTGTTCGGCAAGGACAACGTCGTCAACACCTACCTCGACATCGAGATCGGTGAGTCGACCCTGGTCGCCGACTGGTGCTACATCTGCGACTTCGACCATCGCATGGACGACATCAACATGCCCATCAAGGACCAGGGCATCGTGAAGAGCCCCGTGCGCATCGGCCCCGACACCTGGATCGCGGCCAAGGTGACCGTCCTGCGCGATACCAGGGTGGGGCGCGGGTGTGTGCTCGGCGCACACGCGGTGGTGCGCGGAGATGTCCCCGATTACAGCATCGCCGTCGGCGCGCCCGCCAAGGTCGTGAAGAACCGCAAGGTCGCGTGGGATGCGAGCGCCGAGGAGCGCGAGGCCTACATGGCGGCGCTGGCCGATATCGAGCGAAAGAAGAACGCCGCCGCCCAGGGATAAATCGCCGTGCTGCGTGCGTCGAGGTCTGATGGATTTCAGCCCCGGGATGATGATAAAAAGGTTTCATTGACCGAACTCGACGGCCACGACCGACAACCGTTGAATCTCACCGGCGGTGTTCACTTCGGTTGCACGAACGATGTCTTGTGTGATCCCGTCGAGCGCGGGATAATAGTGCTGTCCTGAGCCGGGTGGAGTCAGAATGCCATTATCCGGCGGTCGGACGTTTATCTGCGCCCGGGACACTGACACTGATCATCAATCCCAGGAGGTTCATCATGAACAATAGATTGCGTGCGGCGGCAGCGGCCTTCGCGATTGCCCCCGTCATCGCCCTCGGTTCGGGCGTGGCCACAGCAGACCCTGTACCCGGACCCTCTGCGGGGCAACTCCACGAAGTCGCCGGCGGCGGTTTTTGCGGCCCCATGCCCATGCCATGGTTGGTCGGCTCATTCATCCTTTGGGTGTTCTGCGTGTAGTCATTTCACGTCCGACCGCTCGCGATTCCCGGGCCGATACTATGTCAATTTCCTTGGGCGAGGCTTCCGCGCCTCGTCCAGATTGGTCGGCGCGATGGCCGAGTGCCGTTTTTCCAGTTCGCTGCCGTCACTAATTCCTCCAGGACGTATTCTGCGCGTCGGACATCGAATTCCAAAACATGCGCTGGTCGGAATATCGGCGATTGTTTCGCCGGTCCCGGTCATGCTTTCGGAAACGAACGCTGATTGCCCGAACTGAATCGCGTCACCGGAATTCATTTCGCCGCGACCGCCGACACGCTTCCCGTTGACAGATCCCCTTCGTCGGCAAACCGTCACGCTGCGCGCGCCCGGTCGAGGAAGATTTCAGGACGTCCCGCTGCAGGAGCTGACGACCCGTCCGATATGGCGGGCTGTCGGGGGTGGTGGGTACGGTCGCATGGTGGAGAGTTATGCGGCGCTGCTGCGGGGGATCATGCCGACCAACCCGAACATGCGCAACGAGAAGTTGCGTGGGGTGTTCGAGGGGCTCGGCTTCGAGAAGGTCGCCTCGGTGCTGACCAGCGGCAACGTCGTCTTCCGCACCGCCGACGACCCCGCCGAGCTGGAAGACCGCATTCAGCAGGCGCTCAACGCCGAACTCGGCATCCCGGGCGGCACCATCATCCGCAGTCACCCTGAACTGCGCGCGCTCCTCGACCGCGACCCGTTCGAAGGACTCCCCCACGAGCGCGGCTCCTACCTCACCGTCACCTTCTTCAAAACGAAGATGCGCGAAGCCGACACCAAGGCCTTCGACGACGACCCCCTCACCCGCGTCATCGGCTACGACCACAAGGCCCGTGCCTTCCTCACCGTCGTCGACAACAGCACCGGCAAGACCCCTGACTTCATGGCCCGCCTGGAGAAGACCTACGGCAAGGACATCACCACCCGCACCTGGCTCACGGTGCAGCGGGTGGTGAAGAAGATCGAGAGCTGAGCCCTTCATCACGCACCGAGCCTCGAACGTACAGCAGGCGCTTCGCCAATGCCTTCGAGCGGGAAGCCAAGCGCCACATGACAGCTGAACCAGGTTGTTGCTGGCAGGTTGACCTCGAGACCAATGTCTTCTTCCGGCCCGACAAGTCCAGCTTCCTCACGCCCGAGTTCATGATCTTCCGTTGCCTGCGAGACGAATTCGGCTGGGTCTTCGCCGAGGATGTTCTCCTGGCCGGCGAAGTGCTCTCGCCCGCGAACACGCCGAAGAAGATCGAAGAGAAGAAGCGCCGCTATGCCGAGGGCGGCATCTCCTGGTATTGGGAGGCAGAGCTCGCATCACAACCCCGTCGAATCAGCGCAGTCCGCGCCTATGCGTTGTCGACCGATGCGCTCCACCTCCCGCAGGGCGTTACACCGCTGCGGCGGGCCAACTACATCCTGACCGGCGAATGGTTCGCCGAAGATCACGGCGGAGTGCACACAACCCATCCCTTCCCCATCGATATCCCCTGGTCAGATCTGGCCTTCTGAACTGCGAGGGCTGAGGCGAACCGCATGCGGTCAGTGCCACGGCAGCCGTCTCCCTGGT
Source organism: Nocardia sp. NPDC058480 (assembly GCF_042720495.1). Taxonomy (NCBI): domain Bacteria; kingdom Bacillati; phylum Actinomycetota; class Actinomycetes; order Mycobacteriales; family Nocardiaceae; genus Nocardia; species Nocardia sp. NPDC058480. The sequence goes on along the minus strand of NZ_JBHXMN010000008.1, from coordinate 179,950 downwards.
CCGTCAGTGGGTGGCTGCGACGGCTCGGCAGAGGAAGACGACGCCGGCTCGACCGATTCGGGTGATCACCAGGGTGTACGGGGTGGAGCCTCGTTGTTTGAGTTTCTTGCGGAGGGCGTCGGGGTCGATATCGACGCCGCGAATGAGGATTTCCAGGGAGCCGCAGTCGCGCCGGGAGAGTTCCTGGCGGAGGGTTTTCTCGCGGAGTTCGAAGCGGTCTTCGACGCGGAAGCCGCGCATGCCCGGGGGGACCGTGTCGCCGGTGAGGTAGGCGATGTGGGGGTCGAGTTGCCAGAGGTCGTGTTTCGCGGCGTAGTGGCGGACCAGGCCCGCGCGGACGACGGCGCCGTCGGGGTCGATGATCCAGTCACCGGGGGCTCGGTCGGGGATGTCGTCGGGGGCGGCGTCGGTGAGAGTTGTTGTGCCGCCGCGGGAGTCCAGGACGGTGGCGCGGCGAGTGACGCCGGGCTCGGTGAGGCCGGGTGACCACAGGCAGGCTTCGCGCACAGCGCCGTCGAGGGAGACGATCTCCACTTCGCCGTCCCAGCCGAGGCGGTCGAAATCCAGGCCGGGGGCGGATTTCACGGCGATGTCGCGGCCCGTGTACGCGGCCAGCAGATCCGGAAGTGGGGGCTGGAGTTTCGCTGGGTCGTAGGTGCGGCGGCCGTCGGCTCTGCGCGCCGGATCCGCGATGATCACGGTGTCGCGAGTGATCGGCGTGAGCGCATCTGCCATGGCCAGCACAATGTTTCGCGTCCCGATCGCGACGTTCGACTGTTCACCCGGCACGCCGCGGCGGAGGTCGTCCGCACGATCGTGGGCTGAGCCGGCCCGCTCCGCGCGGTCGCTCGGACTCGAGGCAATGGTGCCGGGGTCTGCCACCGATGGCGGCGAGACCTCGAGGTTGTGGGCGGCCATGGCGAGCCGCACATCGTCGAGATCGCTGCCGATCACGGCCGGACACCTCGCGGCCAGCTCGGCCAACTCCGCCCCGATCGAACAGGTCACGTCGTGCACCGCGCGACCGGCCAAACGGGCCGCCCGATGTCGGGCGACGAGCGTGGGCGTCGCCTGCTGCAGCGCGTCGTCGGTGAACAACCACTCGGCGGCATCAGGCAGCTTCACCACGGCCTTGCGACGCAATCGCACGGTCTCGATCAGCGCGGCGGCACGATCACCGTGCGAACGACGCACCTGCTCGATATCGCGCAGGTGCGTCGCGGGGATCAGCTCCAGCCGGTCGACCTCGGCGAGCGCGGCACGGCCTGCCGCGCTGCCGAGGTAGGCGACATCGTCGCGGCCGAAGCGGTAGCCCACCTACTTCTTCGCCGCGCCCGGCTTCACGCCGGTGATCATCGCGTTGTAGAAGAACTCACGCGGCACGACCTTGCGCAGCACGTTCTCGTCCAGCCAGCTCAGACCCAGCCACGCGCGGTACTGCGCCAGGCGGTACGGCATGGTCAGCTTCTCGTCGGGGACGGCGGCCTCGAAGGTGCGCACCGGCCAGCCCCACAGGGCGGCGGCGAGTTCCTCGGTGGTGGCCTTCACATCGACGGCACCCGCGGACTTGGCCATCTTCTCGAGATCGCTCGGGTCGAAGGTGTGCAGGTCGACGACGGCCTCGAGCGCGGCCGCGCGGGAGGACTCGTCCAGCTCGGTCTGCGGACGACGCCAGCCGGCCAGGAACGGCAGTTTGGTGATCTCGGTGGTCACCTTCCAGGTGGCCTGGCCGAGGCGGCGAGCGTAGATGTTGCCGATGGTGGTCGGCTCACCGGCGAACACGAAGCGCCCGCCCGGCTTGAGCACGCGCAGGCACTCCTTGAGCGCCAGCTCCACGTCGGGGATGTGGTGCAGCACGGCGTGGCCGCAGACCAGATCGAAGGTGTCGTCGTCGTACGGGATGGTCTCGGCGTCGGCGACGCGACCGTCGACATCCAGGCCGAGGTGCTCGGCGTTGCGCAGCGCGACCTTCACCATGCCGGGCGAGAGGTCGGTGACCGAACCGGACTTGGCGATGCCACCCTGCATCAGGTTGAGCAGGAAGAATCCGGTGCCACAGCCCAGCTCGAGCGCGCGCTCGTACGGCAGCGGAGCCGGGCCGACGGCGAGGTCGAACCGGCCGCGCGCATACGCGATACAGCGTTCGTCATAGGAGATCGACCACTTGTCGTCGTAGGTCTCCGCTTCCCAGTCGTGGTACAGGACCTGGGCGAGTTTGGTGTCTTTGCGCGCTGCTTCGACCTGGGCCTCGGTGGCGTGGGGGTTCGGCGCCGGGTCGTCGGGATGGACCGTCATGCAGGCCAGCCTAATATGTGCGCCCGGGCACGCTGCTGCTGGGACAAGCGACGGGCCTTTCCACCGCGCGGGACCGACCGTCGCGCGCCCGCGAGCGCGAGCCGACCCCGGTCCGAACGGACGCTTCGCACCCCACCGCCGCGGAGTCGCTGAGAGTTGCCCAGGTTGTCGCACGATCGGTATGCGCGAAGTTAACAAGGGTTCCGAACCGGTTGCTAGCGGCCCGTGAAGGTGGCGGCGTTGGGCCCCTCGGCCGCGAAGGTGCGAGTGCCGGTGCGGGCGTCGTCGGTGTCGAAGAGCGCCGACCATTCGGTGACGGCAGTGGAGTGACCGTGCGGGCCGGACTCGAAAACCGCCTTGGCCGCGGCGAGGGCGCGGGGCGCGGCGGTGACGAACTGAGCGGCCCACGCGCGGGCGGCGGTGAGGACATCGTCGGGCGCGACGACCTCGTCGACCAGGCCGAGCTTCGCGGCCTCTTCGGCGTCGACGAAACGACCGGTGTAGACGAGGTCCTTGGCCCGGCTCGCACCGATCAGCAGCGAGAGCCGACGGATGCCCGAGAGCGGGATCAGGCCAGCTTTGATCTGCGGCAGACCGAGTTTCACGTTGTCACCGACGATCCGGTGGTCGGCGCCGAGTGCGAGTTCGAGACCGGCGCCGAGGCAGTAGCCGGTGATCGCGGCGACCGTCGGCTGCGGAACCCGGGTGAGGCAGCCGAGCGCGGCCTGTAGATCGGCGGCCATGGCGGCGGCCTGGCCGGCGTCGAGTTCGGCCAGCTCCGACATCTCGTCACCCGCGCTGAACACCCGCTCGTCGCCGTAGACGATCAGGGCGCAGACCCCGGGATGCTGGGCCACCGTGGCCGCCGCGGCCGCCACCTCGCGGGCCAGCTGGGCGTCGACGAGGTTCAGCGGCGGACGATCGACGCGCAGCAGCGCGACGCCACGGGTGGTCGGCTCGGCGGGCAGCTCGAGGGTCACGAATTCGGCCATGCGCCTCAACCTACCGGCCGCCGAGTGCACCCAACTCCGGCAGCTCGTCGAAATACCGTTCGATGTCAGGGAAGTTCGACAGCGGTCGACCGCCCGCTCCCGGCGAGTACTTCGGCATGATCGGCTCGACGACACGGTCGGCGGCCAGCACGGCCGCGGTGTCGGCGAACTCGCACAGCGCGTCGAGCTGCGACCACGTCGGTGGCATCAGCACGTGTTCACCTGCTCGCCAGCTCGCCAGCGCGTCTTGCGGGGTCCGCCAGGTCACCTGGGCGGCCTCGGAGGTGGCGCCGTCGGCGATCTGCCCCTCGGGGAGCACCGCGACGAAGAAGCGGGTGTCGTAGCGGCGGGGTTCGGCCTCGGGCGTGATCCAGTTCGACCACGGGCGCAGTAGGTCGGCGCGCAACACCAAGCCCTCGGCCGCGAGGAAATCGGCGAGCGATAATTCGCGGCGCTCGAGCTTGCCCCGCGCTTCGCGGTAGCGCGCCGAGTCGTCGACGACAGAATCCGCGGTCGGCCCGGCGAGCAGCACTCCGCATTCCTCGAAGGTTTCCCGCACGGCAGCGGCGACGAGGGCCTGCGCGGTCTGTTCGTCGGTGGCGAAACGCTCGGCCCACCAGGCAGGTTCGGGGCCCGTCCAGGAGATGTCGGCCGTGCCGTCGGCAGCGTCGACGCCGCCGCCGGGAAACACCGTCACCCCTGCCGCGAACGCCATCGCCTTGACCCGGCGCTGCAGGAACACCTCGATACCCGCCTCGCCGTCACGCACCAGCATCACGGTCGACGCGTCCCGCGCGGGGACCCCGGACTCACTCATACCGTTCCTCTCCACCACCGAACCGACGGCCCGGCGACCAACACCGCACCGGCCTACCGACCGGTCCCGGCTGCCTACTTCGAGTGCGGGCAACCTTTTCAGCACCCTAACGCCCGCTTGGTCGACGGTGCGTCGAGATCCCCGACTGACCGACCCCTGCCAGCTCGGACAGCCGGAATCGGCGCACACCGCGCGAACGGTCAGTTCCGGCGCCGATGCCCGCCTGAACGACGAGCCCGCCGCGCGAACCAGCGCCCGTCGACCCGGTCCAGGGCGATCGACTGGCTGAAGGCATTGCTCAAATTCTCGGCGGTGAGCACGTCGCCGAGGAGCCCTTGGCCGACCACCTCGCCCTCCTTGAGGAGCAGCGCATGGGTGAAGCCGGGCGGGATCTCCTCGACGTGATGGGTCACCAGCACCATCGCGGGCGCGTCGGGGTCGGCGGCGAGATCGCCGAGACGTTCGACGAGTTCCTCACGACCACCCAGGTCGAGGCCCGCGGCCGGTTCGTCGAGCAGCAGCAGTTCCGGATCGGTCATCAGGGCGCGCGCGATCAGCACCCGCTTGCGTTCGCCTTCGGACAGGGTGCCGTAGGTGCGGTCGGAAAGATGTTCGGCGCCGAGGGTTTCCAGCATGTCGACGGCGCGTTCGGTGTCGATGTCCTCGTAGCGTTCGCGCCAGCGGCCGAGCACCGCGTAGCCGGCCGAGACCACCAGGTCGCTGACCTTCTCGTCCACCGGGATCCGGCTGGCCACCGCCGCCGAGGACAGTCCGATGCGCGGGCGCAATTCGCTGACGTCGACGCGACCGAGCGTCTCCCCCAGCAGATTCGCGTCACCGGAGGTCGGATGGAGTTCGGCGGCAGCCATTCTCAGCAGCGAGGTCTTGCCCGCGCCGTTCGGGCCGAGCACCACCCAGCGTTCGTCGAGCTCTACTTGCCATGAGACAGGGCCGACCAGAGTTCGGCCCGAGCGACGGATGGTCACGTCGGAGAAGTCGATGAGCAGATCGGGATCGGGTTGCGACACGCGCTCCATCTTGGCCCACGCGGGCTCTCAGCGCAGCGACCGGCCCGTACGAGATTCGTCGGTCCTGGTCGTCGACGGGTCCCGCGCGTTGCGAACCTCGCTACGCAACATCCGCGCGGCGACAAAAGAGACAGGCACCGACAGCACGATCCAGACGAGCAGGATCACCACAATCGTCGTCGTCATCGCGGAACCTCCGTGTGCCTCGATGTGTTCGGCTGTCGGTTACGGATACCGTTGCCGTTCGCTGCGAAAAGCTGCATGCGCTCCATCAGGCAGCCTCACCTTGCGGTGAAGCGGTCCCCGCCTGCCCCAGCCGCAGCCGGTGCGGGGTAGACGCTTCGCAGCCTCCTGCCTCGTCCGCTCGCGCAGGCTCGGTCTTCTGGATGGCTCCACGTCCTGGCACCGACCCACTGCCGGCACAACTCTGTTCACCCAACATGTAATGGGTCTCGCCGAGTCGGGCGAGGTTGATCGCGGCATTTCGATCACGATCGATCAATAAACCACAGAACCCACACTCATAAACGCGGTCGGCGAGGGTCAGGTTTGGCTTTCGCCCACCACACCCCGAACACGTCTTCGAACTCGGAAACCACCGATCAGCTTCCACCAGAACCGATCCGTACCAGCGAGTTTTATACGCCAACTGCTGCCGGATCTGGGCGAGGGCCGCGTCAGCAAGCGCCCGGTTCAACCCCTTCTTTCGAGCACCACCGGCAGATCGCATCCCTGCCGCGTTCAGTTTTTCCACCGTGATCACCTGGTATTGCTGGGCAAGCACAGTGGTTGCCTTATGGAGAACGTCCCGACGGACCGCCCCAGACCGTCCGTGGATACGGGCAATCCGTGCCGTGGTGTCCTGCCACCGCTTCGACGGACGGCGTCGGCTTTTCGTGACCCGGTCATACGGACCCTGCTGACGTGCCGCCTTTCGTTGTAACACCCGCAACCGGGCTTGTGCGGCACTCAAAGATTTAGGCGCCGGAACACGCGCGACCTCACAACCTTCAGCGGTCGCGATCACCAGCAGCGCATCAGCTTTGACCCCGACGTCGACGCCGACTACTGGATGTGGCGATCGACGGGCATGTGCTGGACGGGTTTTGGCCGCGACAAGGGTTTGGAACGATACGTGCCATCGGCGTCTCGAGTCCTGAGCGAGGGTGGCTGACAAGATCCGTGCGGATCCGGCCTCGATCCGACGGGCGAGTTTGCGGGTGGATTCGTGCGTTTTGAGCCGCCCGACCCGCGGCAAGACAACGTGGTGGCGGTCGGGTTCGACGCGGATCGGGCCGGTGGTGAACCGGACCGATCGCCGGGATCGGACCGCGGTTTTGAATCTCGGGAATCCGACCGGTTTTCCCACCCGCACACCGGAACTGGAGCTCGCCCAGTTGTCCAGGCCACGCGCTAGCGCGTCGAGCCCGCTATTGTAAGCCTCTTTCGAGTTCTCCGCCCACCACGGTGCGTGCTCATATTTGCGCTGGTTCCAGATTTTGCGAAGCTTCGGCAGTGACCAACCGAGCGACGGGGTCAGATCGGTGTCAGTGATCCCGTAGCTGCGTTCGGCGGCACGCTGATCCAACACCGCTTTGACCAGGGCAAGCATGTGGTTGAACGCGAATCGGGATGCACCGCAATGCGAACCGAACATCGAAATTTGTTGTGGCGTGGGGTCGAGCGCGAATCGATAGGCCTGAACCGTCCACCCCTCGGGGATCTCGAACCTGGTCACCAGCGATCACTCCTTCCCCCGAGTTTCGTTGCGAGCAGCCAACACGGCCACTATTCCATAGCCATACGACATATCTCGATCCGTCGCCAGTAGTCGAGAGCATCCCTATCGATGATCGCTCACGGTCGATCACATTCGTTCGCGAAACACCGAACCGCTGAGTACCCCCTGGGCAGGGGCGCTACACACAGCGACCGCGGCGCCTCACGAAAACCTCAACCGAACCGTCGAATTCGGATGCTTGTGTCGAGGAGATCAACCGTGCGCGGGCACCGCGATCACCGTCATCGAGCCGGGCGCCACCTCGGTGAAACCGGCATCGCGCACAGCCACCGCACGACCCGCGGCCACCTCGGCCACCAAGCTCGCCCACCGCGCTTCGTCGGCGTCGCGCACAGCGCACCGGAACTCGCGGGCTGCCCACGCGGCCGCCGCGTCCACGGGCAGCGCACCCGCCAGCAACATGCTCGCATGCCCGACCTGTGCGGCCGCCTTGCCCACCGACATCGCCAATACCGTGTTCACCCACAGCACCGGCAACGCCGGATCCGCGGGCCCCGGCTCGTCGTGCTCTAGATCGGTACCGCCGATCTGGAGTTTGCGGATGCGCTGATCGATCTCCCCCACCGGGCCGGGGACGAACGCACGAGCCTGCGCGCCATCGACATCGACAGTCATTCCGTCGACGTCACCCGCGGCCACCCACTGCGCACCACGCGCCCGCCGGGCCACCTTCCTGATCCGTGACCGCTTCCACGCGAGATACCGAGGCTCCCACTCCCCGCCGGGCCCCGAACGCGGGTCGAGGCACACCGCCACCGCCGCGGCTGCCGCGGCCTCCAGCAGTGCGCTGCGGGCAGGCGGATCGATCTTGGGTATGTGCAGCACCATCTGCATCGCCTGGACCATCGCCGGGTCGTCGGGGTCACCGTTGCCGCCGTAACCCTGCGCCAATTCCGCATGCCGAGCGGCGAATTCGGCCGCCTCGTCGCGGACCGTCGCCTCGGCCTGCTCCTCGGTTTCCAGCCCACTACCCATGCCACAACACCCGTTCGATCGACACCAGTCCGCCCGCCAGCCTAATAGCGCGGTCGCGGAGTGTTCGTCGGTCTTCGCACCCGGCGCCGCCGTCGGCGATCAGGATGGCCCTACCGGCCGAGCAGCGGAACCCGTCGCACGCCACCGTCGCGCGCGTCGGCCGCTTCCACCTCGTCGCGGGTGACGCCGAGGATGAACAGCACCGCGTCCAGGTAGGGATGCGACAGTGCCGTGTCGGCCACCTCGCGCAGTGCGGGCTTGGCGTTGAACGCCACACCGAGACCGGCCGCGTTGAGCATGTCGATGTCGTTGGCGCCGTCGCCGACCGCGACGGTCTGCTCCATCGGCACCCCCGCCTCGGCCGCGAACTTGCGCAGCGCGGTCGCCTTGAACGCCCGGTCGACGATCTCGCCGACGACCCGTCCGGTGAGTTTGCCGTCGATGATCTCCAGGGTGTTGGCCTGCACGAAATCGAGTTCCAGCTCGTGTGCGAGCGGCTCGATCACCTGCCGGAACCCACCCGAGACCACACCGCAGCGGAACCCGAGCCTGCGCAGGGTGCGAATCGTGGTGCGTGCGCCCGGAGTGAGCTCGATCCGGTCGGCGACCTCCTCGATCACCGACTCGTCGAGACCTTCGAGGGTGGCCACGCGCTGACGCAGCGATTCGGCGAAGTCGAGTTCGCCGCGCATGGCCGCCTCGGTGACCTCGCGGACCTGGTCCTCGACGCCGGCGTGCGCGGCCAGCATCTCGATCACCTCGCCCGTGATCAGCGTGGAGTCCACATCGAACACGATGAGGCGCTTGGCACGGCGTGCCAGCCCGGCCCGTTCCACCGCGATGTCGACCTGTTCGGCGACGGCCACCTCGGCCAGTGCGGTGCGCAGCCGCGCGTCGCCTTCGTCGCTGGTGTCGGTCGCGGTGACCATCAGTTCCATGCCGGTCACCGGGTAGTCGGCGATGCCTCGGATGGAGTCGATATTGGCGCCACCGGTGGCCAGTTCCCGCGAGATCGCGCTGAACGCCTTCGCGGTGACCGGGGCGCCGAGCACCACGACGGCGTGCGTGGACATCGGCGGCTTGCCGATCTGCGCGTCCACGGACACGTCGACCTGCATGCCGACGGTGTTCATCGCCTCTTCGAGGTCGTCCTGCAACGCCTCCGCGTCGTTGGGGCACGACACCAGCACACCCAGGGTGAGCCTGCCCCTGATGACGACCTGTTCCACGTCCAGCAGGCTCACCTGGTGCCGCGACAGCGCCGCCAGCAGCACCGAGGTGACGCCTGGTCGGTCGGGGCCGGTGACGGTCACGAGAACTGTGGTGTCGGCCAAGTCGATCTGCTCCGTTCGATTACCCACAAAAAGAGTGTGCACCTGCTGGTTCACCCAGCAGGTGCACACCCTGTCGTTCGGTGGTGTCTTACTTCTTCGCGAGCGCGTCTTCGGACACGTGCGTGCTGTGCTTACCCGAGCCCCAGCCGACGTGCGCCTCGGCCTTCATACGCTCGACCATGTGCGGGTAGTGCAGCTCGAATGCCGGGCGCTCCGAGCGGATGCGCGGCAGCTCGTAGAAGTTGTGGCGCGGCGGCGGGCAGGTGGTGGCCCACTCGAGGGAGTTGCCGTAGCCCCACGGGTCGTCGACCGTGACGACCTCGCCGTAGCGGTAGCTCTTGAAGACGTTCCAGATGAACGGCAGCATCGACGAGCCGAGGATGAACGCACCGATCGTCGAGATCGTGTTCAGCGTGGTGAAACCGTCCGACGGCAGGTAGTCGGCGTAGCGACGCGGCATGCCCTCGGCACCCAGCCAGTGCTGCACCAGGAAGGTGGTGTGGAAGCCGACGAAGGTGGTCCAGAAGTGCCACTTGCCCAGACGCTCGTCCATCATGCGGCCGGTGATCTTCGGGAACCAGAAGTAGATACCCGCGAAGGTGGCGAACACGATGGTGCCGAAGAGCACGTAGTGGAAGTGCGCGACGACGAAGTACGAGTCGGTGACGTGGAAGTCCAGCGGCGGCGAGGCCAGGATGACACCCGACAGACCACCGAAGAGGAAGGTCACCAGGAAGCCGATCGACCACAGCATCGGTGTCTCGAAGGTCAACTGCCCCTTCCACATGGTGCCGATCCAGTTGAAGAACTTCACACCGGTCGGAACCGCGATGAGGAAGGTCATGAAGGAGAAGTACGGCAGCAGCACCGCGCCGGTGGCGTACATGTGGTGCGCCCACACCGCGATCGACAGCGCCGCGATACCCAGCGTCGCGTAGACCAGTGTGGTGTAACCGAAGATCGGCTTACGGCTGAACACCGGGAAGATCTCCGACACGATGCCGAAGAACGGCAGCGCGATGATGTAGACCTCGGGGTGGCCGAAGAACCAGAACAGGTGCTGGTAGAGCAGGATGCCGCCGGTGGCCGGGTCGTAGATGTGACCACCCAGGTGGCGGTCGTAGGCCAGACCGAACAGCGCCGCGGTGAGCAGCGGGAACGCGAGCAGCACCAGTACCGAGGTGACCGCGATGTTCCAGGTGAAGATCGGCATGCGGAACATGGTCATACCGGGTGCGCGCAGGCAGACCACGGTGGTGAGCATGTTGACGCCACCGAGGATGGTGCCCAGACCGGACACGGCCAGACCCAGGATCCACAGGTCGGTGCCGACACCGGGCGAGTGCAGGATGTCGGTGAGCGGCACGTACGCCGTCCAGCCGAAGTCCGCCGCGCCGCCGGGGGTCACGAAGCCCGCGGTCGCCATGGTGCCGCCGAACAGGTACAGCCAGTAGCTGAACGCGTTCAGTCGCGGGAAGGCGACGTCGGGGGCGCCGATCTGCAGCGGCAGGATGATGTTGGCGAAGCCGAACACGATCGCCGTCGCGTAGAACAGCAGCATGATCGTGCCGTGCATGGTGAACAGCTGGTTGAACTGTTCCGGCGAGAGGAACTGCAGACCCGGTCGGGCCAACTCGGCGCGCATGAGCAGCGCCATGAGTCCACCGACCAGGAAGAAGCTGATCGCCGTCACCAAGTACATGGTGCCGAGCACCTTGGGGTCGGTGGTGGTGACCGCCTTGTAGAGGAACGAGCCCTTCGGACCGGTCCGTGCCGGATACGGTCGAGTCGCTTCCAACTGAGGGACTGGCCTGGGCTCTACCGCAGTCACTGATCCTCCTGAAGATGCCTGTACGTCACTCGCAGGCCAGCCGCGTCTCGGGAACGAACAGCAGCAGACATGCGTTGGAGTGAATCGTAAACCGTGCTGCCGCAGCATTCCGCGCGGGTCCTACTCTGTGTCGTATTCGGCGCGCCGTAGTTCGCGATCCTGATCTTCCTCCGCAGGTCGCGTGGGTGCAACGGTTGTCGGCGATGACTTTTCGACGGTCGGCGCGTCATGATCGATGCGACGCACGAACGTGTCAGCGTCTCTATCGCGCTACCCCTTCAGCCGAGGAGAAGTCATGTCGATGCACCCGAAACCCGGCGATCCCACCTGGGTCGATCTCTACACCACCGATCTCGACCGCGCGATCGCCTTCTACGGCGAACTGTTCGGCTGGACCGCCGAACGCGGCGGCGAGGAATTCGGCGGCTACACCACCTTGCGCAAGGACGGTCGGGCGGTGGCGGGCGCGATGGGCCGTCACGACGATCCCGGCGACCCGTATCCCGACCGCTGGACCGTCTATCTGAACTCCCCCGATGCCCTCGCGACGACGGCCGAGGCGAGCCGGGCGGGCGGCACTGTGATCGTCGAGCCGATGGCGGTCGCCGATCTCGGAGCGATGGCGGTACTCGCCGATGTGGGCGGCATCGGGGTCGGCGTCTGGCAGGCCGACACCTTCGCCGGCTTCGAGGCGGTCGGCATGGTCGCCGATGGCACCTGGACCGACCACGTCGGCGTCCCGTCCTGGTTCGAGCTGATGACCCGCGCCTACGACGAGTCCCTGGTCTTCTACCGCGAGGCCTTCGACTGGCGCGACACCCTGACGATCGCCGACACCGCGGATTTCCGCTACACCACCATCCACGCCGCACCACCCATGGGCGGCGGCATCATGGACGCGGCGGGCCATCTCGCCGAGGGCGTACCCGGCTCGTGGACGGTCTATTTCGGCGCCGACGACGTCGACAAGTCCGCCGAACAAGCGGTGGCCCTCGGCGGCACCATCGCCTTCGAACCCATGGACACCCCCTACGGCCGCCTGGCCGGGCTGATCGACCCGACCGGCGCGCATTTCAGCATCGGCGGAAACGCCCGCTGATCGAGGTTCGCCCACCTAGGGGTGGTAATCGATCCACCTTGGAGTCGGCGCATCAACGCTGGGGTTGCTGTCGGATTCCCCTCCTGACGGCGAGATTGGAGGAGTAGGAAAAACACCCGCCGCCGAGCCTTCGAGGGGAACCCGATGAGCACCATGGTCACCGCGCCCGCCGACAACGTCATCCAGCTGCGCCGCCGGTCCGGCGCGCCGATCGCCGCCGGTCAGCTCGCCGACGCCGACCTGGACCGTTGGGCGAACCGCCTGGCCCGCATGCTGCTCGCCCGTGGTGCCGAGGCGGGCGACCACATCGCCCTTGCCGTCGACCCCCGGATCGAGGCGGTCGTCGCCGAGGCGGCGGTGCGCAAGATCGGTGCGATCCCGGTGTCGCTCACGAACGGTGCGTCCACCGCCCCCGGCGCCGGATTCGGAATTACCACCAAGGCCCGCAGGGCCGAGCTCACCGACGGCGTCGACTGGCTGGTGCTCGACGACCGTTCCACCCTGCAGCGCTATCTGGTCAGTTCCGACGCGCCGCTGGCGGCCGCCGAACTGCGGGCAGTCTCCTGAACCCTTTCCGATGCGGTCCGCGCTGGTCCAGAATGAACATAGAGCGCAGTACGCAACGGCGGGTACTACCAACCAGGTAGCTGCCCGACGCTCGGGGACACCTCGTGAACGCCCAGCTCGAGACATGAGAACGCAGGTTCGCTCATGATCGCACCAGACGGCCCTTTTCCTCTGTCCGCCGCCCAGCGCGGCATCTGGTTCGCCCAGCACATCGCGGGCGATACCCCCATCTCCATCGCCCAGTACGTCGAACTGTCCGGCGCGATCGACCACACGCTGCTCACCGAGGCGGCCCGGCAGACCGGCCGCGAGTTCGGCACCGGCTACCTGCGCCTGGTCGATGTCGAGGGCCAGCCGCAGCAGATCGTCGACCTGACCCTCGACGACGACATCGCCCACGTGGATCTCCGGGACCGCCCCGACCCGGAAGCGGCCGCGCACGCCTGGATGCGGGCCGAGTACACCGCACCACTGGATGTGATGCGCGACCGATTGGTCTGCCTGGCCATGCTGCGGGTCGCCGAGGATCGCTGGTTCTGGTACTCGCGCATGCACCACATCGTGTTGGACGGAATGGGCGCGCTTGCCCTGGTCCAGCGCACCGGCGAGCTCTACAACGCCGCCTTCGACGGTCGCGAGCCGCCGCCGGCCAAGGCCGAGCCGTTGCAGAAGATCGTCGACGCCGATCTGGCCTACCGGACCTCCGACCGCTTCGCGACCGACCGCGAGTACTGGCGCGATCACTTGGCCGACCTGGCCGATCCGGTCACCCTCGCCGGCCGGGCCGCCGAGGTCGACGGCCATCCGAACCGGGTCTCCGGCGCACTGCCCGCGGCGACGACCGCGCTGCTGGATTCCGTTGCCGCGGCGGTGAACTCGGGGGTGGCGCCCACGGTGGTCGCCGCGTTCGGCGCCTATCTCGCCGCGATGACCGGCGCGCCGGAAGTGGTCTTGAGCCTGCCGGTGTCCGCGCGGACCTCGGCGACACTACGGCGTTCGGGCGGCATGCTCGCCAATGTCGTGCCGCTGCGGGTCACCCTCGATCCCACGACGACCGTCGGCGCGGTGATCCGCGCGGTCCAGAGCGAGCTGACCGGCGCGTTGCGACGTCAGCGCTATCGCCAGGAGGACATCGTCCGCGATCTCGGCTGGGCGATGGACGAGGCCGCGTCGTTCGGTCCTGCCGTGAATCTGATGATGGTGGACACCAGGATTGCCCTCGGCCCGGTCGTCGGGCGGCTCAATGTGCTCACCTCGGGCCTGATCGACGATCTGTTCGTCAACGTGTACCCCGGCGTGGGCGGCGAGAGCACCCACATCGATCTCCAAGGCAACGGAAACCTCTACAGCGACGCCGATCTGGCGGCCCACCACGATCGCTTCCTGATGTTCCTGCACCGGTTCCTCGTCGCCGGGCCCGATGCTCCCTTGTCGACGGTGCCCGTGCTCTCGGTCACCGAACAGGCCGCTTCGGTGCCCGCTCGCGGTCCAGCCGGGGTCGAGACGAAGACCCTGCCCGAGATCCTCACCGCGGGCGCCACGCTCGACCCGGACGCGGTGGCCCTGCGCTGGGGCACCGACGACACGCTGAGCTACCGCGAGGTCGACGACTACACGAATCGACTGGCCCGGCTCCTGATCTCCGCGGGCGCGGGCCCCGAACACGGTGTCGCACTGTCTATTCCGCGCTCCGCGGAGTCGGTGCTCGCCACCATCGCGGTGGCCGAGACGGGCGCGCCGTTCGTCCCGATCGATCCGACCTATCCCGATGACCGGATCGAGCACATGATCGACGACAGCGGCGTCGTCATCGGCGTGACCGTCACCCAGGTACGTAAGTCCTTGCCCGACAAGGTCGATTGGCTCTCCCTCGACGACGGAGCCACCGTCGCGCACCTCGCCGCACAGGATGCCGCCCCGATCACCGACTCCGAGCGAACCGCCGCGATCGAGCCCGATCAGGTCGCCTACATCATCTACACCTCCGGGTCGACCGGACTACCCAAGGGCGTCCTGGTCTCGCACCGTGGCCTGGCGAATCTCGTCGCGAGTTCGGGAGCCGGCTTCGGCGTCGACTCCGACTCTGTTGTCGCCCATGCCGTTTCACCGAGCTTCGACATCTCCGTCGAGGAGATTCTGGTGACCCTGTCCGCAGGCGCGGCCCTCGCGGTGGTCCCGCCGTCGGCCTACGCGGGCGAGGAGATGGCGCAGGTGCTGCGCACGCATCACGTCACTCATCTCAATGTCACCCCGGCCGTCGTCGGTTCCCTCGACCCCACGACCTTGCCCGACCTGCGCACGATCGTTGTCGGTGGTGACGCGTGCCCGCCGGAGCTGGTGTCGAAGTGGGCCGGGCGCGCCCTGATCAACGGCTATGGACCCACCGAGACCACCATCACCACGACCCTGAGCGAACCGCTGGTTCCCGGCGCCCCGGTGACTATCGGCAGCCTCGTCCGTGGCGTGTCCGGCCTGGTACTCGACCCGTGGCTGCGACCGGTCTCGGCGGGCACCGTGGGCGAGCTGTACCTCGCGGGCCCCGGCGTCGCGCGTGGCTATCACCGGCGCAGCGGCTTGACCGCGAGCCGGTTCGTCGCGAATCCGCATGCACCGGGCGAGCGGATGTATCGCACCGGCGACCTGGTGCGGTGGACCGACCGCGACGGCACGCTCACCCTGGAATACCAGGGCCGCAGCGATTTCCAGGTGAAGGTGCGCGGCTACCGGATCGAGCTGGGCGAGATCGATGCCGCCCTGCAGCAGCTTCCCGAGATCGATTTCGCGATCACCCTCGGCGTCGAGACCGCCACCGGCACGACCGCGCTCGTCTCCTATGTCACGACCGAGCCGGGCGCCGAGGCCCATCCCGAAGCCGTGAAAGCCGCGGTCGGCGAACGACTTCCGGCCTACATGGTGCCCGCCGTGGTGATGGTGCTGGACGAAGTTCCGCTCACCCCGCTCGGCAAGGTGGACAGAAAGGCCTTGCCCGCACCGGATTTCAGCGCCCGCGCCGTCACGAGCCGGGCGCCGTCGACGCCACGCGAGCAGGCACTGGCAGCCCTTTTCGCCGAGGTACTCGGACTCGACGCGGTAGGAGTCGACGAGAGCTTCTTCGCTCTCGGTGGCGACAGCATCGTTTCCATCCAGCTGGTCTCGCGCGCGAAGGCCGCCGGTATCTCGCTGCGCGCCCGCGATGTCTTCGAACGCAAGACGGTCGCCGCGCTGGCCGCGGTCGCCGGCGAGACCGAGGTCCACGTGGTGGAGGAACTGCCCGGTGGCGGTGTGGGCGAGGTGGAACTCACTGCGATCGTGCACGAGATGATCGAGCACGGCGATACCTGGGGCCGCTACGGGCAGGCCGTCCTGATCGGGCTGCCCGCCGACATCGACCGCCCGAGGATCGCCGCCGCGCTACAGGTCCTGCTCGACCATCACGATCTGCTCCGTTCTTCGCTGCGACGAGTCCCGGACGGCTGGGAATGGGTTGTGGCCGAACGTGGTTCGATCGACGCCGAGACCCTGATCGACGTGGTCAGCGCCGACACCGCGAACGCGGCCGAACGCGCCTTGCAGGACGCCGCGGATCTGCTCGATCCCACCGCGGGCACCGTTGCCCGGCTCGTCCTGATCGATCGCGCCGACGCCGCCCCGCTGTGCTGGCTGGTCCTGCACCACCTGGTCACCGACGGTGTCTCCTGGCGAATCCTGCTGCCGGACTTCGCCACTGCGGCCTACGGCGGCGCGCTCGACCCCGTCGGCACGTCCTTCCGACGCTGGGCGCACAGCCAGGCCGGCAACGCCACGACACGCATCGACGAACTGCCGATCTGGCAGCGAATCCTGGCCACACCCGACCCGTCGTTCGCCCGGACCAACGGTCAGGACGCCAGCAGAGCGAAGACCTCGTCTCCCTCGGCCACCTCCGGTCAGGAAGCCGACACTGAGACCGCCTCGCCGTCTGCCACCTCCGATCAACCCGACGAGATGGCGGAGACCGGCTCATCCTCGGTCCCTGCCTCATTCGATCCAGCCCTCGACGTGGTCGCCACCATGGCGCAGTGGCAGACAACGGTGCCCGCGGACGTCGCACACACCGTCTTGCACACCGTGCCCGAGCAATTCCATTGCGGCGCGGACGATGTGCTGCTCACCGCACTCGCCATGGCAGTGTGCCGGTGGCGCGACCGCACCGGCGCCCTGGTGACGCTGGAAGGCCACGGCCGCAGTGAGTCCCTGCTGCCCGGTGCCGATCTCGCGCGCACCGTCGGCTGGTTCACCAGCGTGTACCCGGTCGCACTCGACCTGGCGGAGATCGATCTCGGCGAGGCTTTCACCGGTGGTCGCGCGGCGGGTTCGGCGATCAAGGCGACCAAGGAGCAGCTGCGGTCGGTCCCCGATCGCGGTGTCGGCTTCGGCCTACTGCGCTACCTGAACGACGAGACCGCCGCGGCGCTCGCGAACGCGCCGACACCCCAGTTGAGCTTCAACTATCTCGGCAGAGCGGTGACCGGCGACGATCCCTGGGTACCCCGGCGCTTCGCCGCGACCAACGACGACCGCGCTCCGCTGGCCGCCGTCGTGGACATCAACGCGGTGCTGACCGACGCCGGACTGGAAGTCACCTGGGCCTACGCGAGCAGGCTGCTCGGCGAGGCCGAGGTGCGCGAATTGGCCGACCTGTGGTCGCAGGCACTGCGTGCGCTCGTCATCCATGCCGGATCCGGCGACGCGGGTGGCCGGACCCCCTCGGACTTCGAGCTCGTCACGGTCGATCAGCCGCAGATCGAGCGCTGGGAGCACACCTATCCGAAGCTCACCGACGTCTGGCCGCTCTCGCCGCTGCAATACGGCCTGCTCTTCCACTCGCTCTACGACTCCGATACCGCCGATGGTTACACCGTCCAATCGCTGCTCACCCTGGCGGGCACCGTCGACGCCACCCGGCTGCGCGGCGCGGCACAGGCGCTGATCGATCGGCACGAGAACCTGCGCGTCGCCTTCGTCGAGACCGACGACGGCCCCCGCCAACTGGTCCTGTCTGCCGCCGAGATCCCTTGGCAGGAAATTGATCTCACCGATATCGCCGACGACGACCAACGCGCGCGCGAACTCGACCGGGCGATCGAATTGGACGCGCTGACCCGCTTCGACCTCACCCGTCCCCCGCTGCTGCGCTTCACCCTGATCAGGACCGCACCGGAGACGTTCCGGCTCGTCATGACCAATCACCATCTGGTGCTGGACGGTTGGTCGACGCCGCTGCTGGTGCGGGAACTGCTCACCCTGTACGTCACCGCGGGCGACGCGTCGATATTGCCGCCCGCCCGGTCCTACCGCGAATTCCTGTCCTGGCTCGAAGACCAGGACGCACCAGCCTCGCTGGCCGCGTGGAAACAGGCGCTGGCCGGAATCGACACGCCGACCCGCGCCGTCCCCACGCTCGCCGGGATCGAGTCGACCGAAACCGCGATGCTCTCGCAGGATCTGTCCGCCGCCACGGTCGCCGTACTCGAGTCGGCCGCCCGGGAAGCGGGCGCGACCGTGAACACCCTGGTCCAGGCGGGCTGGTCGATGCTGCTTGCCATGCTCACCGGCCGCACCGATGTGGTGTTCGGCGCCACGGTGTCCGGTCGGCCGCCGGAGCTGCCCGGTGTCGAGGAGATGGTCGGGCTGTTCATCAACACCGTTCCGGTCCGGGTGACACTGGATCCGTCGGAGAAGGTTTCCGACCTACTGGCCCGCGTGCAAGCCGAGCAGGCCCGGCTCATGGACCATCAGCATGTCGGCCTCGCCGCCATCCACCGAGCTGTCGGTCTGGCCGAATTATTCGACACCCTCACCGTTTTCGAGTCCTACCCGATCGATCGCGAGGCACTGTCCCAAGCCCTGGACATCGCGGGCATGCGGGTGCTCGATGTCGAAGGCACCGACGCCACGCCATACCCGTTGAACCTCATGGTGATTCCGCTGCGTGGCGAGGACGGCGCGGGCGATGCACTGCGCATCACCGTGAAATTCATGGCCGACCAGCTGGAACACACTGCGGCGCAGTCACTCCTGGACCGGTTCGTCCGTCTGCTCTCCCAACTCGCCGAGAATCCGCATGCTGTGGTGTCCCAGCTGCGGTACTGCAGCGATACCGAATTGGCCTCGCTCGCACCGGTTCACGGCCCGCCACCGCTGCCGATGCGCACGCTGGCCGACATCCTGACGGCGGGTGCGCGCATCGATCCCGATGCGATCGCGGTCAGCGCGGGCGAGCTGCGGATGAGTTACGGCGAACTCGACGCCTGGTCCAATCGATTCGCCCGGGTGCTGCTCGGGCGCGGGATCGGCCCCGAGATATTCGTCGTGCTCGCGCTGACCCGGTCGCTGGAATCCGTTGTCGCCGTGTGGGCGCTGGCCAAGACCGGTGCGGCGTTCGTCCCGCTCGATCCGAGCTATCCGGTGGAGCGGATCGAGCACATGCTCACCGATTCGAAGGCCCCGATCGGCGTGACTGTGACGGCCACCGGCGAAGACCTGCCCGGGTCCATCGACTGGCTGCTGCTCGACGATCTGAACACCATGCGCCGCGCCATGCTGGTCTCCGATGCGCCGATCACCGACGCCGAACGCGGCGGCCCCGTCGATATCGACCACACCGCCTACCTGATCTACACCTCCGGTTCCACCGGCAAGCCGAAAGCGGTGCTGCTCAGTCACCGCGGTATCGCCAATCTCGTTGCTGCCCAGCGCGAAACCCTGGCCCTCGATCCGTCGGCCAGCGCACTACAGGTCGCCTCCCCCAGCTTCGACGCCTCCGTCTTCGAGATGCTGACCGCGCACGCGGCGGGTGGACGGCTGGTCGTGTCACCGCCGGAGGTGTACGGCGGCGCCGAACTCGAGACGCTGCTGCGCACCGAGCGGGTCACCCACGCGGTGATCACCCCGTCGGCACTGGCGACGATGGAACCCACCGACCTCACCGATCTGCGGGTGCTCTCGGTGGCCGGTGAGGCGGCCACGCCCGAGCTCATCGAGAAGTGGGCAGCGGGCAGGCGGATGGTGAACCTGTACGGCCCCACCGAGTTCAGCATCTGGGCCACCGGACCGGCCGAGCTGGTCGCGGGCGAGCCGGTGACCATCGGCGGACCGATTCGCGGTGCGGCGCTGGTGGTGCTGGACAGCTGGTTGCGGCCGGTGCCGGTCGGTATCGCGGGCGAGCTGTATCTGGCCGGGCCCGCGCTGGCGCGTGGCTACTTCAACCGGTTCGAGATGACCGCGAGCCGGTTCGTCGCCAACCCCTTCGGCGTCGCCGGGGAACGCATGTACCGAACCGGTGACATGGTGCGCTGGGTTACCGGCGAGAATGCCGCGCTCACCCTGGAATACCTGGGCCGCAGCGACTTCCAGGTCAAGATCCGCGGCCTGCGGATCGAGCTCGGTGAGATCGACGCGGTGCTCTCGCGTGCCGAGGAGGTCGACTACGCGGTAACGATCGGGCGCGAGGGACCGGCGGGCGCCACCGTGCTCGTGTCCTACGTACTCCCCGTGCCGGACATCGAACTCGACACCGAAACACTGCGCGCGCAGGTCGCGGCGGAACTGCCCGGATACATGGTGCCGGCCTATGTCGTTGTCCTGGAAGATATCCCGCTCACCCCGGTCGGCAAGCTGGATCGCAAAGCCCTCCCGATACCGGACTTCTCGGCGACTCAGCAGTCCTATCTCGCGCCGCGCACGCCGATCGAACAGGCCGTCGCCGAGGTGTTCGCCGATGTGCTCGGCAGTGAACGGGTGAGCGTCGACCAGTCCTTCTTCGAGCTCGGCGGCAATTCGTTGAGCGCGACAAAGGTTGTCGCCCGGGTCAATTCGGCGCTCGGCTCCACGATCGCGCTGCGTGATCTGTTCGACGCACCGAGCGTTGCCCAGCTGGCGTCGCGTGTCGTCCCCGCCGCCGAAGGCACTGCGGGCCGACCGGCACTGGCCCCACGCCTGCGCCCCGACCGCATTCCCCTGTCTCCCGCCCAGCAGCGCATGTGGGTACTCAACCAGCTCGATCCGGAGTCGTCGGCCTACAACATCGCGATCGCCCTTCGCCTCACCGGAACCCTGGATGTGGCTGCCATGCGCCGAGCACTCGCCGACGTGGTCGAACGCCAGGAAAGCCTGCGCACGCGCTACCCCGCCGATGTCGAAGGCCCACGCCAGGTCATCGTCGGCATCGACATCGCCATCCCCGCAATGCCCCTGATCGACACCGAAGACGGTGCGCCACTGCGGGATCAGATCAATGGCCTGGCGGCAACCGGATTCGACCTCACCCGCGAGCCCCCGCTTCGGGTCGGTCTTTTCCGCCTCAACGGCGGCCCACCCGACGGTTCGCGGGCCATCGACACTCGCCCGAGCCACAACGGCGCACGCAGCACGCCGGCCTCCGACGGTCACCCGGGTACCGAGGACACCAACAGCCCCAATGGCGGTGCCCCAGTGCATGTTGTCGTCCTCGTGGTGCACCACATCAGCGCGGACGGTGCGTCGATGGCACCATTGGCGGCCGACCTGGTGGCCGCCTACTCGGCACGGGTGGCGGGTGCGGCGCCCACTCAGCCCCCGCTCGCCGTGCAGTACGCCGACTTCGCGCAGTGGCATCGCGAGCTACTCGGCAGCGGGTCGGATGCGGAATCTGTTGCGGCACAGCAAATCAAATACTGGAGCGAGACACTCGCCGATGCACCGGACGCCCTGGAACTCCCCACCGATCGTCCCCGCCCCGCGGTACAGACGATGCGCAGCGACGACGTCGACTTCAGCATCGACGAACAGACGCACCGCGCGTTGATCGACTTCGCCGCCGCGAACAATGTCAGCGTTTTCATGGTGGTCCACGCCGCCCTCGCGGTACTACTGGCCCGGCTCGGCGGCACCGGCGATGTTGTCATCGGTACCCCGATCGCGGGGCGTGGTGAGGCCGCTCTCGACGACCTCGTCGGCATGTTCGTCAATACTCTCGCCCTGCGCACACCAGTCGATCCCGGCACCGGCTTCCGGCAGCTGCTAGCCACAGTCCGCACCACCGACCTCGACGCCTTCGCCCACGCCGACGTGCCGTTCGAGCAGCTCGTCGGCGCACTCGACCCCACCCGATCGACCGCCCACCACCCACTGTTCCAGGTGTCGCTCTCGCTGCAGAACTTCATCGAGCCAGTGCTCGAACTGCCCGGACTGCGCTTCGAAGTGGAGGATTTCGACCGCCGCTCCTCGGCCTTCGACCTCACCCTCGACCTGCGCGAACGGTTCGGCGAAGCAGGACCCGACGGCATCGAAGGCGTCCTGACCTACGCGACGGACCTGTTCGACGCGAGCACGGTCACCACCTTCGCGACCCGGTGGCGACAGGTGCTCACCACCGTCCTCACCGACATCGACATTCGCCTCGCCGATATCGACATCCTCGCCGAAGACGAACGCGCGGAACTGATCCCGGTCCGCGGCCCCGCCACCGCCGGAACGACCACCTTGGCCGACCTGATCACCACCACCGCTGCAACCTTCCCAGACCGGCCCGCGCTGGTCACCGACACCACGACCGCCTCGGCGACTCGACCCAGGCCTTTCACTCACACCACCGCGGTCCTGCTCGAACAACCCGCGCCGGTCACCGGCACCATCGCGACACCTACGAACCAGGACACCCCGCCAACCGATACCGGCGCGCGCCATCGCGGACAACCGGCATCGATCATCCACGCCGCCGCAGCGTCCCCGGACCAGCCCGCACCGGCAACTACCAGCGGGCCGCGCCCGGAACACAGCGCGCAGGAATCCGTTACGACCACCTACGGCGCCCTGAATGCCCGGTCGAACCAGCTGGCCAGGTTGCTGATCGAGGCGGGGGCGCACACGGAATCTGTTGTAGCCCTAGGCCTCCCACGTTGCGCCGAACTCCACGTCGGCATCTGGGCCGCCGCGAAGGTCGGCGCGGCGTTCCTGCCGGTCGACCCCAAGCATCCGGCAGACCGCATCGACCACATGCTCACCGATTCCGGCGCAGAGGTCGGGATCACCCTCGCCGAATACCGGCCGACGCTGTCCGGCACCACCCGCTGGCTGGTCCTCGATGACCCCGACTTCGCCACCCGTCTCGACACCACCGACGCCGCCGATATCACCCCCGAGGAACTCCCGGTCCCGATCAGGCTCGAGAACCCGGCCTGGATGATCTACACCTCCGGCTCCACCGGCACCCCGAAGGGCGTCACCGTCACCCACCGCGGCCTGGCCGACCTGGTCGCCTCCCAGCGAACTGACCTCGCGCTGGACGAACATTCCCGAGTGCTCCAGGTCGCCTCCCCCAGCTTCGACGCGTCGATCTTCGAGGCACTCATGGCATTCGGCTGCGGTGGCGCCTCTGTGATCGCCCCGCCGGATGTCTTCGGTGGTGCACCGCTCGCGGAGCTGATCGCCGCAGAGTCGGTTACCCACATGGTGATCACGCCGTCGGCACTGGCCACCATCGATCCCGCCGAGGTGTCGAGCCTGCGCGTGCTCGCGGTCGCGGGTGAGATGGTCGGCCCCGATCTGGTCGCGCGCTGGTGCGGCGGAGCCGGCGGGCGGACGATGGTCAACCTCTACGGCCCGACCGAATACACCATCTGGGCAACAGGTTCCGAGCCGTTGTCCGCGACGGAGCCGGTCACCATCGGCTCACCCGTTCGAGGTGCGGCGGCACTCGTCCTCGACGACCGCCTATGCCCGGTACCGGTCGGTGTCGCAGGCGAGCTGTACCTCGCGGGCACCGCCCTCGCACGGGGTTACCACGCCCGGCCAGGCTTGACTGCGACCAGATTTGTCGCCGACCCGTTCGGCGGAGCCGGTGAATGCCTTTATCGCACTGGTGATCTGGTGCGGTGGTCTCGCACCGGCAGCCCCGCTCGCAGCGACAACCCGGCCGTGTCCGACAACCCCGCTCGGTTCGGCAACCGCGCTCGCGCCGACGCCGCCGCTCGGCCCGAAAGCATTTCCGGTGCACCTGCCGGCCTCGTATTGGAATACCTCGGCCGCACCGACTTCCAGGTGAAGGTCCGCGGCCAGCGCATCGAACTCGGCGAGATCGACGCGGTCCTCGGCGCCATCGACGGCATCGATCTCGCTGTGACACTAGGTGTTCCGGGACCCACCGGCTCCACCGCGTTGGCCGCGTACCTAGTGCGCATGCCCGGCGCCGACCTCGACATCGCACACGTCCGAGCACTCGCCGCCGACACACTGCCCGCCTATATGGTGCCCGCCGCCTTCGTCGTCCTGAACGAGATTCCCATCAACGCAGTCGGCAAGCTCGACCGAAAAGCCCTGCCGGACCCGGTGTTCGTCACCGACGACACCCCGTACCGCGCACCGGAAACACCGACCGAACAGGTGCTCGCCGAGGTCTACGCCGAACTGCTCGGCCGCGCACAGGTCGGCATCGACGATTCGTTCTTCGCCCTCGGCGGCGACAGCATCCTCGCCATCCAGCTGGTCACCCAGGCGAAGCTGCGCGGCGTGCACTGCACACCGCTGCAGGTCTTCGAACACCGCACGGTCGCGGCGCTGGGCGCTGCCGTCGATGCCGCCGAGACGGTGGAGGCGCTCGCGGAACTGCCCGGCGGCGGGACAGGTGACCTGCCGCTCACCCCGATCGTCCGATACATGATCGAACGCGGCGGCGATTTCGACCGTTTCGCCCAAACCGCGGTATTGGAACTGCCTGTCGGCATCGACCGCGCACAACTCGTCACCACCCTCACCGCCGCGATCGACCGGCACGACATGCTGCGGGCGCGCCTGTGGGCGGGCGAGGACGACTGGCGGCTGTGCGTGGCCGACCCCGGTTCGATCGACGTCGACGCACTCGTGCACCGCACGGCCTTCGACGCCGCCACCGACCCGGTCGAGCTGCGTGAATACGCGCAGACCGAGCTCGACTCCGCGATGAACCGCCTGCACCCGGCCGACGGCGTGGTACTTCAATTCGTGTGGCTCGATCCGGTCGGTGACGCCGGTTCGCACACCCGGCCCGGACGCCTGATCGTCGTGGCGCACCACCTCGCGATCGACAGCGTGTCGTGGCGAATCCTGGTGCAGGACTTGATCGCCGCCTGGGCCCAGGTATCCGCGGGCGCCGTGCCGGCCCTGCCCGATATCGGCACCTCGATGCGGCGCTGGTCGTATGCCCTGACCGAGCAGGCACATTCCGAGCGGCGCCTGGCCGAACTTCCGTACTGGCAGCAGGTGGTGAACGGCCCCGACCCGCTGCTCGGTACCCGCCACCTCGAACCGGCCACAGATCAGGCGAAGACGGTCCGCCGCCTCGATATCGAGATCGATGAAGACACCACGACGGCCCTGCTCACCACCCTGCCCCGCCTGTTCCACGGCAGCGTCACCGACGCGCTGTTCGTCACCCTGGCACTGGCGCTGGTGCGCTGGCGTGCCCGCAGAGGCGTGGACGAACCCTCGGCGCTGTTGCGCCTGGAGGGCCATGGCAGACAGGAAGAAGTCGTGCCCGGCGCCGACCTGTCGCGGACCATCGGCTGGTTCACCAACCTGTACCCGGTGCGGCTCGATCTCGCCGACATCGATATCGAGGCCGCGCTGGCGGGTGGCCCGGCGATGGGCACGGCTATCCGCCGGGTCAAGCACGACCTGGCCGCGGTCCCGGACAAGGGCATCGGATTCGGGCTACTGCGTTATCTGAATCCCGCAGCAGCCGAACAATTCCCGACGCGACTGCCCGGCCAGATCTGCGTGAACTACCTCGGCAGGCACACCTCCGTCGACACACCCACCGGCCTCGAAGGTCTCGGCTGGCTACCCACCGACGCGCTAGGCGATCTCGAGGCGGCCGAGTATCCGGAGATACCGATCATGTCGGCGATCGATATCAACGCCATGGTGGTCGGCAACCGGCTACAGGCCGACTTCGGTTACGCCGCACAGCTTTTAGCCCGCGACGATGTCGCCGAACTCGCGAATCTGTGGGTCGAGGCAC
Source organism: Nocardia sp. NPDC058480 (assembly GCF_042720495.1). NCBI lineage: Bacteria > Bacillati > Actinomycetota > Actinomycetes > Mycobacteriales > Nocardiaceae > Nocardia > Nocardia sp. NPDC058480. The sequence continues at coordinate 154,196 of NZ_JBHXMN010000008.1, read as the reverse complement.
TCGGCGCGGCAGCACGATTCGCCGAAACCCCTGCGGCCCAGACCGCTTCGGCCGACGAAGCCGCCGCCATGACAGCCCACACGGCAGCGCTCGTGGAGCCGGGGCCGACCGGTCTCGGACTCGATGTGCTGCTACCGATCCGCCCCGATGGGGATCGACCCGCGCTGTTCTGCGTCCACTCCTCCTCCGGAATGTCGTGGAGCTACCTGGGATTGGCCGAACAGCTACGGCAAGGGCGGCCGATCTACGGACTCCAGGCACCCGACCTCAGTGGTCGCGAACCGTCGGCCCGCTCGATCGAGGAATTCGCCCAGCGCTACGTGCGCGAGATCCGCGCGGTGCAGCCGAGTGGCCCCTATCACCTGCTCGGCTGGTCCTTCGGCGGCCTCATCGCCCAAGCGATGGCGGTGGAACTGGCCGCCGCGGGTGAACGAGTCGGGGTTGTCGCGCTCCTGGACACCGACACCGCCGACATCGACGGCGACACCATCGAGCGGCTCTCGGCGGGCGCCTTCATCAACACCTTCGGCGCCATCTTCGGCATCGATGACGTCCCCGCCGAATCGACCGCCGAGGAAGCGGCCGAGCTCATCACCGCCCGGCTCGGCGGAGTCGAGCTCATCGACGCGTCGACTATCGAGCGAATGGCGGGCTCCTACAACGCCTCCGCGGGCACGCGGACCGGATATCAGCGCCCGGTCTACGACGGCGACGTCGTCTATTTCAGCGCCACGGTCGATCCCCCCGAATGGATGGGGCCCGACGGCTGGCGGCCCTTCATCACCGGCGACATCACCAACCACGACGTCGACGTGACCCACGACGACATGACCAATCCGTATGCACTGTCAGTCATCTCGCCACTGCTCGACGACCACTTGGAAGCAGGAGACCGGATATGAGCGTCGAACACACTCTCGTGCAGAGCAACCCGCGCACCGGTGGTGTCGTGGTCGAAGGGATCGCGAAGTCCTTCGGCGACGTCCACGCCCTGCGCGGCGTCGATTTCGAGGCCGCCCCCGGTGAGGTGCTCGGCATCCTCGGTCCCAACGGCGCGGGCAAGACGACCATGGTGAACATCCTGTCCACCCTCGTCACACCCGACCGAGGGCGGGCGGTGGTCGCCGGGCACGACGTCGTCGCCGACCCGGCCGCGGTCCGCAAACGCATCATGCTGACCGGGCAGTACGCCGCGCTCGACGACATGCTCAGCGGCTACGAGAACCTCGTCATGTTCGGCAGGCTGATGGGCCTGCGCAAGCCGGCGGCACAGGCAAGGGCCAGAGAACTGCTCGGCGAATTCGATCTGGAGAAGGCGGCGAATCGGCGCGTCGGCACCTACTCGGGCGGCATGCGGCGCCGCATCGACATCGCCTGCGGGCTGGTGGTGCGGCCCGATGTGGTCTTCCTCGACGAGCCGACCACCGGCCTCGACCCCCGCAGCCGACAGGGCGTCTGGGACCTGGTGCGCAGCTTCAAGACCTCGGGTATCACCACCCTGCTCACCACCCAGTACCTGGAGGAAGCCGATGCGCTCAGCGATCAGATCATCGTGATCGACCACGGCGTGGTGATCGCTTCCGGCACCGCGGACGAGCTGAAACAACACATCGGCGGCAGCTACTGCGAGATCGTGCCCTTGGATCTCGAAGAGCTGCCCGCCATCGTCGCCGCGCTCGGCTCGCTGCTGCCCGCGGAGAACCTGGCGGCGCTGACCCCTGAGTCGGACCGCATCACCATCCCCGCGCCCGACGGCGCCAAGACTCTCGCCGAGGCCCTGCGACGACTCGACAACGCCTCGGTCGAACTCGTCGACATCGCCCTGCGGCGGCCCTCGCTCGACGATGTGTTCCTGCAGCTCACCGGCCATCTCGCCTCGACGGAGACGGAATCGAGAGTCTCCTCATGACGGCCGCCACGTGGCAGACCAATGCCCGTGCCATGCCCGACACCCTCCAGCAGTGGTGGGTGCTGACCACCCGGGTGATCGTGCCCTCGGTCAAATCCGGCGAGTTCCTGGCATCGGTATTCGCACCCGCGGCCTTCACTGCCAGCTTCTACATCCCGCTGAAGACCGTGATGACGTTCTCCGGCAACGGTTTCAGCAGCTACGCCCAGTACATGATGCCGCTGGTGATCCTGCAGGCCGCGGCGTTCACCGCTATCTCGGCGGCCTTCCGCTCGGCCAGCGATTCCGTCGCCGGCCTCAACCGCCGGTTCGGTGCGATGCCGCTGCGCCCGCTGGTCCCGGTCGCGGCGCGGATGTCGGCCAACCTGTTCCGGCTGCTGGTCTCCCTGGCGGCGGCGGTCGCCGCGGGGTATGTCATCGGCTTCCGATTCCGGCTCGACGCCGCGCACACCCTCGGCTTCTTGGCGTTCTCGCTGCTCATCGGTCTCGCGTTCACGCTCGGCGCGGACGTGATCGGCACGCTGTCCAAGAGCCCGGAAGCCACCTCGCAGGCGCTGGTGCTGCCGCCGTTGATCTTCGGCATGCTCTCGACCGGTCTCGCACCGGCGAGCCAGTTCCCACAGTGGATCCAGTGGTTCGTCCGCAATCAACCGGTCTCCCAGTTCGCGACGGTATTGCGCGCGCTGGCCGGTGACACCTTGGGCAATGCGGGGACGGCGAGCTGGGCGCTGATGGGCCCGTCGCTGCTCTGGCTCGCCGCCATCGTGGCGATCTGCGCACCGGTGGCCATCCGGCTGAGTTCGAGGAGGGCTTGATGGCAGAGCAACTGGAGACCTCGGCGGGGTCGCTGGTCCGGCACACGCTGATCCAGACCGAACGGCTGCTGGTGCGCTGGGCCCGCAATCCGATCACGCTGCTCGAGACCCTGCTCATCCCGTGCCTGCTGCTGGTGATGCTCGACATCGTGGTCGGCGGTCAGATCGAGAAGTTCACCGGTGGCGATGCCCTGTACGGCTCGGTCCCGATGGTCGCCATCGTCGGCGCGCTGTCCGGTGCCGTCGCGAGCGGTGTGCTGCTCGGCCGCGAACGCGACGCGGGCCTGCTGGCCCGATTCTGGGTGCTGCCCGTGCATCGGGCCTCCGGCCTGGTCTCGCGCATCCTCGCCGAGGGCTGCCGCATCGTGCTCGGCACCGTGGCGGTGGTGCTCGTCGGCTTCCTGCTCGGCTTCCGCTTCCACCAGGGGCTACTGGCTGCCGTCGTGTTCCTGCTGGTCCCCGTGGTGTTCGGGCTCGCCTTCGCCACCATCGTCACCGCCGTGGCGGTCTATACCGCGAAGGCCTCGCTGGTCGAGGGCATCACGATCCTCACCTCGCTGATGATGTTCTTCAGCACCGGATTCGTGCCGCTCGTGGCCTTCCCGACCTGGATTCAGCCGGTGGTGCGCAACCAGCCGATGTCGGTCGCCGTCGATGCCATGCGCGGGTTGTCCGATCAGGGTCCGATCGCCCGGCCACTGTTGCTCACCCTCGCCTGGTCCGGCGCCGCCGTGCTGTTGTTCGCCGTGCCCGCCGCCATCGGCTTCCGGCGCGCGAGCCGCCGGTAGATCGGCCCGCGGCACTCACACCGGCGGCCACGCAGTACCCTCGTGCGCATGCTGGCGAGCGCCCGAAACCGCACCCGATTCCGTCGCACCGCCGAGCCGGGCGGGCGCGTCCGCTCGCGCGGCTTCGTTGTGGCCGCCGCGTTGCTGTGCGCCGCCGTGCTCACCGCGGGGTGCGCGGAGAAAACCGATGACGCGAGCACGATCATCCGCACCACCACGAATATCGCGGGCGCGGGCGTGGTCGGCGCTGCCCGCGACACCGCGACCGCGTGCCCGTTGCCGAGCGCGCCCGACGCGGGCTCCGGCGCGACCCGCACGGTCACCCACACCGCCGGGGTCTCGCAGGTTCCCGCCGACCCGCAACGCATCGTGGTACTCACCACCTCGGCACTCGACGCGGCCTGCGCGCTCGGCCTGTGGGAGCGGGTCGCGGGCGCGGTCACCCTCGACGGCGATCGTTCGCAGCCGATGTACCTGGGTTACGGCGTGCTGAAGGTGCCGAGCGTCGGCCCGATCGGTCAGGCCGATCCGGCACGGATCGCCGAGCTGAAGCCCGACCTGATCCTCGGCGACGTTGCCCCGGCCGCAGGCGGTTATGACGCACTGAGCAAGATCGCCCCCACGGTCCTGATCGGTGCGGGCGGTAGCTGGCAGTCCGATTTCGCCGCCTACTCCGCGGGTATGAACCGCGACGGCGCCGCCGAAATCGCCCTGCAGAACTACCTCACCGAGGCCCACGACCTCGGCCCCGCGCTGAACGCGCGCCAGTCCCAGGCCTCGGTGCTGCGCTTCACCGCCGGCACCACTCAGGTCCAAGGTTCGGAAACCTTTGCGGCCCAAGTCCTTTCCGACGTGGGCGTGCAACGCCCGACCGCCCAGCGCGGTCCGTCCTTCGACATCACCGAAGCCGACCTCGCCACCAAGGCCGAGGGCGACCTCATCTACGTGATGTTCGACGGCCCCGACGGCGAGCAGCACGGCAAACAGGTCCTGCGCTCGGACCAGTTCGAAGAACTCGGCGCCTCGACCGACAAGCGCGTCTTCGCGGTCGACGACAAGATCTGGCACACAACAGGTATCACCGCCGCCCGCGCCATCCTCACCGACCTGCGCAACAGCCTCAACGGCTACGTCACCGACTGACTCCCAGCTACCTCCCAGCGTGTTCGCAGCTCCGACGCAGTCCACGTGCTTAACGTGGTCGACAACACGGCAGCGAAGGAGCAGCGATGGGCGAGCACGACCTGGGACTAGGGCACGATCTTCGAGTGATGTCACGTCGGCGAGCGCTGAGTTTTCTCGGCGTGGCCGGGATCGCGGCGGCGGCGGGCTGCGCGACTTCGACCGACAGCACCGGCTCTAGCACGAGTTCGCCCGATGGCACCACTTCCGCGTCAGCGGAAACCCCCGCCGCGGCACCGCAGGAGACGGCGGGCCCCTACCCGGGTGACGGTTCCAACGGACCCAATGTCCTGATCGAATCCGGCGTGGTGCGCTCCGATATCACCACCAGCTTCGGCACGTATTCCGGTACCGCCCAGGGTGTTCCGATGACGCTCACGCTGAACCTGCGCGACCTCGTCGGGAACGCCGCGGGCACCGGGATGGCGGTATACGTGTGGCATTGCGACCGCGAGGGCCGGTACTCCCTCTATACCGAGGGCGCCACCGAACAGAACTATCTGCGCGGCGTCCAAGTGGCCGACGACAACGGCACCGTACGCTTCACCTCGATCTTCCCGGCCTGCTACGCCGGTCGCTGGCCACACATCCACTTCGAGGTCTACGACTCCCTGTCGACCGCGGTCGCGGGCGACAACGCCCGCCTCACCTCCCAGATCGCCCTCCCCCAAGACGCCTGCACCTCGGTCTTCGACGCCGACCCCGGCTATGTGAACAGCACCCGCAACATGTCCGGCGTGACCCTGTCCTCCGACGGCGTCTTCGGCGACGGCTGGGACGCCGAACTGGCCACGGTCACCTGCACCCCCACCACCGGCCTGTCCGTCTCACTCACCATCGGCGTAGCAGCCAAATCCCAGAACATCCAGTCCGACAACGGTTTTCCGGGCGCCCCGCCCTCTAGCAACGGCGCACCCGGCGGCCCACCCCCCGGCGGCCCCGCACCCCGCTGACAGGCGTCGTCAGTGGTGACTCATTCACACGTCATCGCGATCGGCGGGACAATCGGTCCACGATCAGCCAAGTTCCGCCGATCACCAGCAGCGCGAACAGGGCCAGGCCGCCGCCGAGCACGGCGAAGACCGACACCAGTTCGACCGCGCGCACCACCGAACCGCGGACCGATTCGGCTAGGCGACCGGGCGCCCTCAGCGCGCTGAACGGTCCGCGGCAACGGCCAAGCCGAGATGCACGATCTCGATAAAAGCCATCAGATCCCTGATCAGCACATCGATCTCGCCCGTCGCACCGGCGTCGGTGTGGAGCCAGTCGGCGACGTTCTCGAACAGACCGCCGATTGTGGAGACGGCCAGGGCGTGCAGGTCTACGCCGATTTCCTCGGGGGGCACGAATCCGTTTTCCCGCCACAGGATTTCGAGGAACTGAGCGGCCCAGCGGCGGTTGACGCGCCGCTGCTGTTCGACCTTTGCCGAAATGCCGCTCGCCTCACCGAAAGTCACCTTCGCCACGCGCGGGTCGTCGACCATCGAATGGGCGAAGGCGCCGATGACGGCGGCGACCACGTTGTCGCGGTCGCCCGAGGATTCGGACAGCGCGGTGGCGACCATGTCCTGTGCGCGTTCGCTCTGCTGCTGTAGCAGCGCCAGGTAGCAGTCTTCTTTGCTCTCGAAGAGTTCGTAGAAGGCTTTGTTGCCGACGAACGCGGTCTGGCAGATCTGCTCGATCGCGGTGTTGACGTAGCCCTCGGCGGCGATCAGGTCGAAGGCGGCGGCGAGGATCTGTTCACGCCTGCGCGCACGGCGCTGTTCGGCGTCCAGACCCTGGATGCGCCGGGAGGGGACTTGGCTCTTGTCGGTCGACGTCACGCAGCTCAGCCTACCGATTGCCGCATGTCAGCAGATCCGTTTGTTCTCAACAAGGCCACTTGCTAGAATTGGACCCGCCGCGGCCCGGCCGCGCTCGGCTGAGCGAACTCGGCGGCGCCGACGCGGGGTCGGCGCCGCCTGCTCTGCCGAGAAACCGCTGATTCGGCGCAGTCCACGGAAGAACGTACGCACATCGGCGACGAACAAGTCCGGTATTTCCATCGCCCCGAAGTGGCCACCCGGTCGAACTCCGACCAGTGCACGATGTCGGTATCCGCATCGGCGTAGCGCCGGATCGCGATGTCCTCGGCGAAGACCGCGACGCCGGTGGGTGTGGTCAGCGGCGTGGTCTCCCAGGAGCGAACGTGGGTGGCCTCGTAATACAGCGCGGCTGACGAAGCCGCGGTGCCGGTGAGTGCCAGAGCGAGCGAGTAGAGCATCACGTTGTTGACATCCTCCCGGCCCTGAAGGGCCGGGATTCCTCCTGAACCTCGCGGTTCTCCGGCGGGTTCCTGTTTCACAGGGACGTGCCTTCCGCTAGGCGGCAGGACTTACAGCCCCTCCGCAGACGTTTAGCCTCTCCGCCTGTCCGGCGGCGAGGATGTTGATCGCGGCGTTCAGATCGCGATCGTGGACCGCACCACACCCGCACGTCCATTCCCGGACATGCAACGGCTTCTTCTCGCCCACGACTCCACACTCGGAACACAGGCGGGTCGACGGGAACCAGCGATCCACCTTGGCGAACGTCCGCCCGTACCGCGCGGCCTTCTCCTCCAACATGGAAGTGAACATGCCCCACCCGGCATCGTGCACCGACTTCGCCAACCGGGTCCGGGCCAAGCCCTTCACACACAGGTCCTCGACGTAGACCGCTTGGTTGTCGCGGATGATCGTCGTGGACTGTTTGTGCGCCCAATCCCGGCGCGTATCGGCCACCCTCGCATGAGCCTTCGCGACCCGCAGCCGCGCCTTGGCCCGATTCTTCGAGCCTTTGTCCTTGCGGGACAACGACTGCTGCGCCTTCCGCAACCGGCGTTCCGCCTGCCGCAGGAACCTTGGCGAGGTGATCATCTTCCCGTCCGACAGGACCGCGAACGTGGTCAAGCCCAGGTCGATTCCGACCTCGGAATCGACCAGCGCAAGCGGCTGCGCGTCGACCTCGACAACGAACGACGCGAAATAGCGGCCCGCCGCGTCCTTGACGACAGTCACCGACGACGGGTCGGCGGGCAGTTCCCGCGACCACGCGACCTTCAGTTCGCCGATCTTCGCGATATACAGCCGCCGGTTCGGGCGCAGCGAGAAACCGTTGCGGGTGAACCGGATCGCCTGCCGGTTGTCCTTGCGGGACCGAAACCTCGGAGCCGCGACCCTCGCGCCCTTGCGTTTCCCAGTGACGGAGGCGAAGAAGTTGCGGTAGGCGGTGTGCAGGTCGCCCAACGCTTGAACCAGTGCCACCGATGACACTTCGGCGAGCCACGCCCGTTCCGGTGTCCGCTTGGCCTCGGTGATCACCCTGGTTTGCAACGCCGAGTCCTTGATGTACGGGAGCCCTGCGGCGTGAGCATCGCGGCGGGCGCGTAGTGCGTCGTTGTACACCACGCGCGCGCAACCGAACACCCGAGCCAACGAATCCTGTTGGCCCGGCGTCGGATACACGCGATAGTTGTACCGGAGCTGCACAAGATCGAGAGTACCGTATTGGCCTATGATTTCTACTGACGATTATCGGCGTGGCCGCAGCGTTGTTTCCGCCATGCATGTCCACTTGGTCTTCGTCACGAAATATCGGCGCGGGCTGCTCACCGACGACATGCTCACCACCTGCGAGCGGGTAATGCGCGAGGTGTGCACCGACTTCGAAGCGACCCTCGTCGAATTCAACGGCGAAACCGACCATGTGCACCTGCTCGTCGAGTACGCGCCCAAGGTCGCGGTGTCGAGGCTGGTGAACAGCCTCAAGGGGGTGTCGGCTCGCCGCCTTCGTGACGAGTACCGGCACTGGGTGAACCAGCACAGCATGAACGGACACCTGTGGAGTCCCAGTTACCTCGCCGCGTCCTGCGGTGGCGCGCCGATCTCCATCGTGAGGCAGTACATCGAGCAACAGCAACGGCCGCCCCGTGCCCCAGGAAGGCCGAAATTGATGCGCTAACCCAGCCCTGAAGGACCGGGCTCGCGCGCGCCCAAAATCCCCGTTGGCCCGCGCTTTTCGCCGCGCCAGATCCCCGGTGGCGGCGCCGCGGCGCACGTGGCGAAAGGTGTCGCCCAGCTCTGGCCCTACCGCGCCACCGTGCGACTGCACGTGCCCGCCGACTCCGAACAGGCCCGCTCCGCGGCCACCTACGCCACCGTCGAACCGATCGACGCCCACTCCTGCCGCCTAGAGATCGGCGCCGACACCCCCCGCGGACTGACCTTCCTCCTCGGCGCCCTCGACACCGACTTCGACATCGAGCACGGCCCGGAACTGACCGACCATCTACGCCTGATCGCCGCGCGATACACCCGGGCGACCGCCCCGGAGTAGCAGAACGGCGGCGGAATACGCTCCGCCGCCGTTGCCGTCGAGTTCGCTCAGAACTCCCAGTCCGCGTCTTCGGTGTTGATCGCCTTGCCGATGACGTAGCTGGAACCCGAACCCGAGAAGAAGTCGTGGTTCTCGTCGGCGTTGGGCGACAGCGCCGACAGGATCGCCGGGTTCACCTCGCACTCGTCCTTCGGGAACAGACCCTCGTAGCCGAGGTTCATCAGCGCCTTGTTGGCGTTGTAGCGCAGGAACTTCTTGACGTCCTCGGTGAGGCCGACCTCGTCGTAGAGGTCCTGGGTGTAGTCGACCTCGTTGTCGTAGAGCTCGAAGAGCAACTCGAAGGTGTAGTTCTTCAGCTCGTCGCGCTCGGCCTGGGAGACCAGCTCGAGGCCCTTCTGGTACTTGTAGCCGATGTAGTACCCGTGCACGGCCTCGTCGCGAATGATCAGGCGGATCATGTCGGCGGTGTTGGTGAGCTTGGCCCGCGAGGACCAGTGCATCGGCAGGTAGAAGCCGGAGTAGAACAGGAAACTCTCCAGCAGCGTGGAGGCGACCTTGCGCTTGAGCGGGTCGTCGCCGTTGTAGTACGACAGGACGATCTCGGCCTTGCGCTGCAGGTTGCGATTCTCCTCCGACCAGCGGAACGCCTCGTCGATCTCCTTGGTGGAGCACAGGGTGGAGAAGATGGAGCTGTAGCTCTTGGCGTGCACCGACTCCATGAACGCGATGTTGGTGTACACCGCCTGCTCGTGCGGGGTGATCGCATCCGGGATCAGGCTGACCGCGCCGACGGTGCCCTGGATGGTGTCGAGCAGCGTCAGGCCGGTGAAGACCCGCATGGTGAGCTGCTTCTCGTCCGGGGTGAGGGTGTTCCAGGACGGGATGTCGTTGGACACCGGGACCTTCTCGGGCAACCAGAAGTTGCCGGTCAGCCGATCCCAGACCTCGGCATCCTTCTCATCGGGCACCCGATTCCAGTTGATGGCCGACGCCCGATCGATGAGCTTCATTCCGCTTCCACACCTTTCCGCCAGACCTGATGACCCGCACTCGCCGCCGTGCACGAGGTCCTTCACCCAGAACACTACTCGTAGTGGGTGACAACCTCTGGGAGCACTACAGCTTGTGTTGCGGCGCGTAGAACTCGACCTGACCGGCCGAACACCCACACCACCCACGCGGCCACCATTGTGCGGCACGATCGCGCGCACACCACCATCGCATCGCCAGTGATTCGCCACATGCGTGTGAGCGGTGGCCGCCGCCGGTGAGGGCGGCCACTACCCGGCACCTCCCCACGTGTGCCGATCCGGCAGACTGGACATTCGATAGGGCTCGATCGCGGGCCGGCGGCAAGCGGGAGTCGTCCCGCGCGAGGGGGAATTATCGATGCTGTTGCGTCGTTGCGCGGCGGCCGCCGCGGTCATGATCGGGCTCACTGCCTGCCAGGAGAACCTGCCCAAGCATCGGCCCGCCACACCGATCGAAGCCGCTTCCGCGATGCCCGCGTACTGGAAGACCGCGCCGACCACCGATGAGCAGCGCCTCGAACTGCTGCGACGCCTTCGCGCGATCGACCCGTGCGCGCTCATCCCCCGGACCGACCTGGCGAAACTCGGCACGTTGATCGAGGTCGAGAACGATGGCCCGAACAGGTGCGAAGCGAAGTTCGACTCCACCGAGAGCGGCAAGGGCACCTCGGTCAGTTGGGCGATCGGTGTCGCGCCGAGCGGGTACGGCTGGGGAGAGTCCAAGCGTGAAGAGGTGGACGGCATCACCGTCGGGGTTCTGGGCGATCTCGATAACTCCCCCCTGGTCGAAGGACAGCTGGACCGAAGTTGCGTCGCCACCGTAGCTTTCGCTAATACAGCCACCCTCCCGGTCCATGTGCGAACACCACTCGGCACCGAACCGTGCCCGGCCGCGGAGTCCGCGCTGGCCCGCGCGATGGGCGGACTCGCCACCGAACCGCCGCAGGGCACCTCCCCAGATACCCCGCGGACCGCGCTGCAGGGCAAAGACCCGTGCGAGGTCGCCGCCGTACTCAACGCCGCGGTCACGGTTCTCGATCTACGAATGTGGTCGTGCCAGTTCACTTTCCGCGATGCTTCCGTCGATGTGGACTACCGCTATCAAGCCCGAGATATCTCCGCCGTCGGCGAGCCCATCTTCGTCATCAACGGTCACCGAGGCTACGGCTCCAGTTCCAACGCGGGCGAATATGCCTCTTACACAGCCGTTGTCGGCCCAGCGCTGCCGGGACCCGGTTCCACACTCCTCGGGCCGAATGTCCCCGTCGTCCAAGTCTTCGGCAAGGACCGCGCGGCCCTCGAATCCGCCCTTCGCGCAACCGTCGAACTCTTCCCCGCCGCCTGAACCGGACAAGGAGAACCCCTGTGCGCCAGCTGATCCTGCTCGCCGCCGCGGTGCTGACGATGGTCGCCTGCGGGAGCGAATCCGCGCCGGACTCCCTGCCCAAGGGTGGATTCTGGTCCACCGCAGCGGTTTCCGATCAGGACAAGCTCGCCGTCCTGCGCAAGGTCAGGGCGATCGATGTGTGCGCGCTGCTCCCCCGCGCGTCGCTCGGCGCCCTCGGCACCGTGCGTGACATCGAGAACGTCCATCCGAATCAGTGCCGGCTCAGCATCGCCGTCGAGGGCCATCTCACCGGGATCGATGCGACCTGGAGTACCGGGGTGATGTTCGAGGGTGAGCCGAGCATGGACGGCCCGGTGGACGAGGAATCGATGGGGGATGTGCGGGCGCTGTTGCATGCCGAGCCCGCGGCGTCGGCCGATCCGCAGGTTCGTGGAGCGTGTCAGGCGTGGGCGCGGTTCGTGGCGGGGGCCGATCTGTCGTTGAGTGTGCGGGCACCCCAGGATGCGTGCGTGTCGGCGAAGGCACTGTTGCGGATCGCGTTGACCGAGTGGCGAAAGGAGCCGCCGCAGGGCTACTCGCCGGATTCGGATCGGGCGGTGGTCACCGGGGCCGATCCGTGTGCGGTCGCGCCGTTGCTCGGTGTCCGGGTGCCGGTGGCCGATCAGCGCGTCACCACGTGCAAGTTGAGCGTCGACGGGCACGATGCGATCGTCACCTACGACTACAACGAGGAACGCTCGATCATCGACGACACCCCCGCCTTCACCGTTGGCACCCGCCAGGTGTACCGGTTCGACACCGCCCAGCCCGACCTGGCGTCGCTCACTGCCGTCGTCGGCCCCGGCCTCGCACCAGGGCCGACCGACGCGCTGCTCGGTCGGCGCGTGCCGACTGTCTCGGTCACGGCCCACTCGGCGATCGCGGAGAAGGTCATGCGCGAAACCCTGCCACTGGTGCGCTGACACCCCGGCGCTGGTGCGCTGGCACCCCGGCGCTGGTGCGCTGACGACAACGTTCTGAGAACGACCTGGCGTGATGTTTGCGCGAGGGTTGCCGCCACAGGCAGACTCGGTGGGTCGGGCGCGGGTCCGGGCCCGGATCCGCCGAGGACAGGGGTACCGATGTATCGCAGGATGGCGCTGGCCGCTGCCGCGTTGCTCGTGTGCGCCGGATGCGGGAGTGACGACGCGGGCAATCCACCCGATTACGGGAAGTTGCCGCCGCCGCCCGCACCGGTGATTCCCGCCCAGCCCGCCGAGTTCTGGTCGAAGGTCCCCCAGGATGCGAACCAGCGCGCCGAGGTAGCCCAGGCGACACGCCAGATCGATGTCTGCGCGCTGCTCCCCCGCGACACCCTGGCAAAGCTCGGCGAGGTCAAGAGCGTGACCGTCGGCCTGGATTCGTGCCGGGCCATTATCGGCAGTGACAAAGACGGCGCGGATTCCACCTTGACCTGGCACGCCACCCTGCTGAGCAGCCTCGGCGCGAGCGGCAGAGGTGTCACCACGCAGGTCGGCGAGGCGAGCGTACGCACAGTTCCCGACCGCGATACGGGCGAACCACGCGCCTGCGGTGCGACCGCCCGGTTCCCGTCGAGCGCGGCCTTCTACCTCGGCCTTTCCACACCGGGCAAGAACCCGTGCACGGTCGCCGGCGAACTGATGCCCGGCATGATCGAACGCTGGCTTCAGTCACCGAAACAGGGCACCTCCCCCGATACCGCACCGACCGTGCTGCTCGGCGCCGATCCGTGCACGGTCCGCGGCAAGCTGGCAGGCGCCGTCCCCGACGACGAACAGCGGCTCACCCAGTGCCTGTTCGGTTATCGCGGCGAGAAGATCACCGTGAGCTACGAGTACCGCGTGCCCGACTATCTGGCCGCCAACAGCACCGAGGACAAGATCGACGGCCGCACCGTGCACCGTTCGGTCTCGGTCTACGACAGCTCGATCCCGATCTACACCGCGGCCGTCGGCCCGGAACTGCCCGCCGAATCCACCGCGTTCGGCAGGCGCATCCCGGTTGTCGAGGTGGTCGCCGCCACCGACGACGTCGCCAAGGACGTCATGGCACAGGCGCTCACGCTCTTCCCAGCGCGTTAGATCCCCAGCACCAGCTTCAGATCCCCAGCACCAGCTTCGCGGTGGTGAAGTAGATGATCAGCCCGGTCGCATCGACCAGCGTGGTCACCATCGGCGCCGACACGACCGCGGGGTCGATGCGGAACTTCTTGGCCAGCAACGGCATCGTGCCGCCGATGGTCGCCGCCCAGCCGCAGATGACCACCAAGGTGATGGCCACGACAATGGCGATCCTCGGGCCGACGAACACCGTGCCGATCAGCAGCCCGGCGGCTGCCAGCATGCTGCCGAGCACCAGCCCCACCCGGCATTCGCGCCAGATCACCTTGAACAGATCCGAGACGCGCACCTCGCCGACCGCCAGCGCTCGCACGCATGCCGTCGCGGCCTGCGCACCGGCGTTGCCGCCCGCCCCGATCAGCAACGGGATGAACAGCGCCAGGCTCGCCGCCTGCTCGAGTGTCGTGGCGAACATGTCGGTGACACTTACCGTCAGGGTGGCCGCGAACAACAGCAGCGTCAACCACAGCGCCCGGTAGCGCGCCAGCTGGAACACCTTGGCGGCCATGTAGTGGCCCTCCCACGGCGCCGAACCAGCCTGCTTGGCGACGTCCTCACTGTCGGCGGCCTCGAGCACCTCCATCGCGTCGTCGATGGTGAGCAGCCCGACCACCCGGTCCTCGCTGTCGACGACCACCAGGTTGATGAGGTTGGTGGAACTCATCAGCCGGGCGGCCTTCTCCGCGGAATCGGTGGCCCGCACGAACGGCGGTTCGGTGACGACGAGTTCGGACACCATCGCGTCCGGCGAATGCAGCACCAGCTCACGCAGTTCGACGATGCCGGTGAGGCGGCGGCCGCGGTCGACCACGGGCAGCGTGTAGACAGTTTCGGCGTTGCTGCCCTTGGCGCGCACACAACCCAGCGCCTGGGCGACGGTCAGATTGTCCGGCAGCGCAACAACTTCCGGTGTCATGTACAGCCCGACCGAGCCCTCGGGGTAGCCGAGCAGCGTGGCCGTCATCCGGCGCTCGCGCGGGCTCAGCCCGGCGAGTACCTTCTTGGCGACCTTGGCGGGTGCTTCGTGCAGCATGCGGGCGCGGTCGTCGGGGTCCATCGCCTCGACGAGATCGCGAAAGCTCTTCTCGCGCAGGCCCTGCAGGATCTGCTGCTGGTCCACCGGCTCGAGCTCTTCGAACACGCTGAGGGCGCGCTCCTTGTCGAGCAGCCGGAACACGACACCGGCTTGCACGGCGTCCATGCGGGCCAGCGCGTCGGCGATGACGTGCGGCGGACGGTTGTCGAGCCAGTCGAGACCGCCACAGACCCGGTGGGTCTCGACGATGTCGCGCACCGATTCGGACAGGATTTCGAGCGCCTCGGTGACCGCGTGATCTTCGACGGTGGTCCGGCGCGGCGAAACCACCTCGGGCACAACGGTTTCGGTGGGTACATGACGGGTAGTGACGAGATCGACGTTCGACATGATCGAGTCCTCTGGCGTTACAGCGCACACGCCTGCGGCACAGCTACAGGATGTGCGAAAAGTGGAACGAGTGACGGTGGTTCACACCGCGGGGCGTCCACCGCCGAGGCCGACACGCACAGACCGGACCGAGCAGGTCAGGATTTGCCGTGCGAAGACGAAGGGGCGACGCCGCGCGGCCTTCGACTGGGAGGTTCGTTGCGCATGGCAACCCCACCTCCTCGCAGTCGCCGCGGGTATTCGCTCCGCGGATCGCTTGGAGTACCCACCCGGGCACACCCTTCCACCTATGAGAATACATGCGGAGCCCACCCGTTTCACCTCGAGCTTGCGTACCACTGGTCACAGTGGCGTCGATCACACCACTGGCGGCAGTCCGGCGATGACGGTGTCGACGGCCTGCTCGGCGAGAGGCCACAGCTGCGCACGGTCCAGATGCCGCAACGGCCCGCGCAACGCCAGTTCCGCGAATCCGTGCACGGTGGACCAGCAACTCCAGGTCGCACCCGGACGCGCCGCGGGAGCGAGGTCGCCGACGTGCACCATCATGTCGAGCGCGTCGGCGAGGGCGAGGTAGGCGGGCGAGTCGACGACCGAATCGGGCGAGGTGTCGCCGGCGCCGAAGAACGCGACCGCGAACCAGCCCGGCTCGAGCAGCGCGAAGCCGATATAGCCGAGGCCGACCGCGCGCAGGCTCGCACGCGGCGCCGCCGGGCTGCGCTCCATCCCCTCGGCCATCCGGGACTCGATCGCGGCCGAGACCGCGCGCAGCAGGGCTTGCCGGTCGGGAAAGTGCCGGTAGGCGGCGTTCGGCGTGACGCCGACCCGGCGGGTGACTTCGCGGATCGTCAGCGCGTCGGGGCCACCGGATCTGGTGAGTTCCAGTCCGGCCTCGACCAACGCAGCCGCGAGGTCACCGTGGTGATAGGCCAACCCTTGAACTCCCTTTCAATGAAGTATACGGTGTGAACATATCAAATGTGCACACCGTATACATCGAAGGGTGGCCCATCATGACCGCATTGCCAACCATCGTCGATCGCGACGCCTGGCAGGCCGAACTCGACAAGCTCAGAATCCGGGAGAAGGCCGCGACGCGCGAACTGGACGCCGTCGCCGCCCAGCGCCGCCGCATGCCAGCCGTCCGGCTGCCCCACTACACGCTGAAAGCCGAAGACGGCAGCGATGTTTCGCTCGCCGACATCTTCGACGGACACTCGCAGCTGATCACCTATCACCACATGTGGACGCCGGGGAACACCTGGCAGTGCGCCGGCTGCACCGGCCTCACTGCGCAGTACGCACGGCTGGATTTCCTCGACGGCTACGACGCGCGATTCGTCATCGTGACGCAGGGGCCGATGGACGAGGTGCTCGCCTACAAGAAGCGCGTCGGCAACACGATGACCTGGTATTCGACCGCCGACAGTCCGTTCGGCGCCGACATGGGCGCAGGCCCCGGCGAGGGCTTCGCCGTGAACACCTTCCTGCGCGACGGCGACACCGTCTACCGCAGCTGGCACACCGACGGCCGTGGCACCGAACAACTCGCCTACAGCTTCGGCCTCATCGACGCGCTGCCCTACGGGCGTCAAGAGCAATGGCAGGACAGTCCCGAGGGCTGGCCGCAGTCGCCGACCTACAGCGGCTGGCCGAGCAGCAAGGATATCGCCGCCTCCTACGGCGACCCGAGCGCCTGACCTGCGAGATCCTCACCGACCGCACGCTCGGCCGTATGCCAGTCGGGCGTGTGGGTCACCCAATCGGGGACCTGCCCGGTCTGCGCGCCGAACAGATACAGCCGTGGCACCAGATCGCGCAGGATCCGGTGCACGTCGAGCCGGTCGTCGATCATGTGGGTGATGCCGAGGTCGGTGCAGTGCGGCGCCTTGCCCGCGCGAGTTCGGCAGAAACGCAAGTGTTCTCGGGGAATGCCGGTGCGGGCGGCGAAGTTGTGGTGGTCGAGCCATTGCCTGGTGCGTTGCTCGATGCGCGGGCCGCATTTCGAGATCACCCAGGCGTTGCCGTCGAAGCGGGTCACCAGCCGGTTGAGCACTTCGAACGCGTCGGGGCTCGGCGGAGTGCTCATCGCTTCGTCGATGCCGCCGGAGAGGAATACGGTGTCCGCGGCGCCCGGAGTGAGCGCCGCCCCCTGGATCACTCGGCCGAAGTCGATGCCGAGACGGGGTGGGGAAATATTGTTCATACGACTGCAAGCATGCCGGGGTTTTCCCCGCGTGCCAAGTGAATTTCGGTGCATAACGGCCGGTCCAGGGTTCAGCGCGGTGCGCGCACAATAGTTGCCTGAGCGCGGAGAAGTGGAACAGTGGATCTCGACAGCCGCGGCGTGTGGCGCCGCTCGAGTTCCACCCTTCTCACTCCAGGAGAAAACCTGTGCGCTTCGGCATCTTCGTTCCCCAGGGCTGGCGGCTGGATCTGGTCGGTATCGAACCGGCCGATCAGTGGTCGGTGATGCGCGAGCTGGCCCAGCGGTTCGACGCGGGCACCGATTGGGAGTCGATCTGGGTTTACGACCACTTCCACACCACGCCCGTTCCCACCGACGAGGCGACCCATGAGGCGTGGTCGTTGATGGCGGCGTTCGCGGCCACCACATCCCGCGTGCGCCTGGGCCAGATGTGTACCGCCGTGAGCTACCGCAACCCCGCCTATCTCGCCAAGGTGGCCGCCACCGTCGACCTCATCTCGGGCGGTCGGGTGGAGATGGGCATCGGCGGTGGCTGGTACGAACACGAGTGGCGCGCTTACGGTTACGGCTTCCCGTCCGCCGGTGAGCGGCTTGGCCGCCTGGACGAAGGCGTGCAGATCTTCCGCCAGGCGTGGCAGACCGGCCGGGCGACGCTAGACGGCAAGTACTACCAGGTCGACGACGCTATCGTGCACCCACGACCGTTGCAGGAGAACGGTATTCCGATCTGGATCGCCGGTGGCGGCGAGAAGAAGACCCTCCGCATCGCCGCCCGATACGCCGACTACACCAACTTCAGCGGCAATCCCGAAGAGTTCACCCGCAAGTCCGACATCCTGCGCCAACACTGCTCCGAGGTCGGCACAGACTTTTCCGCGATCACCCGCAGCTCCAACTTCAATGCCATCGTCGGCACCACTGAAACCGAAGTACAAGAACGCCTTTCGGCCGTCATCGACCGTTTCACGCCCTTCCTCGGCGCCGATGAGGCGAAATCCTATGTACACGAACAATTCGCGACCAGCGCAGCCGTCGGCACCCCCGAACAGATCATCGAACGCCTCACCGAGGTAAAGAATCTCGGCCTCACCTACGCCATCCTCAACTTCCCCGAAGCCGCCTACGACACCTCCGGCATCGAACTGTTCGAACGCGAGGTGATCCCAGCATTGGCCTAACCCACGGCCGGTCTCGAGTCAGGCGGTTTCGTGAATGTGGTCTCCACATCAAGAACTTCCGGCTATGTTCTCTCGCCAACGGACTTGGACATTCGTTCAGTTGATCTGAGTGTCCGCCTGGGGATCGAGGACGTAGATGTTGAGGACGATGAGGCGACCGGTGCGCTGGATGACGGCACTCGCACTCGCGGCCGGGCTGGCCGTGAGCAGTGCCCCGGTGACCGCCGATCCAGCGGTGCCGCTGACACCGTTGCGGGCGCAGGGATCCGCGTTGATCGACGGCTACGGACGCACAGTCCTGCTGCACGGCGTGAACACCGTCGACAAGGACGCGCCCTATCTGCAACCCGATGACGGCTTCACTCTCACCGATGCGTCGGCGGCGATGTTGGCTCGGCACGGGTTCTCAACCGTGCGGCTCGGGGTGTCGTTCGACGGCTTGATGCCGACGGAGGGCCTCGTCGACACCGCCTATCTGGATCGGGTCGAGAATGTGGTGGATACCCTTGCCGCGCACGGGATCTACACCTTGCTCGACAATCATCAGGACGGATTGTCGAAGATCTGGGACGGCAACGGCTTTCCCGAGTGGGCGATCCGGGCCCGGCCTGCCGAGGGCGAGCCGAATCCCGGGTTCCCGCTGTTCTATCTGATGCCGAGCATGAACGTTGGATGGGACGAGGTGTGGAACAACACCTATGGGGTGCTGAATCATCTCGGGGTGGCGCTCGGCGCGCTCGCCGAGCGGATGAACGGGCGAGCGAGCGTGCTCGGGATCGAGTTGCTCAACGAACCGTGGCCCGGCTCACCGTTTCTCACCTGCTATCCGAACGGTTGTCCCGAATTCGACGTGAAATACCAACGGGCGCTGCAACAGCTGACCGATGCGGTCCGGGCGCGCAACGCCACGGTGCCCGTGTTCTGGGAACCGAATGTCACCTGGAACGAGTCGATGCCGAGCCACCTGGGCAAGAATCCACCGATCACCAGCCCGAATATCGTGTTCTCCCCGCACGACTACTGCATCCCCAGTCAGCTCGCGATCTACCTCGGCCTGCCCGAGGAACTGCGCGCGCTGTGCCCCGCGCAGCAGGACCTGACCTGGTCGAACATCGATTCGTTCGCCGATCGCACCGACATTCCCACCATGGTCACCGAATTCGGCGACGGTGATCCGACGGTATTGCGCAACACCACCATTCGGGCCGATGAACGGTTCATCGGCTGGCACTACTGGCACTACCGCTCCGGCGACGGGGATCCCTTCCGCGGTGACCTCGGCCGCGAACTGGTCCGCACCTATCCACGGGCGACAGCAGGTACGCCGGACAGCATGGTCTTCGATTCCGGCACAGGCGATTTCGCCTATCGCTACCGTCCACATCCAGCCTCCGCGCCGACCGAGATCTACGTCTCGGACCTGTTCCATCCGGACGACTACGAGGTGAAAGTCACCGGCGGACAGGTCACCTCGTCACCTGGCGCGCGCATCGTCACCGTGGAAGCCGACGGCACCGACCCGGTCACCGTCCGCATCCACCGCCCCGGTTCGGCAGGCGCCAACCTGCCCGCCGGCGGTGGCACCGGATCAGCTTCCGGATTCCCGTGGCTGTCTTCCGGTTCCGCGGGCTGACGATCACCGAAAGCCGGTGATCAGGTCGGCAAGGTCGGCACCGGGTGCTTGTTAAGCGGTGTCGACCACTCTGAGCCACATGAGCTACGCAGCACCGCCCCGGCACACGGCAAGGAAGAGCGGATACGAGCGCGGCGCCGACGAGCGACCGAGGTCGGTCGCACCCGAAACGCGGAACTCGCAGCACTCGAAGGACGAATTCCCGCTCACCGGACGCACTTCCAGCGGCGACGAGACCGGCGTGATCCCCGCGTTCCTCATCGACATGGCGCTGCACGCCGCGATCGGCGCCACCGCCTGGTACGTCGCGCCCGGCACGACAGCCGTCCTGTACGGCATCATCGCCTGGCTCGGCGTGTCCTTCCTGCACCGCACGGTCGTCCAACGACTCACCGGGACGACGGTCGGCAAGTGTTCCTACGGCCTCCGCCTGCGCTACGCCGACGGCACCTATCCGTCGTTCTGGCAGCTGACCGGCCAGTGGTTCCGCGGCGGCTGGTCCTGCTTCGACCTCTTCGGCAGTGCCCCGTGATGCGAAAGGGGCGGCCCCCTACGGAGACCGCCCCAAATCGTTAGCTCAGCTCACAACATGCAGCTGACGCAACCCTCCACCTCAGTCCCCTCGAGTGCCATCTGGCGCAAGCGGATGTAGTAGAGCGTCTTGATGCCCTTGCGCCATGCGTAGATCTGCGCCTTGTTCAGGTCGCGAGTGGTGGCGGTGTCCTTGAAGAACAGTGTCAGCGACAGGCCCTGGTCCACGTGCTGGGTGGCCGCGGCGTAGGTGTCGATGATCTTCTCGTAGCCGATTTCGTAGGCGTCGTCGTAGTACTCGAGATTGTCGTTGTCCAGGTAAGGGGCCGGGTAGTAGACGCGGCCGATCTTGCCTTCCTTGCGGATCTCGATCTTCGACGCCACCGGGTGGATCGAGCTGGTGGAGTGGTTGATGTAGGAGATCGAACCCGTCGGCGGGACGGCCTGCAGGTTCTGGTTGTAGATGCCGTATTCCTGCACCGAGGCCTTCAGCAGACGCCAGTCGTCCTGGGTGGGGATGCGCACGCCGGCCTCGGCGAACATCTGAGCCACCTTGTCGGTCTTGGGCTCCCACGCCTGATCGGTGTACTTGTCGAAGTACTCACCGCTGGCGTACTTGGAGTCGGCGAACCCACCGAAGGCGCTACCGCGCTCCTTGGCGATCAGGTTCGAGGACCGAATCGCGTGGTAGACAACGGTATAGAAGTAGATGTTGGTGAAATCCACACCTTCTTCGGAGCCGTAGTGGACCCGCTCACGCGCCAGATACCCGTGCAGGTTCATCTGACCGAGGCCGATGGCGTGGGACTCGTTGTTGCCCTGCTCGATCGAGGGCACCGAGTAGATGTGGGTCTGATCCGACACCGCGGTCAGCGCGCGAATCGAGGTCTCGATGGTCTGACCGAAGTCGGGCGAGTCCATTGCCTTGGCGATATTGAGCGAGCCGAGGTTGCAGGAGATGTCCTTGCCGACCTTCGAGTAGGACAGGTCGTCGTTGAACTCCGAGGGGGTGGAGACCTGCAGGATCTCCGAGCACAGGTTCGAGTGGGTGATCTTGCCCTTGATCGGGTTGGCCCGGTTCACCGTGTCCTCGAACATGATGTAGGGGTAGCCCGACTCGAACTGCAGCTCGGCGATGGTCTGGAAGAACTCGCGCGCCTTGATCTTCGACTTGCGGATGCGCTTGTCGTCGACCATCTCGTAGTACTTCTCGGTGACGTCGACATCGGCGAACGGCTTGCCGTAGATGCGCTCGACGTCGTACGGCGAGAACAGGTACATGTCCTCGTTCTTCTTCGCCAGCTCGAAGGTGATGTCGGGGATCACCACACCCAGCGAGAGCGTCTTGATACGGATCTTCTCGTCGGCGTTCTCGCGCTTGGTGTCGAGGAAGCGGTAGATGTCGGGGTGGTGGGCGTGCAGGTACACCGCGCCCGCGCCCTGACGCGCGCCCAGCTGGTTGGCGTAGGAGAACGAGTCCTCCAGCAGCTTCATGATCGGAATGACACCCGAGCTCTGGTTCTCGATCTTCTTGATCGGGGCACCGTGCTCACGAATGTTGCTGAGCAGCAAGGCGACACCGCCGCCGCGCTTGGACAGCTGCAGCGCGGAGTTGATGGAGCGCCCGATGGACTCCATGTTGTCCTCGATGCGCAGCAGGAAGCAGGACACGGGCTCGCCGCGCTGCTTCTTGCCGGAGTTGAGGAAGGTGGGGGTGGCGGGCTGGAAGCGGCCGTCGATGATCTCGTCGACCAGGTTGCGCGCGAGCACCTCGTCGCCGGCGGCCAGCGTCAGCGCGACCATGCAGACGCGGTCCTCGAACCGCTCCAGGTAGCGCTTACCGTCGAAGGTCTTGAGCGTGTACGAGGTGTAGTACTTGAACGCGCCGAGGAAGGTCGGGAACCGGAACTTCTTGGCGTACGCCTGCTGGAACAGCTGCTTGACGAAGGGGCGACCGTACTGGTCGAGCACCTCGGTCTCGTAGTAGTTCTCCTTGACCAGGTAGTCCAGCTTCTCGTCCAGGTTGTGGAAGAAGACGGTGTTCTGGTTCACGTGCTGCAGGAAGTACTGGTGTGCGGCCTCGCGATCCTTGTCGAACTGGATCTCACCATTGGGGCCGTACAGGTTCAGCATGGCGTTGAGGGCGTGGAAGTCCATGACCTCGCCGGTCTCGCCGCGCACCGCCGACTGCTCTAGGCGTGCTGACTTGCCTGCCGGTGCTGTGGTTGCTGTTGCCAAAACAATCCCAATCCCTCTCGGACGCGCGCGACGTCCTCAGCGGTTCCCATGAGTTCGAAGCGATACAGATACGGCACCCCGCATTTTTGCGAGATGATGTCTCCTGCAACGCAATAGGTATCGCCGAAGTTCGTGTTTCCGGCCGCGATCACCCCGCGCAGCAACGCGCGGTTGTGTGGGTCGTTGAGGAACTTGGCGACTTGCCGTGGAACGAGGTCCTTGTCGGGACGTTGTCCGCCCATGACGTGCCGACCACCACCATAGGTGGGGGTGATCAGCACGTAGGGTTCGTCGATCCGCGGCGATTCAGCGGTGGTATGTAGTGGAAGTCGAGTTGCCGGGAGACCGAGCTTCTCGACGAAACGATGGGTGTTCTCCGAAGCGCTGGAGAAGTAGACCAGCCCGCCCGGAGTCATCTGCTCGGGCATGGCGCCTCCTTACCGGCGAACCGGCGCGAACTCAGGCAGCCGCGACGGCGAGCGACTTGATGCGGTCGGGACGGAAGCCCGACCAGTGATCCTCACCCGCGACGACGACCGGCGCCTGCAGGTAGCCCAGCGCCATGACGAAGTCACGCGCCTCGTCGTTCTCCGAGATGTCGATGATGTCGTAGTCGACGCCGACCTTGTCGAGAGCCTTGTAGGTGGCGTTGCACTGCACGCAAGCGGGCTTGGTGTACACGGTGATGGTCATGATGGAAGTCCCTCTCTCCTATGCCTGATCCACAGCCTGTGATCCGTATGCAAACCACGATCGGGTGATGCTGCGCAAACTCCTGGATCTGACGAAGAAAGCCCTGCTCGAAACCCCTTCCCTTGGGCCCGATCAGTGGTGGCTCCACACCGTCTTCCAGTACGACAGACACTACACCTAGTGTCCGACAGATGGGAACAACACAAGGTGTTGCGAGTCGCACGGATGTAATTCCCACGCGGTAAGTCCCAGGACGGGCCACCAGCCAGCAGGGAAAACAGTGGTTCAGATCACGATTTCATGTACCGGCGAGTCTTCAGCAAACTCGGTGGACACCCAAAAGGCGCCGCATCCATCACGGATGCGGCGCCTGCCGAACGACCAGCTTACGCCGAGATCAACGTGCCGTTCACCGCGGCGACCAACTGGTGCACGGTCGCGCCGAGCTGGGTCAGCGCCTCGGCATCCTCGGCCGGATGAGTCTGCGCGAAACGCTCGCCGATGGTCGCGAACTGCGCGTGCGCCGACTCGACGACGACGCCGCCCGCCACGCCGACGGACTTGACGGTGTCGCCGTGCGCCCACGCCGCGGCGTTCGGGCTGATCGAGGCGCTCACCACGGCGACCGGCTTACCCTTGATCGCGCCGGCGCCATACGGGCGCGAGGCCCAGTCGATGGCGTTCTTCAGCACGGCGGGCAGGGTGCCGTTGTATTCGGGGGTGACCAGCAGAACGGCGTCGGCCGCGGCGACGGCGGCACGCAGCGCCTCGGCCTGCGCGGGCACCGCGCCGGGCACGTCCAGGTCTTCGTTGTAGAACGGGATCTCGCCGAGACCCTCGTAGATGGCGATATCGACACCGGCGGGCGCGGTCTGCGCGGCGGCCTCGGCCAGGCGGCGATTGATGGAGCCCGCGCGCAGGCTTCCGACGAGAGTAAGGATGCGGGTCTCGCTCATGGCAACTCCTGGTGTACTCAGTGGAATGATCCAAGTTTCATCCGACATTAACCGGACCTCAGTCCGATTACTTCCCGCGGAGGATGTGTGAGCGCCGTGAGCTATGGCACACCCAGGTCCGACGAGCCGCCCCTGCTCGGCATCGGGCGGCCACTGCCCGGTAGCGCGGAGCCGGTCGAACGTGCCGACGCCGCCCGCAATCGCGCGCTGCTGCTCGACGCGGCCCAGCGATTGGTGCGCGAGCACGGCGTCGACGGTCTCACAATGGACGCGCTCGCCAAGCGCGCGGGTGTCGGCAAGGGCACGGTCTTTCGCCGATTCGGCAATCGCACCGGGTTGATGCTGGCCCTGTTGGATCACTCCGAGCAGAAGTTCCAGGCTGCGTTCATGTTCGGGCCCGCACCGCTGGGTCCCACGGCGAAACCGGCCGAACGGCTGATCGCGTTCGGGCGCACCCGGCTGCTCGATATCGAGGTCGAGGGCGATCTGCACCAGGCCGCGGAGAAGAACGGGCGCTTCGGCGACGGACCGTATGCCCTGCACAAGGCGCACGTCACGCTGCTACTGCGCGCGGCCGGGGTCGACGGTGAAGTCCCGCTGATCGCCGACACCCTGCTGTCCACACTGTCGGCGGCCCTGGTCATCCACCAGGTCGAGGTGCTCGGCTACACGCGCGAGCAGATCGGCGACAACTGGGAATGGCTCGTTCGCCGGGTCATTTCCCCTGCACCGCAAGTAGAGTGAGACGCCATGGGGACACTGCGTGAACAGATCATTGCCGAATTGGGTGTGCTGCCCGAGATCGAGCCGAAGAAGGAGGTCCGGCGGCGCGTCGACTTCCTGAAGGACTACCTGGCCACCACCCCGGCCAAGGGGTTCGCCCTGGGAATCAGTGGCGGGCAGGACAGCGCGCTGGCCGGTCGGCTGTGCCAGCTGGCCGTCGAGGAGCTGCGTGCCGACGGTGTCGAGGCGAAGTTCCTGGCGGTGCGGTTGCCCTACGGCGTACAGGCCGACGAGCACGACGCGCAGATCGCACTGAACTTCGTCGACCCCGATCGCACGGTCGTGGTGAACATTCGCCCCAGCGCCGACGCGGTGGGCATCGAGGTCGCGGGCGCGCTCGATCACGAGCGGTTGCGCGACTTCGTACGCGGCAACATCAAGGCGCGTGAGCGGATGGTCGCCCAGTACGCCCTCGCGGGCCAGGAAAGCCTGCTGGTGGTCGGCACCGATCACGCGGCCGAAGCGGTCACCGGGTTCTTCACCAAGTTCGGTGACGGCGGTGTCGACCTGACGCCCCTCACCGGTCTCACCAAGCGCCAGGGCGCGGCCCTGCTGCAAGAACTCGGCGCCCCGTCGAGCATCTGGTCCAAGGTCCCCACCGCCGACCTCGAGGACGACCGTCCCGCCCTGCCCGATGAGGAAGCCCTCGGCCTGCGCTACAGCGAGCTCGACGACTACCTCGAAGGCAAGAACGTCACCCCCGAGGTGGCCGCACGCGTGGAGTCGATCTTCACCAACACCCGCCACAAGCGCACCGTCCCGGTAACCCCTCTCGACACCTGGTGGCGCCAGTAGGTGTTGCCTGTCGGTCCGCTAGATCAGCAGATTGCACCTTCGCTGGATGCCGTGGCGCGCAAGAGGTCTCGGACCAAGACGTAGTCCGGTTCTTTGCGGAAGCGTAGGCAGCCTTTGCCCTTGTCGTGGTCTGCGAGGCGGTCGGCGAAGGCCGCTCGGACGTCGGAGCGGAGTAGGTAGAAGGAGATGTACTGCTTCTGGCCGGCGAAGGCGACTTCGCCGGTGCCGTCGCGTTCGTAGGCGGGCATGCCGTAGGACATGACCTCGGTGAAGCCGACGAGTTCCCGCAGGCAGAGATCACGCAGTCTGGTGAGGGCCTCGCGGCGATCTTCCGGGAGTTCGGCGAGGTAGGTCGCCACGTCCGGGGCCTTGCTCTGGACCATGCGCTCAGCCGCCGGCGAAGGGCGGTAGGACGTCGACGCGGTCTCGGAGCATGGCGGACGGGTCGCGGGTGAGTTCGTCGCCGATGAGGAAAGCGCAGACGCCGACCAGGCCGTCGACATCCGAGCCGTAGGTGGCGGCGAGGGTGGCGCGTAGGTCGGCGACGGTGGCGCCTTCGGGGAGATCGAGTGATTCGGTGTTCTTGCCGACCGCGTCGGCGATCGCGGCGAAATAGCGGACCTCAACCACCGATGGCTCCCATCGTGCGTTCCGGGGGGACGAAACCGGCGGCGTCGATACCGTGACCGGCCCATTTCTGCCACATCGCACCGCGCCACAGCTCGGCGACCTCGTCGTCGTCGGCGCCTGCGCGCAGCGCGGTGCGCACGTCGAACTCCTGGTCGCTGAACAGGCACGAACGCAGCATGCCGTCGGCGGTGAGGCGGGTGCGGTCGCAGCTGTCGCAGAACTTGCGGGTGACGGTGGCGATGATGCCGACGGTCGCCGGTCCGCCGTCGACCAGCCATTTCTCGGCCGGAGCCGAGGGATCGGCGCGGGTGGTCGGGGTCAGGGTGAAGCGCTCGCCGAGGACGTCGAGGAGGTCGGCGGCGGTCACCATGTGATCGCGGGCCCACTCGTGGTCGGCGTCGAGTGGCATTTCCTCGATGAATCGCAGTTCGCACTGTTCGGCCAGGCACCATGCGAGCAGGTCGGCCGCGCCCGCCAGGTTCTGGCGCATCAGCACGGCGTTGACCTTCACCGGCGCCATGCCCGCGTCACGCGCGGCACGGATGCCGTTGAGAACCGATTCCAGGCGGTCGCGGCGGGTGAGGCGGGTGAAATCGGCGCGGTCGACGGTATCGAGGGAGACGTTGACCCTGGTCAGACCGGCCGCGGCGAGCCCGCGGATGCGGTGTTCCAGGCCCACACCGTTGGTGGTCATGGCCAGTGGGGTGCCGGGCACCGCCGCGTGACAGCCCGCGATGATCTGCTCCAGCTCGCGGCGCATCAGCGGTTCGCCGCCGGTGAACCGCACTTCGCGCACACCCAGCTCGCGCACGGCCAGCGAAACCAGCCGCACGATCTCGTCGGCGGTGAGCAGTTCCTGGCGCGGAATCGGCGGCAGGCCTTCCTCGGGCATGCAATAGGTGCAGCGCAGCGAGCATTTCTCCGTGATGGACACGCGCAGATCGCGGGCGATCCGGCCGAAGCGGTCGACGAGGAACGGCGTCTCGGGCCTGCCGTCCAGGGACGGCCGCTCCGATCGCACGGCGGGTATCCCCATCTCGACCAGCGTCATCTCTACAGTATGACTCGTAAGGCCCGTCACACTCCGTGCGCCGGGCCGATTCTTCGCGAACTCGTCAGCTCACCGCCGACGCCCCGCCACCGTGAGCAACGCGACCCTGACCGGCCCCGACAGCGGCGATTAAGCTGGCAGCATGACTCCCCGGCCCGCTACCGCGTCGGCACGCAGCGTCGACGAGTACCGCGACACCGTCGCCGCGCTGCTGGCCCACCTCGCCGACCGCCCCGATGAACGGGTGGCGGTGCCCGATGCGCTCGGCCGCACCCTGTCGGCCGATGTGGTGTCGCCGATCGACCTGCCGGTGTTCCGTAACTCGGCGATGGATGGATACGCGGTGCGCGCGGCCGATGTGGCCGTCACGCCGGTCACGCTGCCGGTGGTCGGCGTGGTGGCGGCGGGCAAGCCGGGCACCGACGCGCTGCCTGCGGGCTCGGCGATGAAGGTGATGACCGGTGCGCCGATCCCGGCCGGTGCCGATTGTGTGGTTCCGGTCGAGGACGTGCAGGCCGGTGACCACCGGATCGTCGTCGAACGTGGCCGTGGGTGTGGCGAATTCGTGCGCGAAGCCGGTACCGATGTGCGCACCGGCGAGCTCGTCGCACGGGCGGGCACGGTGCTCGCCCCCCGGCATATCGCGGCGTTGGCCGCCGTCGGCCTCCCGACCGTGCCGGTGCTCACTCGATTACGCGCGGTCTGCATCACGACCGGTGACGAGCTGCAGCCCGCCGGGAGCACGCTCGCTCCCGGGCAGATCTACAACTCGAACGGCATCGCGCTGGCCGCGGCATTGCGGGCCGACGGTGTCGACGTGGTCGAGATCGCGCACAGCACCGACGACCCCGCGGCGTTCACCTCGGTGCTGAACGCGGCAACCGATGTCGCCGACCTGGTCTTCACTTCCGGTGGTGTGTCCAAGGGTGACTTCGAGGTCGTCAAGGACGTGCTGGGTCCGCTCGGCGGGACTTTCGGCTCGGTCGCGGTGCAACCCGGCGGACCGCAGGGCTACACGGTGGTCGACGAGGTGCCCGTGCTCAGTTTCCCTGGCAATCCGGTGAGCACGATGGTGTCGTACGCGGTGTTCGCGCGCCCCGCCGTGCGCGCGCTGGCCGGACTGCCAGAGGTCGCGACCAGCGAAACGACCCTGCTGACGCCGCTGCGCTCCCCTGCCGGACGTCGCCAATACCTGCGCGGCCTGTTGACCGAGGACGGGGTCGAAGTGATCTCGGGCCCCGGCTCGCATCTCATCGCGGGGATGGCCTGGGCCGATGTGCTCGTCGACGTTCCCGCCGAGGTCACCTCGCTGACCGCCGGTGTCCCTGTGCGAATCTTAGCGTTATGAGCGAGTTGTCCCACGTCGACCGCGAGGGTCGGGCGCGCATGGTCGATGTCAGCGCGAAAGCCGACACCACCCGGATCGCCGTCGCCGCAGGCGAATTGCAGACCACCCCCGAGGTGATCGCGTTGGTTCGGGCCGAGGGCATGCCCAAAGCGGATGTGCTGTCGACGGCCCGGTTGGCCGGAATCGCTGGTGCGAAAAGGACTTCCGAGCTGATTCCGCTGTGTCATCAGCTGGCGTTGTCATCGGTGAAGGTGGAGTTCGGGTTCACCGAGACCACCATCACCGTCGAGGCGACGGCCAAGACTAAGGGCCCGACCGGGGTCGAGATGGAAGCGCTCACGGCTGTCGCCGTCGCGGGGCTCACCTTGCACGACATGGTGAAAGCGGTGGATCCCGCCGCGGTGATGAACGGGGTCCGGCTGGTCACCAAAGAGGGTGGAAAGCACGGGCATTGGGTGCGGCCGGAGGGTCGGTCCGACACCGGCGCACCGGCGCTCGACCGGCTGGCGCAGGTGAACACTGGTGCCGGTGTCGAGTCCGCGCCGCCGCCGACCACCGAAGCTCGCGGCGATGCGGCAGAGAGCGCTGAGGCGGAATCAGCTGATACCAAGAGCTTTTCGCGGACCGCCGTCGTGGTCGTCGCGTCTACCGGCACCGCAGCGGGAACCCGCACCGACACCACCGGGCCCGCCATCGTCGATTGGCTGACCGCACAAGGGTTTTCGGTGCGCGGGCCGCTGGTCTACGCCGATGCCGAGATCGCCGCTGGACTGAGCGATGCGCTGAGTGGAGTTCCCGCGCTCGTCATCACCACCGGTGGCACCGGTGCCTCCCCGACCGACTCGACGCCCGAGGCCACCCGTGCCGTGCTCACCAAGGAGCTGCCCGGCGTCGCCGATGCCATCCGGCAGCGTGGGACCGCGAAGTTCCCCCTGGCGGCGCTGAGTCGTGGTGTTGCCGGGCTGGCCGGTCGCTCCGTTGTCGTCAATCTGCCCGGTTCGCCGGGTGGGGTGAAGGACGGCATCGCCGTGCTGGAACCCTTGTTGGATCATCTGCTCGCGCAAGTAGCCGGAGGCGGCGCCCATGAATGACGTCGGTGCGGTCCGGCTGGCCACGATCAGCGATCGGGATCTCGATCCCCTGGCTGTCGAAAAGGCCGTCGACGGGCCGGAATTCGGAGCGATCGTGGTGTTCACCGGCAAGGTGCGCAACCACGACGGCGGCCAAGCGGTGGCATCGCTGGAGTACTCCGCGCACCCCCAGGCCGAGCGTTTCCTGCACGCGATCTGCGCGGAAGTCGCGCAGGCGAGCGGGCTTCCGGTCGCGGCGACGCATCGCATCGGGTCGCTCACGATCGGCGGGTTGGCGATCGTGGTGGCGGTGGCCGCGCCGCATCGGGCCGAGGCGTTCACGGTGTGTGCCGAGCTGGTCGACCGGATCAAACACGAAGTGCCGATCTGGAAGCGGCAGTTGTTCGCCGACGGACTGTCGGAGTGGGTCAACGCCTGTGGCTGATGGTCACTGCACGGCGTAACGCCATACGCCGAGCATCTCTTGCTCGTCCAAGGGCATCTCACCATCGAAAATGGTGTCGCGCAAGCGTTTCAGCGCCGTGTCCGCGTCGAGTCCGGCGCCGATCAGCACCAGGTTCGAGACGCGCTGCTCGCCGCGTGCCCAGCTGCCGGGGGTGAAGACCACATGCCTGCCCACCAGGTGGACTTCGAACTTGCGTCGCTCCCCCGCCACCGCGAATGCCACACATCCCTTGGCGCGGAACAGACCTGACGGTGGGTCTTCCAGAAAGCCCACCAGCGCACGGGGATTCAAGGCGCGCTCGCTCGTGAACGATACCGAGACGTAGTCATCGTGGAGATGCCGGTGGTCGGGGTCGGTGTGGTCATGGTCGTCGAACAGTGTGTCGAAACTCAGCTGCTCGGCCACTGTCGGCTGATCGGGTACCCGATCGTCGAACAGCAGGCCCGGATCGATCCGGCCGTGCGTTGTCGCATAGACCGGCACCTGCCCGACCCAGTCGGCCAGCTGCGCGCGTAAACCGGCCAGCGCCGCGGCCTCGACGCGATCCGCCTTGTTCACCAGCACCAGATCCGCCATCCGCAGATGGGTCACCAGCTCAGGATGTTGGGTGCTGGTGGACGTGAACTGCTCGGCATCGACCACTTCGACCAAACCGCCGTAACCGATGCGTGGGTTCGGGTTGGCGATCACCATCCGGATCAGGTTGCGCGGCTCAGCGAGTCCGCTGGCTTCCACCACGATCACGTCCACCGCACTGCGCGGTTGCGCCAGCTGTCCGAACAGATCGTCGAGTTCGGACACGTCCACCGCGCAGCACACGCACCCGTTGCCGAGCGAGACCATCGCGTCGACCTGCCCCGCCACCAGCATCGCGTCGATGTTGACCGCCCCGAAATCGTTGACGACCACCCCGATCCGGGTCCCCCGATTGTTGCGCAACAGGTAGTTGAGCAGGGTCGTCTTCCCCGAACCGAGAAACCCAGCAACGATCACGACAGGAATCACCGCACCCATGGTGCCACCTCCCCGCGGCCGCACAGCACGCCGCCCACCCCTGGATCAGGAGTGGGCGGCGTGGGTGCGCGAAGCCGTCAGGACGGGCCGAAAACCATACCTACCAGGGTGTACGCGAGATTGATCAGCTGGCCGGGAATGGTTGATTCGTCCATACCGAGCGCCTGAGCCAGTGGCATGAGCAGCGTCATGACCGTGGTGATCGGGCCGCCGAGGGTGCTCAGATCGAGCTCGGATTTGTCGGGCGTCGCCTCGGATTCGGGTGTGGTGCCGCGCTTCTTCGGGGCGGGCGCGGCGGGAGCCTCCGGTGACGCCGTACGGGCCGGGGCGCCGGGGGCCGCGGTGCGCACGGGAGCTACCGGAACCGGATCCGCGATCGGGGCACGTGCGGGGATCGCCGCGGCCGAGGGACCGTTGGCACCGCCCGGTGCCGGATCCTCGCCGGGTGCCGTCAGATCGCTCGAGCCACTGGGAAGCGGCAGCGGATCAGCCGGTGCCTGGTCGGGCGCGGGAACCGGCGCGGGGGCTGCCGGTTTGGCAGTTGTCGAGGTCGGCGCCTTGGCCGGTGCGGTCCCGTCGGATTCCGGAGTCGACGCGGTGGCCCCTCCGGGCTTCTTCGACGGCTGCGAGGGTTCGACCGGATCGGTGCTGGGGGTCTCGACCGGGTCGGCCGCGGGTGCGCGCTTCGGCTCCTGAGCGGTGGTCGCGACCGGCACCCGACCCGGTGCGGCGGCGAAGGCGGGGATCGGCTTGTTCAGCAGGAACCCGACCACGCCGGTCGCGATGGCGACCGCGTGCTCGAGCTGACCTTCGCGCGATTCCAGCCGGGCGGCGTCGGCGACGTTGGCGCCGTTGCCCATCTCGACGAACACCAGCGGCACCTGCGTCAGCGCCGGGCCTGCCACGTCCTCGCGGGTCTGCAGACCTGCGAGGACGCCCGCATAGTTGGCGGGCGAGAAGCCGGCCGCCAGGTAGGCGTCACGGACCGCGCTCGATACGAGTCGCCCACCGCCGGACTGCGCCTGGTCGGCGACCGTGTCGGGGATGGGGAGCTGCGGCACGATCATGTGGAATCCGTGCTGGTCGGGGCCCGCGCTGTCGGCGTGGATGCTCACCGCCACGTCGGCGCCGGACTGGTTGGCGGCGCGGGCGCGATCGTCGACGCAGCCGCCCCACCCGGTGTCGTCGGCGCGGCTCAGCACCACGTCGGCACCCAGTGCCTCCAGGGACGCCCGCACGAGCTGGGCGACGTCCCAGTTGATGGTGTGTTCGGGGATGCCGTTCAGCGAGGTCATGCCGGTGGTCTGGCAGTCCTTGGTGCCGCCGCGGCCGTTGTCGACCTGGCGGCTCAGGTCCTCCGAATGTGCCGACCCCTGGTGACCGGGGTCGAGGAAGATCGTTTTACCGGCGAGCTGCTCGCTGGTCGCTGGTTCAGGGGCGGCGTGGGCGGTCACGGGGACCAACCCCGCCAGCGACACCACCACCGCGGCGGAGACGGTAGAGCAGATTCCGGCCTTGATGATGTTTGGTTGCATGTTCGGTCGGTGCTCCGGGACGGAGCACCCCTCCCTTCCCATTGGTAACACCTGGTAACACCAAACCCAGTGGTTAACTCTTGCAACGTTGGCAACCACAGAGCAAGCACAGTTACCGAAATGCAACTGGAAGGAAGTACAAAAAGAGGCTGGTCACATGCCCAGATAGGCGATCAGAAGTCGATGTCAGGCAACTTCTGGCAATTGCCGCAGGGATCGCAGCGCATAGTGCACCCGGGTCTTCACGGTGCCGACCGGTACACCGAAATCCGCGGCGACTTCCCGGTACCCACGGTCGTGCAGGATCACCTCGGTCACCGCCGCGCGCTGCGGTTCCGGGAGTCTGGCCAGCAGTTGGTCGACGAGCAGCCCGTCGACCAGTCCGTCGGCGAAATCAGGTCTGCCACAGACGGATACCTCGGTGATGTCGTCCCAGCCCACATCACCGGGCCGAACGGCTCGGGCCCGCACGATGTCGATGATGACATTGCGCTCGATCGCCAGCAGCCAGGTCCGCACGCTGCCTTTGCGACCGTCGAAATCCTGACAAGAACGCCAGCCGCGCAGCAGGGTCTCCTGCACCGCGTGCTCGGCCAGGCCCGCATCGCTGAGACTGCGCATCGCCCGCCAGTGCAGCAGGCCGCGATCGGTGGTCAGCACCTCGGCCAGCCCGTCCCTGGTACACAGGCGCGCGCAGTGCGCACCGCAGGAGTTGTCCGTCATATGGGGATATCGCGGTGGACCACGCCGATGACAACGCGCCTTAAGTAACTCTTCAGGATCCTGCTGGGCCCGTGCCGGAAAGTAGTTCTTGCGAGCCCGGCAGGGCCTGCTCCAGGAGGGGGGAGCAGGGACGCCGGGCTCGTTCATTTTCCGGACTCGCGCATTTGCGCGAAGTCCTCCCACGATCGCGTCGGGGCGACGACAATCGCCGCGAGGAGCGAACAACGTGGACATCCATGCATATCCGACCGACGCGCAGACGCCGGTCAACCGGGCCGAGGCCACTCGCGTGGCGGCCGAACACCTACCCGCTGACCTACCAGGGCACGATCGGCAGATCATCGAATTCGCCGACGGCTTCGCCGTTTTCGCTGTTCAGCCGTTGCATGCGCCACCGGATCGGCCGATACCGATCGGCGGCTCGGTGTACGTGATCGACAAGGCGACCGGGGCGGTGTCGTTCTGGCCGACCTATCCGTCCGGCGTGATCGCCGAGCACTACGCGCTGCTGCTGGCGGCGGGCCGGTTGGTCGTCGCCGATGCCTGGCCCGATCAGGACTGATCGAGTAATTCACCAGGTCTCCTCGGTCGCGCGGCCGGGCGAGGTAGAGCAGCGAGTCCACAGGCCACAGTGAGTGTGATCGACAGTGCGCCGAACCAGTCGCCCCAGCGGACGTAGGGAGTGCGATCGCCGGCGGTGCGGATTTCGGCGAGCGCCATGTGGGTTTCGGTGATGTCGGTGCGGACCGAAGCTCGAACGGTGCCCTGTGCGTCGATGGCGGTCAACTCGCCGAGTTGGGCGGGGCGGGCGATGGCGATGCCCGATTCGGCGGCCCGAATGACGGCCATCCGGCTGTGTAACCAGTGGTCGACGCTGAAATCCAGTGCGGGCGCGAGGATGAGGGTCGCGCCGTTGGCGCGGTTCTGGCGAACGAGGGTGGGGCGGTCGAGGTCGGCGCAGATCGCGAGTGCCCAGGAGCGGCCGGGAATCTGGACCGGGACCGAGCCGCGCTGTAGTCCGGATTCGAGTCCGGGGACGAGATATCGCTTGGCATAAACGGTTTCGCCCGGATAGGCGATCGCGGCGTTGACGGTGCCGCCGGGCTGCTCGAGTTCCAAGCCTACGACCACCTGAACGCCGCGGCGAAGAGCGACGGCGGTGAGCGGGTCGCGCAGCAGGAAGAGGTCGGATCGGCTCGCATGCCAGGCCTTCTCGGAGAACACGACAACTTCCGCGCCCTGATCTGCGAGCTGGTCGACGGCGGTGATCGCTTCGGCGATCATCCGCGCACCGTCTGGCGAAGCGACGGGGACGTACATCGGTGGCTGCGCTAGAGCGACCAATCCGACCCGCACCACCGGACCGTCACTTGCCGCGGCGGAGCACCACAGACCGGCCCCGGTCGCGACGATCAACGCAAGGGCCGCCATACCCGCCACCGCCCACCTCGAGAACCAGGAATGGTCTGAGTCGCCCGGGACGCGGTGCCGCATCCGGCTACTTCGCAGGCCGGGCGCGATCGATACGGCCACTGCGGCGGGCACCCCCAGCACGAGAAAGCTGATGCCCCACACCCCGGTCACGGAAGCGATGCGCACGATCGGATCCACCCCGGCCTGGGAGTACCCGATGCTCCACCACGCGCCGATCCCGCCGACCAGACCGAACAGGAACTCAGCGGCGGTCCACGCGGCGGGGAGCGCGAGCGCGGCCCACCCGAACCTGGCCCGCATCAGCAGTTTTCGGAAGAGCGCCACGCACGCCCCGAAGGTGAGTGCGCTGCCGACCAGCAGGGCGACGGCGGTCGATGGTGGTTGTTCCAGAGTCTCGGTGAAGTAGGACCAGTATCTGGCGTTGCCGCCGAGCCAGGACAGCACCGCCGCCGCGTATACCGCCGCAGCAGAGTGCCGCGGGGCCAGCCACAGCACCGGGAGCGGGGCGAGCAGGGCGATTCCGGGGATCGGTTGCAGACCGGTACCGATACTCCACATCACCGCCGAGCTCACCGTGGCGGCCAACCACATCGTCGATGCCCGACCGGGCGTTCGTCGACCGGGTCGCCCGGAGAACCTCTCGCGCACAGCCTCTTCAGTAGGAGTCACCCGTTGATCGTCGCGGTGGAGGAGGCTCTGGCACATCGCCCATGCGAGCGGACTCGCCTCCCTCACGCGAGTGAGATCACCTCGCACCGCCCGGCAGTTGGTTGTCGCCTCGCGCCACCATCCCGGATTCATACGCGAATACCACCGCTTGAGCCCGATCGCGCAGTCCCAGCTTCGAAAGAACCGAACTGACATGGGTTTTCACGGTGTGTTCGGTGACGACCAGCCGGGCCGCGAGTTCGGTGTTGGAACGGCCAGCGGCGAGTTCTCGCAGAATGTCGCGTTCCCGTGGGGTCAGCATGGCCAAGTGCGCCGCCGCTTCCGGATGCGGACATGCCCGTGCGGCGACCTCGGCGATCAGCCGCCGCGTCACCGAGGGGGCCAGCAGCGCGTCGCCGGCGGCGACAACTCTTACCCCACCGATCAGTTCGGCCCTGCGCGCGTCTTTGAGCAAGAACCCGCTCGCACCCGCCCGCAATGCGGCGTAAACGTACTCATCGATATCGAACATGGTGAGTACCAGCACTTTTGCCGTGGTCTCCGCGCAGATCCGAGCAGTGGCGGCTACGCCGTCCAGCCGCGGCATCCGCACGTCCATCACCACCACATCGGGCGTGAGCCGCCGGGCCGCCGTCACCGCTTCCACGCCATCGCAAGCCTCCCCCACCACCTCGATATCCGGTTCGGATTCCAGGATGAGGCGGAACCCGGTGCGGAACAATTCCTGGTCGTCGACGACGAGCACTCGCATCGTCAACTCCCTTGCACCAGCGGCAGATCAGCGGATACCACGAACCCCGAGCGCGTCGGCTCCACCCGCAGCAAGCCACCGCACGCGTGCACCCGTTCCCGCATCCCGACCAAACCGAAGCCCGTCACGCCGGTGTCAGCCGGCCGACCGCCGTCCACCGCGGCGCCGTCGTCGGCGATTCGCACCCCGAGCCGACCCGATGACCAGCTCAGCGCCACCTCGACCCGCGTCGCCTTCGCGTGCTTGCCGGTGTTGGTCAGCGCCTCCTGCACGATCCGATACGCGGCGGCATCGGCTTGCGGTGAGATCGGCGCGCGGGCTCCGTGTTCGGTGAAATGCGCGGCCAGACCACGATGTTCGGCGAGCGCGACGAGATCAGCGATGGCGGCCACTCCTGGCTGGTGCGGTGGATCGTCCTCGCGGAGCGCACCGATACTGTGGCGCAGTTCCCGCAAGGCGTCACGCCCACCGTCGGCGATGGCAGCGAAGGCCGCGTGGGCATCGGCCTGATCGAGCAGCGGACCGGTCTCGGCACGCACGATCATCGCACCCACCGTGTGCGCGAGCCCATCGTGCATATCGCGGGCGATCCGCAGCCGCTCGCGGACCACGGCGGCGTCGCGTTCGTCGTCGAGGCGTCGGGTCCGTTCGGCGAGTGCGTCGATCTGCGCCTGCTTGGCGCGGACCCCCGACCCGAGTGCCCATGCCGTCATGAACGACATCGTGGCATAGGCGTAGGAGTCAGCGGTCTCGCGTGGTACCAGCAGCGACACCAGGATTCCCACCGCGACCAGGACAAACGTCATCCGCCGCTGCCGCGCGGAGCAGTACGCCGCGATCGTGTACACGCAGACAACCGTGCCGAACGGCAGCACCGGCAACGCGTGCACGCAGCCGAGCGTGGTGATCGCCGGGCCGACCACGCACAGCGCTCCCACCGGAGCCCGGCGCCGCCACAACACCGGCACCGAGGCGAGGACCGACAGCGCGACAACCCACCACGACGCACCGACAACGACCGCGGGCACGACGGTCGCGGCCGTCACGACGGCGGCGATCAGCGCATCCAGCGGCGACGGATGTTCCCGGAGTAGTCCCACGACGTCCCAGTGTGTCCGGAAATTGTCCACCGCACCTCACTCTCGGGAGTGATTCGGTGCGCAGCACCGCGACCGTACGCTCAGGCATAGGGTGGCTTCCGGCGCGGCGACATCCGATGACCAGCAAAGATCATGCTCGACCAAGAACGAATTGCATACATAGCGATGTGTGCATATGATTGCGACCGATCGAACCGCAGAAGAGGGGAACACGATGGGCGCAGGGCACGGGCACGACCACGGGGTATCGGCCGACAGCGATCGGCGCTGGCTGGCCGGCGCGCTGGCGGTGATCGTCACCTTCCTGATCGGCGAAGTGATCGTCGGCATCATCGCCGATTCGCTCGCTCTGCTCTCCGACGCGGCGCACATGACCACCGACGCCGCCTCGATCGCGCTGGCACTGTGGGCGATCCGGCTCGCGGCGCGACCGGCGACCGGGCGGATGACGTTCGGCTGGAAGCGAGCCGAGATCCTGTCGGCCCAGGCCAACGGGCTCACCTTGCTACTGCTGGCGCTCTGGCTCGGCTACGAGGCGATTCGCAGGCTGTTCGAGCCGCCGGAGGTACACGGTTGGCTGGTGCTGATCACCGCGCTGGTCGGCATCGTCGTGAACGTGCTGGCCACCTGGATGATCAGCCGCGCCGATCGCACCAGCCTCAATATCGAGGGCGCCTACCAGCACATCCTCAATGACCTGTTCGCGTTCATCGCCACCGCCGTCGCCGGCCTGGTCATCATCCTCACCGGCTGGGTACAGGCCGACGTGGTCGCCACGCTGATCGTGGTGGCGCTGATGATCAAGGCCGGAATCGGGCTGATCAAGGCGTCGAGCCGGATCTTCCTCGAGGCCGCGCCCGAACACCTCGACCCCGCGCAGATCGGCCGCGATATGGCCGCGCGCGACGGCGTCACCGAGGTGCACGACCTGCACATCTGGGAAATCACCTCCGGCTCCCCCGCGCTGTCGGCCCACGTTCTCGTGCAGCCCGCCCACGATTGCCATGCGGTCCGCGAGGACATCGCGCACATGCTCGACCACGACCACCACATCGAGCACGTCACCCTGCAGGTCGACCACGCCAGTCCGAAGCTCCTCGACATCGGCAACCGCGACTCCCACCCGTGCGCCGACTCGCACGGCCCGAAGCACGTCTCCGAGAAGGCCCCGCACACTCACTGACGAGGGAAGGCCCCACACCGTCAGGTGCGGGGCCTTCTCGTCGGTCACGCGCTAGCGAGGACCAGGTCGTTTGATCGACCTATGAGGCTGTGTCAGCCGCCGAAGGAACCGGTCCACAGGGTGTCGACCAGCCCGCCCAGTGCGGCGCCGAGGGTGTTGAAGAGGCCGCCGAGGGCAGCGCTACCGGTGTCGATGATAACGGGGATCATGGTAATTCCTCTGTTTCTCGCATAGGCCCAGCCGAAGCTGGCTTACGAATGGCGTATCGACGCCCAAACCCCACGAGTTACGGTTTTCCCGATTTAGTGACGCTGGTAACAGTTCAGCCACAACGCTATACCTACCTGGCATTTTCGCGCGATACCCGATCTTCCTCAAATAATTCTGAGAACTCCATAAGATTCATATTGCGACATCCGATAAGGCCGGGTTTCCATTGCCCCGAGAAATAGGGGCACCGCTACACACCGACACATATAAATGCGAAATCCGCCGGTCAGTCACTGATCAGCGGGCCGGGCAGGTGTTCACATACGCGTGACCGGGCAGGGCGACTGCCCATTCCTCGCGGGTGATCGGGGTAGTGCCACTGGCACAGATCCGGTCAGCTCGGACGGCAGCGTCGGTGCGCCACTGGCGCAGGGTGCCGTCGACGGCGGATTCGGTGAGGATGGCACCGTCCGCGGCGAAGGCCAACATGGTGGGTTGACGATGGCGCTGGCCCCGAGCGATGGTGGCGTACGCGGTGGGGTTCGCCGGATCGGTGTAGTCCCAGAGCAGAATGGTGCCGCTGACGATGTCGTCGACGGCGAGCCGGGTTCCGTCCGGGTCGAAGGCGACCGAACCCGCGGAGCCGTTGGCGCCCACCGGGACGGGCAGGGCGCGTAGCGGCGTACCCGGCTTGCCGATCTCGTAGACGAAGGCACCTGCGAGGGTGCCGACCGCGAGGGTGTTGCGCGAGCTCACGGCCAGCGACATGGCCTGTCCCGGGGTTCGCAGATCGGACAGTTCAGCGATCGGCGACGCGGCGGACGCGGTCGCGAAGACGCTGACATTGCCGGTGCGGTGGCTGCCGACGGCGAGCATGCTGCCGTCCGGGCTGAAGGCGAGCGAGGTCGGGTAGCCGCGGCCGAATCGGATACTCGACAGCGCCCGGGGTTCGCCGGAGACGTCGAACATTTCGACGGTCTGGGTCATGCTGCGGCCGATGGCCAAGGTGCCGTCGGGGCTGAACGTGATGGCGCGGATGTCGACACCGGCCGCGCTGAGTGGCGCGCCGACGCGACGCGGATTCACCGGGTCGGTGATGTCCCAGACCTGGATCGTGGATTCGGTTCTGGTCACCGCTCTGGTCGTGTCCGGGGCGATCGCGACGACGTCGATCAGGCCGGCGGGGTCGCCGTCGAGCAATGTTCGATCGGCGGCGAAGGTCGTTCTGGCCAGCATTCGCAGGTGTGGGAACAGCTCATGCGGCAGGACCGGCTGGTCGAGCGGAAACCGGAACAGCGTCAGCGAGCTGGTCGACACGACCGGACCCGGCAGCTCGAAAACATGCACCGCGTGGTCGAAACTCGTTGTCACCAAAGATTTCCCACCACGCAGAAAGCGCGCACGCGCGACCATCTCGATCGGGAGCGTGACCAGCTCCACCCCGGTGTCGAGGTCGCGGATGCGGGCCCGGGTGTCGCCGCCGACGATCACGGCGGATCGACCGTCCTCGGTCAGCGACACATCGAGGTATTCGTTGGCGCCCCTCGTCACCGCGGGCATCGGCTCGAAGGTGCTCGCGCCTACCCGCCAGCGCGCGACCTCGCCCGGATTGAGTCCGACGGCCAGCACGGTGCCGTCGGCGGTGAACTCGACCGATCTCGCCTCCGCACCGGCGGGTCGTTCGATGCGACGGTCGAACACCGGTGTCTGATCGCGGTCGAGGATCGCGGTGTTCCAGGCGCGCAGCGTGGTCGTCCAGATTCCGCCGAACAACGACGGCGCCGCGGCGACCAGGGTGCGATCGCTCAGGGCGACCTCCACCCGCTGGCCGGAGAACGACAGCGTCGGCAAGGCGACCGGGTGCGCGGGATCGGCGCCGAGCCGCCAGCTCGAAATCGTCGCACTGTGCGTGCCGATGGCGACGAACTCGAGGTCGGGACTCAGCGCGACCGACGACGGCATCCGGCCGCCGAGGGGTAGCTGGGTCACCACGCGCGGTGCGCCGGGGTCGGCGATGTTCCACAACGCCGATCGCAGGTCACCCGCGACCACCAGCCACCGGTGATCCGGGCTGATCGCGATGCCGCGGATGTGTCCGCTGCCGGTGTCGAACCGTGGCCACCGGTCGACGCCGGCCTCGGTCACCCGCACCAATTCCACGGAGCCGTCGCCTTCGCCGATCGCGATCACATCGCCCCGCGCGGTGGTCGCGACACGCGGTGCGTCGGGATCGAAGACGACGCCGCGGCCGAGCACGACACCCGGGCTGATCCGGATAGGCGCGTTCGTCGCGGTGTTCTCCAACAGTGCCGAGCGCGCTTCCTCGGTCGGGGCGGTGCGATAGGCGGCGAGCGCGATCTGCTGGGACAGTGCGGGATTGAGATTGCCACCGCCGCGGGCGACGCCGGCGAACAGGCGCGAATTCGATTCCGCTCGCGCGGCCGTGTTCTCGATTCGCATCTGCACGAGGTTGGTCACCGACACCACCGCCAGCAGCACGGCGAGCCCGGCCGCGAGGGAAACCATCCACAGCGCGAGGTTCGCCCGGGTGCGGGTCCTCGCGATCGCCTCGGACACGGTGCGGGCGGACGAGATCCGGTCGGCGTAGTTCTGTGGTGCCTCGTCGGCGGCTGCGCGGTAGGCCTCCGACGCGACCACGACCCGCAGCGACGAGCGTTGCGCGGCAGTGAGTTTGCCCGCATAGCCGCCGACGGCCGTCAGGTTCGCGCCCGACAGCCCGGCGGTGACCGCGCACTCGGGGTCGAGTCGGCGGGGCCGCAGCCGTCGCAGCAGCGCGTGGCGCGGCGCGAGGTCGTCGAGAGCGACCGCGAACGCCGCGCCCATCGACGCGCCGTTGATGTCGTTGGCCGGTGCGCTGCCGTGCGTCGAGACCGACCATCGCACACACGCGTCGGTGCCTGCCAGTCTGCTGATGCTCCATGCTCTTTCGAGGCTGTCGGTGAATTCGCGGTCGGCCTGCAGGAAGCCCATTCGCGCCGGGTCGGGGTGCAGGCCGCTCGGTCCGCCACGAACCTGGTCGAGGCGCAGCACGCCCACCTCGCCACCACCACCGAAGTTCAGGAACAGCACGCTGATCCGGCTGCCGCGCACGATCGGGAGGGTGTGCCCGGCCAATTCCAGGGCGGCCATGATGGCGTACCCGCGCGCCGC
Organism: Nocardia sp. NPDC058480; assembly: GCF_042720495.1. NCBI lineage: Bacteria > Bacillati > Actinomycetota > Actinomycetes > Mycobacteriales > Nocardiaceae > Nocardia > Nocardia sp. NPDC058480. Next base: position 111,826 of record NZ_JBHXMN010000008.1, on the reverse strand, counting down.
ACGACCGCCCTGACCGAGCAGATGGCGCACGATCTCGCCGAGCGGGGCATTCGCGGTGGTGATCGGAATGCCCGCGGGCAGCAACTGGGTGCCGACCGAGGTCAGCCCGGCGCGTTCGGCGTGATCGAGGAAGGCCTCGCACGCGTCGCCGGTGTCGATCGAACCGGTCAGTGCCTGCGCCAGCACCGCCATGGCGCGTGCCGCGGACAGATCCGCGGTGATCCGGCGGTCTTGCGCGTCGGGATCCTCGGCCTCTTCCTCGAGCAGATCGTCGTCCGCGGCGAGGTTCTTCCACCTGGCCAGCGACTGCCGGGCGAGCACACCCGTCTCACGGCGGTGTTCCAGCAGTCGGCGCGCGGCATCCGGCCCGACGGCAACGGCGTCGCGGCACAGGGTCAGCCACCGTTGCGGTGCACCCGTCAGCTCGATCAGCACCGCGTCGTCGGTCAACAACGCGTCAGCCGACTGATCGGTCGATTCGACCGCCATCTCTCCCCCGTCTTCCGCCAGGCATCACCGGCGACCCTCCCGAGAACGCCCCGATACGATGGAATTCCAGCACACCATCGATCCACCCAGGGGACCACGTTGCCGAGACGACACATCGCCGGACGCACCCTGGCCGCCGCAGCCCTGCTCGCCGTGATGGCGGTGTCGACGAGCTGTGCCGCCGCCGAGGACACCACCACCGAACCGACCACAGTGGTAGCGCAGGAGATTTCCGCGCCGCTGCTGCTGCCGAGTGCCGACGAGGTCGGGCAGCTGATGCGGCGACTGCTCGACACGACAGTGCCCAACGCCGAGAAGATCGAGCTCATCCAGGGCATCGGGAGCGACCCCGAACTGCCGAACCGCGTCGCCGACGCCCCCCGCCAGGGCGGCGCCACCATCACGATCACCATCACGGGTACCCGAACCGCACCACCCGGCATGCTCGCCGACGGCACCGCTTCGATCAACAACAGCCCGCCGCAGCCGATCATCGTGAACTTCGTGGCCGAGGACGGGAAGTGGAAGATCGAGAAGGCCTGGTACTGCCAGATCGCGTTCTCGTTCATGGTCGCCTCCCCGGCATGTCCGACCTGATCGCGCGTGTATGCCGGGGAGGCGACCGGCGAACCGCTCAGGGCGGCAACCGCATCTGTGTAGGAGCCGATCGACCCGACAGGAGGCTTCGCGATGCGACATGCTCGATCCCGTACCGCGCTCCGCTGTCTCAGATCGGCGGCGCAGGTCGCATCGACGAGGTCGGGAAGACGGGCCGAGGTGTGCCCGTTGCCGGCCGAGTGGGGGTACCGGGTGAGTTCTGAGCCCTTGGACCGATGGCTCGGCGCCGGGTGGAGCGAAGTCCCCGAACGGCTACGTCCCGCGGTCGTCGACCACATCTTCGGCGCCGATCTGGTCACCATGTCGAGCTATGCGGCAGCCAAGGCGCGCTACGTCCTGGATCGGCTCGACCCGGATATGCGCAGCGACTTCGAAGATGTCGCCCAGGACATGATGGTCGAACTCACCGCGACGCTGCCCACCGAGCGGATCCGGCACTGGAAAGCATTGGTGCTCAAGAAGCTTCAGTGGCAGGTCCTCCAGGACCGGCGCAGTCGCACAGCCGAGAAGCGCCACCCTGGGCAGCGGGTCGACTACGAGTCGACTGTCCTGGTTCTCGAGGATCATCGGTGCGGAGATGCCGAGAACCGGCTCGCCGACCGCGCCATCCTGCGGGACGCGCTGGCCTCGATCGCGCACGCGGAGACCGCGGCCGTGCTCCGCGCGACCTTCGTGATCGCCACCGACGGCAGCTATTCCGATGTGCAGACCACCGGTGAGGTGGCCCGCGACCTGCGGTTCAGCCAGGAGAAGGTCAAGCGATTACGCGCGGCGGGCGCGAAGTTGCTACGCGAAGCCGTGCGCGCGCAGCTCGACGCCCGCGACCGGGACAACGAGGAGACAGCGTGATGGCGCCGGAACATGACGCGGACCGGCTGAGTTTGCCGGTGGATATCGATGTGCTGATCGCCTTCGCCGAATCCGACAGCCCGAATGTCGACGCGGAGTCCGCCGCCGCCGGGGCACGGATCGCCGAGCGACTGTTACGCGCCGGCGCGGTGTCGAGCGAGGTCACCGTCGGCGACCTCGGCGCGCGCCGCGCCGTGATGGCGGTGCCCGGCTGGACCGTGCAGCCGCTGGCCGCGTCGTCCGACGGCGAGACGACGGCGACCCGCGCGGTGCAGAAACAGCTCGACCGGGAGCTGGGTATCGAATTCACCCGCTCGCCCGCGGGCGCGGAGCAGACGCGAATCTCGGTGCACTCGTTCGGTGCTCGGGCCGCGGCGGGCGACATCGTGCGGGTCGCGGTGAGCCTGGGTGCCGAGCGCAGCGAACTGCTCGTCGTCCTCTACACCGATGCCGACGGCACGCTCACCGGGCAGGTCGTCACCAGGGCGCTCACCATGTCGGAGGATCTCGAGATCTCGCTGCTGCCGGGTGCCGCACTCGGCAGCACGCACACCTCGGCGGTCACCGACGCGGTGCGCTGCTCACTCACGGCCGGGCGCAACGCATGGCGCCGGGTGGCCAAGGGCCTACCCGCCGGTGATCCCGTGCGGGCCGCCATCGTCGCCGGTTTGAGCTGATCGTCACGGGTCCGCCACAGTGCACGAACCCGATTGCCGGAAGTGCTTGTCCGACAATCGGGTTCCGATGCGCCCCCAGGAGGGCGCACCGCCGAGACCGGGTGGAACCCCCCTGCGGCTCCACTCGGCGAGCGGCGGCGCGGCCGTCGCTCCCGGGGGCAGTAGTACTCCACCGACGTCGATGCGGTGGTGGCGCCGACGTCGGTGAAACCCCTCACCGACACTGATGCCGTACGGGGCACGAACGGTTCGCGGCGAACCGCTGCCGGGACGCGGCGCATCTATGTTCTCGACGGCCGCTGATGCGGCCCGGTAGTGAGGAACGCGGGGATGACACCTTCGAGGAACGACGCAGCGCGGCAGCTCGCTGTCGCCGCGGCGATGGTGTTTCAGGTGAGCGCGCATGCCAGGACTGGATTGCGGGCGACGGCCGAGGCTTTCGAAGCCCAGGCGCGGTTGTTGCTCGCCGAGGGTGAGGCCGAGCATCGCGACAGCGTGCGGGACGCCTGTGCGCGGGCCGAGGAGCTCGCCGCGACGGCCGATGCCGAGCTGGCTCGGCGACAACGTGATGGTGCGGTCGACGGGGCGGATCGGCGTCGGCACTCCCTGATCGCCGCGATCGCCCGTCATCGACTCGACGAGGACGCTCGCGACCGCCACCGCGCCGCGGCCATCGACAAGCAGGAGCGTGCCGCGCGGCGTGTGCTGATCGAGGCCAACCGCGGCGACCTCTGCGCGTACCGGCCGACGGTGCCCTCACCCGCCGGTGTGACGGTCGACGAGTTGGTGGCCGCACAGGAATTGGCCGTGCACGAGTTGCGGCGTCGCCTCGATGTCTACCTCGCGGCGGTCGAAGCACACCCCGAAGACGACAGATACGTGGCGGACCTGTGAGCCCGACCGACAAGTTCGCCGCCGATGGCGCAACCGCGCGCGAGCCCGGCGAGTTGCCCGCCGGCAGTGGACAGGTGCCTTGCGGCGCTCAGCTCACCGCCGTGGTGGAAACGCGACCGGCCACCCACCTCCGCGAGAGCACGGACTCAGCATTCGACGGCGATGGCGCCATCATCGACAACGTGCGGATGTTCGGAATCGCCGCGACACAAGCTGGTTCGTTCCGGTGACGCCCCCGCATCCGTCCCACCGATCGGCATCCCGCCGAGCATGCGCAGCACCAGGCGCACGAACGCGAGATGTGTGCGTAAGGCTCGCGGCGAACGGGCGAGGGAGGCCACGGTGCACGTACCGGTCGGCGCGGGACGGGAAGCGAACCGGTCGGTGAGCCAGTCGAGAATCGCGGGCACGATGAGGAATTCGAGTGGCAGGTGCGAGCCGCGGCGCACCCGCAGGTAGCGCACCGTCGCCCCGGCCTGCTGATAACGGCGCACGTGGGCGTCGATATCGGCGACGGCGATCACCTCGTCGTTCACCCCTTGGACGATGAGCAGCGGTGCCGCCGGCGCGCGAGTGCCGGGTTCGATGTCGGCGAGAATGCGGCGCAGGACGGGTTCGGCGAGCAACTCCCCGATGCCCCCGCGCAGATGCCGGGAGACATCGCGCCGGGCGAACCGCAGCAGCAGCGCGAAGGTACTGCGCTCTTCGGCTTCCCCGAGCAGCTCGCGGTAGCGCGCGTCGAGGTGATCGTGCAGCAGCGGACCGAGCTCGGGATAGGCCTGGCGCAATCCCGCGACGAACGCCGCCGGGAACCCGGCGAACCACCCACCGTTGAGACGCTCGAAGGCGGCGGCCGGGTCACCCACCGGTGAACCCGCCACCGCACCGACGATATTCAGCTCCGGTGCGTACTCGGCGGCCAGTTCCGCGGCCCACGCCGTCGCCAACCCGCCACCCGAATAGCCCCACAGGGCAACCGGAGTGGACGGTGTCAACGCCATCGGGGCGAAGTCGATGGCGGCCCGAATCCCGTCCAGCGCACGGTATCCGGGTTCACGCGCGGCGCCGAACCGACCGCCCAACCCCTCGTGATCGGGCACCGACACCGCCCAACCCTGCTCCAGGGCCATCGCGATGATCGGTAGCTCGAGCGGCGCGATCGAACCGATCGTCCGCGCACCGCGCCGCAGCGCGTACGACGGAAAGCACTGCGGGGCAACAGCATCGATCGCACATTGGAACGACACCAGCGGCCGGGGCCGCGCCGAGGCACCCCACGGCAGCAGTACCGTCGTCACCGAGACTTCCGGCGCACCGTCGAGATCGCAGGTGCGATACAGCAATTGCCACGCCGCGATCCGCTGCCGGATCACCCCGAACAGCGCGACCTCCACCGGCCGCGACCGCACCACCGTCCCTGGCGCGAGCGCGTCGATGCCGGGTGGGGTGGCGTAGAAGGGATCGTCGGGTGGTAGTAGTGGCGCGTCGTGCCAGGTGGTGTCCCGTGTCGGGGCGTCGAGGGTCACGAGCTGTCGCCGCCACCGAAGAACCAGGGGTTGGCCGTACAGGTCAAGGTGGGACTGCCTTCCGGATCGAGAGCACGCAACGCGATCGAGGTGGCTCGGACGCGCTCTGCGAATCTATGACCCATGACACGGTGATGTCACTGCACGGGGCAACGAGAAACTCTGGACGAGATTGGCGCGGGAGCCAAGTTCTGTTCGTCTTCGATCGGAGGCGCCTGTACCGGCCTGTCGTCGGACACAATCGAGTCATGCTCGCCGAACACCCCGTTTCCGAACTCCCCGCGCTGCCCGCGCTGACCGCCCGTCTGCTGACACGGTGGCCACAGATCTCCGAGCGCATGCTCGCCGACGGTCTGGGTGCCAACGCACCCGCCGAACTCCCCGACGGGCACTTCACCGCGGAAGTGCTGCCGACCATCTACGCGTGCGGTCGGGCCGTGCTCGAGGCGATCGGCGCCGATCGGGAGTTCACCTACGCCGAGGTGGCGGCGTTCGTCGCCCCGGTCGCCGAGCGTCACGCCGAGGACCGGCTGCCGTTGCCGATGCTGATCGGCGCGATCCACGGGTCGGCGCAGTCGGTGTTCGCGGAGGCGCTGTCGCTGGCCCAGCCCACCGAGATCGCGGAGATGGCACGGGTCGGCGGCCGCCTGCTCGAGCTGCTACGCCACATCAATATGACGGTCGTGGAGACCTACACCGAGGTCGAGCAGTCGATCTATCACGCCGAACGCGAGGCGCGCCGGGAGCTGTGTTCGGCGCTGGTACGCGGCCTGCCTGCCGAGGAACTCGCGGCCCGCGCCGACACGATCCTCGCCGACCAGTACACAGTGCTCGCGGTCCATCTGAGCGAGCCACCCCGCGTCGGCACCGCGGCCAACCTGGTGACGAGGCGACGGATCCGGGTGCTGCAGCGCGCATTGGACGAGCTCACCGGCACCACCACCCCGGCCACCTTCGATGGCACACACGGCATCGCATTGCTGAGTCACAGTTCCGAAACCGACATTCTCGACGCGGCGAAGTTCGACGAACTCGCCGACCGCCTGCGCGCGCAGTTCGGGGTACCGGTGTATCTGGCCGAATTCTCCGATATCAGCCGTGACGCGATTCCGGCCGCGGCCAAGGACGCGACCGAACTGACCGAGCTGGCGCGACTACGCGGCAGGCCCGGCGGCTGCTATCGACTCGACGATCTACTGCTGGAATACCAACTCACCCGGCCCGGCCCGGCCCGGGAACGTCTGGCGCAGCGGGTGATTCCGCTCCTGAGCAGTCCGCACCTGATCGACGCACTGGAAGCGCATCTCGTTCACGGCACCGACCGCAAAACGGCGTCACGACTGATTCACGTGCACCCGAATACTTTTACCTATCGACTACGCCGGATTGCCGAACTCACCGGTCTCGACCCGGCCGATCCGACGGATTCACGTATGCTCGCCGCATCGCTCACGGTGTATCGACTTGATACTCCGGAAAACGAAAAAACCCGCTATTCGACGTGTGCATCGAATAGCGGGTAATTCGTTTCCCGACAAGGAAAGTCTTACGTGTCAGCGCTCTTTACAGGTAGGCGCTGCACACGGGCCAGGCACCGGGGCCCTGCGCGGCCAGCACGTTCTCGGCCACGCGGATCTGCTCTTCACGGCTGGCGTTGTCGGCAGTGCCCGCGCCACCGTAGGCTTCCCAGGTGCTCTGCGAGAACTGCAGGCCGCCGTAGTAGCCGTTACCGGTGTTGATGTTCCAGTTGCCCGTGCTCTCGCACTGCGCCACGGCGTCCCAGTTGTTCGCCGAGGCGGTTGCGGTGGTCAGACCGGCCGGAACGGCGATCATCGCGCCGGCAACAGCGGCAATACCAAGGGCACGGGTGGTGAACTTGCGATTCAAAGACATAAAGTATTTCCTGCCTGCGCCCACCGACTCGGTGATGAAAACTACCGTGTCCCTGCCCCTCAGTCATGTCGGGGATCCTCGAATCACGGGGCAGGCTTTCCGGTGTTCTGCGATTCGATTCGGCTCGGGTTGTTGTTCAAGCCGTGATCGAATGTAGCCGGAATGCGCGCTGAGATCACGTGCCGATCACGGAGCCGTTTGTAGCGGCTATTGTCCAAAGGAACACTGTTCACCGCTGGTCGGCCGTGACAAATCCGTAATCACATTACTGTCGTTATAGCGTTGTAATGTGACGGGGCTCATATGGATCCGGAGACCCCGGTCACGTTTCTTTTCCGGCAATTCGGGCAAGCGCTGCGGGCCGCGACGGGGGATGATGGGTGAGAAGGAGGCACCGATGAGCACTCGCCGGACCCTGTTCACCGTCATCGCCATCGGCTTGGTCGCGGCCGTGACAGTGGGTCTCTACCTGTTCCAGCCGTGGCGGTTGTTCACCACGGTGACCGTCAACGAGGCACCGATCGTCGCGGTGGATGGTGCGCCACCACCGGTGATCGCCGAGGGCACCTTCATCTCCCATGAGCACGACACCTCCGGCACCGCGCAGCTCCAGCGCACGTCAGAGGGCACAATCGTGCTCCGGATCGCCGACCTGAACACCTCCGACGGACCTGACCTGCACGTCTGGCTCACCGATCAGCCGGTGATCGCCGACGACTGGCACAACTTCGACGACGGCAACCACATCGACCTCGGCTCATTGAAGGGAAATGAGGGCAGCCAGAACTATGAGTTGCCCGCGGGCACCGATCTGTCGACGGTGAAGTCGGTCAGCGTCTGGTGTGAGCGCTTCCGCGTGTCCTTCGGCGCCGCCACTCTGGCGCCCGGGTAAGTCCGGTCAGGCGAGCAAACGCCGCTCGGTGGCCACCGCGACCGCCGCCGCGCGGGTGTCGACGCCGAGTTTGTCGTAGATGCGGCCCAGATGGGTTTTCACCGTCGCCTCGCTGATGTGCAGCGCGCGGGCGATCTCGCGGTTGCCGAGGCCGTGCGCGAGTTGGCCGAGGATGTCACGCTCGCGGGCGGTGAGTGTGGGGCCGGGATTGCGCATCTTGGCCATCACCTTCGCGGCGACCGGCGCCGACAAGGCGGTCTGCCCGCTCGCGGCGGCGTGGATCGCGGCGAACAGTTCCTCGGGCCGTTCGGCTTTGAGGAGGTATCCGGTGGCCCCCGCCTCGATCGCGCGGGTGATGTCGGCGTCGGTGTCGTAGGTGGTCAGCACCAGGACGTGCGGGGTCGGCGCGGGCTGGGCGGTGATCCGGCGGGTCGCTTCGACGCCGTCCATGTCGGTGCCGAGCTGTAGATCCATCAGCACCACGTCAGGGTGCAGACTCGCGGCCAGTGCGACCGCGGTCGGTCCGTCGGCAGCCTCCCCGATGACCTCGATATCGGGCGCGCTCGACAGCAGCGCGTGCAGTCCGGCGCGGACGACAGCGTGATCGTCACAGATCAACAGGCGCACGGTGGTGGTCACGTCCCGATGTTAATGCGCGCATTCCGGTCGCCGCGTGTTCTCTCGCGGGCGTGCGTCCGCACGGCGTTCGAGGGGGCCGAGCCTCGGTGACCGATTCAGCGGTCGGCGATCGTGTCGGCGGTGGTCGGTGTGCCCGGAACGAGCGGGATAGCGGCGGAGAGCACGGTGCCGTCGCCGGGCGCGGATTCGATGGTGCAGGTGCCGCCGAGTTGACCCACGCGCGCCCGAATCGCGGGCAGACCGTGTCCGCGATGTTGTGCGGGGTCGGCCGGTGCGTCCAGGTCGAAGCCGCGTCCGTCGTCGGCGACGTCGAGCACGATCTGATCGTCGAGGCTGGTCAACGTGATCGTGGCGGTGGTGGCCGCCGCGTGTTCGCCCACATTGGCCAGTGCGCCCTGGGCGATGCGCAGCAGCGTGGCCTCGACCCGCTGGGGCAGCGGGCCAGGTGTGCCTTCTATATGGCAGCGCACGGTCAAGGTGTCGGTCGTCTCCCGTTCGGCGAGTGCGGCCAGCGCGGCGGGCAGCGATCCGCCCGCGGCGAGGTCGGCCGGGGCCAGGTCGTGGACGAACCGGCGCGCCTCGGTCAGGTCACGTTCGGCGATGGCCGCGGCCGATCGCAGATGCGTGTGGGCGAGTGGTGGATCGCTGTCCCACACCAGGTCGGCGGCTTGCAGCAGCATGCGCTGGCTCGACAGACCCTGGGCGAGGGTGTCGTGGATTTCCATGGCCAGCCGTTGTCGTTCGGCCAGCGTGCCTTCCCTGCGTTCGGTGGCCGCCAGTTCCTGCCTGGTCCGCACCAGGTCATCGATCAGCGCGGCCTGCCGTTCGGCCTGACGGCGCATACCGACGAACAGTGCGGTGGTCACCGCCGCCACCGCGGGCGGGGCGAGTACCAGATTCGGATCGAGCCAACCGGCGATGCGCACCTGACTCGACACCACCAGCGCGGTGAGCGCGACGACCAGGATCACCGCGACCCGCTCCGACAGAATCCGCAGGCCCGTGTACACCAGAGGTACCGCGCACCAGGCGAAACTCGGCGCGAGCACCACCAGCACCGACCAGGTGAGCACCAGCATCGCGAACCACGCGAGCCGACCCGACTGCCGCAACTCACTCAGCGCGTACAGCACCGCGAGCGTCAGCGAGAGAACGACGATCAGCGGCGTCGAACGGGTCTCGCTGTGCCGGATCAGCCACCGCATCAACGATGCGGCCAGCAGGACATAGAAGGCACTGTGGACGATGACGGCGAGCAGGCGCGTGTCGTCCCGCTGTTGGCCGAGTAGCTGAGCCAAAGAAACCACCTCTGTTTCTGCGGACGGTGGCGTCGCTGCGCCAACGAAGATCAGTTCTCGGCCGCCTCGATCTGGACTGACCGGAGGGTGCGACGAAGGAGTGCCCGGAGGGAGGGAAGATCGAGGTTAATAGGCCGAGAACACGCGGCGCCAGCCGCCAAGAATACGGGTCATCCGATCGGTTGACCCGGGTGTCGGCCGATCCGGCCGCGGAGTGCAGCCGGAACGCCGATCCGCGGGAGGCCCCGGGCGAACAGGATGGATATCAACAGGCCACGGCAGACTGCCGGCCGGCCGGGATCCACACAGGAGCAGCCATGTCCGCCAAGTCCACCACCCGCAACCGCCTGATCATCGCCGGTGCCACCGCTGGTGTCGTCGCCGCCGGAGTGGTCGGCGTCGTGACCGTTCAGGCGCAGGATCAGGACCCGGCGACCCGCACCCCCGTCGTCGTCAACGCCGCCGACGCCAACCTGGCCCAGTCCACCCACCTGTCGATCGCCGCCGCCACCAAGGCCGCGCAGACCGCCCTCGACGCCGCGGCCAAGGAGAACCAGCGCGTGAGCGTCGCGGTGGTCGACCGCAACGGCAACGTCATCGTCACTCTGCGCGGTGACGGCGCGGGCCCGCAGTCCTACGACGCCGCCCAGCAGAAGGCCTTCACCGCCGTCTCCTGGAACGCCCCGACCACCGAACTGGCCAAGCGTCTCGAGTCGGCCCCCCACTTGGCCGACATCGACGGCACCCTCTTCCTCGGTGGCGGCGCGCCCGTGAAGGCCGACAACGCCCCGATCGCGGGCATCGGCGTGGCCGGCGCCCCGAGCGGTGACCTCGACGACAAGTTCGCCCAGGCGGGCGTCGCGTCGATCGCCGGCTGATCAGGATCTGACAACATGTCGCCCTATCGAATTCGACAGGGCGACATGTTCATTCGTCGCGGCGGGCGCGGGCCCGGCGTTTGCCTTCGTGCATGGCCTGGACCCGGGCAATCGGGATCGTGTGGCCTTCGGCGATCAGATCGGCGGGAAGCGCTTGTGGTGCGGGCATTTCCGTGTCCCATGGGTCGGTGTCGCCGAGCAGGTTCGGTGCGGTGCGCAGGGTGAAGTCGGCGGGGGTCACCGAGTCGATGTCGTTCCAGCGCAACGGAAACGACACCGTGACTCCGGGACGGATGCGCGGGCTGTATGCCGCGATCACCGTCGCGCCACCTGCTCGGGTGGAGTCGAGAAAGACCTTGCCCGCTCGGTCCTCGCGGATGAACGCGGTGGTTCCGACGGCGGGATCGATGCGCTCGGCCCTGGCCGCGATGGCCCGGGTCGCCGCCGCGGCATCCTCGATCGCGACGCCGGGCTCGATCGGCACGTAGACGTGTAGCCCCTTGGCACCGCTGGTCTTCACCGCACCGGCGAGCCCATCGGCCTCCAGTGCCGCCCGGATCAGGTGCGCGCCCGCTGCCGCGTCTCGAAACGTTTGTCCCGGTGAGGGATCCAGGTCGAGCACCAGGTGTGTCGGGCCCGCGCTGTGATCGACCGGCAACAGCAGCGGGTGGTACTCCACCGCGCGCTGGTTCCCGAACCACAGCAGCGTGCGCACGTCGTCGCCGAGCGCGTAGGTGACCTCGCGATGCGAACTCTCCGCCCACACCGTCGCGCGCGGCACCCAATCCGGCGTGTATTTCGGCAGGTTCTTCTGCATGAACGGCGGCTGCCCCGGCCGCACCCGCACCACCGAAAGCACGCGCCCCCGCAACACCCGGACCAGCCGCTCCCCCATGAACTCGAGATAGTCGACGAGATCCCGCTTGGTTGCCTCGGCCCCGTCGAACAGCGGCTGATCGAGATTGCTCATCTCCACCCCGCCGCGCAGCTCTTTGCTGGTCATGGCCCCACCTTGCCCCGGCGCCCAGGGGTGGTCAACCCCCGTTTTGGTCGATCACCAGGTCGTCGGCTATCGTATGATCCGCGCGGCTCACCCCGGTGAGCTGTTGTTCTGGCCCCGTCGTCTAGCGGCCTAGGACGCCGCCCTCTCAAGGCGGTAGCGCGGGTTCGAATCCCGTCGGGGCTACAACGAGAACTCCTCGGTCATGGTGACCGGGGAGTTTTTTTGTGCCCCTTTTTGTGCCTGGAGTGCAACATATTGACAGACGTTGCACGGTTCATACACTGTAGGAAACGGTGCATGGAGGTGACGTGATCGAACAGACGGCACTGGAGAAACGACTCCAGGACGCGGCAGCGCGTCCCGATCCCGTGAGCGCGTTCCGCGCCGCCAGGGCCGTGTTCATGGCCGGGCACCGACTCGAGATGAAGGAACTCGCCGTCGCGCTCGGCGTGAACCGGGCGACGCTGTTCCGGTGGGTCGGCGGGCGCGACGAACTGCTCGCCGAGGTCATCTGGTCGGTCGCCGAGCCGACATTGGGTCGCGCGGCCGCCGCCGCACCCGGTCGCGGCGCGTACCGCATCGCGACGATCCTCGGCGATTTCGCGCAGGCCACCAACACCTCCCACGCCTTCCGCCAGTTCCTGTTGCGCGAACCCGAACGGGCGCTGCGACTGCTCACCACGCGCGCGGGATCGGTGCAGCACCGGATCGTCGCGATCGTGGAAGATCTACTCGCCGAAGAGATTTCGGCCGACGCTCTCGATCCGCTCCTGCCGGTGCCCGAGTTGGCGCTGCTGCTGGTGCGGATCACCGAGACCTTCATCTACACCGATGTGATCAGCGGTGAGGAACCCGACGCGGCCAGAGTTGTCCGGGCGTCATTGGTTCTGCTGGGCGAACGGCCCGAACAGTAAGTCAGCCGAAAGGACCCCATGAAGCGCTCCATCTACACCTCCGACCACGACGCCTTCCGCGCGTCGGTCGCCGAATTCGTCAAGCGCTCGATCGAGCCGAATGCCGAACGCTTCGTCGAAGAGCGCGCGATCGACCGCGAAACCTGGCTCGCGGCAGGCGAACTGGGCTACCTCGGCCTCGGTGTGCCCGAAGAGTTCGGCGGTAGCGACGCGGGCGACTACCGGTTCAACGCCGTGCTCGGCGAGGAGATGGCCAAGGCGAGCGCGGCGCTGTCGTCCTCGTTCGGCATCCACTACGATGTGTGCGCGCCCTACCTGGTCGAGCTCACCACCGACGAGCAGAAGCAGCGCTGGCTCCCGAAGTTCTGCACCGGCGAGATCATCACGGCCATCGGCATGACCGAGCCGTCGGGCGGTTCCGACCTGGCCGCGCTGAAGACCACCGCCGTGCGCGACGGTGACGACTGGATCGTCAACGGCTCGAAGACGTTCATCACCAACGGTTTCAATGCCGACCTGGTGATCGTCGCCGCGCGCACCAGCCCGGAGAAGAAGGCCAAGGGCATCACCCTGTTCGCGATCGAGACCGGGATGGAGGGGTTTACCCGCGGTCGCAAGCTCGACAAGGTCGGCCAGCCCGAATCCGATACCGCCGAACTGTTCTTCGACAATGTGCGCGTCCCCGACGCCAACCGGATCGGCGAGCTCGACCGCGGTTTCATCGCCATGATGGAACGGCTGCCGCAGGAGCGTATCGGCGCCGCGGTTTCCAATCTCGCGCACGCCGCCGCGATTCTGGACGAGACGCTGCAATACGCCAAGGAGCGCAAGGCTTTCGGTCAGCAGATCGGCAGCTTCCAGTACAACAAGTTCCTTTTCGCCGAACTGGTCACGAAAGTCGAAGTGACACAGGCCTTCGTCGATCAAGGTATCGCCGCGCACGCTGCGGGTGAGCTGTCCGCGGTCGATGCCGCGAAGGCGAAGTGGTGGTCGGCGCAGGTGCAGAACGAGGTGCTCGACGCGTGCGTGCAGCTGCACGGCGGCTACGGCTACATGCGTGAGTACCGGGTCGCCCGTGCGTGGATGGACGCCAGGGTCACCAAGATCTGGGCGGGTTCCAACGAGATCATGAAGGAACTGATCGGCCGCGATCTGGGCCTGTAGAGCGGAAAGCGTCGCGCCCGGTGGATCCTTCGCCGGGCGCGACGCGACGCCGGTCAGCTCAGGATGATCGGCAACGCGGCCAGATCGTTCTGGGTGAGCACCGGCAGGTTGCCGATCTCACTGTGGGGCACGGCAAGTCGCAGCTGCGGGAAGCGGGCGAACAGCGCGGGCAGCGCGATCGCGGCTTCGAGGCGCGACAGGGCGGCGCCGGGGCAGATGTGCGGCCCATAGCCGAAAGCCAAGTGGCGGTTGGCGGTCGAGCGCGTCACGTCGAACTCGTCGGCGGTCTCGCCGTGCACCGTGGTGTCGCGGCCGACCGCGCGGTAGGACATCACCACGCCCTCGCCCTTGGCGATCACGGTGTCGCCGACGGCGATGTCCTCGGTGGCGAAACGCATCAGCAGGTGCGAGACCGGGCCGTCCCAGCGCAGCGACTCCTCGATCACCTGCTTCCATTCCACGTCGCCGGCAAGCACTTTCGCCAGCTGTTCGGGTTCGCCGAGCAGCGCGCGCACGGTGTTGATGATCAGGCTCACGGTGGTCTCGTGCCCGGCGGCGACGAGCGCGGTGATATTGCCGATCGCCTCTTCCTCGGTGAGCGGCTCACCGCCCTCGTCGGCGATGATGAACGCCGAGGTGAGATCGTCGCCCGGGTTCGCGATCTTCTGCCTGACCTGGTCGGTGAAATACGCGTCGAGGTCGCCGATCACCCGCAGGCGCTCGTCCTGCGGGGTCATCACCGAGAAGAACTTCTTGTACCAGTCGAGCAGCTGCGCGTGGTCTTCGCGCGCGACGCCCATCAGGTCGCCGACCACGCGCATCGGCAGCGGGTAAGCGAACACCTCCTTGAGGTCGACCGGCGCGCCGTCGGCACCGGCGGCCGCAAGGTCGTCGAGGAGCTCGGCGGTGAGCTGCTCGATCACCGGACGAAGCTCTTCCAGCCGCCGCGGAGCCAGCGCCTGCGCGGTCTTGAGGCGCAGCTTGCGGTGCTCGGCACCGTCGACGGTGAACATCGATCGACCCACGTCGACCATGCCGATCAGCGGCCACTGGTTCGTCACCACACCGTCGGCGTACAGCGACCACGCGTTGATGTCCTTGACCAGCCGGGTGTCGGTGGTCAGCTGGCGCGCGACGGCGTGATCGGTGATGGTCCAGGCCGGCACGCCGAGCAGGTCGATCCGGGCGATCGGGCCGAGTGCTCGAAGGCGGGCGGTTTCCCCGTCGAGGTCACCGACCATAGGGTCGATGGCGAAAGGGCATGGCGAATTCACGAAAAACCTCCGACGGGTCGAACTGGTGTGAAACGAACGGGCAGTGCGCTCATGCCCCGAAGGAAAGCCGAAGGTCGCCGGGTGAGTTGGTCGGCGGGTACTGCGAGGTCCATGTCGGGGAGCCGGTCGAGCAGCACCTCGATCCCGGTCCTGGAGATGATCTCCGCGATCTGCTGCGCCGGGAAGGGACAGCGGTATTCGCCATAGCTGAACGCGAAGTGCGCGTTGTTGCCCGTCGGCACCGAGCCGCTCTCGGTGAACGACTGGCGCACATGCGGATCCAGATTGGCGGCGGCGAGACCGAGTAGCACCATGTCGCCCGCCCGGATCGTGTGATCGGCGAGTCGGGTGTCGCGCGCGGCCCACCGTCCGGACAGGATCGAGGTGGGACTCTCTTCCCAGAGCACTTCGCTCATCGCCTCGCCGACGCTGCGCCTGCCGCCGCCGAGCGCGTTCGCGAATCGATCGTCGGTGAGCATCAGCCGCATCGAACTGCCCAGCCAGTCGGCGGTGGGCAGATGGCCCGCGGCGGTGATCGCCACCAGGTCCAGCATGTATTCCTCATCGGTGAACGGCTCGGCGTCGGCCAGCATCAATGACACCAGGTCCCCTGCTGGACGGGCCTTCTTCGCTGCGACGAGCCGGGCCATGTGCTCGGTGAAACGCATGTACGCGGACTGCGCGTCGGCGCCGCCGTCGGCGAGCTGTTTCATCACCAGGGCGAGGTCGGCGGCATCGGCGTCGGGCAGCCCGAGAATGCGGGCCAACGCCAGGATGGGCAGCGGCACCGCGAATTCCGCCATCAGGTCGGCGGTGCCACGACCGCAGAACCTGTCGACCAGCCGGTCGGCGATTTCCTCACAGGCACGCCGCAATTCGAAGTGGTCGACCGCGTCCAGCGCCGGTTCCACCATCGCCAGATGCCTGCGGTGTTCGGCACCCGCGGTGAAGTAGATCGAGGGCATGGGCCCGCCGACCATCGGGAGCAGCGGCCAATCGCCGGGCACATTGGGCCACTGATTCCACAGCGACACATCGCGCGGGAAGAGCAGCGGATCACTGGTCACCTGGTGCAGTTCGCGGTAACCGATGATCAGCCAGGCCGGGAACCCGCCGGGCAGTTCGACCTGCACCACGGGACCGTGATCGCGCCGCATCCGCCGATAGACCTCGTGCGGTTCGATGTGGAATTCGGGGCCACTCAACGGCACCGCGCCGGTGATCGGGCAGGCGCCGGTCGGTGTGCTCATGAGACGGTTTCTCCCTGCGGGACAGCGGAATACAGATGCTCGACCAGTGCGATCAGCACCTGCTTGCTCGATTCGCGCGAGCGCGCGTCACACATCACCAGCGGCACCGCCGGATCGAGGTCGAGCGCTTCACGCACATCGTCGGCGGCGTGGGAGTCACCGAAGTCGTTGCAGGCGACCACGAACGGGGTGCCCTGATGTTCCAGCCGGTCGATCGCGTACCAGGAGTCGCTGATCCGGCGCTGGTCGACCAGCACGATCGCGCCGAGCGCACCGGCGAACAGCCGGTCCCACAGAAACCAGAACCGTTGCTGCCCAGGAGCTCCGAACAGATACAGCACATGTTCGTCGTCGAGGGTGATCCGGCCGAAGTCGAAGGCGACGGTGGTGGTCGACTTGCCCGGCACACCGCTGGTGTCGTCGACGCCTGCCCCGACATCGGTCATGGTGGCCTCGGTGTCGAGTGGCCGGATCTCACTCACCGAACGCACCAATGTCGTTTTGCCGACACCGAATCCGCCGATGACCACGATCTTCAACCCATGCATTGCCGTGCTGTGCAGCGGCGCTCGAGCCCGCTCGGGCACGTTCTCAGAGCTTGCGAAGTCCAACGAGCACCTTCTCGAGGGTGGAAGCATCCAGCGACATCGCCGCCGACAGCGGTGGGCGCACCGTGATCTTGCCCGCGGCCAGCAGGTCCGACAGCACAACTGTGGCGACACCGACGGGCAGGCGCAGCTCGGCCGCGATCTCCACCACCGCGGTCGGCGCCCGGCACATGTCGAGGACCGCGGCCTGCTCCGAGGACATACCCGCGGTGGGTGCCGACTCGCTGACCACCAGGGTGACCAGGTCGAAGTCCTCGGTCACCGGCGCGCGACCGCCGGTGAGGGTATAGAACCGGTCGGGATCGTCGTCGCGACCTGCCCTGGTCAATCGATCGCTCCGCGTCTGGGCTGGGTCGCCAGGTGCTCGCCGAGCTGTTCGACCAGCTCGTGCATCGTGTGCCCGACCAGACCGGCATCGGCGTCCTCGGCGGCGACCACCGCCAAGTGCGCGCCGCGCCCCGCCTCGACCACGAACAGGATGCCGCCGTAGAACTCGGTCATCGACTGGCGAACGCCGCCACGCCCGTCACCGAACTCCACGGATGCCCCGTGCGCCAGGCTCTGGAATCCGGCGGCGATCGCGGCCAGCTGATCGGCGCGGTCCACATCGAGTTCCGGTGTGTGGCAGATCTTCAGGCCGTCACCCGACAGCAGCAGGGCATGCCTGGCGCGTGGGGTGCGCGCGAGCAGCTTCTCGAGCAGCCAGCCGAGATTCGCGGGGGCGGTGGTGGTCATCGGTCCTCCAGTGGGTCGGGAGCCGCGGCGGCGCTGCCCGGTTCGTGGCTTGCGGTGGTGCGGCCCGGCGCGGAACGCTGGAAGGCACCGAGGGCGGTGGGCTCGGCCGGTGTGGCCTTGGCGGCCGGCGCGGTGGTCAGGCCTTCGGGGTGGACCTGGGCCAGGGTGTCGCCCCGGCGACGTTTCGGCAGCGTGGGCGAGGAGGAAGGGACACCGTCGGTTTCCGGTCGCGCGTGCTGACCGGCAGGCGCGCTGAAATCCATGGTGCCGGTGTCGGTTCTGCGTGGGATCGGACTGTCGAACTGGCTCAGCGTGGCGGGCTCGGCGAAGCGCGGCGGGGCCATCGCAGTGCGACTGCGGCGTTCGGCGCGGGCGGTGAGCTCGCGCGGGACGACAACGACCACCGCGGTGCCGCCGATCGCGGACGGCCGATACGACACGGTGAGTTCGTGTTTGCGCGCCAGATGCCCGACCACGGCGAGCCCGAGCCTGGTTCCCGACAGCGAGGCCAGGTCGGCGCCTTTGCCCTTGTGGTCGCGCCCGGTGACGGCGGCTTCGGCGCGGCGCAGCGCGGAATCGCTCATGATCAGGCCGCTGTCCTCGATCGTGATCACCACGCCCGCAGGCACTTCCGCGGCGTAGACGTGCACCTCGGTGGTGGGCGGCGAGAAGTTGCAGGCATTGTCGAGGAGTTCGGCGAGGCTGTGCATCACGCCTTCGGCGGCATGCCCGGCGATGCCGATCTCGGCGATCGCGCGCAGCCGTACCCGCTGATATCCGGCCACGCGACCCATCGCGCCGCGCAGAATAGATTCCATCGCAATCGGTTTCGCCCAGCGGCGGCCGGTGCGCGCACCGGACAGGACCGCGATGCTGTCGGCGAGGCGCCCCGCCTGGGCGGTGCGGTGGTCGATGTGGAGCAGGTCGGTGAGCACCCTCGGGTCGGCGTGACGGTGTTCCATCTCGCGCAGTTCGGCCAGCATCGAGGTGGTCATCGCCTGGATTCGCCCCGCCGCACCGGCGAACGCGGCCAGTGCCGCCGCGCCCCGCCGCGAATTCTCCTGGGCTTCCCAGGCGTACGCGGCGGTGTGTTCGTCGGCCTGGGTCAGACGTGCGCTCGCCTCGGCCACGGTGGCGGCCAGTCGCTGTTCGGCCAGCTGGGCGGTGGCCAGACTCGCGCGCGCCTGCGCACGCTGACGCAGTGCGAACCAGACCGCGGGGCAGCCGAACAGTGCCGCGGCCACCGCGGCGGCGAGCACCGGGATGCCGATAGTCTGCGGCGTGAACACCGCGGTCACGGCGGCGATCGCCACCACCGCCACCCCCGCACCGAGCACCACAGATCCGACGCTGTCACCGGACCCCTCCGGTGCGGCTACTGTCTGTGCCATCGGCAGTACTTCCGCAGTACTCACAGGCCCCCAAGCCATCAGTGGTCGAGCAAACACGCAGCAAGGCAGCCTGTTTCGAAGTCGGAGTCGAGCATATCGAGCCCCCGCCCTACCTGCCACTCGACCGATCAGGGTTCACCGGCCGTTCGGGTACGGGTCAGCGTCCGGCCTGCTCGGGGTCCTTGCGGCGAGACGGTGATCACGTGGCGAGGGCTCGTGCGATAACCACCGCCATAGCGCGATAGCCGGAATCATTGGGGTGCAGGTGATCACCGCTGTCGAACGCCGCGGCGAGGCGGGTGCGATCACCGGGTTCGGTCAGCGCTTGTTCGAGATCGACCACCTTGTCGAACGCGTCCGACTCCCGTATCCACGTGTTCACTTCGGTGCGCAATCGCTCCTTCTCGGGCGAGAAGTAGGTCGACCCGGCGAACGGCGGGATGGTCGCGCCGACGATATACACACCGTCCGTCCGCGCCTGGGCGATCAATTCGCGGTATCCGGCGATGAGCTGAGCCGTCGAAACCTGTGGGTAGACCACCCCGTCGGGCCCCGCGCTCCCCGACAGACCAATGTCGTTGATCCCGATCAGAACGATGGCGGTGCCGACGCCCGGCTGTTCGAGAACGTCGCGGCGGAAACGAGCCAGGGCGCTGTCGCCGAGCACGGTCGAGTCGGTGAGCAGCCGGTTGCCGCTGATTCCGGCGTTGACCACCGGGCCGTGGTGGCCCGCCGCCGCGAGTTGGTCGGGGTAGCGCAAGTCGGCGTCGAGGGTGGAGCGGTAGCCGTCGGTGAGCGAATCGCCGAAGGCCACGGTGACATCGCCCGCGCTCGGCCGCAAGGTGTCGACGCCTGCGAGGTAGTACCAGGACTGGGAGGTCTCGGTGAACGGTGCCGCCGAGGGCTCGGCGGAGTGATCGCCCTGTGCCCGATAGGTGGTGGCGAGCGCCTGGCCGTGCTGGGTCGCGGGGCCGGTGGGTTGGGCGAAGTAGAGAGTCACCGCCATCGACGCCCCCGCCGTGTCCATCGCATCGCTGACTATCTCGCCCCCGGGAGCGATCACGAAGGTGGACTGTCCGCCAACGGTCAACGCCCGCACCGATTCCGGGACGACAGCGGCTCCACCCTCACTCGCGGCGACGGTCGCCGCCGTGACCGGCAGGGGGTACTCCCCGTAGCGATTCGACAGCCGGATTCTGACTTGGGGGCCCTCCTCCGACAGGCGAACCACCTGTCGCACAGTCTGATCGGAGAAACCGAGTGCGGACCAGTTCTGGTAGATCGGGTACTGGACAGCGGTCGCCCACGCACTCGACCATGAGGTTTCGGTGTCGCGAGCACCGAATGCCACCAGGGCCAACGCGGCTACGGCAGCGACGGGCGCGGCGATCCAGCGCAGGCGCACCGTCATCGGAGCGACCATGTCATGCCGAAAGTAGCTAGGGCGTCGAGGAATTCGACCGGCTCGAACAGTTCGGCGGGTGACTGCGCGCCCGGCTTGCCCGCGCCCGTCGCGATGCGCGTCGCGACCTCGACCGCGAGTTGGGCGCTGTTGCGGTAGGCGTCGGGGCCGCTGCCGATGCCGCGCAGTGTCCGGCCGCCGCGATGGATGTCGACGACCATCGAGTACGCGGCCGGGACCGACGGCGTTTCGGGCGCCGCATCGAGATCGGCCGCGGTGACGGTGCCGACGATCTCGAAGATCGACTTCGCGAGGACGCCCTCTACCGAGCGCACCGCGGTGTGGCGTGGAATCGTCACGACCGAGGGTTGTGGAAACTTCATCACTGCAATGGGTTCCGTCTCGTCAGGGAGTAGGAAGGTTGCGCGGCGGGGCTGGGGGCCGGTGTGGAATTCGCCGTCGGACCAGGACAAGCCTCCACTGGTGAAGACATCTAGATTCTGGAAGACGGTGCGCATACTCCCGCGCGAGCCCTCGCCGCCGGGCGCGGCGACGTGACTCAGGACGATCTCGTCGGCGCCGCCGAGTCGCCGCGCCCCGAGGTGGGCGAGTAGGTCACCGAAGATCCCGGCTTCGGTGGTCGCGGTCGAGAGCGTCACGCCGGCCTCTACCGCGAGCTGGCTGTATTCAGCGAAGACCTTCTCGACGAAGAGCTGTTCGCCCGCGACGTCGACGTAGTGGGCGCCTGCCGCGATGGCGGCGCGCAGGACTCCTTCGCCGGTGCCGGTGAAGTCGGGCAGCGTGCTGATCACGGCGTCGGCATCGGCGAACGCGGCGACGAGGGCGGCGTGATCGTCGGCGGCGGCGACGCGGACCTCGGCGCCGAGACCGGCGAGGCGCTCGGCGTCGCGGCCGACGACCACGGTCTCGATACCGCGCTCGCGCAGCTCCCGCACCGCGAATGTTCCGACGTGGCCACTGGCTCCGTAGACGGCGATCTTCATGTCGTTCTCCTTGTTCATCGGGCTGATGAACTCAGCGTATGAGCCAGATCAAAGACAGGAAATCATCAATAGTCTTTCCCAGATATCCAATCGTCTCTACCCGGTATCATTCTGGACATGGATCTACTGAGCGATGTCCTGGCCACCGCGAAGACCGGCAACCCGGCCTCCGGCATGTTCGTCCGGCACGCGCCGTGGGGCCGGGCGTATCCGCGCATCGAGAGCGCGGGCTTTCACGTGGTGCTCCAGGGCTCGTGCTGGCTGACGCGGCCCGACGCGGAGCCGCTGGCACTGGGCGCCGGTGACGCGGTGTTCATGCCGCGCGGTGTCGCCCACGATCTGCTCGACCAGCTCGACAGCCCGGTGACCGAGACCGCCGGACCGGCCGACGTTCGGACCGTAGCGGGACCGGGCGCTCCCGCGACCCTGCTGTGCGGTTCCTACCAGCTCGCCGCCGACCGGACCCATCCGATGCTGGCGGAACTGCCCGAGGTGGTACACATTCCGGCCCGGCTCGGCACCCATCCGTCGCTGCGCGCCGCCGTCGACCTGCTCGCCGACGAACTCACCGACACCCACCCCGGCGCCGACGCGGCGATACCCCCGCTGCTGGATCTGCTGCTGCTCTACCTGCTGCGTGCCCGGCTGGCGGACACCAAGGAGACATCCGGCTGGGCCGCCGCGGTCGCCGACCCCGACATCTCGCGGTCCCTGCGCGCCGTCCACGACGACCCCGCCCACGGCTGGACCGTCGAATCCCTCGGTGCCCGAGCGGGTCTCAGTCGCGCCGCCTTCGCCAAACGCTTCATGAACCTCGTCGGCGAACCCCCACTGACCTACCTCACGCGCTGGCGCATGCTCACCGCCGCCCGTCTGCTCCGCGACACCGACCACCCCCTGTCCACCGTGGCCAGGCGCACCGGCTACAGCTCCGAGTACGCCTTCAGCAAAGCCTTCAAGCGCGAATTCGACACGGCCCCAGGCCGATACCGCTCGGCACCGACCGAAGTCCTGGTGGCCGGAGTGTTGTGATCCTCAGTCGAGCACGGCTGTCGCCTCGACCTCGACGAGCAGATCCGGCTCACCGAGCGCGGCCACCCCGATCAGCGTGATCGGCTTGACCGGATCGACCCCCAACTTCGCCGCCGCCCTGGCGACACCTTCACCGAGCAGCGGGAACTTGTCCGCACTCCAGTCGACGACATAGATGGTCAACTTCGCGACATCGTCGAACGAACCACCGATCGCCCCGAGCGCGGTGCCGATATTGAGATACGCCTGCTCGACTTGAGCAGCGAAATCACCTGTGCCGACCGGATTTCCGTCGGCATCACGGGCGACCTGCCCGGCCAGGAAGACCAGCCGCGAGCCTGTCGCGATCGAGAGTTGCCGATACACCTCCGGTTTGGGCAGCCCTTCCGGATTCACCAGTTCCACTGACATGCCTTCTCCCGCCACTCGAACGTCTGTGCGGATGATGGTAGCCGATCCGATATACATGCTACCTGTATACTTTCGGCATGAAGGAACTCCGGTGGGTCGGCGACGCGCTGGACCGGCTGCGCGAATTGCCGCAGCCGGTCCAGCGTGGCCTCGGTTACGGCCTACACCGAGTCCAGACAGGCCAGACGCCGCTCGACTTCAAGCCGATGCCGACTGTCGGCGCCGGTGCATTCGAACTTCGATACCGCGATCGAACCGGCGCATATCGCATGTTCTACGTCGCTCGATTCGGCGATGTCGTTTACGTGCTCCATACCTTTACGAAGAAGACGCAAAAGACCGCGCCCGGCGACTTGTCCGTCGGCCGGGACCGCTATCGCGCGGCGGAAGCGGATGCAAGGAAGGGATGAAGCCATGAGAATTCAGCGAACGTCCGATGTATGGGAAGCGATCACGGACTCCCCAGAAGAGGCCGAGCGGCTTCGAGTTTGGGCCGAGGCACTGGACGCGGTGCTCGCACGGATCGATGAGTTGGAACTCACGCCCACCCAGGCAGCCGAGCGACTCGGTGTCGCCAGGTCACGGATCTATGAGATGCGGGCAGGCAAGCAGGGTGTGTACAGCCTGGAGAGGCTGATCGGCTTCGGTGCGCGCCTCGGTTTGCACACCCATCTGACAATGCGAAAGACCGCGTGAGGCGGACCAACTGGCTAATCGATCTCGCCCACAGCGAATTTCGTTGCCTCGGCTACGAGTTCATTGGACGGTTGCGCGTTCTGTTCGGGCTTGGTGGTCAGGACGGCGAGGACGAGCGGCGCGCGGCCGGGCGGCCAGGCGATGGCTACGTCGAGGGCGGAGCCATAGGCGGGGGTGCCGGTTTTGTCGCCGACTTTCCAGTCGGCGGGCAGGCCCGCTTTGATGCGTTTGGCACCGGTGGCGCTGGCGAGCAGCCAGTCGGTGAGCTGAGCACGTTCGGGGTCGGCGAGGGCTGTGCCGAGGACGAGGGCGCGGTAGTCGGCGACCAGGGCCGCGGCGGTCGTGGTGTCACGTTCGTCGCCCGGGATGGCGGTGTTGAGCTCGGGCTCCCAGCGGTCGAGGCGGGAGACATTGTCGCCGAGGGTGCGCAAGAAGGCAGTGAAACCCGCTGGGCCGCCGAGCAATCGGAGGATGAGGTTGCCCGCGGTGTTGTCGGAGACGGTGATCGCGGCGTGGCAGATCGCGGAGACCGTCATCCCGGTATCGATGTGCTTTTCCGTCTCGGCGGAGTTCACCACGATGTCGGCCGCCGTGTAGTGGATGACCTGGTCGAAGTAGCCGGTGGACAGCGGATGGGCTTGTAGAAGGGCGCCGCACGCCAAGCCCTTGAAGGTCGAAGCCATCGGGAAGCGTTCGCTCTCACGGTAGTTCACCGTCGCGCCGCTGCCGGTATCTACGACCGAGAGTCCAAGCCGGGCACCGTATTTCGCTTCCATATCGACGAATGCGGCTGGCGCGGCCGACGCCGCAAGCCCCGATGTCGACGGTGGCGCCGGTGTTACGTCGTTGCTCGAGCAGGCCGTCGTTGTCACGGCCGAGATCGCCAGCGCGACGGCGGCGATTCGGGTTCGGAGGCGCGGCGCGCGGCGCGTCAGTGCGGTGGGAGTCACCGGTGCACAACATCATCGTCGGCCACCGTGAGGCCAATATCGGACACCCGCCTGGACAAGTCGCGCTCGATATCACCGCAGGTAGGTGGCGGTAACCCCACCCAAACGGCCGATCGCCACCGGCCGCGTCCTCGCCGATCGACCAAGTGGTAGCAAGCGCGCTGGTTCAATGGCCGATATGGATCTGATCCGCCACCTCCGGTTCTTCGTCTCTGTCGCGGACGAGGGCCACTTCGGGCGGGCAGCAGCGGCGCTCGACATGACCCAACCTCCTTTGTCGCAGGGATTGCGCCGCCTCGAACAGCATCTCGACATCGAACTCATCCGCCGCACCAGCCACGGCGCACTGCTCACCACCGCGGGCAGGCAATTGTTGCCGCGTGCCCGGCTGCTCGTCGACGACGCCGATCGGTTGCTCGCCGAATCACAGCGGATCGCGCAGCTCAGCGGCACCGTGCGGTTCGCGGCGACAACCGCGCTGCCCGATCGGCTGGTCACCGCGTGTGTCACGGGCCTGCGCGCCGCGGGTGGCAGCGTGGCGACGACGCTGGGCACGACCGTCGATCTCGTCGCCGAGGTGCGGGCGGGTGTGTGCGATGTGGCGGTGGTCGAACATCCGGCGCTGGTCGACGGTGTCGAGGCCGGACCGGTGGTGAAGTTACCGCGCTGGTTGGTGGTGCCCGCCGAGCACCGCACCACCACCGCCGAGCGCCCGACCTTCCCGATGCTCGCCGGGCTGAATTTCGCACATCCGCCGCGCGCCGCGAACCCGCCTGCCTTCGACAGCATCATCGATCTGCTGCGGGAACGTGGACTGGACGCGCCACCGCTCGCAGCTCCCGATGATCGGGCGGTGCTGGCCGCCGTCGCCGCGGGCACCAGCTTCGGTGTCAGCGCTACACCGCCGACCCCGACGCCGGGGGTGGCCTGGCTGACGTTGGCGCCGCAGTCGATCGCAGTGCGGGTCAGGGTGATTCGCCGGGCCGATGCCGGCGCCCATGCCGAGGCGTTGGATCGGGTGCTCTACCGGGAGCGGCTGCGATGAGCAGGTTCGACGCGGCTGAGGCGATCGGTCCGCCCGATGCGAGCTGGGATGGTTATGGCGAGGGCGGTTGCCGCGTGCCAGGCGTCGCTGAATCGGCGACCGCCAGGATTCGCGCGGTGTTCGCCGACGCGGGCTGTGCCGGTTGGTTACACGCCCGGCGCTGCGACGGATCCCCCGGCGAGGTCTCTGTCGGTGGGCGCGACCGCGTGGTGATCGCTTCGGTCTACAAACTGCTGTTGCTGGCGGCCTTCCTGCGGCAGGTCGACCACGGCCGGATCGACCCGGCAGGCCGTCTCACCATCAACCCCGCGGACTGCACTCCGGGCCCCACCGGCATTGCGGCACTGCGTGATCCGGTCACGCTGAGCCGCCGCGATCTGGCTACGTCGATGATGACGGTGTCCGACAATGCCGCCGCCGACGTGTTGCTCGGCGAGGTCGGCCTCGCCGCGGTGGTGGAGCTCGTGCACGAACTCGACCTGACTGATACCCGCATCGTCGGCGGCACGGCCGACCAGCACCGCAGCCTGGTGCGCGATACCGATACCCACAGCACCGCAGAGGCTTTCGCGGCATTGGCCGACAATGACGAGGCGTGGACGGTTTCCGCCTACGACCCGTCCTTCGCCAGCGCGACCACGCCCGAAGAGATGACCCGGTTTCTGTGGAAGCTGTGGTCGGGCGACATGTTGTCCACGGCGAGCATCGAATTCGCGCGCACGGTGATGAGCAAGCAGATCTGGCCGCACCGCATCGCCGCCGGATTCCCCCATCGCGGGGTGCTCGTCGCGGGAAAGACCGGCACCATCGGGGTGATCCGCAACGAAGTCGCCGTCATCGAGTTCCCCGGCGAAACGCCGGTAGCGGTAGCGGTTTTCACCCGCGCCGCCCGCGCCGACCCGATGCTGCCGGTGGTCGACGCCGCGATCGGTGAAGCGGCACGGATCGCCGTCACCGAACTGCGCCGCCCGCACTGAGGCGACCACTACGGCACCACCATGGCTAGCATCGTCGTTTGTGGGTGGAGATTCTTCCGGCTTCGGCCGAGTGCAGAAAATCGGGATCGCGGCGGGGGCGCTGGGTGTAGTGCTGGCGGTGGCGACTCCGCTGCTGCCGGTGCAGCAGCAGCGCGCGAGCCTGGATTGGCCGCAGCCGCAGTCGATGCAACTCAGCGCGCCGCTCGTGGACTACGTGCCGCTGTCACTCGAACTGAGCATTCCGTGTACCGCGTTGCGCGAGATGACCGGCGGGACCGTGCTGTCCACAGTTCCCGCCCAGGCGCCGCGAGCCGGGTCGAAGGGGTTGGTCGCGCGAATCGAGGACCGGCCGGGAGCTGGGCGGACGTTGTCTGTGGTCCTGCGCGACAAGCTGCTTTTGAGCGCGTCGATCGCGGATATCGCAGGAGGCGATCCAGCGAACGCGGGCGCGCCCGGCTCCGCGGCCGAGAGCCAGGCAGGCACACAACCCCCGCCCACCGGGACAAACCAACCTGCGGGGGCTACCGGCGCCCAACCTCCCAGCAGCACTCCACCTAGCAGTGCACCGCCCCTCGGCAGCACCCCACCGATTGGTGCTCCCGCTGATGGAAGCACCGATCCGGGCGGTCGTCTTCCTGCCGGGAACCCGTCCCCCAGCGGTGACGGGTCACCGCCCAGCGTGCCCACTTCAGGGGTACCCGGTACCGGCCAGCCGCCAGGGTCGCCACCGCCCGGCAGCGCTCCCCCTTCAGGAGCGGTTTCGCCGAACGGACCAAGCGCACCGCCTTCGACTACGAAGCCGCCGGCCGGTCCGGCGGGTGGGCCCGGTGTGCCGGGAGACGCTGCGAATGCGCGGGATGCTCGATGCGGTGCGTTGACGGTGGTTTCCACGGCGGCGAGCACGACCGCCGAGCTCACCGGCATGGCTCGGGCAGACGGGTCGCCGATGAAGACGACCGTCGACGCTGATGTGCGGCCGCAGCTGGTCGGGGTCTTCACCGAATTGGATCGTGGACGGATGGGGGACGCGCGGCTGCATGCCGAGATCGATGCGCGGTTCTCGTCGAGTCCGAGTGGCTGGAAGCTGGCGGCGATCATCGGGGCGGTGCTGTGTGCACTGCTCGCGTTGATCTGCTTGCACCGCGGCGATATTCGCGACGGCCGTCGTACGCGTCGCATCCTGCCCGCACGCTGGTGGCGATTCACCGGTCTCGACGCGGTGGTCGCGGCCACCCTGGTCGGGTGGCATGTGATCGGCGCCAACAGTTCTGACGACGGCTACATCCTGACGATGGCGCGCGCGTCGAAGGAAGCGGGCTACACCGCCAATTACTACCGGTGGTTCCAGGTCGCCGAGGCCCCGTTCGGGTGGCCCTACGAGGTGCTCGCCCAGATGACCCGGGTCAGCGAGGCCGGGCTGTGGATGCGGTTGCCCGCGTTGCTCGCCGGGTTCGTCTGCTGGCTGGTGCTCAGCCGGGAAGTGTTGCCGCGCCTGGGTTCCGGCGTGAGTTCGAGCGTAGTGGCGCGCTGGACAGCGGCGCTGGTTTTCCTGTCGATCTGGCTCCCCTACAACAACGGCTTGCGCCCCGAACCCCTGATCGCGGTCGGCGCGGTCCTCACCTGGTGCTCGATGGAACGGGCGATCGCTACCCGCCGCCTTCTGCCCGCCGCCGTCGCGGTGCTGATCGCCGCATTCTCCCTCGCGGCGGGCCCCACCGGATTGATCTGCGTGGCAGCACTTTTGGCTGGTTCGAGACCGGTAATCCGGACGATCATCGCCCGTGCCACGCCGGACTCGGGCACCGTCGCGGTCGCCCGGTCCGCTCCGAGCACGGTCGCGATCACTCTCGGAGCCACCTTCCTCCGGTACAGCGCACTGGTAGCCCCGATCCTCGCCGCGGGCACCCTCGTGCTGGTCGTCGTGTTCGCCGACCAAACCTTCTCGACCGTCCTCGAAGCCACCCGCGTGCGCCAGCTCGTCGGCCCCGACATGTCCTGGTTCGAGGAACGCACCCGCTGGGATTCCCTGCTGTCGGTCAACCCCGACGGTTCCCTGGCCCGCCGCTTCGGCATCCTCGCCATGCTCTTGTGCCTCGCCGTCGGCATCGTCGCGACCCTGCGCCGCGGCCGCGTCCCCGCGACCGCCCGTGGCCCGGTCACTCGAATCCTCGCTGTCGTCTTCATGGCCCTGCTGCTGATGATGTTCACCCCCACCAAGTGGACCCACCACTTCGGCATCTACGCGGGCCTGGCAGCCGCCCTCGCCGCGATCACCGCGGTGGCCTTGGTCCGCGTCGGACAGAACTTTCTCCGAACCCTGTTCGCCGCCGCCGTCCTGTTCCTGCTCGCCGTGAGCTTCACCGGCTCCAACGGCTGGTGGTACGTCTCCGGCTACGGAGTCCCCTGGCCCGATCGCGCACCCGCTCTCGGCGGCATCGAGGTATCGACCTTCTTCCTCGCCGCTACGGCCGCGGCCCTCGTCACCGCCCTGTGCCAGTACTACCGTGCGCCGTTCGCACCGGCCAACGGTGACGTTGACCGTGCTGACGTCGGCCGCGAGTCCGAGGTAGGTGCCGGCAGTGGCCGCGTTGTCGATCGTGGCCGCGTGCGCGCTGTTGCCGGTCATGTCGGCAGTGGACGAACTCGCCGAGCTCCCGCGGTCGCGCCGCTGACCGTTGCCGCGGCAGCCATGGTGTTGTTCGAAGTGGGATCGCTTGCCTCGGCGGCAATTTCGCAATACCCGGCCTACTCGGTCGGGCTGTCGAATCTGCGCGCGCTGGCGGGGAACCAGTGCGCGATGGCCGATGACGTGCTCGTCGAGACCAACACCGCGGACTCGCTGCTCACCCCGTACAGCGGCACCGCCGCCGACGGGCTGGCCGCCGAGAACACCGGCTTCACCCCGAACGGCATCGGCAGCCTCGCTCCCGATCCCGGACCCGGCCAATCCTCTGCCCCGCCTTCAGGTTCGGGCCCTGGCCCCGGGGGCAGCGGACCCGGCGGCAGTGGTCCCGGCGGTTCCGGCCCGGGTGGCGGCGCACCCGGCGGGGGCGGACCCGGCGGGGGCGGCCCGGGTGCCAGCGCATCCGGCAGCTCAGGCCCCGGCGGCGCAAGTCCTGGCGGCTCAACACCTGGTGGAGGCGCTGTTCCGGGCACGAACGGGACGCCGGGTGGTGGGGCGAACGGCTCCGCACCAGGCAGTTCCACCGGGGCACCGCCGAACGGTC
This sequence comes from Nocardia sp. NPDC058480, assembly GCF_042720495.1. NCBI lineage: Bacteria > Bacillati > Actinomycetota > Actinomycetes > Mycobacteriales > Nocardiaceae > Nocardia > Nocardia sp. NPDC058480. The sequence continues at coordinate 82,090 of NZ_JBHXMN010000008.1, read as the reverse complement.
CGAATGCGGGACCGCCGGGAGCACCTGGCTCGTCCGGGCCCGCGGTGACCGGCGTGAACGGGAGCACAGTCGCATTGCCGTTCGGGCTCGCTCCGGAGCGCACACCGGTACTCGGTAGCTACTCGACTGGCGAACCGCAACGCACCCAGTTGACTACACAGTGGTATCGGATGGATCTTGCTGCCGCACAGCAGAATCCGGCGTACCGAGTGTTGATCCTGACAGTGGCCGGGCGAATCGAGTCCACCGCACCCGATGGCTCACGCATGCCAGGCCAGCGATTGCGGGTGGAGTTCGCTCGTCGTGCTGAGGACGGAACCACCACCGCCCTAGGCGATGTGATCCCGCCAACGGTTGGTGGTGCTCCGGGCTGGCGGAATCTCCCGGTCGCGCTGGATCGAATTCCCGCAGGCACCACAGCCATTCGACTGGTCGTCGACGCCGCGGAGCCCGACCCCATGCAGTGGCTCGCGATCACCCCGCCGCGCCTGCCGAAACTGTCGAGCCTGAACACCGTCGTCGGCAGCTCCGACCCGGTCCTCGCGGATTGGCATGTGGGACTGGCATTCCCGTGCCAGCGCCCGTTCGACCACCGCGACGGCGTCGCCGAGATGCCGATCTGGCGAATCCAGCCCGACAAGCTCAACGCCCAGGTCTCCGAGACCTGGCAGGGCGACACCGGCGGCGGCCCCCTCGGCTGGACCGGCCTGCTCATGCAGTCACGCACCATCCCCGCCTACCTGGCCGACGACTGGACCCGCGACTGGGGCGAACTCCAACGCCTCACCCGCACGGTCGCCGCGCCACCGGCGGACATCGACGTCCACACCGAAACCCGCTGGGGCCTGACGAACGAAACCCCGATCAAAACCAGCTGACCTCCGACAAACACGAAACCGCCGCCACCCGAATAGGGGTGGCGGCGGTTTCGGTGGTGACAGCGGCTACTTCGGCGGTTCGCCACCGGCGGGCGGTCCACCGGCCGGTGGTCCTCCGGCGGGCGGTGCACCACCGCTGGGCGGGGTCGCGCCCGCAGGCAAGGGCTTGCCGATATTGCGTGCCATGTCCGGCATCAGGCGGATGGCGACCTGTTCCCAGGTGCCCCAGTTGTGGATGCCGATGTCGGGGAAGTCGTAGCTGACATTCTCGTAACCCAGTGCGGTCACCCGCTTTTCGAAGGAGCGGGTGTTGGCGAGGGCGATCGCTTCCAGTGGCATGCCCTGGGTGATCGCGTCGATCGAGGACAGATCCTGATCGGCGGGCTTGGCGCTGCCCGCGGAGACGTAGAGGCGGGTGTTGTTGGCGATCAGCTTCTCGACGAAACCGTAGGGGTCCATCCGGCGCCACTTCTCGCTGCCCGCGGGCGCCATCGCCTCGATGTTGTACCCACCGCTGGCGATCATCGCCCCGCCGAGTGCCTCACGCATGCCGGGCATCGACATGTGCAGGTAGCCCGACAGCGAGCCCGCGTAGGTGAACTGCTCCGGGTAGTAGGCCGCCATCAACATCGCCGCGCTACCACCGCTGGACAGACCGACCACACCGTTGCGGGTGGAGCTGAAGCCCAGCCGGGACTTCATGGCGTCCGGGAGGGTCTTGGTGATGAAGGTTTCCCACTTGTAGGTGTTGGTCTTGCCCTGGGTGTCTTCCCAGCCGCCGATCGCCGAACCGGAGTCCGCGCTCGGCAGCAGCGACCCGTCGGGATTGATGCCGCCGAAGCTGCTCGGCTGCTCCCAGTCGGCGTAGAAGCTGGACTGACCACCCACCGGCATCACGACGTTGATGTTGAACTTCGCCATCTGCGCCGGGATGGTGGTGTGCTTCTCCCAGCCGTTCAGGTCGTCCTCGGCCCGTTCGCCGTCGAGCAGGTAGACCACCCGATCGGTGTTACCGTCGGCCGCGCGGATGATCCTGGTGTTGATCTCACCCATCGACGTATCAACCCGGAAGTCGATCGCGGACGGGTCGGCATCGGCTGCCGCGGGTGCGACCGACGCGCCGAAGGGCAGCACCGCCACCACCGCACCTGCCATGACCCGCCGAAAAAGAATATTTACCCCACGCATGATCGGTGTACTGACCTTCCCGTTTACGCGGCCGCGCCGCTTCCCCACTCGACCCGCCACGGTACGAAACCTGCGTGCGGGGCCCTGCCGGGCAGCATAGCGCGCCCGGCGACCCCCGGGAATATCGAATTGCGCAGTGGGGCAGCCCGCTTCGCGCGTGCGTACGGTTCCGCGGATTCTCGGCGAGGGAGCGCCCGGGCGGAGCGCTACCCTGGGAGGTCGATTCGTGGCCGTGCCCGGCCGCCCTGCCCCAGAACGGGACCGTCGTGAAGCTCGCCGTACGCCTGATGATGTTGCTGCTGGTCCTCGCCCTGCTGTTCGGGGTGCCCTGGTGGATGTTGATCTCGGCGCCGACCGGTGGCAGCGGCACGCTGTTCTGGATCGGGACGGCGATCTGTGTGGCCGCCCTCGGGTGCCTACCGCTCACCATGTTCCTCGGGCACGGGCCCGCGCAGTCCGATCCGGCGGTGATCGTCGGCGACACCCTGCTCGGGGTGCTGTGGGTGGTGTTCTCCTGGTCGGTGATCGGGGTGTTCGCGCGCGGAGCACTGTCCGTGGCCGGTGTCGACGGCGCGCTCGCCGCGCGGTTCGTCGCGGTCGGCGTGCTGGTGATCGCGGCGGCGCTGGTCGCCTGGGGCGTCTACGAGGCGCGGCGGGTGCCACGGGTGCGCACCGTGGACGTGGCGATCCGTGGACTGGCCGACGGGCTCGACGGGTTGCGCGTCGTGGTCGTCACCGATACCCACTACGCCGCGCTCGACCGGCAACGGTGGTCGGAGCGCGTGGTCGAGGTGGTCAACGCGCAGCAGCCCGATATCGCGTGCCATGCGGGAGATCTGGCCGACGGATCGGTGGCGAAGCGGCACGCCCAGGTCGACCCGCTGGCCGAGGTGAAGGCGCCACTCGGCCGGTTCTACATCACCGGCAACCACGAGTACTTCGGCGACGCGCAGGGCTGGATCGACCACATGGCCTCGATCGGCTGGGAGCCGCTGCACAACCAGCACCGGGTCGTCACCCGCGACGGCGACCAGCTCGTCGTCGCCGGTATCGACGACCCGACCGGCAAGGGCCTGCCCGGCCACGGCCCCGACCTGCCCGCCGCCCTGAGCGGCGCCCCCGATGTGCCGGTGGTGCTGCTGGCCCACCAGCCCAAACAGATCGCCGACAGCGCCGCGGCAGGCGTCGCGCTACAGATCTCGGGTCACACCCATGGTGGGCAGATCTGGCCGTTCCACTATCTCGTCCGGCTCGACCAGCCGGTGGTCGCGGGCCTGAGCAGGCACGCGAACAACACCCAGCTCTACACCAGCCGCGGCACCGGCTTCTGGGGTCCGCAACTCCGGGTGTTCGCACCCAGCGAGATCACCGTGCTGGTGCTGCATCCGCACCGTTGATCCGCGTGACTTCACCCAGCGAGTCGCCCACATGGCTGGGTGAATCGCACGAGATCAGCGGTGGGGCTGGGTGACCTCCGACGGCAACGGGCCACTCATCACGACACTCGAACCGGTCCACGAGTAGGTGATCGTCGCGGGTCCGCCCTGGGGTGCGGCGAAGGGCTCGTCCGCGGCCAGCCACCGGTACTCGACGGTGACGGCGGTGCTGCTCGACCCCACCACGGTGGTGAAGGCATACGGCTCGGAAGTGCCTGTGCCCAAGTATTTTCCGTCATGGAAGAACAGCACGTGAATCGGTGCGCCCGCCGAGTTGCCGCCGATGGCGCGCACCCACAGCAGTTCCCCGCAGTTACCCGGCTGATCGGCCGAGGCCTGCCCGGCGACCCAGCTTCCGGTGAGGCTCGCCAGGGCATTCTGCACGCCGGTGGAGGACGTATCGATGCAGCGACCGGGTCCGCTGATGTTGTTGCCGGGGGCGGGAGAGGTGGTGTCGGGCACCGGAATGATCGTGGGCGGCGGTGTGACCGGCGGCGTTTCGGGCTCCGGCGCGATGGTGGCGCCGGGCTGGGGTGCGGCGGTCTCCTCGGGCGCGGTCGGCCCCGGCGCCTGGGTACCCGGCGCGGGCTTTGCCGACGAGGCTGCCGTCGAGTGGGAGGTCGAAGTGGTTGTCCCTGAACCACTCTCGCCAGTGCAGCCTGCGACCAGCGCCGCGGCGACGGCGATCAGCGCACCCATCCGAACTGCGTTCTTCATGGTTCCTCGATTCTGTGTCCCCTACGCGCTGTAGCGCGCGTATATGCACACTTCATCGGGGCCCTCGGCACGGTCGTTAGGCGGTTCAACGCAATCCTCACCCTAGGGTGCGACATCCGCACCCTGAGGCCTGGAGCTGGTCGTCGCGGCGCCAGGCGAAAACCGCTGGCGGGGCGTGACAGGATCAGCAAGTGCTCTTGACGATCTCTACGACTCACACGCCGGCGACAGACCTCGGTTACCTCGTGGTCAAACATCCCGACCGCGTGCAGTCGTTCACGACCACCGGCGGCACGGCACACGTCTTCTATCCACAGGCCGATGTCGACCGCTGCACGGTCGCGCTGCTGCTCGATGTAGACCCGGTCGAGTTGGCGCGACCGACCAAGGGGCACAACGGATCCGCGCTCGGACGCTATGTGAACGACCGGCCGTATGTGGCGTCGAGCCTGCTGTCGGTGGCGTTGGGCAAGGTGTTCCGGTCGGCGCTGAACGGGACCAGCCGCGACCGTGCCGAGCTGGCGGAGACGGCGATTCCGTTGGAGATCGAGGTGCCCGCCGTACCCTGCCGAGGCGGGACAGAGATCGTCGAAAGGCTGTTCGCGCCGCTGGGCTGGACGGTGTCGACGACGACGGTGCCGCTCGATCCGCAGTTCCCGGAATGGGGCCCTTCGCCCTACACCCACCTACGCTTGACCGGGACGCTGCGGCTCGCGGAGGCGCTGAATCACCTGTACGTGCTGTTGCCGGTGTTCGATGACGCCAAGCACTATTGGGTGGACGCCGACGAGGTCGACAAACTGTTGCGCGCGGGCGAGGGCTGGCTCGGTGCCCATCCCGACCGCGAGATGATCGCGCGACGCTATCTGACCGGACGCCGAACCCTGATGCTGTCCGCGCTGGAACGTTTGCGTTCGGTGGACGAGCCGCTCGATGAGGCCGAGATCCCCGGGGACGCGATCGACCGCGTCGAAGCCGCCGAGCGCCGCACGCCGCTCGTGAAGCTCCGCAAGGAAGCGGTGCTCGCCGCGCTGGCCGAGACCGGCGCATCGCGGGTGCTCGATCTCGGTTGTGGCCCAGGCGCTTTGCTCCTCGCGCTGCAAGCCGATGCCCGGTTCACCGACATCGTCGGCGCCGATGTCTCGAGCGCGGCGCTGTCGATGGCGGAGCGGCGCTTGAAATTCGATCGGATGTCGGACCGGCAGCGGGCCAGGATCACGCTGATCCAGTCGGCCCTGACCTACCACGACAACCGGCTGCGCGGCTACGACGCGGCGGTGCTCATGGAGGTGATCGAACACGTCGACGAGTCCAGACTGCCCGCGCTCGAACGCGCCGTCTTCGGGCATGCCGCACCTGGCGCGGTGATCGTGACGACGCCGAATGTGGAATACAACGTGCACTACGAAACCCTCGACGGTCACCGCCACGATGATCACCGATTCGAGTGGACCCGTGCGGAATTCGCCGCGTGGTGCGCCCGCGTCGCCGAGACGTTCGGCTACACCGTCGACATCCGCCCGGTCGGCGACCACGACCCACGAACCGGCTCCCCCACCCAGCTCGCGCTCTTCCGGAAGGTCACGGCGCCGCTACCCGACCCTGCGCGGTCGCCCTCCACCACCCCCTCCGGGCCCGATCGTCAAGGCGCGCTATGAACATCGACCTCCCCGAACTGTCGCTCATCGCCCTCATCGGCATCTCCGGCTCCGGCAAATCCACCTTCGCCCGCGAGCACTTCAAGCCCACCGAGGTGCTGTCGTCGGACTTCTTCCGTGGCTTGGTCGCCGACGACGAGAACGATCAGTCCGCGACGAAGGACGCCTTCGACGCGCTCGGTCACATCGCCGGGATCCGGCTGCGCGCCGGTCGCCGGGTGGTCATCGACGCCACCAATGTGCAGAAGCACGCGCGGGCCGAATTGGTCTCGCTGGCACGGTCTTTCGATGTGCTGCCGGTCGCGATCGTCATCGATACGCCCGAAGCTGTCGCGTGGGAACGCACTCAGGGCCGCACCGATCGCACCTTCGGGCGCAATGTGCTGAAGCGGCAGAGTCAGGACCTGCGGCGTTCGCTGCGCGAGCTCGGCCGTGAGGGTTTTCGCAAGGTGCACGTCGTCAGCGATCCGGCGGACGTGACGATCGCCTACGAGAAGGCGTGGAACGACCGGCGTGAACTCACCGGGCCGTTCGACATCATCGGCGATGTGCACGGCTGCCAAGCCGAATTGGAAACGCTGCTGGGCGAACTCGGATGGGCGCTGGTTCGCGACGAAGCGGGTCGACCGGTCGATGCCACGCACCCGGAGGGTCGTCAGGCGGTCTTCGTCGGTGACCTGGTCGACCGTGGGCCCGATTCACCAGGGGTGCTGCGATTGGTGATGGGGATGACCGCGAACGGCCATGCGCTGTGCGTGCCGGGTAATCACGAGCAGAAGTTGCTCAAGAAGCTGCGTGGTAAGAACGTCACGGTGTCGCACGGGTTGGCCGAGACACTCGAGCAATTGGACAGTGAGACACCGGAATTCGTTTCAGCCGCCGCGCAGTGGATCCACGACTTGGTGAGTCACCTGCGATTGGACGGCGGGCGCCTCGTCGTGGCGCACGCCGGGCTCAAAGAGGAGTACCACGGTCGGGCCTCCGGACGGGTGCGCGACTTCTGCCTGTACGGCGAATCAACCGGAGAGACAGACGAATACGGCTTGCCGGTGCGCTATCCGTGGGCCAGGGATTATCGCGGCGCGGCGACGGTTGTCTACGGGCACGTTCCGACACCGAAGGTGGAGTGGATCAACAACACCGTCTGCCTCGACACCGGCGCGGTCTTCGGCGGCGAGCTGACGGCGATGCGCTACCCAGAGAAGACGTTCGTCGCGGTGCAGGCCGAGCGGATGTACTACGAGCCGATCCGGCCGCTCGCCGACGCCGAATCCGCGCGCGACAACGAGACTCTCGACCTCGCCGATGTCACCGGGCGCAGACACATCCGTACCGATCACGGCACGGTGATCGTCGATGCCGAGAACTCCGCGGCCGCACTGGAAGTGATGAGCCGGTTCGCGATCGACCCTCGGCTGCTGCTGTGGTTGCCGCCGACCATGTCCCCGCCGTCGACCTCGACCGTCGAGGGTTATCTCGAGTACCCCACGGAAGCGTTCGCCGACTATCGCGCGGCAGGCGTGGACAAGGTGGTGTGCGAGGAGAAGCACATGGGGTCGCGGGCCGTGGTGCTCGTGTGCCGTGACCGGGCAGCGGCCCGGTTCGGGGTCGGCGACGGGTGCTCCGGTGCGATCTACACCCGCACCGGCCGGTCGTTCTTCAACGATCCGTCCCTCACCGAGACCCTCCTGGAACGCGTACGTGCCGCAGCCGCACCGCTTTTCGACGAGCTCGGCTCGGACTGGCTGCTCTTGGATTGCGAGCTGCTGCCCTGGTCGGCCAAGGCAGCCGGGCTGATCCGCACCCAGTACGCGGCTGCCGGCGCCGCCGCGCGCTCCGCACTTCCGTCCGCCGTCGCGGCACTCGACGCCGGACTGGCCCGCGGGCTCGACCTCGGCGAACTGCGCGACCGCACCGCCGCCAGAGCCGAGAACGCGGCCGCCTTCACCACCGCATACCGTCAATACTGCTGGCCGACAACAGGACTCGACGGCATCCAGATCGCCCCGTTCGCCCTCCTGGCCTCCGAAGGTGCCACCTACGCCGACCGCGACCACGGCTGGCACCTCGACATCAGCCACCGATTGGTAGCGGCTGACCCCGCGACCTTCCGTCCCACCGGCCGCCGCATCGTCGATCTGTCCGACCCCGCCGCCGAAGCCGAGGCAACCACCTGGTGGCTCGAGATGACCGAGGCAGGCGGCGAAGGCATGGTCATCAAGCCCTACGCCGGCCTGGCCCACCGCACCAAAGGCAAACTCGCCCAACCGGGCATCAAATGCCGAGGCCGCGAATACCTCCGCATCATCTACGGCCCCGACTACACCACCCCGCAGAACCTCACTCGCCTCCGAGACCGCACCCTCAGCCGCAAACGCACCCTCGCCCTCCGCGAACACACCCTCGGCCTGGCAGCCCTGGACGCCGTCGCGACCGGCGAGCCGCTGTGGCGTGTCCACGAGTTGGTTTTCGCGATCCTCGCCATGGAATCCGTACCCACCGACCCTCGCCTCTGACCACCGGAGCCGCGGTGCGGTCCGTGCCGACCACGCTCAGGGTTGCGATGACGGCGGCGGCTGCCAGGTGATGCTTATCGGCGCCAGAAGAAGTGGTGTACCACTCCGCTGGGGCTGGGGATCTGCTCGTGGTGGAAGCGGTCGTCGTACTCGTCGGAGCTTTCCCACAGTCGTTCGCCCGCACCGATTTCCACCGGGGCGACGGCTATGTGCATCGCGTCGATGAGGTCGGCGGCGAGGAACTCGCGGACCGTGGCGACGCCGCCGCCGATGCGCACATCCTTGCCGTCGGCGGCGTCAAGAGCCTGGGCGAGCGCGTCCTTCGGGGTGGCGTCGAGGAAGTGGAAAGTGGTGTCGGCCAGGGTAAATGACGGGCGCTCGTGGTGGGTGAGGACGAAAACCGGGGTGTGGAACGGCGGGGTGTCGCCCCACCAGCCCTGCCAGTCGTAGTTCTCCCACGGTCCACGCTGCGGGCCGAACTTGTTGCGGCCCATGATTTCCGCGCCGATGTTGAAGGCGAAGTCGCGGATGATGTAGTCGTCGAGGCCGTAGGTGCCCCCGGGATCAGTGCGGTTCGGCCAGTGCGCGGTGGCGCCCGCCCAGGACATGAAGTCAGCGGGTTCGGCGTGGCCGAACGGCCGGTCGAGACTCTGCCCCTCCCCCGCACCGTAACCGTCGCTGGAAATGCTGAAGTTCTGAACGCGAACCATCTGAGCCATCGGGGTGCCCTTTCTGATTGCAATGTGCAAGCAGTGACGAAGGTATCCTAGACTGATCCTATGTCGCAACCAGTTTCTCAGGAGAAGTTGCCGGTGGCGCCGGGCAAGTCGGGCTGCCCGATCAATCTGACGGTCGAGCTCCTCGGCGACCGCTGGAGCCTGATCATCGTGCGCGACATCATGTTCGGCGGGCATACGCACTTCCGGGAGTTGCTCACCGGGTCCATCGAGGGCATCGCCTCGAACATTCTGGCCGCGCGGCTCGCCAAACTCGTCGCCGCGGGTCTGCTCACTCGTGACGACGACCCGAGCCACCGCCAGAAGGTCGAATATCACCTCACCGAGGCCTCGATTCAGCTCGTTCCGGTGCTGGCCGCACTGGGTGCGTGGGGCGCGCGATGGTTGCCAACGGCGCCGGAGCTGACCGTGCGCGCGGAGTTACTCGCCGCGGGCGGGCCCCCGATGTGGGACCGATTCATGGATGAACTGCGCGCCACGCACCTGCGCGGCGCGCCGCTTCCCGACGACGGGGTGCTCGCAGAACTCACCGCCGCCTACCACGAGGCGGTCGGTCAGTAGTCGCTAACGGACGGTCTGGCGGCCGACTTCGTTCAGGTGGGCCATCGCCTGGCGGTAGGACTCGAACAGGCCGGTCTCGCAGTAGGGAACGTCGATCTCGGCGCAGAACTGGGCGACCATCGGCTGGGCGTGGCGCAGGTTGGCGCGGGGCATCGATGGGAACAGGTGGTGCTCGATCTGGTAGTTCAGGCCACCCATCGCGGTGTCGACGAGGAAGCTGCCGCGCACATTGCGCGAGGTGAGCACCTGCCTGCGCAGGAAGTCGGTGTTGTCACCTTCGGGCAGAACTTCCATGCCCTTGTGGTTCGGGGCGAAGGTGGAGCCCATGTACAGACCGAACAGGCCCTGCTGAACGGCGATGAACACCAGCGCCTTACCCGGCGACAGCACCAGGAACGCCGCGGAGAGCAAGCCGATGAAGTGGGCGGCGAGCAGCGCGCCCTCCCAGATGCGGTTCGGGATCGGCCAGCGGAACACCGCGACGATGCTCTTCCAGTGCAGGCTGCCGCCTTCGAGCAGCAACAGCGGGAAGAACAGCCACGCCTGGTAGCGGAAAATGAATCGGCGCCAACCCTTCCCGGCCCGCGCGCGGTCACCGGAGAACGCGAGCACGCCCATCGCGTCCGGGTCGGCCCCCTCGGTGTTGGGATGGGCGTGGTGGCGGTTGTGGTTGCTGGTCCACCAGCCGATGCTCAACCCGATCGCGAGATTGCCCGCGATCAGGCCGTACAGATAGTTGGCCCGTCGCCCGGCGAAGATCTGCTTGTGCCCCGCATCGTGGCCGAGGAACGCGATCTGCGAGAACACCGCGGCCAGGAACACCCCGACCGCCAGCGTCCACCACGAGTCACCGATGACGAAAAACGCCACCCAACCAGCGACGAAGGCCCCCGCGGTCAGCGCGCTCTTCCACCCGTAGTACCCCACTTGCCGGTCGAGCAGGTCTGCCTCCCGGACGCGGCGCAACAGGACCGAGTACTCACTGCCACGCACGGGGACGACATCAGACGCGATAACCACGGGACAAGCATGGCGCATGAAGGGCACGAGCGGATGAACGGGTTGCAGATCGATGACAACCGAACCGCTGCATGCCCAAGAATCTGACGTCTCACCCCCGTGCCGCACGCGAATTATGGTGGCACCGGAGTGAAATTTTCCGGTCGAAAGGTCTCATGAAGCGCGCCATCACCACCTCAGCCATCACACTGGCACTGTTCGTCTCTGGTCAGCTCGCCGTCGCCGGCACGGCGTCCGCTGACATCGACGTCCCTGGCCCGGACGCACCGTTCGGTTCGTGCGCGGCCTACACCTGCACAGACCCGCTGGCGTACCTTTTGGACCTTGTCACCGGATCCGCAGGGTAGAGCTCAGAAACGTGGAGGTCCGGCGGCAAGCCAGGCCTCTACGTTGACACGATCGCTACCGTCGGCTCAGGTTCAGGCTCGGGCTCCGGTTCAGGCCCGGGCTCCGGCTCCGGCTCTTGTTCAGGCTCTGGTTCAGGCTCTGGTTCCGGCTCCGGCTCCGGCTCCGGCTCAGGCTCAGGCTCAGGCTCAGGCTCCGGCTCCGGCTCGGGTTCAGGCTCCGGCTCCGGCTCCGGCTCCGGCTCCGGCTCCGGCTCCGGCTCAGGCTCAGGCTCAGGCTCAGGCTCAGGTTCTGGCTCGGGTTCAGGCTCAGGTTCTGGCTCGGGTTCAGGCTCCGGCTCCGGCTCCGGCTCCGGCTCCGGCTCAGGTTCTGGCTCGGGTTCAGGCTCCGGCTCCGGCTCGGGTTCAGGCTCCGGCTCGGGTTCAGGTTCCGGTTCGGGCTCAGGCTCCCAAACAGAATCATCGGGAGGAGCCGCTGCCTCGTACTCCTCGATCGGCGGGACGCTGAAGTACCGCGGCGTATACGGAATCTTCGACGTCGTGTCGGGAAACTCGTCGGGCCGCTCTTGTCGTGCAGGTACTTGCTCGTCATCGGGGGTTTGCTCCCTGCCAGGTTTTGATTCCCCGTCCGGGGTCGGCTGTGGCTCAGGTGCCGGGTGGGGATCCGGCTTCGGCGCCGACTCGGTGGTAGTTCGAAGGCCGTCGAGATCGGCTCGCAGCTCCCGGCGCTGGTTCATGAATTCGTTGATCTGCGCCTGCAACTCCCGGCGCTGCGCCATCAGTTCGTTCGGCCGCAACCCCGCTCCCTCGACCGCCGCGGTCCTCTCCGCGAACTCGTCCACGCGCCTCGAGAACGCCTCGTCCGCAGCAGTCCGCATCTGCGCCGGAGTCAGACCGTCCGGAGCGATGCCCAACCCGCGCAACTTGTCCCGCATCGAATCGAGCGGCGCCTCAGAGTTCGTCGACTGCTCGGGCATTTGCTCGCTCTGGGGCGCCTGCTCGCCTTCCGGCTTCCGCGCGACCTCCGGCTGCGGCTGTTCCTCTCGCGGAGCGCGGGTTTCGGGGTTGGCCGACGGTGCGGCTTCCTTTCCGGCGGGACCGGCCTCGACGCCCGGTAGCGTCTCGAACAGGTTGGTGTGGCGTTCGACGGCACCAGCGCGCGGCTCGGAATCGGCCGCGCGGAGTTCGGGGGTACCCGCACGGGGCGGGGTCGGCTCGAGGCCCCTCGGCGCGGTCGGCTGCGGACGGTTTTCCGCACCGGCGGTCGGCTTGGCTTGGCTGCCGTCGCCCACCGCGGGAGGCGGTGTGGACCGTGTGGGGTTCGGCTCCTGTCGAACGCCAGCGCTTTCGGGGCCGCCAGGAATTCCGGAACGAGTTTCGCCGCCGGCACTGCTGGTTCCCTCACTCGAATTCAACAGTCGCCCAGTCTGATTCCCAGAATGATTGATTGCAGGATCCCCTGCCCGCGACCCGGAACCATTCTCACCAGCCGTATTCCCGGTACCGCTGTTTCCAGGTCGATTGCCGCCGTTCGACCGGTTCTCCCCGGAAGTATTGTCAGCCGGATCCCCGGCGCGATGGCTGCTCTCGGCGCGCGCCGGTGCGCTACTGCCGTCCGGTCCATCGAAGCGTGCGGGGTCCGCCGCGGTGAATCCGTTCGCACCGGGCCCACCGCCGGTCGGCGAATGACGGAAACCCTTGCTGCCACCGGTCAACACACCGTAGGCCGCACCGCTGGTGAGCAGCCGCGGATCCCAGGTCCACCCATTGGCGATACCGCCGACCCCCCAGGCTCCCAACGCGCCAACCATCCCCGATCCCGCGCCGACAGCCGCGCCCTTCAGTCCATTGACACCCTTGGCTGCCCATTTCCCTTCGGGCACAGGCAATTTCCCGGCTGCCTTGCCGAACAGCGCGCCGGCGGGCCCACCGACCGCGCCCGCCGCCCCGGCGGTGTACGCGGTAGTCCCCACCCGTTCCCAGTCGATGCCGTCCCGATGCCCCTTGCCGACCTGGTATGCCTGAATCGCGAGATCCTGCCCGGCCCCGAGCACCGTACTGAGGGCGACATGCTTCACCGTGAACTTGGCGACCGCGGCGATGCCGGTCTTGGCGGCGAATCGCGCGATGGCGGCGATCGCCCGGTTCGCCAGCAGCCGCACCGCCACGCGGGTAACGGCGATCGCTGCCGCTTGAACCGCAGGCGCGGTCGGCGGAAACAGCCATGCCAGTGCGATTTCGGCGGCGAGCATTCCCAATGAGCTGATAACCAGGATCTTGGTGTACTCGATCTCGGTGGCGAGGGCATCCGCGGATTCGGCCACGTAGTCCAGAACCTTGGCCAGTTCCTCGAGCGACTCCGGGCCCCTGTCCAGCTTGTCCAACGCCGTGGTCATGGCCTCGACGCCGTCGCCCCACGGGTACGCCTCGATGGTCGCCTTCTTGGCAGTCGCCAATTCCGGTAGCAGTTCCCGGATTTCGGCGGCGGCTGTGCGCCAGTCCTGCGCGATCGCCCACATCTGATCTTCATCGCCGTCGGGCCAATCCGATCCGGCGATCCAGCCGAGCCATTCCAGCTCACCGGGAAGAGTGATGGACATGCGTTACTGGAACGAGTCTGTCGACCGCTGTTCGGTCCGGGCCAGTAACTCCGCGGCCTTGTACTGCCCATCGGAGTACGAGTCGAAGGTCTTGGCAGTATTACCGAGCCCCTCGATGAGGTTCTCCCGTGCCGCGACATAACCCTGATCGCCGTCCGCGAACGTGCTGCCGTAACCGTCGCCGCCCCAGGGCGCCCCCTTGGCGTCCAGCGAAGTCTCCAAGTTGGTGAGGATCTCGCGCATTCGATCGCGCAGATCACCCATTTTGCCTGCCGCACCACGCATTTGCTCCGGGGTTACCCCGACTTTCGATGCCACGCCTAGCCCTTTCACCGATGATTCGATCTCAGACGATGGCACCGGTGCCCGGGGCGGGAAAGATTCACCACCGAGTATTGACGCTTCCTTGATAAACGTTGCAGGACAATCATTCTCGTCTTGACGCAACGTTGACGGTCGCACTACGACAGCGACGGGCCATACTTCGCGCGCATCCGCTGGGCCAGCGTCAGAAATACGGTGAAGTTCGGAATCAGGCTCACCGGAAGCGATTCCAGTGGTGCGGCCTGTCCGGTGACATGGATGCTCACCCACCCCTTACTCACCTCGACATCGGTCACCCGCAACCAGGCCGCCGATCGCTTCCCGGAACCGATCCGCGTCGACGTCATCCAGAAGTGTTCGAAGTCGAGTTGTCCACCCGCCTCGAGAACCGCGATCGCCCGAGGCAATTGCGCGGCCGTAACGGCCCTGTCGATCGCCGGACCCCATTTCTCCGGATGAGCGATCGCGTGCCGCATCACAATCGGATCGCCAATGACGTCGGTGAGCGTGTAAGCGTGCGAAACCTGTTCCGGTGCTGGACTACTCACAAGCTGGACGATATTGCGCTTCAGCGTGGTGGTGTCGTAGCGAATGGTCCGTGGAGCCCCCCGCACGATCACGATGAGTCCGTGCTCGTACAGGCTCAGTCGCGCATTGTGATTGCGGCTGTTGACATACCCCAGCCGCAGCAGATCGAACAGTAATCGACCGCCGACCATCCCCACGACGGTGAGACCGAGGATGCCGAGGATGTCCGCTCCGATCGCGAACCCGGTCACCGTCACCGCCGTGCCCAGGACAACACCGAGCGCCTCGATGGCGGGTCGGCGCATGCTCGGTTCCGCCGCGGTATAGGTCGCGCGGTGCCGCCCCAGATCCGCCTGCGCGGCGGCTCCGGCGACGGCATTGCGCAGATCGAGGTCGTTGCCGGGAAGCCCCGTCACGACCGCTCACCGTCCACTGTGCCCATACTCGCCGATCATGCCCGCAGCATCCCTGCGCACACTCGATCCGACGATCGTCCTTGACGGAACTTTCACGCTTGTGACACCCACGGCGCCGATACGCAGGATCGTGATGAGAGCTGGGTTTCAGCCCGACTCGGCCACTGACCGGCGAAATCCCTATAACGCGACCACCTGGCATCGCCTCTACCCCGAACTGCGGCTCAGCGAGCACCTGACCCCGCAGATCGTCGGGTGGACGCGCGACCGGCGCAGCGGCACCGCCCCGACCCCGACCTGCAACGCCGGGTAGTTCGCACCGCGAGAAACGACAAACGGCCGAGCTCGAAAGCCGGGCCGTTTGTTCACGAACTCGCGGGCGATCGTCTCCGGTGCACCCGAGTTCGGCTCAGCCCTCGGCGACCTCGCTGCGGTCGCCACTCCACAGGGTGTGGAATTTGCCCTCGGCGTCGATGCGCTCGTAGGTGTGCGCACCGAAGAAATCGCGCTGGCCCTGGGTGAGTGCGGCCGGCAGGCGCTCGGCGCGCAGGGCGTCGTAGTAGGACAGCGAGGACGCGAAGGCCGGGACCGGGATACCGAGCAGGGTGGCGGTGGACACCACACGCCGCCAGCTGTCGATGGCCGTCTCGATGGCCGCACGGAAGTACGGCGCGAGGATCAGGCTCGGCAGGGCGGGGTCCTGTTCGTAGGCGTCCTTGATCCGGTTCAGGAAGCGGGCCCGGATGATGCAGCCGCCGCGCCAGATCGTCGCCAGATCACCCGGGCGCAGATCCCAGCCGTATTCGGCGCTGCCCGCGGCGATCTGGTCGAAGCCCTGCGCGTAGGCGACGACCTTGGAGGCGTACAGCGCCTGCCGGATGTCCTCGGTGAACTGCGCGACATCGGTGGGCTTGTCCGCGAGTGTGCCCGATGCCAGACCCACCGCGGCTTTGCGCTGGGCTCGGGAGCCCGACAGCGCCCTGGCGAAGACCGCCTCCGCGATACCGGTGACCGGAACACCGAGATCGAGCGCGGACTTGACCGTCCAGCGGCCGGTGCCCTTCTGCTCGGCAGCGTCGACGATGACGTCGACCAGCGGCTTACCGGTTTTCGCGTCGACCTGGGCGAGCACCTCGGCGGTGATCTCGACCAGATAGCTCTCCAGGTCCCCGGAGTTCCACTGGGTGAACACCTCCGCGATCTGGCCCGCATCGAAACCGAGCGCGTCGCGGAACAGGTGATAAGCCTCGCCGATCAATTGCATGTCGGCGTACTCGATGCCGTTGTGCACCATCTTGACGAAGTGCCCGGAACCGTCGGGGCCGATGTGGGTGCAGCACGGGGTGCCGTCTACCTGCGCGGCGATCGACTCCAGCAGCGGGCCGAGCGACTCGTAGGACTCCTTCGGCCCGCCCGGCATGATCGCGGGACCGTTGAGCGCGCCCTCCTCGCCACCCGAGATTCCGGCGCCGACGAAGTTCAGCCCGCGCTCACTCAGGGCGGCCTCGCGGCGGATCGTGTCGGTGTAGAGGGCGTTGCCGCCGTCGATGATGATGTCGCCCGGCTCCATCGCGGCGGCCAGTTCCTCGATGACGGCGTCGGTCGCCTCGCCCGCCTTGACCATGATCAGCACCCGCCGCGGCTTCTCCAGCGCCGCGACGAACTCCTCGACGGTCTCGGTGCGGACGAAATCGCCATCGCCACCGTGCTCGGCGAGCAGCGCGTCGGTCTTGGCCACGGAACGGTTGTGCAG
The DNA here is from genome assembly GCF_042720495.1 of Nocardia sp. NPDC058480. Taxonomy (NCBI): domain Bacteria; kingdom Bacillati; phylum Actinomycetota; class Actinomycetes; order Mycobacteriales; family Nocardiaceae; genus Nocardia; species Nocardia sp. NPDC058480. The sequence continues at coordinate 65,414 of NZ_JBHXMN010000008.1, read as the reverse complement.
CGCGACGGTGTAGCCGTGCTTGGCGAAATTGCGGGCGATATTGCTACCCATCACGGCCAGGCCGGTGACCCCGATTTGTGCGCGCGCGGTGGAGACAGGCATTGATCAGCTCTCTTCGTCGAGTGGTCCAGTGGGTGTGCGGAAGACAGCTTCCGCGGCGGCGCGCCTGGCGCGCTCCTTGTTGTAAGCCAAGCTACTTGGTGCCCGGACCGGATCCTGCACGGAGCTAGGGGAATCAGGCGTGCCATAGCTTCGCTTTCGAGGCAGATCAGTCGCCGGACATCGCGCCGAGACGCGCGAGCAACGTAGCGGCTTCAGCGAGTTTCGCGGCGTCCTCAGGACTCAGCTCGTCCAGGAGTCGCCGGATTCCGCTGATCCACATGTCGTCGATCAGCTGATTGTTGTGCTCGGCCAACTCCGTCTCGTGCAGCCGGTAGGAGCGACCGTCCTCGGGGTCGGCCCGCTTGTCGAGCAGTCCGCGGTCCACCAGACGGCGGACGGTGGTGCTCACATTACTGCTCTGCAAACCCAGGAATCGGGCGACTTCGGAGACCGTGCTGCCCGGCCGCTCCGCGACAGTTCGGAGCACTTCGATCTCCGAGTGCGGAAGCCTGGACAGTCCCGCCTCCCGCTCACCGAAGCGACGCAGGGCCCACACCAGCGACCGCGCCGTCTGCGCGAGGTGTGCGACGTCATCGAGCGAGGGCTTGGACACGGGCGCAGTCTACCGTCTAATCTATCTATAATTCTAGATATACTTTCATAGAAAGAGACCATGTGAGCCCGCACCCGCAGGACACCCTCGCTGCCGTAGCGCAGATCGAGGTGCCGGTTACCCCCGGCGAAGACCGGCCCACCCACTTTCCGGCGAAGCTGATCGCGACGCTGACGCTGCTGGCAGCTGTCGCACCGCTGGCCATCGACATGTATCTGCCCGCATTCCCCCAGATGGCAGCGGAATTCGACACCAGCGCGTCAGCGATCCAGCTGACGCTCACCGCGTTCCTGATCGGTCTCGCCCTCGGGCAACTCGTCATCGGGCCGCTGTCGGACCGCTACGGCCGGCGTCCGCTGCTACTCGCGGGCACCCTCGTCACCGCGCTGTTCAGCGCGGCATGCGCGCTCGCCCCCACCATCGAGGTGCTGGCCGGAGCACGCTTTATCCAGGGATTTGCCGGCGCCGCGGGCATTGTGCTCGGCCGGGCCGTCATCTCCGACCGGGCTCAGGGCGCCGCCGCGGCGAAACTGTTCGGCCTGCTGATCGTCGTCAACGCCATCGCCCCGATCATCGCCCCCCTGCTCGGTGGCGCCATCGTCGCGGGCAGCGGCTGGCGCGGAGTGTTCTGGGCGCTGGCCGCGCTGTCGGTGCTGATGTTCGTGTGCGTGCTGACGATGGTGCCCGAGAGCCACCCGAAAGAACGGCGAACAACCGGCGGGGCCGCGGCGACGTTGCGCGATGCCCGCACCGTCCTGCGCAACCGTCGATATCTCGGCTACACGCTGGCCTACGCGTTCGCTTTCGGCGTGATGTTCGCGTACATCTCCGCCTCACCGTTCGTCCTGCAGGACGTCCATGGATTGTCGACCACCTGGTATTCGCTCGCTTTCACCGCCAACGCACTGGGTCTTGTCCTTTTCAGCATCGCCAACGGCGGGCTCGTAGCCCGCTTCGGTGATCGCGCGACGCTACGGATAGGACTCGTGCTGCTGGTCGCGGTCTCGGCGTTGATGCTGGTCAACAGCCTCGTCGGACCCGCGCTGTGGGCCACGCTCGCCCTGCTGTGGTGTTCGATGGGCAGCCTCGGTCTGGTCATCGCCAACGCAACGACGTTGGCGCTCGGGCAGGCACGCCGAGCCGCGGGCACCGGTTCAGCCATTCTGGGAGCACTCCAGTTCCTCCTAGCCGCGGTGATCTCGCCGCTCGTCGGCATCGGCGGCGAACACACGGCCGTCCCGATGGCGATTGCCATGGTCGTCAGCGCGGTCGTCGCACTGGCCGCGCTCACGCTGACCAGCGAACGATCCACCGCCGAGGTCGCCTAGCGGCAGAAATCGCCGGCGTGGATGGCTACGTTCGATGGTGAGCGACCACCCACGCCGCGACCTGTGCGCGGGTCGCGAAGTGCAGTTTGCTCAGGATGTGCTCGACGTGGCCTGCGGCCGTGCGCTGTGAGATGACGAGTTTCTCCGCGATGGCCCGGTTGGTCAGGCCCTCCGCGACGAGTTCGGCTATCTGCTTCTCGCGGCGGGTCAGTACGGCCATCGCGGCGGGAACCTCCGCCGCCGCTGACGGATCCTCCTCGAGTGCGTAGGCGAGCGCCGTGTCGATGTCGAGATCGTGGCCCCGGCGCAGCGCGACCTCGAAGGCGCGCTGCCCGAGCGCATCAGTGGCGTTCTGTTGCGCCTGGGTGTGGTGGCGGAACATCTCGAGAATGCTGACCACCTGGCTACCAACGGATTCGCCGACCGCCATGGCGGCGCCGACGAGCACAGCGGCCCGTTGCGCCTGGCCCTGCTCGGCCGCGACAAAGGCCAAGGTCGCCAGACAGCTCGCGACACCCAGCCAATCGTCGATCATCCGGGAAACCCGCAGACTCTCCTTGACCAGCACCGTCCCACGCTCGAGGTCGCCGCGCTCGACCGTCGTATAGGCGAGCTGTGCGACGGCATAGGACCGGTAGACCGACTCGCCATGCGCGGTGGTGAGCGCCAGCGCCCGCTCCTGACAAGCCGTGGCGCGGTCCGTTTCCTGCAGCAGACCGCACGCGACGCCGAGACCGAGCAAGCTCGACACCTGATGCAAGACATCACCGGCTGCCTCGAACCCCGGCACGGCTCGCTCGAGCTGTGTCCGCGCACCGGTGAGGTCACCGGAGAACAGCGACAGCAATCCATCCGCACCATCGACGTACGCGCACAACACCTCGTCGCCGCTGCCCTCAGCCAACGAACGTGCTTGTTCGATTCGCGCGGACCCGGACTGGATGTCTGTCTGCATCGCGGCCAGCACAGTGTCCGCGCACAGTGCCGCGATGTGCTGCAACGTGGCCCCGCTTGTGCTCTCCAACACGCGCCCGAGCCAATACCGGGCCTCGCTGGCCCGCTGCCGCGCGACCCAGAACTCGTAGAGGGCCACCGCGATCCGTTCGGCCGATCCCGCCTCGTCGGGCTCGGCCAGGCAGAACTCCATCGCCTCACGCAGGTTGGGCTGTTCCCGGTGCAGCCGATCGATCCATTCCCGCTGTTCAGGCCCCATCCATGCGGTGTAGGCCCGCAGCGCCAGGCGTTCGAACCAGTCTCGGTGGCGGCGCTGCAACGTCTTCTCGTCACCGCTGTCGCGCAACCGTTCCCGGCCGTACTCGCGCAGCGTTTCGAGCATTCGGTACCGGACGCCGCCGTCACCGCGGGACTCACGGATCAAGACCGACTTGTCCACCAGCGAGCCCACCAGGTCGAGCACATCGCCGGGATCGAATCCGTCACCGCAGATCGCCTCCGCGGCATCCAACTCGAAGCCGCCCGTGAACACCGTCACCCGCGCCCACAGCTCCCGCTCCCGGTCGGTCAGCAGGTCGTAGCTCCAGTCGATGCACTGGCGCAGCGTCTGTTGACGGGTCGGCGCCGCGCGGCCGCCACCGGTCAGCAGTCGATATCGGTCGGTCAGCCGTTGCAGGATCTGCTCCGGTGACATCGCCCGCAGCCGGGCCGCTGTCAACTCGATGGGCAGCGGCAGGCCCTCGAGTCGCCGGCATATGCGTGCGACGGTGATCTTGCTGTCTTCGGTCAGCTCGAAACCGGGGACCGCGGAGCGCGCGCGGTCGACGAACAGCGCGACGGCGTCACACCGCAACATCGCGCGCAAGCTCGGCGACCGCTCCGCCCCGGGAACCGACAGCGGCGGCACCGGGACCACCACCTCCCCACCGACGCCGACCGGCTCCCGGCTGGTCGCCAGGATGTGCAATCGTGGCCCGGCACGCAGCAGCGATTCGGCCAGCGAGGCGATCGCGTCCACCAGGTGCTCGCAGTTGTCTAGCACCAGGAGCAGATGGCGCGTGGCGACGAAGTCGACGAGCAGCTCCTGCGGCGTCTGGGCGGTCGGCCCAGCCAGTTTCAGTGCGGACGCGGCAGCCCCGGCCACCAGATCCGGCTCGCGAACCTTGCCGAACTCGACCAGCCAGACCCCGTCCTCGAACGCTCGGCGCACCTCCTCGGCTGCCCGAATCGCCAACCGGGTCTTGCCTACCCCGCCGATACCGGTCAACGTCACCAGCCGCGCCTGCGACATCAACTGTCTGACCTCGACGATCTCACGTCCTCGGCCGACGAATTGAGTCAATTCCGCGGGGAGATTTCCCAGCGCGCCCTGACTGGTTGGCGGCATCGAGCATGCCTCGCATTCGGTGGCGGAACGGTCTAGAACGCCAGGTTACGCCGTGTCGACCAGGACAGAACCCGATCGAGCCACGGCCCCGCCACCTGCTATGCGCCGGCTTCAGAAATAAACCGATTTCCGAAAAACGGGTATATCGACCGTCCCCGCGACGCCGTGGTCGGAGGACGCTGTAGCGAGGTCAGCATCATTTCCCGGAGGTCCGATGTACCCACCCGATCCAGCCGTCACCAGCGAAGACAACACACAGCACGTGGAAGACATACTGATGATTCGCCGGTGCACCTGCTGCTACACGCTGTTCGCGGCGGTGACGGTCGGCTGCTCCTCCTGCACATCCGGCAGCCTCGAGTGGCTGCCGTCGTCGGGCGCCGGTTCGATCGTGTCCTGGCGGGTCGTGGATCGCGCCGCGACCGGAATGCGCGGCGTACAGCCGTTGACGATCGCCATTGTCGAACTCGACGAGGGCCCGTGGGTCTACACCTCCATCGAAGGCGAGCTCCCGCCCCGGAACTGCCCGGTGCGTGTGCAATTCCAGCCGTGTCCCAGGGACGACGGATTCCCGGTATTCGCGGTGAGTGCCGGTCACCGAACGTCGGGCGACCAGCGCCGGTCCGCCAACCGTATCGACGCCTGACCAGGCTTGCTCTGGGCGACGAGTCGGCCACCTTCACCCTTGGAACTATTGGCGGCGACCACAAGCCGAGGTATCGTAGGTACGTACCTACATTAGGAGTCGCTGCCATGTCTTCGATGAGTGCTCGAGAATTCAACCAGGATGTCAGCGCTGCGAAACGGGCTGCGACTGAGGGGCCGGTGGTGATCACGGATCGGGGCGAGGATGCTTTTGTGCTCTTGTCTATCGACGACTATCGACGACTGAAGGCCGACAGTCAGGATCTTGTTTCCCGGCTGAGCATGGATGACGAAATCGAGTTCGAACCGGCGCCACTGCAGGTGGAGCTGAGGGTCGCGGACCTGTGACTTTTCTCCTCGATACCAACGTCATCAGCGAGTTGCGCAAATCGCCACAGTCCGTGGACCCAGCGGTGCGCTCATGGGCGGCGCAACGGCGACCATCCGACCTGTTTCTGAGCGTTGTCACGATCATGGAGGTCGAAGTCGGCATCTGCCGGATAGAACGCCGCGACTCCGCCCAAGGCAGTCGGCTGCGCAGGTGGCTCGAAGACGATGTGCTGGACGTATTCGCGAACCGAATCCTGCCACTCGACGTGGCCGTGGGTCGACGCGCCGCACGGTTGCACGTGCCGGATCCTCGCCCCGAGCGCGATGCGATGATCGCGGCAACGGCGAACGAGCACGGTATGACGGTGGTGACTCGTAATGTCAAAGACTTCGAGCCGATGGGCGTGCCTGTCATCAACCCTTGGAATCACACTGACGATCCGGCAAACGACGTTCGGCGGCGGTGGAAGAACTACAAAAGGTCCGGCCCTATGGCCGGGCCTTTTGTGTTGGGTGAGGCCAACGTCCTACAACCCGAACACCCCGCTGACCGAAGTGCCTCAGCGCACGAGGCGGAGTCGGGTGGCGGCGAGTCCGACACTCAACCGCTGCCCCCAGGACAGGCGTAGTGCGTCGTGCTCGATGCCGTCGCCGAAGGCCACCAGGCCGTCGGACTCGACGTCGATGTGCAGGCTTTCGTCGGTGATCTCGCCTTCGGTGTGCGTGACCCCGGTGGTCGGTGAAGGCCATGCCTCTCTGACGAACCAGACGAGTCTGCGCTCGGTAGGTTCGGGCAGGGGCAGTGGGCTTTTCCGTTCGCGGTGCGTCGATGAGCACCAGCCGGTGGCGCCCGTGCCGCTGCCGACGAGGACGCCCGAGGATGCCTGGCGTTCGTTGTGGATGCGGTAGCGGCTGGTCTGGTGGCTCGGATGGCCGAGGTAGATCTCGTTGAGCGCGTGCAGTGTCTGTCCGTCGTCGGTTCTCGCCTCGACCATCGTGAGGTCGTCGGTGTCGCCGGTGCAGTGCAGGAGTTCTGCCGCGTCGGCGGGGGTGTGCGCGGCGAGCACACCCGGCTCCGGGCTGATGCCGATGACGGCCTGGCCGTCGAGATATTTGGCCACGTTGGCGACCAGCCCGTCCTGCCCGACGATCACGACGATGTCCTCGGGCGCGAACAGGAACCGCGACAGGTCCTCCCGCTCGACCATGCCGCGTCGCCATCCCAGCGGAATCGCACCACTGACCTCGGCCAACGCCGCGCGGTTCCGCCGGTCACGCTCGGCCACCTCGTCCAGCGATCTACTCCGTGACCTCAGGAAGAACTCCACCTGCCCGCGCGTTCCGTGCCGTGCCAGCAGCTCGGACAGCTCGGTGCGCCGGTGCACCAGCACGATTCGCGGAGCCAGGCTCATCGGGTGAGCCGTTGCAGGATCGGCGCGATCATGTCCGGCGTCAGGGTGATGCTGCCGATCTCCGGCAGGTTGCCCGCGAGTTCCTTGGCGGCCAGCGCGTAGAGCGTTTCCTGGGGAATATCCCGGTACGCGTCCAGACGCGCCTTCTCACCGGCGGCCTCGGCCTCGGCGAGCTTGCGGATGCCGTCGGCTTTGGCGTCGTCGGCGACCCTGCCTGCCCTGGCCTGGTCCTGCGCCTTCCTGAGCGCGTTCGCGCCGCGCTGGACGACCAGGAGTTCCTCCCGCTTCGCCAGCTCGATCTGGCTCTGCAGTTCGTTCTCGCTGATCGCGCGCTCGCGTTCGACGGCGAGCGCGCGCCGCTCGAAGGTCGCTCTGTCCGCTTCCTGCTGAACCTTCTCGCGGATCGTGGTCTGGAGCGCCTTCTCCATCTCCGCGTCGGGGCGGATCGCGACGACGCGGATGTCGATGATCTCCAGCCCGATGTGAGCCGCGGTCAGCTTGCGCGTGGTGGCTTCCTTGACCTTGTCGACGCCGGTGCGGATGGCGGTCTCGAGGTCGAGCGTGGCGAGCACCTCGAGGGCGTGTTGCTGCGTGTTCTCGGTGAGGGTGTTCGCGATCTGGCTCAGCGGGTCCTGGCGCCAAGTTCCCGTGTCGGGGTCGATCGAGAAGTCGATCCTGCTCGTCGCCGTCTCGGGATCGGTGCAGCGGTAGGTGACCGTGAGCTGGACGGTGACGTCCTGGTAGTCGCGGGTGCGGGCGTGGAACAGCATCGGAAGCTCTCGGTCGGCCACCGGAACCTCACTGAGGACCGCGGTGCTCGGACGGAACCAGAAGCTCAGTCCGGTGCCGTCGTGCAGGACCTTGCCCCGGCGGACATGCCTGACATGGACGGTCGGGGCTCCCCTGAGATGCCGCAGTCCGGGGTAGCCACTGATGTCTGCCATCGCCTTCTCCTTAGTTATGGTCATATTGACTATAACTAGTCTTCGGCTCAGCGGCAAGCCCTGGGTTTTCGGGGTACCGGCCCCGCGAAAACTGTGGAACGCTACCGCTTCAGGCGGTTTCCGGGCGAGCACCGGGGCCGACCACATCAATGCGAAGGACCACCGAACCCATGCGAATCGCAGGACTGACCGCCCTCGCGGCGGGCGCACTCGTTCTCCCGGCCATCCTGGCTCCCGCGGCATCGGCAGAGGTGGAGGACATCACCATCTCCGCCTGGGGTAACAGCGAAATCCCCGTCGCCTGCGACTATGTGGGCGCCAACTGCAGCGTCATGGCCCGGATGTTCGGCCCCGACTACGCACTACCCGCCACCGTGACGATCAACGGCCGCGAACTCAGTTCGCCTGAGCGCCTGGACTACCCGGACCGGGAGCGCAGCGCGGTCCGCGGCACCTGGCGCCCGCCGGCCAAGGGCACCTACACGATCGTGGCCACCCAGGGCTCCTCCACCAAGACCCTTGTCGTCGAGATCACCGGAGACGCCCAGCTCGGCAGCGGCTCGGCGGGACTGCTACCCAGCGGTTCCAGCTAACCATCGAGTCCGGCCCTGGCCGATACCTCGCCTTGCCGCGGGGTAACCGCGGGAATAGTCGAACAAAAAGGTAGGGACTCGAGCCCCTGACACCCACACTGCCGGTGTCGCAGGGGATTTCCAGCGGGCGGGTACCTGTCCAACCTGTCCAGGTCCGGGGCGGTATAGCGTCCAGGCTGTGCCGCCCTGTCCAGGCTATGCGTGCCTGTCTCGGCAAGATCTCGGCAAGATGGCTGAATCTCAGAACATGGCCATGACCTGCGCAGCACAGCCCCGGTTGGCAAGGTCACACTGCCATCTCCGGGGCAACGGCAGAGACCTTGGCGACCGCCTTGCGGGTGCGGTCCGAATCGACACCGGCCACCACCGGCAGCGCTGCCCGCCACAATCGGGCCGCGTCCTCGTGCCGTCCGAGTTTCCAGCGCAGTAGCCCGGTCTCGATTTCACTCAGCGCGCGAATCCGGGTGTGAGTCTCCGGGTTCCAGGCCGCCGCGCTCATATCCAACTGCCGCTCGGCCTCACTCAGATCACCGAGCGCGGCGAACGCCTTCGACGCCTGTCGGCTGACCGATGCCTTGTTCGGGCAGAACAGCGACAGCCAGCGCGGCAACTCCGTCGTCGTGGTCGGCGTGAGCCACGGATCAATCCCGCGCAGCGTCTCCCGCGCCGCGCGGTGGTCTCCGCCTTCGGCGTACATGCGAGCGAGCGCGACATCGAACACCGCCATCGCATCCACGTCGACGTGCCCGCGTGCCCGCGATACCGCGCGCTCGGCCAGCTCGATGCTGTGCTGCGGCACGCCCACATCATCAGCGTGCAAGGCGATGATCCGCAGCACGAAACCATCCTGACCGGGCACGCCGGATTCCTCGGCCAACCGCAGCGCGGCCAGGAAATACCGCAGCGCCGCCCCGTCCGCGCCGACATCGTGCGAACTGAACCCGATTGCGTAGGCCAGTTCCGATGCCGCGCTGAATGCGTCGGCACGAATGTGAGCGTCGGCGAATCGGGACCGGAGCAGGGCGGAAACGTCGGTCGACAGAAACGCCGTCATCGCGAGACGCCCGGACCCGCCGCCACGGACTTCATCGAACCGGAGCAGGGCATCGGTCACGCCGCGCACCGCCGCCACGTCAGCCGCGCCGGTACCGGTGCCGTCACCGATGGCCGCCAGGCGCGCGTGTTCGGGCATCGGCAGCAGGGCCGTGGCAGCGAGTGACGCACTGTAGGCAGCGGAGCGGAGAAACCCCCGCCGGTCCAGGTCGGCTCGGCCCAGCGCTTCCGCCGTCGTGACCGCGTCCAGCAGGCCGCACGCGCGTCGATACTCCGCCAGAACATCGGCAGTGGGTACGCGCCGCCCGGTCTCATAGTGGCCCAGCGCGGCCCGGCTGTAGGCCACTCGGTCGGCTAGTTCGGCCAGGCTGAACCCCGCTGCCTCACGGGCCGCGCGGAGCTGTGCCCCGACGACTGCGGGGGGTGGGCCGGATTCCATACAACACACGGTAGCCGCGCAATGGAGTTGTAGACGCGCTGTAGCCGAAGAACGGTTCTACCTGGAACCCGTCAGCGGAAAGCTTGGTCTCAGCCCCACCGCCGGGGTATGCCGGGCAACGCTGCTCGGCACATCGGGCGCAGCGAGCTGCGGGACGATGGCGAAAGCTCTGCGGCGGTGGGCGCACTGACCTGACACCCACCAGGGGGACCCGTGACACTGCCTCAGCCCACGCCGCACACGAAACGACCGCACCCAGTAGAAGTCGCGCCACCCGAAGTGATCCGGCGGCTACTCGCCGCGCTCGATCGGTGGGAACCGAAGCGGCGGACATCGTGAGCGGCGCGATACAGCCCCGCCTGGACAAACTGACCGAACGGGCCGCGCTGCGGTCGATGGCGATCCGCAAGGCGCACGAACCGCCCTATGGCTGGGAGTTGTACAGCCCGTTCCGCGTGGTCGTCACGGGGTCGCTGGACAACGTGGCCGATTGGCTTACGGCGGCCGAAGCGCGCGACGATCAACCGCCGGTGCTGAACCTGGCAGGCGAGAAGGCTGACGGGTGACCGCGCTGGGGTTCGCCATCGCGATCGGCCTGCCGCTGCTCGTGCTGTTCGGGGTGATCGTGTGGCCCGAACCCGTCGCGCCGGAGCGCACCGTGGACGCGATCCGGCGGCGGGCGGAGTCTGAGACCGAAGGCCATCTCGGTCACCGCCGACCTCCGCCGTGGTGATCGGCCGACCCGCTGTGAATGTTCGAACTTGTCCGCTCTGGTTCCGGGTGGTCACGTTATCGGGGACTCGCCATGTCCCCCTCCGTGGATCACGATCGTCAAGGCGTCGGGTTGTTCTGCCGACCCCAAGACCAGTTGGCATACTACCGACAACATCTTGTCTCGCCCGGGTGCGTTGGCGATGTCTGGTCGATCGCACACGTGTAGACACACGTCCCACACCAAGGCGGCGCGGCGGTCGTCTGACAGCGGTGTCTGCACCGGCATGCCGCCGGAGTTCGTGCGGACCCGCGCCGAAACCGAGGCGCTGCTGGTCCTGTATGGACACGACCCCTGTGAGGTCGCGCGCCAGCTCACCGAATTCACTGACGAACCGCCGCGGCACGCAACAGATGACCTGGCGGCGAGTCTGTTCACTCCCGACGATCTGGCACAACTGCGCGCTCGGCTGGATCGTTGAGCAATCCGCACGACGCGTGTGCTCTCCGGGAGAGAAGTGCCGGGCAGCTGGATGAGACGATCGCAGAAGCGGTGCGCGGCGCGCTGATTGCCCAGAACTGGCTTGTCGCAGCGTAGGAGTTAGGCCTCCAACACCAGGAACAGGAAGGCCAGGAACCTGGGGTCCTCACGGTCCTGGAAGAACTCGGGGAACCGCTCCACCGCTTCCGGGGCAGGTGCCGGTTCCTCCAGGCGGGTGATACGGAATCCGCTGTCGGAGAATGTCTGGAACATGGTTGACAAGGACCGATCCCAGAATGTGAGGTCTGCGGTCTGCCCGGCCATATCGGTCACCTTGCGTTGGCGCGTGGCGAAGTAGTTGGTGGTCTCGCCGGCCTGAAGTTGCGTGAACCACATGACCAGCGGGTGCTCCACCGAGAGGATTAGGCGGCCTCCGGGCTTGAGCACGCGGCGCATCTCCGCCAGCGGGGAGCGCCAGTCTTCGAGGTAGTGCAGCGCGAGGGAACAGACAACGTCGTCGAAGGTGCTGTCGCTGAATGGAAGAGGGGCAGCCAGGTCCCCGACGTGTAGCTCGGCGGCGCCCCCGACTCTGTCTGTGGCGATGTCGATCAGGGCTTGGCTGCCGTCGATTCCGACCGCAGTCGCTCCGCCTTCGATGAGGTCGACGAGCGTGGGACCGGAGCCGCACCCGGCGTCCAGCACATGCTTACCCGTCACGTCGCCGAGTAGGTTCCGGATCGCGGGCCGGTTGTAGTACTCGTTGAGGAGGCTCGTCGCGTTCTCCTCGGCGTAGGCCCTGGCGATCGGGTCGTATGCGGCCGCGCCGCCGGAGTCAGTTCGCTGCGTTGTTGTCCCCACGTGGCCGACGCTAACACGGCAGTAGCGGATGGGCCTGAACGCTCCCTGTCCACGTGCAGAATCTGAGTTCCTTTGCGCGCCAGACCATCACCCCCACTCAACACGACGACGGGGGCGCCAGTCGGGTCGCCGCCGCGTCCACTGGTTCGGCAAGCCTCAGCATCGGGTGTTTCATAGGTAATCACCTATGAAACACCGGCAGTCGCGGTCGGCATCCAGCGCGTTTCTCGTTTCATAGGTTGTTGCAAATGTCTATCGTAATGAAACGTACCTATGAAACACTGTGTGGGTGAGTGACGACGATTTCCTCCGCGTGGAGGTCCACGACTGCCCGATGTCGAGTTGCGCCGCCTCGGCCGGGTCACCGTGCCGGACCGGCAAGGGCAAAGTCGCCATCGGCTACCACACCGCCCGCTTCCGCCTCGTGCCCTCACTCGCCAAGGTGCTCAACGTCGCCACCCCCGCGGTGCGCAAGCCCGGAACGGTGTGGACCGAGCTACCGCGCCCGGCCGCGACGGTCACCGCCACGGGCGGGCACGTGCGTATCGGCTACGCCCGCGCCTCCACCGTGCGCCAGTCCCTCGACACCCAACTCGATTCCCTACGCGCCGCCGGCATCGGCAGGATCTTCTCCGAGAAGATCTCCACCCGCGCCCTCATCCGACCGGAACTCGACCGCGCTGTGGCCTTGGCGCGGGAGATCCGCGCCTCCGGCGCCGCGGTCACCCTGGTCGTGCACGAGCACAAACGCCTCGGCCGCGGAATCGAACTCGCTGCCCTGGCCGAACAGCTCAAAGCCGCCAGCATCGGCCTGGAATTCCTCACCGGCGAACTCCAGGGCTCCCACGACCCGTCCGGGGTGGTGTTCACCGTGCTGGCCGCCCTGTCCGGGATGGAACGCGAATACATCCGTGACCGCACCCTCGAAGGCCACGAATCCGCCCGCCAGCGCGGCAAAACCATCGGCGGCGCCGCCGTGGTCGATGACGCCATGCTCTCCATGGCGTTGCACCTGCGTAGCAACAACCACAGCCTGCGCGACATCGCTGCCCGCTTGGTTATCACCAAGGGCAAGAAGAAGGGCCAGCACCCCTCACCGGCCACCGTCCTGCGGCTGTTGCGCGAGCACGATCGGACCAGCGCGCCGATAGGTTGATCACCTCCGAGTCGACACGGGGTTCTGGCACTTCCCGTGCTGGCCCTTCCACACCCGAGACGGGTTGTCGGCGAAGGACGTTTGCCGACAACCTGATCCGCGACTTTTTCGCGGATCGAGACACTCCGTGCTGACTACGCGATTGACTGGCGTTCCGACGGAATACTGGAAAAATGGCAATGTTTCCCGAGGGCAACTTCACCATCGTCAACAACGAGACCGGCCGGTGCGTCCGGGTTCGACTAGGCAGAACGCACGACGTCAGCGACCACAGGCTCGGGACCAAGTACCTCCAGACCGTGACCGAAGACCCGACCCTCACACTGGGGCCCGCCGACAACAGCCCCGCGACCGCCTGGTGGTTCCATTCCAGCCGAGACTCCCTGGAGCGCAGGCCGTTCGACCAGATCGCCAACTTCGCCGTCAGCGAGTACCAGAACATCGGCAACCTCTGTGTGTGGATGCACAGCGACCCCCGCACCGAGGAGGAGGACAGAGAGCGGACGGTCGAGGTGTTCGTCGACAAGCTGAACAGGATGCCCGCAGAACTCCGGGAGAAGCTTGGCACGCTGATCTCCGAGGAATGGAAGGCCCTGGATGCCGAGGTGTCCAGGGCCGCGCAGCAGCTCTGGAGGCGTAAGAAACTGCCCGAGCCGGTGATCCGGGATGAGGTGGAGATGCTGAACGAATGGCACAAACTCTGCGCCGGTCTCGCGTTTCGCGGTGCCGATGGCATCTACCTGGCCGACATCAATGACGTGAAGGAACAAGCTCGGGAGCAGCGGATGATCTTCGACGACGACGAGGATGTGGATTCGGCCGCCGTTGCCCCCCAGGCGGAGTGGGACAAGGCAGAGTGGGACAAGAGGGTCATCGCCGCGCTGCGTGCCTACCTGGACGAGGCTGCGAAGGAAGGCATCGCCCCGTCGCCGTTCACGTCTGCCTCGCGGACCCGCATGTTCGGTTGCGGCGCCAAGAGGGGCAAAGGCGCCACCTATCGGTGGGCGTACGACGGCACATACATCTACGGCTCCGACAGCGAAACAGTGCCGTCGGAGCGAACCTACTGGACAGACCACAACGGCCAACTGGTCGGCAAGCACAAGGGCGTCCCCGGGCAGACCTGGACCATCGCCCCATGGAAGCCCACCCCCGCCCAGGCCGAGAGCGACGTTTCCGCCATCCTGCTCACTGGCCTGTTCGGCCCCATCGGCAGCGTCCTCGGACTCTGACACGGGAACAGCCCCGCCCCGCCCGGCGCTTCTGCGAGGTCAGGGCGTCACGGACGGCGCGGGGCCAACTGATCGTTTCAAAATGAGTTGAGATCTTGTGCCTGGCGATCTTGGGCGGCAGGCTGCCGACAGTCCAGCTCGGGGGTCCACCAGCTCTACGTCGGCGGCCTGGCCTTCCCCGTAAACCTGATCACCAACGGGATGGGTCAACGGGCCGGAACCCTACGAGACCCCCACATGACTGAACAGGACTTCGAACATCACTGAAGGCGACTTCGAACACTGACAAGCGTCGACAGCGGACTCGCAGGCGCGGGTGTTCGGAAACCCGTTCGGAAACAGGCAGTCTCGTTCCTGATTGTCGAACACGTTTCCCGAACGGGCGGAGGGGTGTCATGGCGTTGGTCGCACCACCCGAGCTAGGCGGTCCCAGCAAGGCTTGGCACGGGCCCGAATGCCCAACCCTTCGCCAGCGGTGGCGGCGCACAAGCCACCACCGGTGCGGCCCCGGCCGACTGCGTCCACATCGTCCGTCGCGGCGGATCGGAACCGCGACAAGGCGGTCCGCAGACAGCATCCATCAAACACACAGCCAAAACGGGGGGTTTACGGGGGCCAGGACCGAAAAACAGGTCAGGCCCGGTCGCTGACCGGGCCTGACCTGCTATTTCTGTGGAGCTAAGGGGACTCGAACCCCTGACCCCCACACTGCCAGTGTGGTGCGCTACCAGCTGCGCCATAGCCCCGTGTTCAGTTGTTCAGCTGCTCTCGCTGCTGCCTGAATGAAGTTACACCATGCGTCTGAGAGACAACAAATCGGCTGGTAGATGGCGAAAATGCGGGGTGTGGGCTGGGGCTTCGGGGGCGCGTGGGGCGGGACGGATCGGCTGGTCGAGGGTAGAATGTGCCGAACCTCACGCGGGGGCTCATGGGGCCAGGTTCACTACCCAGTTCTCGTCTTGCCAGTTGATCTTGGTGGTGCCGTCGTAGATCGAGGGGGTGGCGGCCTTGTTGCCCGTGCGGGCGTCGAGGTCGGCGAGGTTTTTCGCGGCGGCGGTCTTGGCGGCATCGGATTGGGCGCTGTTGTTGATGCAGGCGGCGACGGATTCGGGGGCGCCGGATTCGGTGGCGATGGTGGCCAGCGCGGGGTTACTCAGGTCGGAGCCGCCTTCGGCGGGCTGCCGCTTCGTGAACAGCGTCTCGTGGAACTTGCTGTACGTGGGGCCCGAACCCGATTGGGCGACACAGAGATTCGCGGCGGTCGCGCGGGTGGAGTAGTCCTTGCTCTTGGACTGGGGGTCGAGGAAGGCGACGAGGTGGTAGTTCACCGCGAGCTTGCCTTCGTCGATCTTCTGGGCGAGTTCCTGGCCGAAGCTGTTTTCCATCGCGCCGCAGGCGGGGCAGATGGGGTCTTCGAAGATGTCGACGGTCTTGGGGGCGTCGGGGCGGCCGAGGCGGATGACGCCTTCGGGGGTGGTGCTGACCTGCACGGCGGCCTCGCGGACGGGGCCGTAGCCCTCGTTGCGTACGGCGGGCGGCGGTTCCGCGCTCCACTTGTAGGCAGCGAACACGATCAACCCGATGAGGACGACCGCCACCGCGGCCAGCGCATAGGTGGTGTTGCTGGAAACGGGGCGCGGATTGTGCGAAGAACCGGCTGTGCTCACCCGTCCACTCTGCCTCGAGTCGCGGGCGGCCCGCCGCCCGGGCGGGCCGAAATGGCGCTGACCTGCTATTGCGGCTTGTGGTAATCGCTGGGTCGACCCGCGGGAACCATGCCGTCACGCACCACCGGCACACCGTCGGGGCTGCCATCGCAGCTGCATTGCGGGTCGATGCCGTCGCCCGCGTGATCGGGGTGCTCGGGATCTTCGGGATGGGTGATCTGCGAGGGCTCGGGTGTCACCACCCACACCGCGGCCGACACCGCGAGCACCGCACCGGTAACCGCCATGCCCACCCCGAAGGAGGTGCGCTCGGCCAGCCAGCCGATGACGATCGGGCCGAGCACGGTGCCGAGATCGGCCGACATCTGGAACGCGGCAAGCACCGGGCCGCCGCGAGCGCGCGAACCGATCACATCGGCCAGTGCCGCCTGCTGCACGGGGCTGAACATCCCCGACCCGAGGCCTGCGATAAATGACGCGATCAGGAACCACACCAGGTTCGGCGCGAAACCGAGCGCACCGGTCCCGAGGGCGCAGATGGCGGACCCGGCGATCAGGAACGGCTTGCGACCGAACCGGTCGGAGAGCCGACCCGACAGGAACAGCACTGCCGCATTACCCGCGGCGAACACCGTCAACGCCACGCCCGCCATGCCGATTTCCTGATGCAGGGTCTCGACAACCAGCAGGGGCACGAACGCCATCCGCACACCGAATACCGCGATGCCACCCGCGAAACTCGACAGCAGCACCGCCCGGTAAGCGGGCTCGGCCCACCCTTGACGGAAGGTGAATTCGATCGGCTGCACACCGTTCTCGGGTGTGAGCACCGGCGATTCACGCAACCCGGCGAACACGATCACACACACCACCAGCAGCGCGGCCATGTAGATGACGAACGGCGCACGCAGCCCGAACTCGGCCAAACTACTTCCGACCAGCGGGCCGAGCAGCGACCCGATCAGAAAACTCGTCGAGTAGACGCCGGAGATCCGGCCACGCGCCGCAGGCGGTGACACCCGGATGATCAACGCCATCGACGACACCGTGAACATCGTGGACCCGATGCCGCCCAGCGAACGCAGCACCAGCAGTTGCCAATACGTCTGCGCCAGCGCGCACGCGCCGGTGGACAGGGCGACGATCGCGATGCCGGCCAGATACACCCGCCGCTCGCCGAGCTTCTGCACGAGCCGCCCACTGGCCGGCGCGAACAGCAACCGCATCAACGCGAACGCGCTCACGATCGCCGAGGCGGCCGCGATGCCGACCCCGAATTCACGCGCGTACTGCGGCAGAACGGGTGCGACAAGGCCGAACCCGAGTGCGATCACGAAGGCAGCCGCGATCAGTACCCAGATCTCGGCGGGTAGCCGGACTTTGGCCGGAGCGCTCACTCGATCAGCGCCTGGTTCACCATCTCCTCGGCCGCCGCCTGCACCTGGGTGAGATGTTCGGGGCCGAGGAACGACTCGGCGTAGATCTTGTATTTGTCCTCGGTGCCCGAGGGACGTGCGGCGAACCAGGCGTTCTCCGTGGTCACCTTCAGCCCGCCCAGCGGCGCTCCGTTGCCGCGCGCGGTGGTGAGGATGCCGGTGATCTCCTCACCCGCGATCTCGGTGCCGGTGACGGCCTCGGGCGTCAGGCGCGCGAGTTTGGCTTTCTGTTCGCTGGTCGCGGCGGCGTCGATGCGCGCATAGGCGGGGCTGCCGTACTGGCGTTCGAGTTCGCCGTACCTGGCCGACGGGGTCTGGCCGGTGACGGCGGCGATCTCGGCGGCCAGCAGCGCGAGCAGGATGCCGTCCTTGTCGGTGGTCCACACGGTGCCGTCCATCCGCAGGAACGACGCGCCCGCGCTCTCCTCACCACCGAAAGCCAAACTGCCACTGAACAATCCGGGCACGAACCACTTGAACCCGACCGGCACCTCGTGCACATCCCGCCCGAGCACGCCGACCACACGGTCGACCATGGACGAGGTGACGACGGTCTTGCCGATTTTGGTGAGCGCGTCCCACCACATCCGATTCGCGACCAGGTATTCGATCGCGACGGCCAGGAAGTGATTGGGATTCATCAGGCCACCGTCGGGGGTGACGATGCCGTGCCGGTCGGCGTCGGCGTCGTTGCCGGTGGAGATGTCGTAGTCGTCCTTGATGCCGACCAGCCCCGCCATGGCATGGCGTGAGGACGGATCCATCCGGATCTGGCCGTCGCTGTCGAGAGTCATGAAACGCCAGGTGGGGTCGACGAACGGGTTGACCACCTCGAGCTCGAGATCGAAGCGCTGCCCGATCTCCTCCCAGTAGTCCACACTCGCGCCACCCATCGGGTCGGCGCCCATCCGGATGCCCGCACCACGAATCGCGTCCAGGTTCAACGCGTTCGGCAGATCGGCGACGTACTTATCGAGGTAGTCGTAGCGCTGCACGTGGGAGTTCATCGCCTGATCGAGCGAGACCCGCTTGACCCCGGCCAGGCCGCCACGCAGCAGTTCGTTGGCGCGAGCGGCGATGGCGTCGGTGGCCTTGGTGTCGGCGGGGCCGCCGTGCGGTGGGTTGTATTTGAAGCCGCCGTCGCGCGGGGGGTTGTGCGAAGGGGTGACGACGATGCCGTCGGCCTGGTGCTTGGTGCCGCCGCGATTGTGGTTCAGCACTGCATGACTCAGCGCGGGCGTGGGGGTGTAGCGGCCGCGAGCGTCGATCACGGCGGTCACATCGTTGCCTGCCAGGACCTCCAAAGCGGTGGTCCACGCGGGTTCGGACAGGGCATGGGTGTCGCGCGCGAGGTAGACCGGGCCGGTGATGTCACGGGTGGCGCGGTATTCGACGATCGCCTGCGTCATCGCCATGATGTGGGCTTCGTTGAACGCGCTGTCCTCGCTGGACCCACGGTGCCCCGAGGTGCCGAACACCACCTGCTGGCTCGGCTCGTCCGGATCGGGGACGAGGCTGTAGTACGCGGTGACCAGGTGAGCGATGTCCACCAGGTCGGTCGGGCGGGCAGGCCGTCCGGCGCGATCGTGGGCCATGGTGGGTGTTCCCTTCCGTGTCGGCTGCGCGCGGCTGGTCATGAGAATCATGCGCACAACCACTGGGTCAGGGACGCGGCGGCGTACACCGCGGCCAGGCTCGCCGCGACGCTGATCACGACGTTGCCCACGGCATACACGTAGGCGCCCTCGGTTACCAGACGGATCGTCTCGTACCCGAATGTGCTGAACGTGGTCAGCGCACCACAGAAGCCGGTTGCCGCGAATGCCAGCAGCGCACTGCCCGCACTCGCGCCGATCAAACCCCCGAGCAACGCCGAACCGACAATGTTAACGGCTAGCGTCCCCCACGGCAGCCCAGTCGGAAACCGCGCCGACATCTGCCGGTCGATCAGGTACCGGGCGGGTGCGCCGAGCATGCCACCGGCCATCACCAGCGCCACCGTCATGCCACGCCTCCCTGTGTGGGAGCCCATGTCTCGACCATCGGCCCACCCCCTTCCGTCGTCGATTTCATGCGCATCCCCGTCGCGCGACCCACCGGGTCGCGCTCATGGCGACTGCCACGGCACCGAGTGCCGCCAGCACCGACAGACCGAGATAGGCCACCGCCGTGCCCGTCGCACCGGTGCCGATGAGTGTACGAATCTCGAGGCTATAGGTGGAGAACGTCGTGAAGCCGCCCAGCACACCGATTCCCAGGAACGGCCGCACGAGTTTCGGTGCGTCCCATCGTTCGGTGACCACGACCATCAGCACCCCGATCGCGAAGCAGCCGAGCACATTCACCGCCAACGTCGACCACGGGAACCGGCCGGGGAGCACCGGCCACCAGTGACCCATCCCGAATCGTGCGGTGGCGCCGAGGCCGCCGCCCACCGAGATCGCCACGAGGACGGCCGGATCGAGCGCCGGGGGCCGCGATGTCATGCGTTCCCCTCCCGTTGGCCGATCCGTGTGGTGGTCGTTGCTCATGGTATCGAGACCCACCGACACCGATCCGCGCGGTGCGGTCGCGGCAAACATTCAGCAGACTGCGCGAACGAACGCCGATGGCCCGAACCGACTGTCGGTTCGGGCCATCGTCTGGCGAGGTTTTCCAGATCAGTGCGCCAGCACCGGCTCGCCTTCGGCCGGAGCGGGCACGGTGTTCGGCATGAGCACCGCGATCACGATCGCACCGAGCACGAAAGTGGCCGTCGCCCACCAGAAGCTGGTGGTGTAGCTCTCGATCGCGCCCTGCGCCATGGTGAGCGGGCCCGGCTCATGTGCCGACACGTAGTCGGTCATCGCCGAGGCCGCGATGGTGCTGAGCAGCGCGGTGCCGATGGAGCCACCGACCTGCTGGCTGGTGTTGACCATCGCCGAGGCGACGCCGGCGTCCTCGTGCTGCACACCCGCAGTCGAACCCTGGAACGCGACCGACATCGCACCACCGAGGCCGAGGCCGAGCAGTACCAGCGCGGGCAGGATATGGGTGACGTAGCCCGAGTCGAGACCGATCCGGGTGAGCCAGAGCATGCCCGCGGCGGCGACCAGGAAGCCACCGCTGATGACGATCTTGGGGCCGAACTTCGGCAGCAGCAGCGACGGCGCGGTGGTCGAGGAGACCACCATGCCCGCCACCATCGGCAGGAACGCCAGACCGGTCACGATCGGCGTGTACGCCAGGGTCAGCTGCATGTAGTAGGTGAGGAACAGGAAGATCGCGAACATGCCGATGCCCATGACGAACACGGTCAGGTACGACGCGCCACGGGTGCGGTCGGCGACGATGCGCAACGGCAGCAACGGATGCGCGACCTTGGTCTCGATCCACACGAAGACCGCGAGCAGCACGGCGCCGCCGATCAGGAAGGCCAGCGTGGCCGGGTTGCTCCAGCCATTGGACTCGGCGTGGGAGAAGCCGTAGACGATGCCGAACAGCGCGACGGTGACGGCGACAGTGCCGGTCCAATCGAGCTTGGGCCGCGAGGTCGCGACGTGCTTGGCGAGCAGCAGCACGGCGCCGACGAGCGCGACGGCGGCGAAGATCAGGTTGACATACATCGCCCAGCGCCACGACGCCCATTCGGTGAGCACGCCACCGAGTAGCAGACCGATCGCGCCACCGGTACCGGCGACGGCGCCGAAGATGCCGAATGCCTTGGCTCGTTCCTTGGGTTCGGTGAAGGTGACCGTGAGCAGCGAAAGCGCGGCGGGCGCGAGCAGCGCACCGAACACACCCTGGCCGACCCGGGCCGCGACGAGCATCTCGAAGCTGGTGGCCGCACCGCCGATGGCCGAGGCCACCGCGAAGCCGATCAGGCCGACGATGAAGGTGTTGCGGCGACCGAACAGGTCGCTGAGCCTGCCGCCGAGCAGCAGGAGGCTACCGAAGGCGAGGGCGTAACCGGTGATGACCCACTGCCGGTCACCGTCGCCGAAGCCGAGGTCGGCCTGGGCGGCGGGCAGGGCGATATTGACGATCGTCGCATCGAGCACGACCATCAGCTGGGCGATGCCGAGTACAGCAAGCACCCACCAGCGCAGGGCGTGCGAGCCGCGACGCGCTGTGCCCGCAGAGCGCTTCGGCCCTGAATCGAGTGTGGTGGTCATAACTCCCCTTGAAGGCTGCGGTTCGGTTTGTGGGTGACATAATTGGAGGTCATACCTCCGCTTCAATCGAAGCTACCAGAGTAACGGAGAAACGACCTCCACTTAATCCCCGGATTGATAGGATGTACTTGTGAATCACGCCACGACGACTGCCACACCACCCCGCAGATTGCGCGCCGACGCCGCGCGCAATCAGCAACGCATCGTCGCGGCCGCCCGTGAGCTATTCGCCGATCACGGCCTCGAGATCACCCTCGACGATGTCGCCGAGCGCGCGGGGGTCGGCGTCGGCACGGTGTATCGGCGCTTCGCGAACAAGAAGGAACTCATCGCCGAGGTCTTCGACCAACACGTGAAGGACTTCGCCGACGCGGCCGACGCCGCCATGGGCAACTCCGACGCCTGGCTCGGGCTCGTCGAGTTCTTCGAGAGCGCGTGCAAACATCTGGCGACCAACCGCGGTTTCGGCGCAGTGATGCTCGAACTCGAGGAAGATCCGGCCCGTTTCGCCGAGCTGCGCGACCGGATCCGTCCGTCGGTCGCGGGGATCATCGATCGCGCACGCGAGGCAGGTGCGGTAGACCCCGACGTCGCCACCTCCGACTTCTTCGCGCTGATCCACATGGTCAATTCCATCGCCGAGTTCGCCGCCCCGGTGAATTCCGAAGTGTGGCAGCGCTATATGGCCATCGCACTCAACGGCGTCCGCACCGACTCGGTGCCACGCAGGCCACTACTGGTCGCGCCGTTGACCGACGAGGAGGTCGAGCAGGCCAAGGCCGCCGGCTGCCTCGGCCGCCGCCGCTGAGCCGAAACCTGTCCAACGAGTAGCGCGCGTCACAGCGCATCCTCTAGTGTTGGACACATGACCAAGAGCACCTGGGTGAACTGGGCAGGCGAGCAGCGCTGCACACCCGCCGTCGTCGCCGCGCCGCGTGACGTCGAGGAACTGGCCGCGATCGTGACCGATGCGGCCGCCGCGGGGCGGACAGTGCGCGTCGCCGGGTCGGGGCACTCGTTCACCGACGCCGTGCTCACCGATGGCACGCTGGTCGATCTCAGCGGTCTGGACAAGGTCCTCGATGTCGACGCCGACACCGGACGGGTCCGGGTGGAAGCCGGGATCTCGCTGCACGCGGCGAGCCCACTGCTGCACGGGCACGGACTGGCTTTCCCCAACCTCGGCGACATCGACACGCAGAGCCTCGCGGGCGCGACCGCCACCGCCACCCACGGCACCGGCGCCCGGCTGCGCAATATCTCCGCGGCACTGCACTCGGTGGAGGTACTGCGCGCCGACGGCACCAGGGTGGAGCTCAACGAGCAGACCGACCCCGACGGCTGGAAGGCGGCGCGGGTCAGCGTCGGCGCGCTCGGCATCGTCACCGCGGCTACCTTGCAGCTCGAGCCGTCGTTCGTGCTGGAGTGCGTCGAGCGGCCGGTGCCGCTGACCGAGGTGCTCGCCGATATCGACGAATTCGCCGACGGCAGCGATCATTTCGAGTTCTTCGCCTTCCCGCACAGTGACACCGCGATGACCAAGGCCATCGATCGCACCGAGGCGCCCGAACAGCCGCGCGGCACGGTGAGCGAGTGGATCAACGACATCCTGATCGCCAACCATCTCTACGACGGCCTGTGCAGGCTGGGCCGGCGAATTCCGGCCGCCATCCCCATGATTCACCGCGCGGCCACTCTGGCAGGCAGCAACAACCGGCAGGTCGACCGCTCGTATCGGGTGTTCTCCACCCCGCGGCTGGTGAAGTTCAACGAGATGGAATACGCGATCCCGCGCGCGCACGCGGCCGAGGCGATTCGCGAAATCCTGGCATTGGGAAGGCGATTCGGCACACCGATGCCGATCGAGGTGCGCTGGGTCGCGCCCGACGACGCCTTCCTGTCCCCCGCGGGCGGACGCGAGACCTGTTACATCGCGGTGCACCAGTATCAAGGCATGGTGTGGGAGCCGTACTTCCGCGCGTGTGAGGCGGTGTTCGACGCCTACGGCGGCAGGCCGCACTGGGGCAAACACCACTTCCAGACCGCCGCGACGCTGCGCTCGCGCTACCCCGAATGGGACCGTTTCACCGCGGTACGGCGGCGCTTCGACCCCACCGGCGTGTTCGCCAACGACTACGTGCACCGGGTGCTCGGCGCACTCGACTGACGCCACGCGGTGCGGACACTGCTCGGACAACAGCGTCGCCGGATCGCCCGCACCGCTCCCCGCCGCAGCGCCCTGATGGAATGATGACGGGTGATATCCGAAGCGCCACAAGCACTTCGCCCCTGCGCCGAAAGGGCGACCATGGCCCACACTCCCAGCGTGTTGTTCGTCTGCGTCAACAATGCGGGCCGATCACAGATGGCGGCGGGCTTCCTGCGCGCCATGGCCGGTGACCGGATCGAGGTGCGCACCGCGGGCAGCGAACCGGCGGCCGAGCTGAATCCCGCCGCGGTGGCGGCCATGGCCGAGATCGGGATCGATATCTCCGGCGCACGGCCGACACCGCTCACCGATGATGCCGTCGGGCTCTCGGATGTGGTGGTCACGATGGGGTGCGGCGAGGTGTGTCCGTACTTTCCCGGAATCAGCTATCGGGACTGGGTGCTGCCGGATCCGGCCGGGCAGCCGATCGAGGTGCTTCGCGGCATTCGTGATCACCTGCAGATCCTGATCGGGAACCTGATCACGGAACTGGTGCCGGTACCGGCGCGCTGACGTCCGATTCGTTCAAGACCGCACGCCACTCGGGTGCTTAGGCTGCGCATATGACTCCGCAGCTCGATGTCGTGTCCGTTGTTGTTTCCGATATGGCCATTTCGGTGGCCTTCTACCGCAGGCTGGGACTGGTTTTCCCGGAAGGTGCCGAATCCGAGGGGCATGCCGAGGCCGTGATCGGCGGTGGCCTGCGACTGGCGCTGGACACCGAGGCGACGATCGCCTCCTTCTCCCCCGGCTGGCTGCCCCCGACCGGTCCCGGCCGCAGCAGTCTGGCGTTTCGATGCGCCGATCCGGCCGAGGTCGACAAGCTCTACGCCGAGCTCGTCGACGCCGGCCATCACGGCGAACTCCCACCGTGGGATGCCTTCTGGGGCCAGCGTTACGCCTCGCTCGCCGACCCCGACGGCCACGGCATCGACCTCTACGCGCCGTTGCCCGCCGAATAGGCCGACCAGTCGTGGGGGTCGCGCTGGCGCTGCTGATACCGGCCGAGCATCTCGCGGACCTCATCGCTCACCGGGGGTTCTCCGGTGAGCCTTGTCCACAGGTGCGCGTCGTGGTCGGTGAGCGTCACCGGTCCGGTCGCGGCCACGTCGACGACGAAGGTGAACTGCCTGGTGCGGGCGCCTTCGCCGGTCAGGTAGTCGAAATCGCCGAGGTAGTCGCTGACTCCGGTGACCTCCAGCCCGGTTTCCTGCGCGACTTCGCGGGCCAGCGCTTCGTCGAGTGCCTCACCCGGCTCGACGACGCCGCTGGGCAACTCCCACCGGCCACCGAGGAAATCCGATCGTCGGCGGCGCAGGATCAGCACGCGCTGATGGCGGACGACGACGGCGCCGACGACAAGCCGACGGATTTCGTCTCGTTCTGCCTCGATACGGAGCGTGGAATACACGGATTCGTCGATCATCAGGTCACATCCTCTCGTCGGTGTTTCGGACTGGCCTAAGCACTTGCGACGGGGCGTGCACTACCGAGCCTAAACCTTCCGTCACGCTGTGCCGAATGAGACTTTCCGGGCGCCGAGACGCCCGATCAGCGTTGTTGCAGGGCGCCTACCGAGCATCCCGCCAGGTCACGGAACTCCCGCGACAGGTGTGCCTGGTCGGCGAAGCCAGTCGTCGCGGCGATTCGCGCGGCCGGAATTCCGGTGCGAACCGCCGCCAGTGCGCGTTGAAAGCGCAGAATACGGGCCAACATCTTGGGTCCGTAGCCGAAGGCGAACAGCGAGCGCCGGTGCAGCATCCGGGCCGACATCCCCGTCCGGGCGGCGGTCTCGGCGACCGTCGCGCCTGCCGACAGCGCATCGACGACGGCGGTGAGAGCCGGATTCGCAGGACCATTTTCGGTGGCGAATCGCCATGCGATCGTCTCGAGCGCCGCAACGCGGTCGGGCGCGTTGTCGATGCGGTCGACGAGTTCGCGGGTGGTGCGCGACGGTGCTATCTCGGCCAGGTCGACCCGCTGGTTCAGCAGTTCCACCGCCGGAATCCCGAGCAACGTGGGCGCGGTGCCCGGCGCGAACCTGATGCCGACGAATTCGCTCGCCCGCGCGGTCGGAGCCAGAAACGCGCGACTGTCCGGGCCCGCCACCATCAGCGTGCCCTCGGTCCAGATCAGATCCATGCACCCGTCGGGGAACACCGTGACGGGACCGGTGTGGGCAGGCATGGTTCGCGACCAGACCACCGCTCGGTCCAGCCGTGATGCACGTTCCCGGTACTCGGCCACACTTCGACGGTAACCCCACCCACCGACAACAACCTGGTATGTCTCTACCCGGAGGGGCCCGCCCCGATCTGGACTGACCGGAGGGTGCGACGAAGGAGTACCCGGAGGGAGGGAAGATCGGGGGCCCGAAGGGCCCCGACTCGAGCGCGTCAGCGCTCCAACAAACACAGCAAGGTACACCGCCCCAGGCTCGGTTTTACCCGCTGCGTCCGAACCTGCGCGCGACCCCCACTCCGCCCAACCCCGTAAGATCTGGCGGCACAACGTTCGGCTCGGCAGAGGGGTGCCCATGCAACCGACAGCATCAGTGCAGGGCGGACGGCCGCGTGTGGCTGGTTTCCCGGGGGCGGACATCGACATCGAGCCCGACGTATGGTCCGGGACGTCGGTTGATGACGACCGGATCAGGGCTTTGGCCGTCGGCGCGTATTACGGGCGCAGTTGGGGTGCGCAGTGCGATGGCGTGGCGTTCCTACCCGAGGAACCGGACAGCGCGTCGACCCGGCGCGAGACCGCGATCGAAGGACTGCACGAGTCATGGGGTGTCGACAACGCCGAGGACGCGCATGACACTGTGCGGCGGTTGCTGGCCGGGATGCACGCGCCGCTGTTCGAACTCGTCCATCCACTCGCCGTCACGGCCGCGTCCGATACCGGCCGGGTCGACCGGTCGGGGTTGGCCGACGAGCATCGCGAATTCCTGCACACGCTCTCGGGTTTCCGCGGCTATCGCGGGCCTGCCGGCATCGATCGCGATTACGACGCGTGGCTGCAAGCCATCAAGCTCGGCATCACCGACAGTCTGCCGACGCCGTTGCAGATCGACGCCACCGCATGGGATCTGGCCCGGCTGGTGTTCATCGCCCGCGCGGCGTGCACGGCGGGTTATCTGACCGACGACGAGGCGTGGGAGCACATGCTGATCGGGCTGGATCGGGCGCGGCAGCACTATCGCAACTGGCGGCAGTTCGGCGACGGGTTCCTCACGGGTGCGATCTTCTGGGCGGCCACGCAGGATCTGTCGGCCGCGAAAAGCCAAGTGGCCGAACGTAGGCGGATGATCGCGGGGCTGCATCTTCGGCCGTCGAGTCCGTGGCGGCGGGTTGCCCTGCATTCGGGTGCGCCGGTGTTCAGCCCGGCATCGTCAGCATGATGCCGACGGCTTGACGGCGGAACGGGTCGTCCTCGACCATCCCCAGTTTGCGGCGTTCCACCAGCAGTTGCCATTCGCCGAAGAGGTCTGCTGAGCAGGGCATGGATTGGGCGATGGATCCGTCGACGTGTTCGATTTCGCAGGCCAGGCGAACGGCCTCGGTGACGCGGGTGAAGTCGGCGGGTTCCCAGTCGACGAAGTCCAGGTCGGTGCCCGCGCCCGAAACCCGCAGGGTCGCAACCTGTCCGGGTTCCGTGCGCACTTCGGCACCGGTGAGAACCGAGACCGGGAATTCGTAGACCGCCCACGCGGAGACGAACAGCAGGCGCAGAGTGGTGATCGCGACCAGACCCGGCGCACCCTCGTGGCCGGCCTGGGCCAGTTCGAGAACGTACTCGTCGGGGCGGGCACAGCCGTGCAGGATGTCGATCTCGCGTAAGGAGTTGCCCGCGTGGCGCATTCGGCGCGCTGCCGCAGTGACATCGGGACGGTGCCGGCCGTTCGAAGCCTGAACCAATTGCGGCGGAACGAGATTCGGGCGGGGCGGAAACACTCTACGTAAGCTGACGAGGTCGCGTTCGACAGCTCTGATCAGCGCCTGCGCCTGCTCGCGTAACTCGGTTTCGAGGAACACCGGCACCGGATGACGATCCGTCGGCGCACCGTTGACCACGAACTGTGCCGACCGGAAGAACAGCAGCAGCGCCATCTGCCCATCCTCGGTGGTCGCGAGCGCGATCCTGCCCAGCTCGGCCACGCCGACGTCGAGCGCGATCTCGTTGTCGGCGCGCAGCGGCGTCGTCACCAGCCGCCCGTCCGCATACCGGACCGCGACTCGCGCACCCCATACTTCGATCACCGCCGCGTCCCTCCTGGCATGCCCCCGCATCGGTGGATCCTACCGAGGAGCCATCGCGGGCCCGGGGGATGGCCCCGCCGGTGGTGTGCGAACGTGCGCTGAGGTGGCAGGCTGTAGGTATGCCCGATGAACAGGAAGTCTCCGCCGAACAGCCCGGCGCCGCGAACGAAACTCCGGAAGAGGCGACCAAGCGGAAGTTCCGCGAGGCGCTCGAGCGGAAGAACGGCCACTCCTCCGCGGGTGGGGCCGCCCAGAATTCCGCCAAAGTGCGTGGTACGCATGCCCAGGCTGGTGGGAAGCGGACGTTCCGCCGTCGCGCAGGCGGGTAGTTTCGCAGCCGGTATCTCTCCGTGAGCAGCCCTGCCGCCGCTGGTAATCACCCTGCGGCACAGGGCTTTTCGTGGATCTACTGCAGGCGGGAGGTATCGGCGTCCGCTTCGGCTCGAACGGCGTTCTCGAAGGCGACGCCGCTGTCCGCTTCGCTGAAGACCAGCCAGCAGCCCCTGATAGCGCCGAGGAGATCTTCGAGCAGGTCGATCGCGGGTCGGGTGGGGTCGAGGCGGCAGATGCGGTAGCCGTCGGTCCAGGCGTCGGGATCGTCGTCCTCGTCGCGTTCCTCGATTTCCCGTGCGGCTTCGATGATTCCGTCCAGGTCGCGGACCTTGCCCTCGGAGACGGCGATGGCATCGGCGATCAGGTCGACCACCACCTGGGTCGGCGTCTCCCCCTCGCTGAGCCGTTCCAAGACCACAGTGGGTGTTTCGACCTCGAGCGCTTCGATGTCGTCCGCCTCGGCGACCACGTCCACCGGGTCGATGCCCGTCACCTCGCCTGCCACGGTCGCCGCTGCCCGGAGCCAGTGAGCGGCGGCAACCGATGCGGCGGCGGGGTCGAGTTCGGTGAACAGGTCGATCGAGCCCAAGGGGTTCGCGCGCAACAGCGTATCGGCGGCGTGCACCTGGACCGGGGAGATCTCCGGTCGGGTGAGCTCGACGGCTTGTCGCGCCCTGCCCGCCAGATCGCCCAGTTCCGCGGCCGTGATGGCCGCCTGCTCGGTCAAAACCTCGTTCACCAAACGGTCGACCAGGCCCGCATCGCCGATCCCGTGGAGCACACGGCCGAGGTGATGCGCCGATTCCTCGATGGGGCTGTAGAAGACGAGCATGAAGCCGTCGTCATCGGGCAGATTGGGCGTGCGCAGCGCCTCTTCGACCTTCGCGAACCGTCCACGCTCCTCCGCCCGCCGCCACGCCTCCCCGTTCTCGACATCGGGATCCCCGGCCGCAGTCGCCGGGTGGGTATAGGTCCGCCACTGACACCGCGCCAAACTCGCCAGCGCCGCCGCCAACTCCACCCCGTGCTCCGCCCCCGGTACCTCGGCGATCGTCTCGGCGACATCACCCCGACCGGTCCCCCAGGTAGCGACCAACGTCCCCGCCCCCGAGTCGTATGCATACCGCGTCATTTGCTCAGTTCTACGTGGCCCACCAGCACGGCCCTGCACCAGGGTCGCACCGATCAGTTCGGAGTCCGATCGACGCCGGGAAAGAGCCGCTTTCCGGCAGCGCACCAGGTCTTTCCGGGCGGCACACATCCCGCCGCCACCCGACCAGGAGCGGTCACGCTGTCGTGTACACACGAATGCCATCGTCGGGGCATGAAAAAGCCCCTCACCTGTGTGTCAGGTGAGGGGCCTCGAGTGGAGCTGCCGGGAATCGAACCCGGGTCCTCCGCCGCGTCTTCAGGGCTTCTCCGTGTGCAGTTCGCTATGTCTCTGCTTGGATCTCCTGGTCTCGCGAACAAGCCTGGATGACGATCCCAGTCGCTGTTAGATGTCCCCTTCGACTCCGCGACCGAGCCGAACGGTAATTCCCTCTAGCTGATGCCAGTACCCGGGTCGAGGGACGAACCCGGACTGACAGAGACGTCCTGGCTACTTAGGCAGCGAGGGCGTACTCGCGCTGATTGGAATCGGCGCTTAATTGGTTGCAGCGACGCTTACGGTGGTCTCTTGCCTGCACCGACACGCTTCCCCTGAATCAACGTACGCAGTCGAAACCGTTCAGCCCCGTACGTGCCCGCACCGTGCGGGCTAGTCATATTAACACCGGCGCGGGGTCAGTTCTTCCCATTATTTCTGCCGGCTCGCGATGTCGCCGACGTGACCTTGTGGCGAACCACTGTGGACCACGTCGGCGAATCGGGGTAGGAGCGTCAGTGGTGGCGGGTACTGTTCTCGTTCGGCCGCCGCGGAACCGTGAAATGTCCTGGGCGACTGGAGCAAGGAGTTATCCCATGGCATTCACCGGTCAGCGTGGGCTGCGCCGATTCGCGGCGATCCCGGCTGTTGCGAGCCTCGTGCTGGCCGCGGCCTGCTCGTCGGGCGAGCCCACCGCCGGGCCTGGCGTCACCAGCACGCCCTGTCCCGGTTCGGCGAACTCCGATCGCGGCTGCATCTACCTCGGGGTGCTCTCGGATCTGGAGAACGGGCCGTTCACCCCGCTCGGCGCCTCGATGAACGACGGCCAGGCGGCGTTCTGGAAGCAGGTGAACGCGGCGGGTGGCATCGGCGGCTACGACATCGACATCAGCACCTATACCCGCAACACCTCCTACGATCCGCGGACCCATCGCAGCAGGTATCAGGAGATCGAGCCGCATGTGCTCGCGTTGTCGATGAGTTTCGGGACCGCGCAGACCGTCGCGATGCTCAATCAGATGGACGTCGACGACATGGTGAGCACGGCGGCCACCCAGTGGTCGGGCTGGAACTATCGCAGCGCCGACCGCAATCTGGTGCTCAGCGCCGGCTACTCCTACTGCACCGAAGCGGTGACCGGCCTCGACTGGTTCGCCGAAACCCATTACGCGCCACGCAATATCGCTGTCGTCGCCTATCGCGGCAACTACGGCGGCGACTATGCCAGCGGCGCGCTGAAGTGGGCGGTGGCCAACGACGCGACCATCGCCGATCGCATCGACACCGGGCCCAACGCCGAGGTCGGCAGTCAGGACGGGCCGGTGGCGGAGATCCTGGCCGCGGCACCGGATCTGGTGATGCTGGCCACCGGACCCGCCGAGACCGCGGAGATCGTGGGCAAGCTGGTGAAGTCGGGCTTCACCGGCCGGTTCCTCGGCTCGCTGCCCACCTGGAACGCGGCACTGCTGCAATCGGCGGCCGCGCCCGCGCTGACCGCGCTCTACAACTACACGACCCCGGTCGACAGCTGGGCCGGTGACAGCGTGGGCGCCAAGCACGCCCGCGACGCGATCACCGGCGAACCGGCCAACTTCGGTTATTCGCTGGGCTGGGCGATCACCTATCCGCTCAAAGCCCTGCTCACCACGGCGGCGGCGAACGGCGAGCTCACCCGCGCCGGCTTGCGGCGCAGCATCGGGGCGATGAAACCCGACGGTGAAGGCATGGTCGTGATCCATCCGGCCGGTGCGGCGGGACCTGATCTGGAAACGGAATGGTCGGCGGTGTTCGAACCGGACAAGGCGGCGCCGATGGGAGCGAGGGCGGTGAGCGTCGGCTATCAGGGCAAGACACTGGGCCGGCTGAACCTGCACGAGCCCTGCACCCGGTTGTAGCGGAAATCAGCTCGCGGCGATCATGGCGACCGCCGTGAGCGCGAGCACCATTCCTATCTTCTGGGTGGCGCTGATGCGTTCGCCGAGCAGGACCATCGCCAGCAGCACGGTCGCCGCCGGATACAGCGAGCCGATCACGCTCACTACCGACAGCATCGCGCCGTGGAAGGCGTAGAGCAGCGCGGCGTTGGCGATCACGTCGAGCACGCCGACCGCCAATGCCAGGCGCAGCGGTTCGCCGTGCAGGCCACGGAATTCACCCGCTGCCAGCGCCGAGGTCCACACGACCGCTGTCGCCGCGACGCGCTGGGCTAGCAGTGGCCACAAACCCGCGCTCGCGTGGGTTTCGTGCAGGAAGTAGAACGCGAAACCGAAGGCGGCACCGGACCCGATAGTGAGCAGCGCGACCCGGCGGGTGAAGCGCAGTTGCCTGCCGCCGGTGATCTCCTCGGTGGTTTCGTCGGGTGCCTCCCGGCTGACGAGCACCACCGCGACCAGGGCGACGGCGATGCCCGCGACCGCGACCGCACCGGGTCGTTCGCCGAGAAAGAATCCGGCGATGACCGGGATACCTGCCACCAGCACCGCGGTCAGCGGCGACACCACCGACATGGGTCCGTCGGCGAGCGCGGCATAGAACCACCACACCGCCAAGCCGCTGGCCACGCCCGCGGCCAGGCCCCACAGTATCGACGCGGTGTCGGCGTGCCCGCCGACCAGCGGCGCGATCAGCAAGACCAACAGCACCGAGAACGGGTACGACACCACGACCACCCGCAAGGCGGTCACCCTGCGTGCCGCGATCCCGCCGAAGAAATCGCTGACTCCGTAGCCCGCCGCCGCGACGAGGGCGAGCGCTACGGAGAGCACTAACGCATGCCCTTGACCCGCCGACCGACCTCACGGGTGACCTCGCGCTCGGCCTGCTTGCGAGCCAGATCCTGACGTTTGTCGTAGTCCTGCTTGCCCTTGGCGAGCGCGAGCTCCACCTTCACCTTGCCGTCGGAGAAGTACATCGACAGCGGCACCAGCGTCTGGTTGCCCTCGCGCGATTTGCCGACCAGGTGCTCGATCTCGCGCTTGTGCAACAGCAGCTTGCGGGTGCGGCGCGGCGAATGGTTGGTCCAGGTGCCGTGGCTGAACTCCGGGATGTGCAGGCCACGCAACCAGACCTCACCGTGGTCGACGGTCGCGAAGGCGTCGACGAGCGAGGCCTTGCCCTCACGCAAGCTCTTCACCTCGGTGCCGACCAGCGCGATCCCCGCCTCGTAGACGTCGAGGATCGTGTAGTTGTGCCGGGCCTTGCGGTTGGTCGCGATGACCTTCCGGCCTTTCTCCTTCATAACGGTCAACTGTAAGTGACGGCGCCAGCGGTTTATTCCATGGCCGACTCAGACCCTGGCGGCAGCTCTGGCCAGGGCGCGGTCGCGCTGCTCTTCGAAACGGGCCGCCTTGACCTCGAGGTCGAGCAGGTAGGTGTGCAGCTCGTCGCGGGCGATTTCGCCCTCGGGGCCGAAATCGGTGCGCTCGAAGATTCGCCAGGTGCGCAGGGTGGGGCGCAGCACGACGTCGAGGTGCTGGCGCAGGTCGTAGACGCCGTGCTTGGCGAGCAGCACCGCGTTGCGGCGGAAGTTGGGCTGGTTGAGGCCGGGCATCTGGAAGCGCAGGATCACGTCGGTGATGGCCCGCATGGTCGCGTCGGGGGTGAGATCAAGGGCCGCGGCACAGAGCTTGCGATAGAAGACCATGTGCAGGTTCTCGTCGGCGGCGATGCGAGCCAGCATGCGGTCGGCGACTGCGTCGTTGCACAGGGCGCCGGTGTTGCGGTGGCTGATTCTGGTCGCGAGTTCCTGCAAGGTGACGTAGGCGACGCCTTTGAGGAACTGCGAACCCTTCTCGGGCTTGGCGATGCCCGCGGTCATGTGCGCCATCCTGGCCTCTTCGAGGGCGACCGGGTCGACGGCGCGGGTGACGACGAGATAGTCGCGCAGGACGATGCCGTGCCGGTTCTCCTCGGCGGTCCACCGGCCGACCCAGGTGCCCCAGGCGTTGTCGAAGCCGAAGGTGTCGGCGAGTTCGCGATGGTAGGAGGGCAGGTTGTCCTCGGTGAGCAGGTTGGTGATCATCGCCGCCTTGGCGACCTCGCTCAGCCGGGACTGTTCGGGGTCCCAGTCGTCGCCGCCCATGGCCGCGAAGTTGCGGCCCTCATCCCACGGCACGTAGTCGTGGGGGTGCCACATCTTGGCCTTGGCGAGGTGATCGTTGAGGTTGGCTTCGGCCGTCGGCTCGAGCTCGGCGAGGATGTCGCTGTCGGACAGGTGGAGCGTCATGGGTCGACGTTACGAGGCGAAGGGTGGGTTCTCGGGGTTATTGCCGAGATTTCCGCGACTACTCATCACAACTGTCGACGTGCGGCGATGATCGGTCACAGCGACGCCGAACGGACGACCGCGCATCGCGTTTCGCGGCAGCTCACGCACGGGCGGGTACGCATCATCGGGCCGAGGACGCGGGGCCGAACCGGCCGATGTGCAGTGGCGCCGAATCCCACTGGGCGCGGTCGGGAGTGAGGTCGCCGACGACGAGTACACCCGCGTCGACGAAAGCGCCTCTGGCTCGGGCGATGTGGTCCTCGGAGGTGACGAGAACGACCGAGCGCAGCCCCTTGTCGGCGAGCATCGCCGCGGTATTGCGGGCATTGGCGACTGTCGAGTCGGCCTCGGATTCGCGGATGATCCTGCTCTGGTCGATGCCGGCGGCTACCAGCCAGTCGGCCATGGCGTCGGCTTCGGACAGGCCGGCCCGCGGGTTGCCGCCGGTAACGATGATCGGTGACCACGGCGCGAAAGCGGCTTGGGCCAGGCCCGCGCGCAGTCGCCGGACCAGTTCCTCGCGCATCGTGCCCTCCGGTGTCAGGCCGTAGCCGAGAACCACCACTGCGGTGTCGGGGCCGTAGATGCCGGGCAGCGCGGGAGTGCCGAGCGCCCGCGCGAAGTCGAGACCGGGTGGGGCCGAGGCGTCGGCACCGGCGGGTATCGGCACGCAGGCCAATCCGGTGACCGCTAACGCCGCGCACACCACGCGCTTGCGCCAAGTCCATCGCACCATTGCCGTCGCCTCCTCGAGCTCGGGCCGATCTGGTGTGATCGGTCCCGCTCGGCAACGGTGCGCGACGGGGACACCAGCCGGTGCCCCTTTGACCTGCGGTTACGACAACTCACATGCGCAGGTCGGCCGACGCTGGTGCGGGGCATCGCAAAATTTCCGGAATGGGATGCCGAGTCAACGAGGACTCGGCGAGCGCACAGCTGACACCCGTGGCGATCAGCGGAGTACGACCGTCAGTGACGCAGCACAGGATCCGGCAGCGGTGCATGCGACATTGCCGAACCGCGGACGATCGGTCGGCGGGGGCGCGGACGTCAGCCCGGGCTCAGTACGAGGTAGAGAACCAGGGCGGTGGCGAAGATGGCGATCAGCGCGATGGTGGACCACCGTGGCCTACCGCGGTGGATCGCGCCGTGGTGCACGCCGAGCAGGGTGGGCGCGACGACCGGGTCGATGTGGCGGTGCGGCATCGGGGGTGTCGGGGAATCGCCTCCCGCACTCGGGCTGCTGCCCGACGTATCGCTGTCGGAGCCTTCACCATTCGCCATGACTCGACAGTAACTCGGGGTCGTCGGATTCGGTGTGGGTTCCTTTCCGCCGCGCGTGTACGCCCTTATGGGCGCATCGCCGGCGGCGGAAGTGCGCCTATTCCTCGCCCAGTGTGGTCAGCACCCCCTCGCCGTAGCGGGCCAGTTTGTTCTCGCCGACCCCGGCGACGGTGCCGAGTGCGGCGAGGTCGGCGGGCTTACGCGCGGCGATCTCGCGCAAGGTGGCGTCGTGGAAGACCACGTAGGCGGGCACACCCTGTTCCTTGGCGGTAGCGGCACGCCAGGCCCGCAGCCGCTCGAACAGTCCGACGTCGGCGGCGGGCAGGTCGACGGTCGCCTTGGCCGATTTCGAAGTGCGCGCGGGGCGGGCGGCGCGTTCGGGCTCGCGCCGCATCGGTACCTTCCTGCCCTCGAACAGCACCTCGTTGCTCTCGTCGGTCAGCGCGATGACACCGTATTCGCCTTGCACCGCGAGCAGACCGCCCGCGAGCAACTGCCGGACCACACCGCGCCATTCGGTATCGCGCAGATCGGTGCCGATGCCGAATACCGAGAGCTCGTTGTGCCGATGCTGGGTGATCTTCTGGTTGGTCTTGCCGAGCAGGATGTCGACGAGATGGCCCGCGCCGAAGGATTGTCCGCGTTCCCGTTTGAGCCGCAGCACCGTGGACAGCAGCTTCTGCGCGGGCACCGTGCCGTCCCAGGTTTCGGGCGGGTTCAGGCACACATCGCAATTGCCGCAGGCACCACCGGTCTGGCCGAAATAGTTGAGCAGCCGCGCGCGCCGGCAGCCGACTGTTTCGCACAGGGCGAGCATGGCGTCGAGGTGCAGTTGCAGCTGCCTGCGATGCGCGGCGTCACCCTCGCTGGAATCGATCATCTTGCGTTGCTGCACAACATCATTGAGGCCATAGACCATCCAGGCCGTAGACGGCAGGCCGTCGCGGCCCGCGCGCCCGGTCTCCTGGTAGTAGCCCTCCACCGATTTGGGCAGGTCGAGGTGGGCGACGAAACGCACGTCGGGCTTGTCGATACCCATGCCGAAGGCGATGGTGGCGACCACGATCAGGCCGTCCTCGCGCAGAAATCTGGACTGGTTCTCGGCGCGGGTCCGGAAATCCAGGCCGGCGTGATAGGGCACCGCGCGGATGCCGTTCTCGTTGAGCATGGCCGCGGTCTTCTCCACCGAATTGCGCGAGAGGCAGTAGACGATGCCCGCGTCGCCGGGGTGCTCGGCGCGGATGAAGTCGAGCAGCTGACGGTCGGCGCGGTTCTTCGATTCGATCCGGTACTGGATATTGGGCCGGTCGAAACTGGAGATGAACTGCTTCGCGGCGCCGAGATCCAGACGTTCGACGATCTCGGCGGCGGTCTTCTCGGTGGCGGTCGCGGTGAGCGCGATGCGCGGGACATCGGGCCAGCGCTCGTGCACCAGCGACAGCGCGAGGTAGTCGGGCCGGAAGTCGTGGCCCCATTGCGACACACAGTGCGCCTCGTCGATGGCGAACAGGGCGATCTTGCCGCGGTCGAGTAGCCGCAGGGTGGCTTCCAGTCGCAGGCGTTCCGGCGCCAGATAGAGCAGGTCCAGATCGCCGGACACGAACTGCGCCTCCACGGTCCGCCGCTGATCCGGTGACTGGGTGGAGTTGAGGAACCCGGCCCGCACACCGAGGGCACTGAGCGCGTCGACCTGGTCCTGCATGAGCGCGATCAGCGGTGAGACGACAACGCCGACGCCATCGCGGACCAGCGAGGGGACCTGGTAGCAGAGAGATTTTCCGCCACCGGTCGGCATCAGCACCAGCGCGTCGCCACCGCCGACGACCTGTCCGACGATGGCCGCCTGGTCGCCACGGAAGCTGTCGTAGCCGAAGACGCGGCGTAATACTTCGTCGGCGGTCTCGGCGCGGTCGGGAGCCGCGACCCGGCCCGGGGTGGCCGGGGCGAGATCGTCGAAGTGGAAGCCGCCGGTGTCGGCGAAATCGTGCTCGGAGACGTACCCGCCGTCGGACGGGTACGCGTCGTCGGGTGGGAAGTCTTCGGGCGGGAAGTCGTCGACATCGGGGGCTGTGGCGCCGGAATTGCTCACCGGGCCATCCTACGAGCGAGCGTGGGGCCCGCCGCCCGTCGACCGGAGCCGATGGCGGCGGATGCGGAAGTTGCTCACATGTGGATAACTCGAATTATCCGCGCAAACAAGCCAGGACCTCGTCTTGGAGCAGGCCGTTGGAAGCCACGGCGTCGCCGCAGTGCGGGCCGGAGCGTCCGTCCAGGGAGGTGAACGCGCCGCCCGCCTCGCGGACCAGGATGTCGAGGGCGGCCAGGTCCCACAGCGAGACCTCCGGCTCGGCGGCAATGTCCACCGCACCCTCCGCGACCAGGCAATAGTTGAAGAAGTCGCCGTAACCGCGGACCCGCCAGACCGCATCGGTGAGGTCGATGAACTTCTCGCGCAGGCCGCGTTCGTGCCAGCCGGACAGGCTGGAGAAGGCCAAGCTCGCGGCGTCGAGGTCGGCGACCGCCGACACCGAGATCGGCTTGGGCGCCCCGGGGTGGACCTGCACCCACGCGCCCGAACCGGCGGCGGCCCACCAGCGCCTGCCCAGCGCGGGCGCGCTCACCACGCCGACCACCGGAACACCGTCTTCCAGCAGGGAGATCAGGCTGGCCCATACCGGCACGCCGCGGACGAAGTTCTTGGTGCCGTCGATCGGGTCGACCACCCACTGTCTGCCGGTGAACTCGGCGTCACCACCGAACTCCTCCCCCAGCACGGCGTCGCCGGGGCGCTCCTCGGCGAGCACGCGGCGGATCATCTGTTCCACCGCGAGATCGGCATCCGAGACCGGGGTGAGGTCCGGTTTCGAATCGACTTTGAGGTCGACGGCGCCGAAGCGCTCCTGTGAGATGGCGTCGGCCTCGTCGGCCAGTCGCAGGGCAAGGTCCAGGTCAGCGGAGTAGGCAGCCACGTTGGGGAGTGTATTTGGGGGGTCGGTGCGGTCGGGTTCGCGGGGCTGTCGTAAGTGCCCTGGGGTTTGGTGGTCCCAGGACGGTGTACGAGCTGTGTTTGTTGGCGCGCTGGCGCGCGCGTGTCCGCGGCCCTGAGGGGCCGCCGATCAGGGCTCGAGACTAACGCCTTCGGCGTAGCGCTTTCGAGCCCTGATCGGCGACCCGGCCGCGGACCGGCCACTTCGTGGCCGCCGCTCCCCAGGGGTCGCGGGTGGGGGTTGGGAGTGCGGTCATGGCGGATTTGGGGTGTGGGTGTGGTTGGGAGTGTGGGCATGGCGGATTTGGGGTGTGGGTGTGGTTGGGAGTGCGGGCATGGCGGATTTGGGGTGTAGTTGGGTCAGGCTGCGACCTGGGCCGACTTCGCCGCGACCAGAGCGCTTGTCCACCAATGCAACTGGTCGAGCAACGCCATGGCGGCCTCTTCGGGCTCATGCGGGTCGCGCAGCTGTCCGTTCTCGTCGAAGAGCAGGTAGTAACGCGGGAACGAAACGTAGTTGCGCACGGTGTGGGCGTTGAGTTCGTTGAAGATCTGGCGCAGGTGCTCGATCGCCAGGAGCCCACCGGACGCGCCGCTGTAGCCGACGAAGCCGATGGCCTTGGCGTCCCACTGGGTGAAGTGCCAGTCGATGGCGGACTTGAGGGCGGCGGGGTAGCTGCGGTTGTAGTCGGGAGTGACGATCACGTAGGCGTCGGCGGCGGTGAGTCGCGCGGTGAGATCGCGCATGCCGACCGGACGCACCGGGTCGGGGTCGAGCATGGGCGACACTGCGGGCAGCCCGGCAGGCAGATCGGCCTCGGCGAGGTCGATGATGTCGACCTCGAAGCGGTCGTCGACCTGCTGCGCGAACCAGTTCGCGACCACGGGGCCGAACCTGCCGTCGCGGACACTGCCGATGATGATCGCGAGCTTCACTGTGGACACGATGTTCTCCTCTGTCGTGGAACCGGCCCGATCAGCCGGCACGACCAAATCTCGCGGACCGTGAGCATCGCAGGGAGACCACGCTGAGAGTGGTAGTGGCACGGCCACTCTCCGCCACGCCGAGCTGGGTACCGTCGATGAGGTGAGCGACAACGAACTCGGACTGTTCCTGCGGACCCGCCGCGAGTCTGTCTCCCCCGCCGAGGTCGGGCTGCCCGCCGGGCCACGCAGGCGCACGCCGGGTCTGCGTCGCGCGGAGGTCGCGATGCTCGCGGATGTCAGTGTCGAATACCTGATCCGGCTCGAGCAGGGTCGCGACAGCCATCCCTCCGCCCAGGTGTTGTCCGCGCTCGCCGAGACGCTGCGGCTGAGCCCGCGCGAACGCGTCCACCTGCACCAACTCAGCAAAGGAGCGTCCGGCTTCAGTTGCGGCGCCGCCGAGCAGGGCCCGAACCGCACGGTGCGCCCCACGATCCTGGCCGTGCTCGCCCAGCTCGAACCCGCGCCCGCCGCGATCACCAACCGCTTCACCGAGATACTGGCCTGCACCGAGGGCTATCGGAAGCTGATGGCGCCCAGCGGCCTGTTCGAGCAGGGCGAACCCGCCAACGTCGCCCGATTCGTCTTCACCCACCCCGGTGCCCGCGAGCTGTACCCGGACTGGGACGCCGCCGCCGACAAGCTGGTCGCCTCGCTCAAACAGGGCCCGTACCGCGCCGACCCGATGGTCGCCGCCCTGGTCGACGAACTCACCGTCACCGCGGGTAGCGCCTTCACCGATCGCCTCGCGACCCTGCCCGGACTGCCACCCTCGGGTGGGATCAACCGCCTCAGTCACCCCGAGGCGGGCACGCTGCGGCTGGCCTACGAATCACTGGATCTGTCCATCGACGACGACCAGTCGCTCTACGTCCTGCTCCCCGCCGACGAGACCAGCGCGAGCGCCCTCGACCAGCTGGTCGGACGCCGCCCCGGCGGCCTCCGCGCCATCGCGAGCTGACCGAAATCGCGGCGGCCGCCACGGGGCCCGCGGCCCGATTGTCCCGATAACCACGGTGTCGGCGGGGACCGGTAACCTAGGACATCGTGCATCCTGACGTTATCGCCGACCTCGCCGAACTCGACACCACGCTCAAGACGGTCGAGTCGGTCCTCGATGTCGAGGAGCTACGCCGCCGCATCGACGAGCTCGAGCACCAGGCCGCCGATCCCGAGCTGTGGAACAACCAGGAGCACGCCCAGCAGGTGACCAGCGAGCTCTCGCACGCGCAGAGCGAATTGCGCCGCGTCGAAGATCTGCGCCAGCGGCTGGAGGACCTGCCGGTGCTCTACGAACTGGCCGAGGCCGAAGAGGACGCGGCCGCCGCCGAAGCCACCGCCGACGCCGATGCCGACCGCGCGACCCTGCGTGAGGACATCGAGGCGATGGAGGTGCGCACCCTGCTCTCCGGCGAGTACGACAAGCGTGACGCGCTGGTCAACATCCGTTCCGGCGCAGGCGGCGTCGACGCCGCCGACTGGGCCATGATGCTGATGCGCATGTACATCCGCTGGGCCGAGCGGCACAAGTTCCCCGTCGAGGTCTACGACACCTCCTACGCCGAAGAAGCGGGCCTCAAGAGCGCCACCTTCGCGGTGAAGGCGCCTTACGCCTACGGCACGCTGTCGGTGGAGATGGGCACGCACCGCCTGGTCCGGATCAGCCCGTTCGACAATCAGGGCCGCCGCCAGACCTCCTTCGCCGAGGTCGAGGTCCTGCCCGTGGTGGAGACCACCGACCACATCGAGATCCCCGAGGGTGAGATCCGGGTCGACGTGTACCGCTCGTCGGGCCCCGGCGGCCAGTCGGTCAACACCACCGACTCCGCGGTGCGCCTGACCCACATCCCCACCGGCATCGTCGTCACCTGCCAGAACGAGAAGTCGCAGCTGCAGAACAAGATCTCGGCCATGCGCGTGCTGCAGGCCAAGCTGCTCGAGCGCAAGCGCCAGGAGGAGCGCGCCCAGATGGACGCGCTCAAGACCAACGAGGGCGCCTCCTGGGGCAACCAGATGCGCTCGTACGTGCTGCACCCGTACCAGATGGTCAAGGACCTGCGCACCAACCACGAAGTCAACAACCCGACCGCGGTGCTCGACGGTGACATCGATGGCTTCATCGAATCCGGAATCCGTTGGCGGATGCGCGATCAGGACGACGCGTAGCCAGCTGTTCGCTCACAAACCGTGTGCTTCAGCACGTTTGACCGCACGCCGTGACCGACCTGTAACCTTTCTGGTGTGCGTTCGACCGAACCGAAACTGTGCCTGTACAGGTCCATGAAGGAGACGCGATGACCGACGTCCTCGCGGCCAACAGCGGATCCGAGATCACCAGCTGGTTGCGTTCCAGCGGGCTCGAAATCGTTCTGCTGATCGTCGGCGCGATGCTGTTCGGCCGGTTCGCCGCGTTCCTGCGCGACCGGGTGACCACCAAGATCGACTCGGGTTTCCAGACGAGCGACGCCCTGGTCCGCACCGAAGCGGCCAAGCACCGTCACGCGCTGGCCCAGGTGGTCACCTGGGTGGTGCTGACGATCGTGTACGTGCTGGTCGGCATGGAGGTGCTGCGCAGGCTCGGCTTCGCGGTGACCGGACTGGTCGCACCCGCGGCGGTGCTCGGTGCCGCGCTCGGTTTCGGCGCGCAGCGCATCGTCCAGGACATTCTGGCCGGGTTCTTCATCATCACCGAACGCCAATACGGCTTCGGTGATGTGGTGGAGATCGCGGTGATCGGTTCCGCCGATCCGGCCGAGGGCACGGTCGAGGACGTGACCCTGCGCATCACCACGCTGCGTAACTCCGACGGCGAGGTGATCATCGTCCCCAACGGGCAGATCGTGAAAGTCACCAATCTGTCCAAGGATTGGGCGCGTGCCGCGATCGATGTACCCGTGTCCACGCAGGCCGACATCACCAAGATCAACGAGATCCTGCACGAGGTATGCCAGAAGGCCTACCAGGATCGTCGCCTCAAACCACTGCTCCTCGACGAGCCGTCGGTGATGGGTGTCGAAGATCTCTCGCTCGACGTGATGAACATCCGGATGGTTGCCCGCACATTGCCGGGCAAACAATTCGAAGTGGGCCGCGAACTGCGCGTACGCGTCGCCGCGGCCCTGCGTAAGGAGGGAATCAGTGAAACCACGTAAGTCCACAGCGATCCTGATGGCGGCGTGGCTGTCGACGTTTGTCGTGTACGTGTTCGTCAAACCCACCGATAAGGCGGCGGACGGTCCAACGACGTTCCTCAATGCGGTCCCGACCTGGGTGAATTCCGACCCCGAGCGCTGATCGGCGCGTCGCGTCCGGCTGGGACGCCCGCATCGCTGGTTACACTGGCTCCCCGTGATCACCATGCGCAACGTGAGCAAGTCGTACCCGACCTCGACGCGACCGGCGCTGGACAATGTTTCCGTCGATGTGGAAAAAGGCGAGTTCGTCTTCATCATCGGCCCGTCCGGTTCGGGCAAGTCGACTTTCATGCGACTGCTGCTCAAGGAAGAGGCGCCGACATCGGGCGAGATCCGGGTCGCCGACTTCCGGGTCGACAAGTTGCCGGGGCGCAAGGTGCCCAAGTTGCGGCAGCGGATCGGCTGCGTGTTCCAGGATTTCCGGCTGTTGCAGCAGAAGACCGTGGAACAGAACGTCGCGTTCGCACTGGAGGTGATCGGCAAGCGTCGTCAGTTCATCGAACGGACGGTGCCCGAGGTGCTCGACATGGTCGGGCTCGGCGGTAAGGGGCAGCGGTTGCCCTCGGAGTTGTCCGGTGGTGAGCAGCAGCGGGTGGCGATCGCGCGCGCGTTCGTCAACCGGCCGCTGGTCCTGCTCGCCGACGAGCCGACCGGCAACCTCGACCCCGATACCAGCGCCGACATCATGGCCCTGCTGGAACGGATCAATCGGGTGGGAACCACCGTGCTGATGGCCACCCACGACAATCACATCGTCGACGCCATGCGAAGGCGGGTGGTCGAACTCGACCACGGCAGACTCGTGCGCGACGAAGCGACCGGCGTCTACGGGGTGGGTCGATAATGCGACTGAGTTTTCTGTTCACCGAGGTCGTCGACGGCTTGCGCCGCAATCTCACGATGACCATCGCGATGATCCTGACCACGGCGGTGTCGCTGATGATGCTCGGCGGCGGCATGCTGTCGGTGCGGATGGCCGACAAGACCGAGAACTTCTTCATCGGCCG
The DNA here is from genome assembly GCF_042720495.1 of Nocardia sp. NPDC058480. NCBI lineage: Bacteria > Bacillati > Actinomycetota > Actinomycetes > Mycobacteriales > Nocardiaceae > Nocardia > Nocardia sp. NPDC058480. The sequence continues at coordinate 22,030 of NZ_JBHXMN010000008.1, read as the reverse complement.
CCTCGAGGTGCGCTTCTACCTCGACGACGCGGTCTCCGACACCGATCCCGACTGCGCCGCCGACCCGTGCAAGTCACTGCTCGCCGACCTCAAGCAGACCTCCGGCGTGGAGAGCGTGCAGTTCCTCAACCGCGCCGACGCGCTGGAAGAGGCGAAGAAACTGTTCGCGGACCAGCCGGAAATGGTGCAGTACATCGCCGACTCACCGCTGCCTGCCTCGTTGCGGGTGAAGATGACCGATGCCGATCAGTATCAGCACATCTACGACAGCTTCGCGACCCGGCCAGGTGTGCGGATCGTGGCCAATGACAAGGAGTTCGTCGACCGATTGACCAGCCTGTTCGACGGGCTACGCAATGCCGCATTCGGCTTGGCGCTGGTGATGGCGCTGGCCGCGATGCTGCTGGTGCTGAATATGGTGCAGATCGCCGCGTTCACGCGGCGCACGGAGGTCGGCATCATGCGACTGGTCGGCGCGACCCGCTGGTACACCCAGCTACCGTTCCTGCTCGAAGCCGTCGCGGCCGCCTTCGTCGGTTCGGTACTCGCGATCCTCGGACTGGTGATCGCCCGGCCCCTGGTGATCGACCGGGCGCTGGGCCCACTGTTCGACAGCAATGTCTTCCCGCGCATCACCGGCGACGACATCGCGGTGGTGGCCCTGACGATCGCCCCCGTCGGCATCGTCTTCGCCGCCGTCACCGCCTACCTCACCCTGCGCTACTACGTGCGCGAATAGCGGTGCGCGCGGCGGACCGACTCGATCGGTACCGCCGCGCCTCACCGATACGGACACCAAGCGTGCCGATCGCCGTCCCTACCGGGCTTCGGGCCCGTCACGGGCGCTCCCCCGGCCTGGGCGAGACTCGCGCCGAGCCCCGCGGCGGCGGATGCGCGAATGCGCCGGGTCACCCGAGCGTGCGCAACTGCGGCCACACCTGAGACCAGGGCCGGATCGGGTTGCGGCAGACGAACATCGGCTCGCCCTGTTCGTCGTTGTCGATGCCGAGGCCGTTGTCGAGGGTGCCCGCGGGCTCCACGATCGAGCAGAGCTCGGTGAGTCGTTCGCGGTCGATGCCGACGGTGAGTACCTCCGTCGCGGTGTCCGGCGGAGGTCCCCACCACCAGTAGGCATTGTGGCCGGAATATGGCGTGGGCAGGGCGTATTCGGGGCCGTAGCGCTCGATCGCGCCCGCCTCGCCGTAGTTGGCGGTGAGGATGGGGGCGCCGGGTGGGCGCGCTGCCGCGATCTGTTCGACGTAGCGGGGCCAGGCGATGGTCTCGCCCGCGTCGTAGTTGATAGCGAGGACAGGCGAGTCCCGCAACCACGCGATCGGCAGCACCGGCAGCAACAGCAGCGCCGACATCACCGCGTTCACCACGATCACCGAAGTGACTGCTGCCCATCGCTTTCGGTCATCGGCCAGCCACCGGCACAGGCCGACAGCACCGGCGGCGAGCAGCACCGGATACATCCCGCCGAGGTAGTACGCCTTTCCGCCGGTCACGAGAAACACCACGAACAGCACCGCGTAGGTCAGCGGAAACGCCCGCCATCGCGTGTTCCACAACCGCCACAACCCGTACCCCCACAGCGGAACCAGCAAGGGCCCGAACAGCCCGAACTGCAAGAGCACGAACATGATCGGCGAATCCGAGGTCCCCGACGAACCACCGGCGATCGCCCTGCTCAGCTCCCACTGCGGCCACCCGTTGCCCGCCTGCCACCACAGATATGGCAGCCACAACACCAGCGCCATCCCGACAGCGAACCCGAAGTACCTGGTAGCGAACAGCTTTCGTTGACCTGCCAGGGCCAGCGCCGCGGCCAGCACGCCGACCGGCACGATCAGCAACACCTTGTTCTGCAGTCCGATCCCGACGACCAGCCCGATCAACAACCACCATCGCGGATCCCGCCCGAGCTTCAACACCAGTAGACAGATCAGCGACCAGGCCGCCAGATCGAACACCGTCGTCCCCAGCAGGTGCCCCGCGCCCATGACCAGCGCGGAACTCGCGACGGCACCGGCGGCCAGCGCTCGCGCGCCACGTCCACCGCCCAACTCCCCCGCGATCAATCCCGCGCACACCACGATGAACGTGGCCGCCGCGATCGCAGGCAATCTCATGACACATAACGAATCGGGATCGACCGCAGCCATGAATCTGGCCAGAAACGGCGACAACGGCGGCTGATCGGGGTAAGACCAGTCCAGTCGCCGACCAGCTGCCAGAAAGTACAGCTCGTCGCGGTGGTAGCCATAACGCCCCGAGGTCGCCAGCAGAACGAGCGCGAAAACCGACGCTATGACGGGCACCAGACCAGCGTGACAGACGTCGGCTATCCCACAACGAGTCAGCGCACATCTTACTCTGGAGTAAGATAGACTTACCGAAGAGTAAGATGGTGGGGTCGAAGGCACCCCGACAGCCGAGGAAATCAGGTGATGATGAGCACTCGAGACAGCGCGACGAAGCGACGTCCGAACGACACGTCCGCGGTCGGCCTCAGCCAGCCCAAACGGGACTGGATGGGCGCCGCGATGCGCACATTGACGACCATTACCGGGTCGGAGCTCGCGGAGAAGTACAACCTGCGCAAGCCGATCGAGCGAGTCACCTACGAGGGCACCAAGACCGGGTTCCGCACCCTGGGTGCCGCCACTCGGGCGTTCGCCAAGGTGGCAGGCGGCGGTGAGCCCAAGCGACTGGTCGACAACGAGTCCAAGACCAAGGGCTACTTCGACCTCACCCCGTCCGACGAGCAGCAGATGATCGTCGAGACCGTGCGCGATTTCGCGGGCGAGATCCTGCGCCCCGCGGCCTACGACGCCGACCACGCTGCCAAGGCTCCGCGCGATCTGCTCGAGCGCGCCGCCGAACTCGGCATCACCCTGATCAACGTCCCCGAGGAGCTGGAAGGCGCGGCTTCCGAGCGCGGCGCTGTCACCAACTCCCTGGTGGCCGAGGCGCTCGCACACGGCGATATGGGCCTGGCGCTGCCGATTCTGGCGCCGAGCGGTGTCACTGTGGCCCTGTCGCAGTGGGGCACCGACGCCCAGCAGCAGACCTACCTGCCCGCCTTCACCGGCGATGCCGTCCCGCAGGCGTCCGTGGTGATCAACGAGCCGCGCGCCCTGTTCGACCCGTTCGCGTTGCAGACCAAGGCCGTTCGCTCCCCCAGCGGCTTCAAGCTCACCGGTGTGAAGAGCCTGGTCCCGGCCGCCGCCGACGCCGAGCTGTTCATCGTGGCCGCCGAGCTCGACGGGCGCCCCGCGCTGTTCATCGTCGAGTCCGACAGCGCCGGACTGTCCGTGGAAGCCGACCCGAGCATGGGTCTGCGCGCTGCGGGCCTGGGTCGACTGATCCTGGACAACGTGGCCGTCGGTGCCGACGCCATCCTCGGCGACAGCGACGCCAAGACCCGTGCCGCCGAGTACGGCGACGCGGTGCAGCTGGCCCGGCTCGGCTGGGCCTCGCTGGCCATCGGTACCGGCCAGGCCGTGCTCGACTACGTGATTCCTTACGTGAACGAGCGCGAAGCGTTCGGCGAGCCGATTTCGCACCGTCAGGCGGTGGCGTTCATGGTCGCCAACATGGCGATCGAGCTCGACGGCCTTCGCCTGGTCACCCTGCGTGGCGCGTCGCGCGCCGAACAGGGTCTGTCGTTCGCCCGTGAGGCGGCGCTGGCGCGCAAGCTGGCCACCGACAAGGGCATGCAGATCGGTCTGGACGGCGTGCAGCTGCTCGGCGGTCACGGCTTCACCAAGGAACACCCGGTCGAGCGGTGGTACCGCGACCTTCGTTCCGTCGGTGTCGCCGAAGGCATCGTGCTGGTCTAGGCCCGTTTCTCACCTTCGAAGGAGCCCCCTCATGATCAATCTCGAACTCCCCAAGAAGCTGAAGGCGAGCGCCAACCAGGCCCACCAGGTCGCCTCGCAGATCTTCCGTCCCATTTCCCGCAAGTACGACCTCGCCGAGCACGAGTACCCGGTCGAGCTCGACACGATGGCGGCCATGATCGAAGGGCTCGCCGACTCCGGCACCCAGAAGATCGGCGGCGCCGCGGGCGGCCGTAACGACGAGGCCGCCTCGGACCTGACCGCCAATGCCAACGGCGGCAACATGTCCGCGCTGCTCAACTCCCTCGAGACCTCGTGGGGCGATGTCGGCCTGATGCTCACCATCCCCTACCAGGGACTGGGCAACGCCGCGATCGCCGCCGTCGCGACCGACGAGCAGCTGGCGCGTTTCGGCAAGGTATGGGCCGCGATGGCGATCACCGAGCCGTCCTTCGGTTCCGACTCCGCCGCCGTGACCACCACTGCCACCCTCGACGGCGACGAGTGGGTGCTCAACGGCGAGAAGATCTTCGTCACCTGCGGTGAGCGTGCCACCCACATCGTGGTGTGGGCCTCGGTGGACAAGAGCCTCGGTCGTGCCGCGATCAAGTCCTTCGTCGTCCCGCGTGGCGCTCCGGGCCTGTCGGTGGCGCGGCTCGAGCACAAGCTCGGTATCAAGGCTTCCGACACCGCCGTGCTGCTGCTGCAGGACTGCCGGATCCCCGCCGACAACATCCTCGGCTCGCCGGAAGTCAACGTGGAGAAGGGCTTTGCCGGGGTCATGCAGACCTTCGACAACACCCGCCCCCTCGTGGCGGCCATGGCGGTCGGCGTCACCCGCGCCGCTCTCGAGGAACTGCGCACCATCCTCACCGAGGCGGGTATCGAGATCTCCTACGACACCCCCGCGATGAACCAGTCCGCCGCGGCCGCTGAATTCCTGCGCATGGAAGCCGACTACGAATCGGCCTACCTGCTCTCCCTGCGTGCCGCCTGGATGGCCGACAACAAGAAGCCGAACTCGCTCGAGGCCTCGATGGCCAAGGCCAAGGCAGGCCGCACCGGCACCGACGTCACCCTCAAGGCAGTGGAGCTCGCCGGCACCATCGGCTACTCCCAGCGCACCCTGCTCGAAAAGTGGGCCCGCGATTCGAAGATCCTGGATATCTTCGAAGGCACCCAGCAGATCCAGCAGCTGATCGTGGCTCGCCGCGTGCTCGGAAAGACCAGCTCCGAGCTGAAGTGACCCGGTAGACAACGACAAACCGGTGCGAGTCATCCCGACTCGCACCGGTTTGTCGTTTCCGGCGGAGATCGGCGTTTGCCGGATCGGCCCGGATCGGGTCCACGCGGCGATACGGTGATGGCCGAATTGTTCAGCGCTGTCACGAACACCGCTGGACGAGCGGCCAGACGACGGTGATGGGATTTGTGCGTTGTGAAGATCGATACGACGTTGACCGGTGGGCTCGCCACGATGGGCAAGGATGCCGCGGCCGCCGAGAGCGCGGGGTACGCGGGCATCTGGACGTTCGAAGGGGCGCACGACCCGTTCCTGCCGTTGTTGCTTGCCGCCGAGCACACCGAGCGGGTCGAGCTGGGTACCTCGATCGCGGTGGCGTTCGCCCGGAATCCGTTGTTGCTCGCCACCATCGCCTGGGATCTCCAGGCCTTCTCCGGCGGTCGGTTCGTGCTCGGCCTCGGTAGCCAGATCCGCGCGCACATCACCCGGCGCTACTCGATGCCATGGAGCCGACCGGCCGACCGGATGCGTGACATGGTGCTGGCGGTGCGCGCTATCTGGTCGAACTGGGAGCAGGGCGGGCGGCTCGACTACCAGGGCGAGTTCTATCAGCACACTCTGATGCCGCCGCTGTTCCGACCCGACGCCGCCGAGGTGGCCGGGTTCGGCCCACCGCCGATCTATCTCGCGGGCGTGGGGCCGGCGATGACCGCGGTCGCAGGCGAAGTCGCCGATGGATTCATGTCGCACCCGTTCTGCACGCCGAGATTTCTGCGCGAGGTGACCCTGCCCGCCCTGGCGCAGGGTGCAGTGCGCGCGCGGAAACCCGTAGGCGACATCGTGATCCACCATTCGGCGATGATCGCGACTGGCAGATCGGGCAGCGAACTCGCCGCGGCCAGGCAGGCCATCCGCAAGCAGCTGGCGTTCTATGGATCGACACCGGCCTACTGGCCGATTCTCGAGCTGCACGATCGAGCCGAACTCGGACCCCGGCTCAAAGGTATGTCCAAGAACGGGGAATGGGATCGGATGGCCGACCTCATCGACGACGATTTCCTCGACGCCGTCGCGATAACGGCCACCGACCCCGCCCGCGCGGCGGAGCAACTGCACGAGCGCTACGACGGAATCGTCGAGCGACTCGGCTTCAACACGCCCTATCGAGTGGACCCCACGCTGCTGATCGAACTGTTGCGGGAGTTGTGATTTCGCGCTAGCCGTCGAGTGTCAGAGCGCGGTCGTATCGTCGACATGGAGTTGACGGTTGAGGCGGTGGGGGTCGACTTCGAGGAGGGGGCGATCCCAGTGCGCCAGCTCGGCGGCGGAGGCGTAGGTGGTGTTCAGGAAGTGCAGAAGGGTGGCATCGGGGTCGGGGGAATTTCGGACTGATTCGTAAGGGAGGACGAATTCGCCGAGGGTGGTGTCCCACTGGGCGCCGTCGGGGCCTGCGGGGCGGCCGGAGTAGCCGTCGGGTGCGGGATAGGAATAGGCGTAGAACGTGCCTTCGGTACCGCCGGGCCAGAAGCCGGCGCTGGCGCATTCGCGGGAGTAGGCCTCTTCCATCACCCAGTCGGCGCAGTTCGGGGCGCCGCCGGGGTGCAGGGGCGCGCGACGGCCGGAGAAGCGCGTGCACGCCAGGTCGAAGGAACCCCAGAAGAATTGCACCGGACTGGATTTCCCGGCGAAACCGGCGCGCCAGAGCTGGAAGACTCGCTCGATCTGGACAAGCTGTTGCCAGAACAGGTGGACGGCGTCCGCGTTGTAGGAGTGGTGGGTGGTGTCCTCGGCGAACGGGATGGCCGGATCGACCTCGTTCGGCGAGGCCTCGATATCGACCACGATGTCGAGGCGACCGAGTACGTGGCCGAGCTCGGCGTAGAAGTCGGCGACCGTGCGCGGGCGCAGGGCGATCGCGGCGTGGCGGCCGTCGCTGCTGCGCAAGACCAGTTCGTGGTCGGCGAAGTCGAATTCGATGTCGAGCAGGCGGCCGTCGACGGGAATCGCACCGGTCGCCAGCCCGCGCGCGCTCACCGCGAACGTGACATTCCACCAGTGGTTGACCAACGGTGTCCCCGCCAATTTCAGCTTGCCGATGATCTGCGACCACATGTGCAGGGTGTCGCGGGTATCGGACCAGGAATCGACGCGCAGGGTCGGCCAGACGGCCTTGGCAGGAGTTGAACGAGCCATCGGATTCCTCGCTCTCTCGGTGCGCGACCGATGTGGGTCCCGCCCGTTCACAGCCAGGTGCGCTGGCTGACCGGTCAACCGCGTGTCCTACGACGTTTCATCCTACGTCGGCGCTGGTAGATCGCATCGCAAGGGCGAATCCAACCCTTGCGGGGTTGTGTGGGACTCCGAGTCTCATATAAAGTGGAGACTGCGCCACACCAAAGGAGACACCACCGATGCTGTCGACAACCAAGAACACCGCCACCGATCCCGAGTACCACGAGATCCTGCGCAACCTGTCCGAAGGTTCGGTCAACCGGCACTTCGATCCCTACGTCGACATCGACTGGGACTCAACGGAATTCGCCGTGCACAGCGACGACCCGCGCTGGATCATGCCCGATGAGGACCCGCTCGGCCGTCACCCCTGGTACAAAGCCCAGCCGATCGAGAAGCAGATCGCCATCGGCATGTGGCGCCAGGCCGGTATCGCCAAGGTCGGGCTGGATTTCGAGCAGCTGCTGATCCGTGGCCTGATGCAGTACCTGGTGTCGGTCCCCAACGGCGACCCGGAATTCCGCTACATCACCCACGAGGCTGCCGAAGAGTGCAACCACACGATGATGTTCCAGGAGATGATCAACCGTATCGGCTATCGCGATGTGGTCGGCATGGGCACCATCGATCGCAAACTGACGATGGCCATCTGGCCCGCGGTGAAGTACTTTCCCGAGCTGTTCTTCACGATGATCCTCGGCGGCGAGGAGCCGATCGACCACCTGCAGAAGTCGCTGCTGCGCGCCGGCGTCGACCTGCATCCGATGGTGCAGCGGGTCATGCAGATCCACGTGGCCGAGGAAGCCCGGCACATCTCCTTCGCTCACGAATACCTGCGACGGAACGTGCCCGGCATGAACCCGATCGCGAAATCGGTTCTCTCCGTGGCTTTCCCGATCGCGATGCGATTGATGCTCGACATGATCATGACGCCGCCGAAGGAGTTCGTCGAGAAGTTCGACATTCCGGCGGAGGTTATGCGTGACGCGTACTGGAGCAGCGAGGAATCGCAGATCACGATGCGCAATATCTTCGGTGACGTGCGCGCCCTCGCCACCAACAGCGGCCTGATGAACCCGGTCGCCAAGCGCACCTGGCGCCTGCTCGGCATCGACGGCCCGGTCACCCGCTACCGCAGCGAACCGGCCCGCAAAGTCGCCTGAGTGATCAGCTGAACATCGACGACCCGCCGGCCAATCGTTGCGGCGGGCCGTCTTGTCTCATCGGAAGCAGGACTGTACACAGCGATGTACAGTTGACTATGGCCGATTACGACAGTGTGCCGCTGACCGAGTTACGTGGTCAGCTCGGTAGTGTTTTCGACGGGGTGTCCGTGAGCGGACGGCCGGTGATCGTGACGCGGGAGGGGAAAGAATTGGTCGCGGTGGTACCTGCTGAGGTGTTGCGGCACGGGGCGTTGCCCCCCGCGTACTTCAACGATGATCTGCGCGAGCAGATCCTGGGCAAGCTCGACGCCAGGATCACCCAGCATTGCGCGGAAGACATCGCCGAGGCCGAAGCCAAACTGAGCAAGCTGATGGGCGCGCTGGACAGTCGCCAGTGAGCGTCGCCGATCACACCGCGCTCACCTCGCTGGCATTGTCGCCGCTGTTCGGGCAGGTGATCATGCGCCAGTTCACCCAGCAGCGCCGAATCCTGGTGGTGCCCACCGTGAGTCTGATGGCCGCGATGCGCGCTGTCGACAACATCGACGAACTCGGGCGACTACTCGACAATCGCGTTGCCGTGCGCTGGGCCGAACTCGACGCGCCCACCGCCATCCGCATCGGCACCACGGTGCCGATCGCCGACGACCACCTCGACTGGCCGCTGATCGCGCCCGTGGTGTTCACCGCGCAGAATCTGGACATGCCGGTCCTCACCGCCAAACCCGAGCTGTATCGCGGCTACAAAGTAGAGATCGCGAACATGCCATAGCCGACCTCTCGAGGTCCTGAACTCGGCTTTCCCCGGGGTAGTGATCGAGCCCACACCTGCTGTCGGTACGGTGCACAGGCGGTCGGCAGCTAGCACTCCCGACCGACACACAGCGGACGAATTACCCGGAAAAGCAGTACCAGGAACACTCTAGGAGAGCTGGTTATGCATCATCTGAGTTTCATGCGTCGCTTCACCACCGCGGTAGCCGTCACCTCGGCCGCCGCCGCCATCGTCTTCGCGGGCCCCGCGGTCGCGGATCCGACGCCACAGACTGTCGACGTGGCCTCGGCCGTCGCGCAGCTGCGCACGACAGTGGCGGACAATCCGGGCGCACTCGCCGCCCTCGACAAGCTCACCGCCACCGGCACCGTCGACGTCGCACTGCCCGCGCAGCCGTACCAGATCCCCGCGACCTCCGATATCGGCCAGAACGGCGGCGGAGCCGGGGTATACGGCTCGGGCATCGCCCTCGATATCGACGGCTTCCGCTTCGGCTTCTTCGGCGGGCCAGGCACCATCTCGCCCAATCAGGCCGGCGCCAAGCTCGAGGTCATGTGGCTGAATCTGTCCAGCGGGCAGAGCGGCACCGCGGTCCTGACCGAACACCAGGACGTGCCGGTCGACACCACCATCCGCACCGCATCGCTGAACACCGGCGGCGGGCTCATCGTGGCCGCGGTCTTCGGCAACCTGTGGCACCGCTGGTCCGTGCCGGTCAGCGAGGCGCACCCGGACGGGTTCGCCTACCAGCTCGGCACCATCCAGCAGCCCTCGTTCGGCGCTGTCACGCGGTAACTTTCGGCCACCACGCACCCCGGGTCCACTCGGTCCCGGGGTGCGTTGTCGTTTCGATGATGCAGCGCAACAGCTTCGGTGTGGCGTAGGTTGACCGGCGTGGAGGAACTGGTCGACCGACTCGAAGAACTGGAACGCCGCGTTGCCGCCCTGGAGAGCGCGCGACCCGAGGACGCGCAGCTGCCGTGGGCGGTGGCCCGGCTGCGGCAGGAGTTCGCCGACGCCGGGCAACGCACCGGCGGTGTGCTGCTCGCGGGCGCGCTGCAACTGCCGACCGGCGAGCGATTCGACTGGCAGGCCCAGTACGCCACCGATGCCATCGTCGGCGATGTATGGACCATCGAGGCCGCCAATTGCCTTGCCGCACTGGCGAACCCGGTGCGACTACGACTGTTGCAGGAGATCGTCTACGGCCGAAGGACCGCCGCCGATCTCGCCGCCATCGAAGAGCTCGGCACCTCGGCCGACATCTACCAGCATCTGCGCCAGCTCGCCGCGGTCGGCTGGTTGCAGACCGCGGGCCTCGGCCGTTTCGAGGTGCCGGAGGGCAGGCTCATCCCGCTACTCGCCGCGCTGGCGGCCGCGCAGCGCTGACCTGGGCGGCGTCTTCACAAGATGTCCTAATTGTCCGGATAGACTACTGTGACGCAAGGCACATCGACTGCTACGGTGAGCGTCGAGTGATCAATGCAGCGGAGGTAGTCGAGTGAACGTGTCACATCTGCTCGAAAGCGTGAAGGCGATCGGCGTGCTGCGCGCACGCGGTGTCTCTGATCCCAAGAAGCCGCTGGAGACCCTGCGGACGATGAAGGAATCGAAGATCTACGGCCCGCAGGCCACCCTCGTGCGCCATTCGGCCCGTGTCGCCCCCGATCAGGTGGCCCTCGTGGACGAGCGCGGTGAACTCACCTACCGCGAACTCGACGAGCAGTCCACCGCCATCGCCCGCGGCCTGCGTGAAGCGGGCATCGGCGAGGGCACGGTCATCGCCGTGCTGGCCCGCGATCACCGCGGCCTGATCATGTCGATGATCGCGGCGGGCAAGCTGGGCGCGCGGATCGCGCTGATGAACACCGGCTTCGCCAAGCCGCAGTTCGCGGAGGTCTGCGAACGCGAGAACGTGCGCGCGGTACTGCACGACAGCGAGTTCCTCGCCCTGCTCGACGCGCTGCCCGCCGACCTGCCGCGCTACCTCACGTGGGTCGACGAAGGCACCGCGCTGCCCGCCGGCGCGACGACATTCGACGACCTCATCGCGAACAACGCCACCGAGGATCTGCCCGCGCCGAGCAAGCCGGGCGGCTTCATCATCCTCACCAGCGGCACCACCGGCCTGCCCAAGGGCGCACCGCGCACCAAGGTCACACCGATGGCTACCGCGCAGTTCGTCGACCGCGTGCCCTTCCCGAGGCGGGGCACGGCGATGATCGTGTCGCCGATTTTCCACAGCACGGGTCTCGGCACCTGGCTGGTCAACTCGATCCTGTCGAACAAGATCGTCATGCGCCGCCGATTCGACGCCGAGGCCACCCTCGCCGCGATCGCCGAGCACAAGGTCGAGATGCTCGTCTGCGTGCCGACGATGCTGCACCGGATGACCGAGCTGCCGCCGGAAGTCCGCGCGAAATACGACCTGTCGTCGCTGAAGGTCATTCTCTTCGCCGGTTCCGCGCTCACCCCTGAGCTGTGCATCCGCGCCACCGAGGCCTTCGGGCCGGTGCTCTACAACCTCTACGGGTCGACCGAGGTGGCCATCGCGACCATCGCGAACCCGGCCGAGCTGGCGGAAGCGCCGGGGACGGTCGGCCGGTCGCCGATCACCTGCGAGGTCCGCCTCTACGACGACCAGGACCAGCCGGTCCAGACGCCGGGCGCCCGTGGCCGGATCTTCGTGCGCAGTGGCGCGCCGTTCGAGGGCTACACCGACGGCAGGCACAAGCAGATCATCGACGGTTTCATGTCCAGCGGCGACATGGGCCATTTCACCGAGACCGGGCTGCTCATGGTCGACGGCCGCGATGACGACATGATCGTCTCCGGTGGCGAGAACGTGTACCCGCAGGAGGTCGAGAACCTGCTGGTCGAGCGGCCCGAGATCTTCGACGTGGCGGTGATCGGCGTCGATGACCAGGAATTCGGAAAACGCTTGCGCGCCTTCGTCGTTCTCGAAGAGGGTCAGGCGATCGAGGCCGCCGAGATCCAGGCGCACGTCCGGGCGAATCTGGCCAGGTTCAAGGTGCCGCGCGAGGTGATCTTCCTCGACGAACTGCCCCGCAACGCCACCGGCAAGATCGTGCGCCGCACCCTCATCGACTATGAGGTCTCACAGGGATAAGCCCGAGGTTACTACGGAGTAGAGTACGGCCGGATCGCTTGCTAGTGTTAGCGACAGCACTGGATCTCGAAGACGCGGTCCGGCCTGCGGTTCCGCGCGGGCTCGGTCTGCCGGAAGGCTGTTCGATGTCTCTGTCTCTGCCCGCGCTAGGTACCACCGCCCGACGTGCGGGTGATCTCGCGCTCGGCGTCAAGGTCATGGTGGATCGCAAGCTGTTCAACCCGCTGCGCCTCGACCACGCTGCCCGTTCCTTCCGCAATGTCTCGAAGTTCGGCCCGTTCGCCGGCGTCGTCATGCATGCCGCGCAGAGCAGGCCGCAGGCGGGCGCGATCGTCGACGAACTGGGTGAGATCACCTTCGGCGAACTCGACGCACAGGCCAACGCGTTCGCCCGCGGCCTGCGCGCCAGCGGGATCAGCGAGGGCGACGTGGTCGCCGTGCTGGCCCGCGACCATCGCGGCATGGTGTTGAGCCTGCTCGCGGCGGGCAAGCTCGGCGTGCGCGCGGTGCTGATGAACACCGGGTTCGCCAAGCCGCAGTTCGCCGATGTCGCCGCCCGCGAGAAGGTCAAGGCGGTGCTGCACGACAGCGAGTTCCTCGACCTGATGAGCGCCATCCCCACCGAGATCCCGCGCGTGCTCACCTGGGTCGATGAAGCGCACGGAGCCGACCCGTCGATCCCGACCGTGGCGTCGCTGTCGGCGGGCCGTTCCAACGCCGCGGTCGCCGCGCCGAGCAAGCCCGGCGGCATGGTGATCCTGACCAGCGGCACCACCGGCACCCCCAAGGGCGCACCGCGCGACAAGGTGAGCCCGTTCGCCTCGGCGCAGTTCGTGGATCGGGTGCCGCTGCCCAACAACGGCACCATGATCATGGCGGCGCCGATCTTCCACGGCACCGGTCTGTCGCAGTTCACCCTCGGGCTCGCCCTCGGGAACCGAGTCATCTTCCAGCAGCGCCGGTTCGATCCGGAGCAGACCCTCGCCAATGTGGTGAAGTACCAGGCGGATTCGCTGGTCGTGGTGCCGACCATGTTGCAGCGCATCCTCGATCTGGACGAGCAGATCCTGGCGAAGTACGACCCGTCGACGATGAAGGTCATCTTCGCCGCGGGCTCGGCGATCGCGCCCGACGTGGTGACCCGCACCCTCGACTACTTCGGTGATTCGCTCTACAACCTCTACGGGTCCACCGAATGCGCGGTGATGACCGTGGCCACCCCCGAGGATCTGCGCAAGGCGCCGACCACCGCGGGCAAGGCACCGGTCGGCATCCGGATCGTGTTGCTCGATGAGAACCGCAAGCCGATCACCGCGCCGAACGTCACCGGAACGATCTTCGTGGACAACGGTTTCGCGTTCACCGGGTACACCGACGGGCGGACCAAGGAGATGGTCGACGGGATGATGTCCAGCGGCGACGTCGGCCATTTCGATGCCGACGGGCTGCTCTTCATCGACGGCCGCGACGACGACATGATCGTCTCCGGCGGCGAGAACGTCTTCCCCCTGGAAGTGGAGAACCTCATCGCGGGTCGCGCCGACGTGTTCGAGGCGGCGGTCGTCGGTGTCGACGACCACGACTACGGCAAACGCCTGCGCGCGATCGTGGTGCCCGGCCCGGAGTCCACGCGGGATGCCAAGGAGATCAAGGACTTCGTCCGCGAGAACCTGGCCCGCTACAAGGTGCCGCGCGAGGTGATCTTCGTCGACGAACTGCCCCGCAACGCGACCGGCAAGCTACTGCGCAAGCCGCTGATCGAGATGGCGGTCGACGCGGACTGAGCAGGCAACCATAGTCCGCCCGATCGTTTCGGGCGGGCGATGGCGGTCGACTATCATCAGCGCGTGATCATCGGGTTCGAGCAGGCGTCCGCGCCGTCGCGTGCTGTCGGCGCGCGGCTGCGTGGTGCCTGCGCGGGTTCGATGTCGGGTGCGCTGTCGTTGGCCGCACACGGCGTGGCGGCCGGTGGGTCGCTGCCGGGTAGCACGGCGATCGTGTTGCTGGCGGCGGCCTCGGCCGTCGTCGGCGCGCTCGTCGCCGGGGTCGGCCGGCTGCGCGACGGTGCGCTCGGATTGGCGGCGGTGCTGTTGGGCGGTCAGCTGATCGGCCACTCCACGATGAGCTGGTCCGGGCATTCGCACGCGCCCGACGATTCCCTCGGGCTCGGCATGCTCACCGCCCACACCGTCGCCGCGCTGCTCGCGGCCGTGGTGATCGTCGGCGCCGAGGCCGCGTATCGGATCGGCAGCGCCGTTCTGGCGCGCATCCTGCCCCTGCGCTACCGCACTTCTCGCATCCCCGACCCGGCGCCGTTGCGCCTGGTCCACCGCGATCGCGTCATCCTGCGAATCTTCGCCACGCAGTCGCTGCGCACCCGCGCTCCCCCGCTCGCGATCGGTTTCTGAACTCTCCCTCACCCAGTGCACGGACTTCGTCGTGCGCTGCCCGCGCGCATCAACTAGGCGACGAGTTGTCGGCACCGGCTCCCAAGCCCGCGCCTGCCGCGTCCGCTCGTGCCTGCTCGATGTGACCGACGCTGCTCGATGTGACCGCTGCTCGATATGACGGGGCTGCTCGATATGACGGGGCTGCTCGATGCGGCCTCTCGATGCGAGCGAAGCGCGCTCGAGCGGCCGCGATTCGTCAGCGCCGCGCGACGAAAATGCCGGCGCACAGTCGATCCACGGTGCCCGCGAGGTCAGCGTCGTCTCCGCATCCGCGCGGCCGCACCGTGGGCTGTCGCCGATTCCGGCGCACGGCCGGATACGCCTACGCGCACTGGGTTCCAGCACTCCAGAAATGAATCATCATGAGCATCACGGACACCCGTCCAGCTGAGGAGAACTCCCCCTCGGCACCGCCGGCTTCCGGTGGACGTCCACGTTCCGGCTCGCGCCGGGCCCTACACCTCTATCCGCTGGCCCTGCGCCTGCATTTCTACGCGGGGATCTTCGTCGCCCCGTTCATCCTGATCGCCGCGCTCACCGGCGCGCTGTACGCGATCGCGCCGACGATCGAAAGTTTCGTCTCGCGCGACCTGCTCCAAGTCGACACCACCGGCCCCGAGCAAGCCCTGTCGAGCCAGGTGGGGGCGGCCGTCGCGGCCCGTCCCGATCTGACGCTGGTCGCCGTCGCCCCCGCGCCGAACGAGGGCGACACCACGCGCGTCCTGTTCAACGATCCGACGCTCGGCGATTCCGAGCGGCTGTCGGTGTTCGTCGACCCGCACACCGCCCAGCCGGTGGGTGAGTCCGTGGTCTACGGCAGCGGCGGCGCGCTGCCGCTGCGCACCTGGCTCAGCGAGTTCCATCGCAGCCTGCACCTGGGCGAACCCGGCAGGCTCTACAGCGAACTGGCCGCGTCGTGGCTGTGGGTGATCGCGCTGTTCGGGCTCGTACTGTGGGTGCATCGGGTGCGGATGCGGCGCGAGCGCAGGTCCGCGCAGTGGTTGCTCAAGCCGGATCTGTCCCAGACCAGGCGTCGAAAGATGAACTGGCACGGCGCGATCGGCGTCTGGATCCTGCCCGTGGTGCTGCTGCTCTCGGCCACCGGTATGACCTGGTCGACCTATGCGGGCGAGAACGTCACGAAGCTGCGCGAAGAACTCAGCTGGACCACGCCCGCGGTGAGCGTCGCCCTGCCGGGTGCCGGGTCCGCGGCGCCCGCGCCGAGCGAACACCACAGCGCGGGCCACATCGCCCCGGCACCGGTCGATCCCGCTGCCCAGATCACGCAACTCGATCGCGTCTACGAGGTGGCCCGCGCCAACGGCATCACCCAGGGCGCGGAAATCGCCATCCCGGCGACGCCCACCAAGGCCTTCGGAGTCAAGGAACGGCGCCTGCCCGGCACCTATACCGTCGATTCGCTCGCCGTCGACGGGTCGACCGGCACGGTCACCGACCGACTGGCGTTCGCCGACTGGCCGCTGATGGCCAAGCTCACCAACTGGGGCATCGCCTTCCACATGGGTCTGCTGTTCGGCCTGGTCAACCAGCTGCTGTTGCTCGCGATCATGGGCGGCCTCGTCACCGTGATCGTGCTCGGCTACCGCATGTGGTGGCAGCGTCGACCCACCCGGAGGGCTGCTCTGCCAGTCCCGCCACGGCGTGGGGTGCTGCGCCGCACGTCGCCGTGGATCACCGTCCCGCTGGCCGGTTCGGCGGTGGCCCTCGCTTGGTTCATCCCGTTGATCGGGGTGAGCTTGCTCGTCTTCCTGCTCATCGATATCGCATGGGGACTCGCCGCGCGTGCGGAGAAGGTGTAACGCATGGCTAACTATCGAGGAAACATCCCATGTAACCCATGAACCTCGATGATCGGAGCTTCCCTATGAGAACCTCAGCTCGTGCAGTTGCGATGTGCCTGGCCGCACCGGTCATCGCCGTCGCCTTGACCGGTGTCGCCGCTGGTACCGCCGCCGCTGATACCGGCTGCCAGGGGTCGATGAACGGCCCGTGGGCATTCAACGGTGGATGTTATGGCGGCGAGGGCACCTACCGGCTCGAGGTCGACTGCATCGGATACAACATCGCGCCCTTCGCCGTCGGGCCGTTCACGATCCGCCAGGATCTGCCCGTCGGCCAGGCGGGCACGGTGGCGTGCTTCGGTCCGAACTGGTCCAGCGCAGGCTGGGCTGTGGGTTCGCGGATCTTCCGGCTCTGACACCGCGCTGCGCGGACGGGGCCCCTAGGATCCGATGATGCCGCTGTCCCGTCGACAACTCCTGCGTACCGGCGTGACAGGTTCGATCGCCGCGCTGGTCGGAGTGTCGGCGGTGAGCAGTGCGAGGTTCGCCGCGCCCCGGTGGCTCGGCGAACCGTTCTCGCTCGGGGTCGCGTCCGGCGAACCGACCTCGGACGGGGTGGTGTTGTGGACGCGACTGGCTCCCGATCCGCTCGCACCCGACGGGTACGGCGGGATGACGGTCGACGCGGTGACCGTCGACTACGAGGTCGCCGAGGACGAACAGTTCACGAAAGTGGTGGTCAGGGGATCGGCGCTGGCCACCCGCGCGTTGGGCCACAGCGTGCATCCCGAAGTAGCCGGGCTGGCACCGGATCGCTGGTATTACTACCGCTTCCGGGCCGGCTCGGCGATCTCACCGATCGGCCGCACCCGCACGGCGCCGCCACCGCACAGCCCGACCGAACGGCTCCGGTTCGCCTTCGCGTCGTGCCAGTCGTGGAGTTCGGGCTACTACACCGCCTATGAGCATCTCAGCGCCGAAGACCTCGACCTCGTCGTCCATCTCGGCGACTACATCTACGAAACCTCCTGGATCCTCGCCCGCCGCGGTGCGCACATGCCGCCGCAACTCGCCGGCGAGGCAGTGGATCTGACCGGCTACCGACTGCGCTACGCCCAAGCCAAAGGCGAAGCGCCGCTGCAAGCCGCGCACGCGGCGTTCCCCTGGCTGGTCACCCTCGACGACCACGAACTCGACAACAACTGGGCCGGTGACAGTCCCGGCCTCGGACTCGACGTGTACCGCCTCCCGCCCCTGTTCCGGCGCCGCAAAGCCGCCGCCTTCCAGGCCATGTACGAGCACCAGCCGATGCGACTCGCCCAGCTCCCCGCGGGCCCGTCGATGCACTTGCACCGGCGCTACCGGTTCGGCGATCTGGCCGAGTTCACCATGATCGACACCAGGCAGTACCGCACCCCCCAGGCCTGCGGCGACGGCTCCGCGGTGATCGGCTGCGCCGACCGGTTCGCCACCGACCGCACCATTCTCGGTGCGGCCCAACGTGACTGGCTCGTCGATGGGCTCGCCACCTCGAATGCCCGCTGGCAGGTACTCGGCAACCAGGTCGCCATGGCCCAATCCGACTACGACCCGGGCCCCGACCTGCTACTCGGCACGGATGCGTGGGATGGCTATGTCGCCGACCGCAATACGGTGCTGGCCGCTGCCGCCGACCACGCTGTCGACAACCTGGTCGTGATCACCGGCGACCGCCACGAGAACTATGTCGCCGACCTACGCCGCGACTATGCCGATCCCGAATCCCCTGTTGTAGCAACCGAGTTCACCGGTACCTCGATCAGCACCGGCAGCGACGGCGCCGACCTCACCGACGCGGGCCGCACGCTGCTGGCTGCCAACCCGGATATGAAGTTCTACAACCGCCAGCGCGGATACGTCCGCGTCGACCTCGATCATCGTCAGTGGCGCAACGACTTCCGCGTCGTCCCGTATGTCAGCCGACCGGGCGCACCGATCACCACACGCGCGAGTTTCGTTGTCGAGGAAGGAATCCCGGGCGCCATCGAAGCGTGAGGTTTCCCGGGCCCTTCGCACTGAACAACAACGTTCAATCCAGTTTGTGCGCACCCGCGGCGGGCTCGACGGCGAAGACGCTCGGCGGGGCGAAACCGGTGGTGGCGAACCGATTGATGATGTTCTCGGCGACCTGGTCGGCGTGGTCGACCAAGGCGATGATGCTGCCGCCGAAGCCGCCCCCGACCATGCGCGCACCGTAGGCGCCCGCGTCGAGCGCCGCTTCGACAGCGAGATCCAGGGTGGGCGCGGATACTTCGAAGTCTTCGCGCAGCGAATGGTGCGAGGCCGTGAGCAGCTCACCGATCGCCCGCGGGTCCGCACCGGTGCGTAGCCGGTCGGCGACCGCGAGCACCCGCGCGTTCTCGCTGACCACGTGCGTCGCGCGGCGGCGCAGCAGTGGATCCCGCAGCCGGAGAAGGTCTTCGGCGGTGGCCTCGCGCAGGGCGGGCAGGTTCAACGCGTCGGCGGCGGCTTCGCATTGCGCTCTGCGTTCGGCGTACCCGCCGTCGGCCAGGTCGTGCGGGTTACCGGTGTCGGCGACGATCAGCGTCAATCCAGCGGCATCGAGATCGAACGGAATCTGTTCGGCACCAGCGGTTTCCTTGCTGACGAACGCGCGGATGTCGAGGAACAGGGCGTGGCCTTCGGTGCACAGGATCGAGGCGGACTGGTCGAGCAGGCCGGTCGGCACGCCGGCGAAACCGTTCTCCGCCGCCCTGGCGATCTCGACCATGTTCCGATCGGTGAGTTCGGGCGCGAACAGATCGCGCAGCGCGATCGTCACCGCGCAGCACAGGGCCGCCGACGAGGACAGGCCGGCGCCGATCGGCACCGCGCCGTCGAGTTCGAGATTCACCCCGTCGACTCGATGACCGCCGCGAACGAACTCGTCGACGACGCCGAGCGGATAGCGGGCCCAGCCGGGCAACCGATCCCGTTGCGCCACGAGTTCGCGCACCCGCACCTGAACGACGTCGCCGGGCCGCTGCGCCGAGGTGAGCCGCACCAGCCCGTCACCGCGTGGCCCGGCCGCGCAGACGACGCCGAGCGATAGCGCGATGGGCAGCACGAACCCGTCGTTGTAGTCGGTGTGCTCGCCGATGATGTTGACCCGGCCCGGCGCGATCCATTTGTCCACCCGTCTGTCCCTTCCGCTTCCTGCGACGATGCCACCACCGAACACCCGCGACAGACAAGCGTGGGATATCGGGTGCCGAATCGGTATCCGGCAATGCTCGCAACGCATCGACAGCGGGGCCACGGACGTGTCATGATCGACTGAGTTGTAAAGGTTTTGAGCGTCGGCGCTTGCCGGCTGGGGATAGTGCTCG
Source organism: Nocardia sp. NPDC058480 (assembly GCF_042720495.1). Classification (NCBI taxonomy): domain Bacteria; kingdom Bacillati; phylum Actinomycetota; class Actinomycetes; order Mycobacteriales; family Nocardiaceae; genus Nocardia; species Nocardia sp. NPDC058480. The sequence continues at coordinate 2,019 of NZ_JBHXMN010000008.1, read as the reverse complement.
AACAACAACACTCGGTGTTCTCGGCCGATACTTCGAGTGATTCACCGGCCTTCCATTCGATCGACGCTCGTCGCGTGCGCAGCAAGATCGAGGGGGGCTGATGACCATCAGCGAGACACGCTACGGAAGCCGGCGACGGTGCGCGGTGCTGCTCGGCGCGGCGGGGGCCGTGCTGCTCGCGCCGTTATCAGGTGGCCGGGCGCTGCCCTTTGTGCTGCTCGTCGTGATCGTCGCGGGATCGCTGGCGATGATCGGGTACGGCATGTACAGCCATCGGCCCACGCACCGGCTGCCCTGGTATCTCCTGGCCGCCTCGGTTCCGCTGTTCGCCACGGGCACCGCGATACGCGCGCTCGGGCTGCATCCGGGCTGGCATCCGGTCGACGATCTGTGCACCTTGGCCGCCTCGCTGTGCCTCGGCCTGGCCGCCGTCGGCTGGCTGCAGCCGCACAAGCTCCGTAACGCCCGTGACCTGTGGCTGGACTCGACGCTCATCGGACTCAGCGCGCTGCTGGCGTCGTGGACGTTCCTGATCTCGCCGATTCTGCGGCACGGCACCGGGTTCGTCGATACCGCGCTGGCCGCGAGCTATCCGGTGATCCACGCCTTGCTGGCCACCGTGCTCGGGCATTCGCTGGCGACAGTGGTTCGCTCGGAGACGTCGCTGCGGTTGTTGCAGGCGGCGCTGATCGCCGTGCTCATCGGCGGATTTCTCGAAAGCCTCACTGCCGCAGGCACAATCGCGGTAGATCCTGAGTTCGCGGTGGTGCCACAGCAGTGGGCGTATCTGCTGGCCGGATTGGCCGCGGTGCAGCCGACGATGGGCGCCCTGCGCGACGCCGAGGATGTGGGACCGCATCGATCGCGGCAGCGGGCCGGGATGATCGCGGTGGCGCTGGTGGCGGCCTCGCTGGTCAGCGTGGTCGGCGCCGACCTCGGGGTCCTCGACCGCGTGGTGATCTGTTCGCTGCTCACGATGCTGCTCGTCGGGGTGCTGGTGCGCAGCGAACGCGCCATCGCCCGCAGCATGCGCAGTGAACGCCGAGCCCACTACCAGGCCGACCACGACCTGCTCACCGGCCTGTTCAACCGCGCCGCCCTGCTGCGCGCACCACACCGGTACCGCGAGCAGTGGGCCGGAAAACCGGTGTGCCTGCTGTTCATCGACCTCGACGGCTTCAAAATGGTCAACGACAGCTACGGCCACGCCGTCGGCGACGAACTCATCGCCAACGCCGCCTCCCGCATCCGCCGCACCACCACCAGCGCCGACCTCACCGCCCGCTACGGCGGCGACGAATTCGTCGTCCTCGCCCCCCGCACCCGCACCGAAGCCGCGGTCCTGGCCGAACACATCCTCGGCGCCTTCATCCGCCCCTTCGAACTGAGCTGCGGCGAAATCCCCATCACCGCCAGCATCGGCGTCGCCTGCCTGACCACCCGCCCCACCGAGACAACGATCTACGACCTCATCCGCACCGCCGACGCGGCGATGTACCACGCCAAGGAATACCGCCTAGGCCTGAGCTTCCACGACGAGCTGAGAAAACCAACCCCCCGCCGCCCCCATCTACGAACTACCAACCCCGCCAGCACCGCGGTCTAACCCCAAAATCCGCCATGACCGCACCCCCACAACACGCCCGAAGTCCGCAGCCCTACCGCACTCCTAACCACACCCCACACCCCGAAGACCACAGCGCTACCGCGCCACCAGCCACCCCAAGACCGCAGCCCTACCGCGCCACCAGCCACCCCAAGACCGCAGCCCTACCGCGCCACCAGCCACCCCAAGACCGCAGCCCTACCGCGCCACCAGCCACACCCCACACCCCGAAGTCCGCACCCCTACCGCACTCCCAGCCCCACCGTGCACCCCAAATCCGCCATGACCGCACTCCCAGCCCCGCACCCGCGACCCATAGGGAGCGGCGGCCACGAAGTGGCCGGTCCGCGGCCGGGTCGCCGGTTAGCGCTCGAAAGCGCTGAGCCGAAGGCTCTAGTCTCGAGCGCTAACCG